>JBJHCF010000012.1:47501-98352 GCA_050506795.1 Opitutia bacterium
ATAACGCTGACGAAAAAGAACAGAAAATTGCCGAAAGACCAAGTGATTAATCCCGGCGGGCCGGGACTCTACCACTGAGCTACCGGGCAAAAGGTAGCGAATAACGCTGACGAAAAGAACAGAAAATTGCCGAAAGACCAAGTGATTAATCCCGGCGGGCCGGGACTCTACCACTGAGCTACCGGGCAAACGGTATAAAAGGTGAGAAAATCGGGATTGGGGCGGGGTTGTCAACTCTTCGTTGAAAAAAATTGGGGTTGGGAAACTTTTGATTGCTTTCGAAAGGCGCAGGGGTAGGATTGTTTCTTTTTTACTGGTTGAGCCGGTTGGAAATCGGTTCGTTTTTTATTTCACCATAAGCGGTTATGACACAGCAGATTCAACTCGATGTTAAAAAGCGGGAAGCTTCCGGACGCGGCCCTTGCGGGCGTTTGCGGCGCGACGGTTTTATTCCCGCGGTAATTTACGGCAAGGCCGCGGAAACGCGCAGCGTGACCGTCAGCCAGGCTGATTTTTCCCGGCTGATGAAGCAGGCGGCGGGCGCCGCTTCTCTGGTGCAGCTCAAGGAAGACGGCAAGCGTTCGACTTTGACCGTGATTCAGGAAACCCAGGTGGATCCGATCACGGACCGGGTGTTGCACGTTGATTTTCACGAGGTCTCCTCTAAGGAGAAGATGGACACCCATGTGACCATTCACCTCAATGGTGAAGCGGCCGGGGTGAAGATCGGTGGCGGAGTGCTCGAAGTGGTCCTGCACTCGATCGACATTCGCTGTCTGCCCAAGGATCTGCCCGGTTTTATCGAGGTGGACGTGACCAACCTGAATGTCGATCAGGCGATCCACGTCAAGGAACTGCCCCAGTTGAAAGGGGTGGAGTACCTGGCCGATGCCGATCAGGTGGTGGTGTCCTGTATGGCATCGCGCGTTGGGACCGAACCGGCGGCCGAGGTCGCGGAGGAGGAACCCAAGGAGGAGGAGTCCAAGGAAAAGGAATCGAAGGAAGGGTGATGTCCTCGCTTCCGGCGTCCGATTTATTGTCTTATGGCCGTTTCCGTTGTCGCTGGACTGGGGAATCCCGGGGTGGCCTACGCGGACACACGGCACAACGCGGGGTTTTTGCTCGTGGACGCCTTGGCGAAGGATTGGGGCTGTGCGGATTGGGTGCGCGACCGCAAGGCGGGAGCGCTTTACACCAGCGGTTTCCGCAACGGAAATCGGGTTTACCTGGTCAAGCCTCAGACTTATGTCAACCGGAGCGGGTCCTCGTTGCGGACTTTTTGTTCGTTTTACCGGCTGCCGGAGGAATCGTTGGCGGTGGTCTACGACGAGATCAATCTGCCAACCGGACGGGCCAAGGTGTCGGTCGGAGGGAGCGCCGGCGGGCACAACGGGGTCACCGACATTCTGCGGTTCTTTGCCAACACCTTCGTTCGGTTTCGGGTCGGAATCGGTCCGAAGAGTCCGCCGGAAATCGATATGAAGGATTTTGTGCTCGGACGCTGGCGGCCGGACGAGACCGCTGCGTTGCGGGAGTCGATAAACGGGTTTTTGGAGGGATTGAACCTCTTAATTGACAGTGGACCGCAAACGGCTATGAATCGGGTCAATCAGCGACCCCCGAAGTCGGACCACGAACAACAATCAAACAAGACGCTTCAAAGGGAAGCGGAAACAACGGAAGATAATGACAGTGGACAAAAGAAAATACCTGGCTACGGCGATCCTGGATCTGCGCGGACGTGAAGAGTCGCCCGAGCAAATCGCTGAAGTTCTCAAGGGTGAAGTCGAGGCGTTGAACGGCGAGGTCGGTGAAATCAGCCATCTGGGCCAGCAGGATTTTGCCCGCACTCCGGACCGGCGCTTCCCCGCCGGCCATTACGTGCAGATCGAGTTCACCGCGCCGGCGCTCAAGCCCGCTTCCCTCCAGGAACGGATCCGTCTGAACAAGGCGATCGATCGGGTGCTGGTGGAGCGAGTCGGCGCCTGAGTCAATCAACCCCTATACTCAACCCCATTACTGTTCCATGGCCAATTTTAACAAAGTGATCCTGATAGGCAATCTGACGCGCGACCCCGAGTTACGTGTCACGCCTTCCGGCACCTCCATCTGCCGATTCGGGCTGGCGGTGAATCGCACTTACACCACACAGGATGGCGAGCGGCGGGAGGAGACCACGTTTGTCGACGTGGATTCCTTCGGTAAACCGGCGGAAATCATCTCCAAATACATGGCCAAGGGACGACCCATTCTGGTGGAGGGCCGATTGCGGCTGGACCAGTGGGAAGACAAGAGCACCGGCGAAAAGCGCAGCCGCCTCGGGGTGGTCTGTGAGAATTTTCAATTCCTCGGCGGGCGTGCCGACGGCGACGCGAGTGGCCACGAAGGTGGATCTTCCCGGGCTTCCTACGAAAACACTTCGCCGCCCGCCCGCGGCAACGCGGCAAAAAAGCCGGCCGACTCCGGCTCCCAGAAGGCTGGAGATATCGAGGAGGACGACGTACCGTTTTAATCAACCGATCGAGCGATCGATCCCAAGCATCATCACATCATGGCATACTCTGAAGTCTTATTGACCCAACAGGTGGAACACCTGGGCGCCGAAGGGGAACAGGTCCGCGTCAAGGCGGGTTACGCACGCAACTATCTGTTGCCGCGCAAAATTGCGGTCCCATTGAGCAAGGCGAACCGCAAGCAAATTGAAGCGTTGCGCAAGGCGCGCGCGATCCGCGAGGAGCGCGAGCGTTCCGCCGCCGAAACACTTGCGGACAAGCTCCGTGCGGCCCGGCCGGCGATTGCGGTTAAGACCGGTGAGGGCGGACGGATGTTCGGCGCGGTGACCGCCGTGCACGTCCACGAGAAGCTGGTCGAGGCCGGCATCGAAATCGAACGCCGGCAGGTCCATGTGGCCGCGCCCATCAAGGAACTCGGCAAACACACCGCTTCCGTCAAGGTGCACCCGGAAATCACGGTCGATGTCGAGTTTGAGATCGTTTCCGAGAATGCCATCGTCGATACCGAATCGCCGGCGGAAGATTCCTGAGGTGGAGTCTTCGCGCGACCGCTCCCATGTCCCCAAGGAATCAAGCCAGCTCCGCGGGCGCCGGGAGGCGGCGTAAATCCGGGGGAGGTGGCCCCAACGGGAGCCATTCGGAAAACCTCCCGGTTTCGGGACGGGTCTTCCCGCACAGCGTCGAGGCCGAAGAGGGGCTCCTCGCCTGCTGCATCATGGATGGCCCCGACATCCTCAGCCGTTGTATGGAGGCGCGGCTGACTTCGGACGCCTTTTATGTGCCCGCGCATCAGTTGCTGTTCGAAGCGCTGATGGCGCTGAACGAAAGCCGTTCCGCTGTCGATGAGATCATGCTGGCCGAGGAGCTGAAGAATCGGGGGCATTTCGAGGAAATCGGCGGTTATCCGTTCATTAACCAGATCACCAACCGGGTGGAAACCACGGCTCACGCCAACCACTTCCTGGAGATTGTGCGGGAGAAATACCTCCTGCGCCGGCTCATTCGCACCGCCACCACCACGGTGGAACGGTGCTTTGGCTTCGACGGGGGCCTGGAGAATTTCCTGGAGGAGGTGGAGCAGGACATCTTCCGCATCAGCGAGGACCGGATTTCCGACGCGTCCAAGCCGATCAAGGAGTCGGTGCGCGAGGCCTACACCCTGGTGCAGAAACTGCTGGAGCGCCGCGGCGAATTGAGCGGCATCACGTCCGGTTTTGTTGATCTGGACAAGATGACCAACGGCTTTCACGCCCAGGAGATGATTGTCGTCGCGGCCCGTCCCTCGATGGGTAAAACCAGTCTGGCGCTGAATATGGCCGAGGCGGCGGTGTTGCCCAAGCGTGATCACCAACCGGTGCCCACGCTCATTTTCAGTCTGGAAATGAGCAGTCAGCAACTGGCCATGCGTATGATGTGCGGGCTGGCTCGCGTCAGCCTGGTCCGCCTGCGCGACGGCATCAGTTCGGCCGAGGAAAAACGGGCCCTGCTGGAGGCGGCGGATGAATTGAGCAAGGCGCCCTTGTGGATCGACGACTCCGGGCATCTGACCATTTTGGAGCTTCGCGCCAAGGCCCGCCGCCTGGCGGCCCAACGTAATCTTGGGCTGATCATCATCGATTACCTGCAGTTGATTTCGGGTTTGGACAACAGTGTGTCGCGCGAACAGCAGATCTCGGAAATCTCCCGCGGCCTGAAAGCGATGGCCAAGGAACTGAATCTGCCGGTCATCGTTTTGGGCCAGCTCAACCGCGAGTCCGAGCGCGAGCGGCGGCAGCCGCGTCTGTCCGACCTGCGGGAATCCGGCGCCATCGAACAGGACGCGGACGTCGTGTTGTTGCTGGCGCGACCCAAGGATGCCACGGAGGAGACCTCGGTCGCCACGGACCGGGCCGACCTGATCGTGGCCAAGCAACGTAACGGTCCGGTAGGGCTCGCCAAGCTCACTTTCATCAAGGAGATTACCCGGTTTGAGAACTACACCGCCCAACCCGATTGACCGACCGATCCGCATGCGCCGATTTTTCCTCCCGTCACTGATAGTCTTTTTGGTCCTGGCGACGGTACTGCCGGACCTCGCGGGGCAAACGCCGCCCCAGCGTCCCATCGGCTCGATCGAAATCGGTTTCATCGAGCTCGAGAATGTGAACCGGGATCTGGTGCGGGCCAACATGCGATTGCGCGAGGGGATGGAGTACGACGAGATGGCCATCGACCGGGATATCCGCGCCCTCTACCGCACCGGCCTATTTGAATACATCGAGGTCCGGCGGGAGTTTCTCGACGACGGCTCCGTCAATTTGTTTTTCGAATTGCGCCCCAAGTACCGGGTCGAATCGATCGAATTCCGGGGTAATGAAAATATCTCCGACCGGCGGCTGATTCGCGAGGTCGGCTACGACCGGCGGCAGCGCCGTGAGGGATGGGTATCGGATGTCCTGCCCTGGACCCCGCGTCTGTCGGCCATGGAGACGCTGGACGAACGCACGGTGAGGATCGGCGCCGATGACATGCGCGATTTCTACCGGCGGCGAGGGTACACCGAAGCGACGGTGACCTACGAAATCGAACGCGACCGCGAGACCGGCACCGGCCGCATCACTTACTTCATCGAGGAGGGCCCGCGGGTCACCATTCGCCGGGTGGAATTCGAGGGCAACGACAACGTGCGCAGCGGACTTCTTCGCCGGTCGATGGAAACCCGGCGCTGGCACATTTTCTCCTGGCTGACCGGCAAGGGGCGGTTTCGGGAGGATCAGTTCGAGGACGATATCGACACCCTGATCGACCGGTACCGGGAGCGCGGTTTTCTTGACGTGCGGATTCCCCACGACAGCATCCGGTTTGAATACCCGTACGACGACCAACTGCAGATCACCCTGGTGATCGAGGAGGGACGGCAATACGAAGTCGGCGAGATCACGTTTGTCGGCAACACCTTGTTCAGTGACGACGACTTGCGGGGTTCCCTGGTGCTGGGAACCGGCAGTGTCTTCGTGCCGTCGCGGCTCGATGAGGACGTGCAGAATTTGCGGGACCATTACGGACAGGACGGGTACCTCGACACCTTAATTCAGGCCCGCCGTATTCCCAATCTGGAGACCGGGGCCATCGACGTGGAGTACCGGATCCAGGAAGCCGGCCAGGTGTTCGTGGAATCGATTCGCATCGACGGCAACACCAAAACCCAGAGCCGGGTGATCATCCGTGAGCTGGGGCTTCGTCCGGGAGACGTGTTCAACTCGGTGCGCATGCGCACCAGTCAACGCCGGTTGGAAAACACGCGCTTTTTCGAACACGTCAATCTCTCTCCGGAAAGCACCGGAGTGGAGGGCAGGCGCAACCTTGGAGTGTCCGTGCGGGAGGCGCGCACCGGAAGCCTGACCTTTGGCGCGGGATTCAGCACCCTGGAGAACGTCATCTTTTTCGCCGAGCTCTCCCAGTCGAATTTCGACCTCTTCAATTATCGCTCGCGCTTCCAGGGCGCGGGGCAGAAATTCCGTTTCCGGCTGCAGGTCGGCTCCCGCTCCAACGAAGTGGTGCTGGCTTTCGAGGAACCCTGGCTGTTCGACCGGGAACTGGCGCTCGGTTTCCAGGTGTACCGGTCGGAAAGCGAGTATTTCAGCGCGGCCTTCGACGAGTTGCGTACCGGTTTCGAGGTTTACCTGCGCAAGCGCCTCATTGAGCTTCTGGAGGGCCGTCTCGCCTACCGCTTCGAGGTGGTCGATATCTTCAACATTTCCAGCGGGGCTTCGCAGTTCATCCGGGAGGAGCGGGGGCGCCGTTCGGTTTCGAAGGTCGGGCTCACCCTCCTGCGCGACACCCGGGACAGTTTGCTCGTTCCCACGCGGGGTAATCGGGTGGAGTTCCTGACCGAAGTGGCCGGCGGTCCTTTTGCCGGGGATACCGATTACTACAAGTTCGAATTGCGCGGGTCGCAGTTCATCCCGGTGTTCGAGCCGCAGACCCAGGTGCTGTCCTTTGTCGCCCGGACCGGGGTGATCGACAGTTTCCGGCCCAGCGACCGGGTGCCGTTCTTCGACCGTTTTTTCCTGGGCGGCCCCAACACCCTGCGCGGTTTCAACTTCCGCGAGGTCGGACCGCACACCGACGGAGACCCAATGGGCGGTGGAACCTACGGATTCTTCAGCACCGAATACAGTTTGACTCTGGTCGACCCCATTCGTTTTGCTGTGTTTTACGATGCCGGTTTTGTGAATTCGGACTTCGCCGACTTTTCGACCGGTGGTTATAATGACAACTACGGATTCGGTCTGCGTATTCTCATCATGGGCGCCCCGTTGCGTCTCGATTACGGAATTCCGATCACCACCGACGACCACAACGATCGCGGCGGGCGTTTCAGTTTTTCCTTTGGAACCCGCTTCTGAATAACGAATCTTAACCTTAGTAGCAGCCAATGTTAATTCATCACCGATTAATGAAAATCCACACATTCACTCTCGGCGCCATTTTGGCGGCGTTTTCGTTCGTCTCGTCGGTCCACGCCGACGTGCCGGTGCGCATCGTTACCGCCGACATGGCCTATCTTTACGAAAACTACCACAGCACGCTGGAGGCCCAGGCCCGATTCCAGAGCTCGATCGAGCGCGCGCAGCGCCAGACCCAGGCCATGATGGAGGAAGGACAGGCCATGGTGGAAGAGTATCAGGAAATCATTGAGCGGACCAACAACCCGGCCCTGTCCGAGGAAGCCCGCATGGAGGCCCAGGATCGGGCCCGCGAGATGGTCGAGGCCATTCAGCAGAAGGAGCGCGAGTTGCAGCAGTTCCAGAACAACACCCGTCGCTCCCTGGAGCAGCGTCAGCGCAACCATCGAGAACTGATGATGGAGGAAATTCGCGAGGTGGTGATGGCTGAGGCGCGCAATCGCAACGCCACCCTGGTGTTCGACACCTCCGGCGCCAGCGCCATCGGCATTCCTTCGGTGATCTACGCCGATCCCTCCTATGATATCACGGATGTCGTGCTGGAGGAGATCAACCGGGACGCCGGAGACTGATTCCGGCGGCGGGGGCGGTAAAGGCCGATTTCCGCTTTTAAAGGATTGCTTCCTGACGCTAAAAGCCCTGTCCTCGCAAGGACCGGGCTTTTACGTTTTCATGGAGATTTCCTTATCAGCGGAGCAGATTATCGAAACCACGCGACCCTCGGATCAACGGGGGGAAACCGATCGCGAAATCACTGGAATCGCCCCCCTGGGCGAAGCCCATGAGGGGGAACTTTCCTTCCTGCAGGAAAAGAAGTTTCTCCCGGACCTCGACCGGTCGCGGGCGTCCATCGTTCTGGTCCCCAGGGATTGCGCCGCCGCCCCGCGGGAAAATCAGCTCTTCCTGTATTTCGACAACCCCTCCTCCGCGCTGAGCCGATTGTGCGCCCACCTCGAGCGCCGTCTGCGTCCGCGACCGGTTCCCGGGGTGCATCCGACCGCGGTGATCGGTGACGGCTGCCGGTTGCCGGATTCGGTCAGCGTGGGCCCGCACTGTGTGATCGAGGACGGCGTTTCCCTGGGCGAAAACACCATCCTGGAGGCCCGGGTCTTTCTCGGGCCGGGGGTGGTTCTGGGGGCCGATTGCCATTTGCGACCCGGGGTGGTGGTGATGGATGGCTGCCGCCTGGGCGACCGGGTGACCCTGCATCCGGGAGTGGTGCTGGGGGGCGACGGCTTCGGCTATGTGTCCGATGCCACCGGTCACGCCAAAATTCCCCAGGTGGGAGGGGTGCTCATTGAGGACGATGTGGAGATCGGCGCCGGCAGCACGGTGGATCGGGCTCGATTCAGCATGACCGTGATCGGAGAAGGGACCAAAATCGACAACCTGGTGCAGGTGGGGCACAACGTGCGGATCGGTCGCCATTGTATTCTCTGCGCCCAGGTGGGGATCGCTGGCAGCACGGTGTTGGGGGATTTTGTCATTCTGGGCGGACAGGTCGGGGTGGCCGGTCACCTCACGATTGGTTCGGGCGCCCGGGTCGGCGCCCAGAGCGGAATCGGACGCGATGTCGAGCCGAAGAGTTCCCTTTTCGGCAGTCCCGCGGTTTCGCTGCTGCTGCGCCAGAAAATCGTGCTGCTGCAACAGCGATTGCCGGACCTGTTCCGGCGGGTGGATCGAATTGAGGCGGATCTGGAAAAAGCTTTTGAAAAAGCGAAGGGAAGTTAACAATCCTTGATGCACGACTTATGAAGATGGGGGAACTCAAGATTTTCTCGGGAAACTCGAACCGGCCGCTGGCGGAAAGCATCTGCGAATCAATCGGGGTCCCCCTGGGGGAAGCGTCGGTAACGGCCTTCCCGGACGACGAAACATTCGTCAAGATCAACGAAAACATCCGCGGTCAGGACGTTTTTATCGTGCAGTCCACCTGCCCGCCGGCGAATCACCACATTATGGAACTGCTGATCATGATCGACGCCGCCCGGCGCGCGTCGGCCCAGCGCATCACCGCCGTGCTGCCCTTTTACGGCTACGCCCGGCAGGACCGCAAGGACCAGCCCCGCGTGCCGATCACGGCGAAGCTGGTGGCCAACATCCTGGTGGCGGCCGGGGCCAACCGGGTGCTGGCCATGGATTTGCACGCCCAGCAGATCCAGGGCTTTTTCGACATTCCGGTGGATCACCTGTACGCTTCTCCGGTGTTTTACGATTACCTCAAGCGTTTTGAAAGCGACAAACTGGTGGTGGTCTCGCCCGATCTGGGGGGAGTAAAGATGGCCGCCGCCTACGCCGACATGTTCGGCAGCGGACTTGGTTTTGTGGCCAAACGCCGCACCAATTCCACCACCGTGGAGGCCATCAGCATGGTGGGGGATATCGAAGGGAAAGACGTCCTGTTGATCGACGACATGACCGAGACCGCCGGCACCCTGTTGGGGGCGGCGCGGCTGGCCCGCGAGTACGGAGCGCGCAGCGTGCGCGCCGCCGTGACCCATGCCGTCCTGAACGAAATCGCCTACCAGCGCCTGGGGGAGAAGGGCGGGCTGGATGAATTGATCACCACCAACACCGTGCCGGTCAAATCCCGGGGGCTCCCGGTCACCGTGCTCAATGTCGCTGAACTTTTGGGCCGGGCCATTGTCAGAATCAATCGTAACGAAAGTGTGACCGGTTTATTTCGAATCAAAGGGTTCTAGAGTGAATGGCGCTCGGTTAGGCAGCTTATCGTTTGAAAATCCAAATCGGGATCGCTATCGCTATCGGGATCGAAAAGCTTGATAGCAAAGGGATTAACGGAACTTCGATTTCGATCCCGATAGCGATAGCGATCCCGAATGGAAACCTTAACCGAGTAGCATTCGTTCTAGAGTCCTAAAACACGAAAAAGTTGTTGGAGTTGAGTCAAGTTTTGCAAATCAGGTTGAAAGAAGTAGATCACGCCTTTAGCGTGAGTTTCGCACGCAAGATGCGTGCACTACTGCCGGTCCGAGGCTTTGCCTCCAGTTTAACCTACTTGGAACCGATTTCTATTCCTTATGTCCGAGAGTCCGACGATTAACGAACACAGGAATGAGAAAATGAAGTATCGAGTTTTCTTCGCAGTATTATTTTTTCTTTTGGGTGGTTTTTCCTTCACGGCGTACCTGGAGACCCGTGATGAGGCGATCGACGAGTCCGTTCGGTCTCCGGTGGAGATCCGGATAGACCGCGAACCGCTCGACCGGTCGGGCGCCAACGGGATGGTGACGAGTTACGCCGACGTGCTGGACACCGTGCGTCCGGCCGTGGTGACCATTGCCACCACCCAGGTGATCGAGGAGCGGATCCGCCGCAATCCTTTCGCCGACGATCCCTTTTTCCGCCGTTTTTTCGGCATTCCCGATGAGCCGAGCCAGGGAGAGCCGCGGTACCGTCAGCGTCAGGGTTTGGGCTCCGGACTGATTGTCAGTCCGGACGGATACATCCTGACCAATAATCACGTGATCGAGGGAGCCGACCAGATCGAGGTTTCCCTGGGCGACCGCCGCCAGTTTGAGGCCAGCATCGTCGGAAGCGATCCCCGCACCGACGTGGCGGTGTTGAAAATCGATGCGGAAGACCTGCCCGCCGCGGTTTTGGCCGACAGCGACAACATCCGGGTGGGGGACATCGTCTTTGCCCTGGGGAATCCGTTGAACATCGGGCAAACCGTCACCATGGGGATTGTTTCGGCCACCGGCCGGACCCGGATCGGATTGTTGGGGCAGGGCGGATACGAGAATTTCATTCAAACCGATGCCGCCATCAACCAGGGCAATTCCGGGGGTCCTCTGGTGGATGCTTATGGTCGCGTGATCGGAATCAACACCGCGATCCTCTCGGCGCGCACCGGCGGCAATATCGGCATCGGTTTCGCCATTCCGGTCAACATGGCGTCCCACGTCATGCGCAGCCTGATTGCCACCGGCTATGTTTCCCGTGGCTTTTTGGGCGTCCAACTGATGGATGTGCCCTCGGACAGGGTGTCGGAATTGGGACTGGAACGCGTTGAAGGCGCGCTGGTGGTCGAGGTGGTGCCCGGGCGGCCGGCGGCTGGAGCCGGGCTGCGGGAGAACGATGTTATCATTGAAGTCGACGGCCAGCATGTGCCCAGCCAAAGCGCCCTGCGCTTGATGATTTCCCAGACGCCTCCGGGAACCGAAGTCCAGTTGACCTACATTCGCAACGGCGAGCGCAACGAAGTCTCCGTGGTGCTGGCCGAGCTCGACCGACCCGATTCGGCTCCGGAATCGGATCACCTGGAGGAACTGCTGGAAGGCATCAAGGTGTCGGTGCTGGACGATGAAATGCGTTCCGATTTCGGCCTGCCTGCCGGTCTTCGCGGATTGATCGTGCTGGAAAGTGACAGCTCCTCCCAATATGCCAGCCACTTCCCCCTGCGAACGGTCATTACCGAGATCAATCGCCGGCCGGTGACGAGCTTGGAAGAAGCGCGGGCCAGCCTTGGGTCGGGCCGGAACACGTTCCAGGTGTATCAGGACGGAGTGTACCGGTATTTAAGACTCACGCTTGACTGACCATTCAGCGAGTTCCGCCGGGGTACCCGGCGTTTACCGCGGACGCCTGGCGCCGTCGCCCACCGGGTATTTTCATCTCGGACACCTCAGCACGTTCGACCGGGCTCGCCGGCGGGCGGAGGAAGCGGGCGGTGCATTGATCCTGAGGTGCGACGACCTGGACACCGCGCGCTGCAAGCCGGAATTCGTTAGGGCGATGTACGACGATTTGCGGTGGTTTGGATTCTCTTGGAGCGAGGGCCCCGATGTCGGCGGACCGGCGGGACCGTACGAACAAAGCCGCCGCTCCTCGCAATACCGGCAAGCCTGGGAGAGCCTGCGGGCCGGCGGGTGGGTTTATCCCTGCCGCTGCTCGCGCAAGGATATTCAGGCCAACCTGGCCGCCCCGCACGAAGGGGAGGAGGAGCCGATCTACCCCGGCACCTGCCGTCCGGAACACGCGGGAGAATCGTCTCCCCCGGATGAATCCGGAGAAATCGCCTGGCGTTTCCGGGTGCCCGAAGGGGAACGGGTTGTTTTCCCGGACGGCCATTATGGGGAGCGTTGCTTCGAAGCGGGAAAGGATTTCGGCGATTTTGTGGTCTGGCGCCGGGACGGCTTGCCCTCCTACCACCTGGCCGCGGTGGTGGACGACGCCGCCATGGGAATCACCGAAGTGGTCCGCGGCGCCGACCTGCTCCTGTCCACCGCCCGGCAGATTCTGCTGATCCGGGCCTTAAATCTGCCGCTCCCGGCCTATTACCACTGCCCGCTGATCCGCGACGAAAACGGCCGGCGCCTGGCCAAACGCCATGCCTCACTCAGCCTCCGCGCCCTCCGCCAACAAGGCCTCACCCCGGCCCAGGTCCGCACCCTGCTGGATAATTCTCCAACAAGCTGAAGAACCCAATCGCATCGGCTATTATCCAGGGGGCCATGCTCCCGCAGGCCCGCATCGGCTATTCCCTGGAGGGCCATGCTCCGCCGTTGCCGGTGCGGGCATTCCTGCCCGCTAAAATTTCGTGCATTTCGCGTAATTCCCGGTCAAGAATCCCGCAAAAGATCCTGGCACCCGCGCTCGGGTGAGTCAGAGAATCTCTTGCTTTTTCAGGTTCGATTCGCATTATAAGTTCTTTTTATTAAGCAAATAATGGAGTACAGCATCATTCTATGAAAGTTTTGGTTACCGGCACTGCCGGATTTATCGGCTTCTACGTGGCCCGATTCCTAATGAATCGGGGCGATGACGTTGTCGGTCTCGATATTGTCAATGATTACTATGACGTGACGCTCAAAGAAGCCCGTCTCGCAGAGCTGGAGAAGCTGGCCGCCGGTCTCGATGCGGGTCGGTACCGTTTTCACAAAACCGACCTCGCAGACCGTGAAGCCATGGAGCGGGTTTTCGCCGAGGAGAAGCCGGAGCGGGTCATCCATCTGGCCGCCCAGGCGGGGGTGCGATATTCCCTGAGCAATCCGCGTGCCTACGTGGACAGCAACCTGGTTGGTTTTCTCAACATCCTCGAAGGGTGTCGGCAAAATGAGGTCGACCACCTGACATATGCCTCCTCCAGTTCGGTCTATGGCGCGAATACGACCATGCCCTTCTCCGTTCGCCACAATGTCGACCATCCGGTGAGCCTCTACGCGGCGAGCAAGAAGGCCAACGAACTGATGGCGCACACCTACAGCCACCTTTACGGGCTCCCGACCACGGGCCTGCGGTTCTTTACGGTGTACGGTCCCTGGGGACGGCCGGACATGGCTTATTTCAAGTTCACGGAAGCCATTCTCAAAGGCGAACCGATCGACGTCTACAACCACGGAAAAATGCGACGCGATTTCACCTACATCGACGACATCGCTGAAGGCGTTGTCCGCACCTCCGATCGTGTCGCCGCCGCCAATCCGGATTGGAATTCGGACGACCCGGATTCCGCCAGCAGTTTGGCTCCTTATCGAATTTACAATATCGGCAACAACAACCCGGTCGAACTCATGCGCCTGATCGAGGTCATCGAGGAGAATTTGGGCATAAAGGCGGAGAAGAACTTTCTCCCGATGCAGCCCGGCGATGTGCTGGCCACCTACGCCGACGTCGACGATTTGATGAACGATGTCGGCTTCAAGCCTGCGACGCCGATTGAAGAAGGGGTAGGGCGGTTTGTCGAGTGGTACAAGGAGTTCTACCAGGTCTAGGAGCATCAGCATTTTTTTCGATGACCCCCGAGCCAGGAACCTATTCTCCACCACAGAGGGTCACAGATATGAATTTTTGTCCTGGAATCTGTGTTATCTACGCAATCTGTGGTCAAAAAAACCCTGAATGAGCGGAATCTGCGGAATAGTCCACTGGAACGACGAACCGGCGACCGAAAACGAGGTTCGCCCGATGCTCGACGCCGCGCCGCATCGCGGTCCGGACGGAGTATTCTCCCGGGCTGAACGCAATGCGGCCTTCGGGTACCTTTCGCTTGAGATCACTCCAGAATCAAAAGACGAGGTTCAACCTCTCGTCCACACCCCGACCGGCGTGATGGTGGTCGCGGATCTGCGCCTCGACAATCGCGCCGACCTGATCCGCCGCATCGGCGAGGAAACCGTCGAACGCCACCGCAGGGAGCTTTCGGCCCGAGGCCGAACCGCCGGCGAAGGCCCGCCCACCGACGCCGAGCTCGTCCTGATCGCCTATCTTCGCTGGGAGGCCGAATGCTTCGCCCACCTCCTCGGGGACTTCGCCATCGCCATCTGGGACCCGCGCTCCCGACATCTCCTCCTTGCACGCGACCCCATGGCCATGCGCGCCCTCTACTACCGCGTCGAACCCAAACGCGCTCTTTTTGCCACCGAAGTCAAACAGATCCTCGCCGTACCCGGGGTGGAGCGAAAAATCAATGATGCGGCTGTGGCCTCACACTTAAGCATCTCCCATCACACTCTTGACGTTAGCTTTTTCGAGGGCATCGAGCAGGGTCCGGCGGGAAGTTTGACTTTGATCTCCACCGCCAAAACGGACACGCGACGTTTTTGGCAATTCAATCCGGAGATGCGAGTCAGGTATCGCGATGAACGGGACTACGCGGAGCACTTTCGCGAGCTTTTCGCCAATTCCCTGGCATCGCGCCTACGTACCGACAAGCCGGTTGGCCTTTCAATGAGCGGAGGCATGGATTCCGGCAGTATCGCTGCTACGGCTGGTTGGATGCGCGAACAGGGACGCATTCCCGTTGATCTGGAATTTCGTTGTTACTGCTGGGCTTTTTCAGAACTGGCGCAGTGCGACGAACGGACAAACAGCAGCCGGATAACCCGCCGCTACCACCTGCCGGTGATAGATATTCCCGGGGATGATGAATGGCCGTTTGTCAGGTACCCCGAAAGCGGTCCGGATCCCGACGAGCCGTTTTTCGGAGTCTACCAAAGCTTACTCGATAAAACCGCTGCCGCCGCCAGCAAGGACGGCGTCCGCGTCCTGTTCTCCGGTGATCGCGGAGATCTCCTTATGGGTGGTGGAATAACGGACCTGCCCGCGTTGTTTCTGCGCGGAGAACTCGGAGTTGTTTATCGGGAATTGCGTTACCTGGCATACCCTAGGGAGATGCCAAGTGTGGCCTACCGGAAAATCGTCAAGCCTTTGATCAAGAATGTCGGCCAGGCATTACTTTCGGATCGCCAACGGTCCGCGCTGAAACGGCTGGTTCGTGGGCAGGAAAACGCGGAATCGAGATTCAAACGCCGACGACATTTGAATGAGGATTTCATCCGGCGGCACAATACGCTGAACAACATCTATCTCCCGCCCGAAGCATTAAAAAACCAAACCACTCTCAAACGCTACGAATTCATCTTCGCCCCTGTACACATGAAAGGAATGGTTTGGTCTGACCGAACCAACAATCGATTCGGAGTAGCCTTTGCCGATCCGTTCGGAGACCGGCTGCTCGCCGAATACATCCTTTCGATCCCACAGCGGATCGTCAATAGAGTCAGCGATCAGAAACGGCTTCTGCGAGCCGCAATGGGGGGAATTATGCCCGCTGACGCCATAAAAGGAGCCGTGAAAGTGTCACCTTCTCCTCTGGCGATGAAAGGATTCCGAACGGAAGCAAAAGCCTTGGTTTTGGATCTTCTCACCGAAAGCGAGGTGGTTCGACGCGGGTACGTCAATCCGGCCGGGCTGAAGGATCTCGCCGAAACCTTTTTTTCGGGACATGACGACCTGACCGACTTATGGGCGGTCCTTTCGCTGGAAACGTGGTTACGGCTGTATTGGCGATGAGTGGCATTTGCGGAATAGTCAAGACATCGGCCGCGGACGAGCCTTTTCCCGTTTCGGACCTTGAGGCCATGGCTGCCGCAGCTCGGCATCGTGGTCCGGATGGCATCATGCTCGAAGTACTCAACACCAGTGGCATGGGATACTTGTCGTTTGAGGTCACACCTGAATCGGTAGGTGAGGTGCAGCCCGTGATTTACAAAGCCGCCGGGATTATGGCTGTCGCTTCTCTGCGCCTCGACAATCGGGCCGAATTGATCGGAGCACTGGGACGGGAGCTTAGGGAACTCGGGAAAGCCGAGGCTCCCCCCACCGACGCCGAATTGCTCGTCGCCGCGCGTCTGAAATGGCCGGATTCGTTTGTTGAACGGTTGATGGGAGACTTTGCCATTGCCATCTGCGACCCTCGTCAACGCACCCTCCAACTCGCCCGCGACCCGATGGGCATACGTCCGCTTTATTTTCATGTGGCGGCTCACCGACTCCTGTTCGCATCCGAGATAAAGCAGATCCTTGCGGTTCCCGGGGTCAAACGGGAGATAAACGAAAGGTCTGTCGCCGCCCAGCTGTGCGGGTTTCATCCACCGGCCGAGTTCACTTTCTTCCAGGGTATCGACCAAGTCGGGCCGGGTGAAATATTGACCCTCCTCGGAGACACAGTGACGCGCCGCCGATTCTGGGAAGTTTCGCCGGAACCCGCTCGACCGTTTAGGAGCGCTGAGAGTCTCCGCGCCGAGTTCCGGACGATCTTTCTTGACGCCGTTAAATGCCGGGTTCGCTGCGCATCGCCCATAGCGATATCACTGAGCGGTGGTCTTGATTCCGGAAGCATTGCATCTGTTTTCGGTTGGTTGCGGGAAACTGGACGACTCCCGGCGGATTCCCGACTAAACGCCTACAGTTGGGCGTTCGAAGAGCTGGTTGCCTGCGACGAACGGAAAAACAGCAGCGAAATTGCCGATCGGTATGGAATTCCCATGACCGGCATACCCGGCGATGACGCTTGGCCCTTGGCCGATCTTCATCGCAACCGTCCGGATCTGGATGACCCTTATATTTTCTATTATCACGACTTGATCGACCGCCTGTTGGCCGCTGCGAAGCGGGACAACAGCCGAATGCTTCTGACCGGCGAGCGTGGCGATGCGGTGACCAATCAATGGGTTTACGACTACCCGGGTCTTCTGAAATCGGGGCGTTTATGCGCCCTTTACTCCGAACTATCGGCTCATGGAAAGTCAATGGAGTTATCGCTGACGCGGATGATCAGGCGCAGTCTCCTAAACCCATTGCTGGGAAATTCAGGTATTCCGAGGAGATACGCCAGGATGCGAAGGCGTCGTTCCCAGCTGCCGGCCTACGTTCGATCCGATTTTGCCTCGCGCGCCCAGGTATATGATCTTCACGAACGCCGCTATCCCGCCTCTCCTATCACCAACGAGGCGCGCCGCCTTCGATACGAACTTATCTTTTCATCGACTTCATTTCGGAGGATCTCTCTCATCGAACGCCATCAAGCAGCTCATGGACTGGGGTTTGCAGATCCATGGAGCGACCGGAGAATCGCTGAATTCGTCGTATCGATCCCGCAGCATGAGGTACACCGGTTCCTCGATTATAAGCGGCTTACCCGGCGAGGTCTAAAAGGCATTCTGCCGGAAAGACTTCAGTCGATCACTCGCCTCGAAGCCAACGCCGACCCGGCCTCCCTGTTCGACCGAGGAATCTACGACCGCAGCCGTGATACTGTTCGCAGTCTGATTATCGATTCTATCGCCGCCGAACACGGCTTCGTTGATAAGAATATCCTTCGAGATGACTACGAAGCCGCCCTAAGCGGAAAGCATCCACCCTATGAACTCTGGTGGTTCCTTACGCTCGAGCTTTGGCTGAGAGAACACTGGAGATGATGGTACCAGGGAGTTGATTTAGGCGAGATAGGCAGATCGTGCTCGCACGATAATGGAAAACCTTATCTTACAATCAGGGCCACCTTATGCGGGAAAACCTTGACCAATGTGGACTTAAACTGCCAGATTTAGGTCGTGGAGATAAACTATCACCACGACCGTTATTAATATCTGAAGAAAGTTGAGGCTGATCCGATGAAATCTGAAAATCTTAAATCCAAAACTTATACTGCTCCTCTCCTCAAGAAATGGGGAACGGTGTCTGACCTGACCCTGACCGGTGGAACCAACCCTGGTGATGATGGAAAAGGCGGCAGCGTAGGTCACAGCAAAGGCCAATAAGCTCTAAGCATTGCCAGCGGGAATGCTGGTAGTGATGTTACGGTGCAGGAGCGCATGACCAACTGCATTATTGCCCGAATAGAAAAGCGATATGGAGGGTTATGCGTTCTGGCCGGAACGCAATCATCTAACGAGGCGCTCGCGGTAATCGCGAGCGCCTTACTGCTTCAAATGGCGAGCCGGATCAGCTCGGGCGTTAAACTGGTGATTCGGAACACTGAAACCGAGTCCGTCCTGGCCGCGTTCGGTGAATTCAATGAGACCGATATTTGCCGATTGAAGGCATTGTCGGCGCAACTCTCCCGTGTCCATCGAAGCGCGAAATACGTTGATTACCGGCAGGCGGAAAGGGACTGCGAAATCCTGGCCGGAAAACTGAAAGCGCGTTACAGCGAAAGCGAACTGGGCGGTTTCACTGTTTACCCTGTCCCCCGGGGAGGGTGTATTGTGCAAGGGATGCTGAGCTACGCGCTGGATGTTCGTATTCCGCGGGTCCGTGAAAGCGGCTCGGAATCTTCCACGATTTTGGTCGTTGATGATTGCGCGATCTCGGGCCTTCGTTTGGGAGAGGTTCTGGCCCGGTTTCCCGGACATAAGATCATCTTTGCCACCCTTTACTCCCATCCCGACCTGAGAGACGCGATATGCAGGCGGGAATCGCAAGTGATCGACTTCGTCAGCGCCAACGACCTGACGGATCTCGCCCCGGAGCTTTACGGCGACGGGTGTAAAGAATGGAAAACGAACTGGGCCGAACGGTACGGATCGACTGCTTATTGGATCGGTCAGCCGGAGTACCTCTGCTTTGCCTGGAACGAGCCCGAAAGTGCTTGCTGGAACCCATTTTCCCGAGAAATCGAACCAGGGTGGTTTCTTGTGCCGCCGGAGCGTTGTTTGAAGCACCGCTCCCGCTCCTGGTTGAATGCGGGCACGGCGCCTTCAGACCTCCAGATTATTCCGGAATTTCCGGGACCAATCAGACCGTTGGAGAATGTGCTGTATGCGCAAATGGACGACAACTCGATTGCGATAACATCCGCTCCCAACGAGGACTGTTTTCTTTTGGAGGGTACCGCCGCCGACATGTGGACGGCTTTGCTGACCAATGGCTCGAAGAAAGCCGCCTCGGCGGCCCTCGCCAACCTATACGATATTTCCCCCGAGCAACTTGAGGGCGACCTCGGCAGGTTTGTCGACCAACTCAAATCCCAGGCCTTGATCGCGGATGCATGTACCGCCGGCTGAAGGCGCTTTGCTATCGATCCGGGAATCCGGCTTGCGCGAAATATAGCGATTCGCGTGATCGATGATTGAAACCGTGTGCTCGGCGAGAATACCCTTTTGCCGGTTGATCCAAGTCTCGTTAGATGTCCGACTTTTTGAAAGCACCTAAATGTACGATTCACGTGTTCCGCGAAGTCTTTTCATCTACGGCCTGCTTGCCGTTTTTGTCCTCTCCGGCTTCGCCGGCCTGATCTACCAGTCCATCTGGTCCCATTACCTCGGCCTGTGGCTGGGCCATGCCGCGTATGCTCAGGCCCTGGTTCTGGCCACTTTCATGGGCGGAATGGGGTTGGGGGCGGCCCTGGTGGCGCGTTACACCAGCGGCTGGCGCAATCTGGTCCGGAAATACGCTATCGTGGAACTCGCGCTCGGCGTCGCCGGACTTTGCTTTCACCTGATCTTCGTCAATCTGCACCACCTGCTGCTGGAATCGATCGTTCCCGTCCTGCCGTCGGCCTCCCTGGTCAGTGGTGTAAAATGGGGGGTCGCCATAGGCCTGATCCTGCCTCAATCGATTCTGTTGGGTATGAGCTTCCCCTTGATGAGCGCGGGCATCATGCGGCGGATTCAAGGCATTGAAGGACGAGTCCTGGGAAACCTCTATTTTTCCAACAGCATCGGGGCGGCGGCGGGCGCCCTGGCCGCGACGTTTATTCTGGTGCCCGCCGTAGGACTTCCGGGAGCGATTCAAATCGCGGGCTGCCTCAACCTGCTGGTCGGCGCCGCCGCGTGGGTTTTGAGCCCGAATGAAGCCGGAAACCAGTCCCAGGCCCCACGACAGGTCTCCGACTCGGAATCCGTCGCGCGGCCGTCAGCCAAACGATCCCTGCTTTACGTTCTGCTGGCGGGCACGGCGCTCTCCAGCGCCGCTTCCTTCATGTACGAAATCGGCTGGGTGCGCATGCTCAGCCTCGCCGTGGGAACGACGCTGCACGCTTTCGAACTGATGCTGGCCGCTTTCATTGGAGGCCTGGCTCTTGGCGGTCTCTGGATCAGAGGTCACGCCGACAAGTTCGGGCGTCCGTTGATCGCCCTCAGTTGGATACAATTATTGATGGGCCTTTGCGCGCTCGGCTCGTTGGCCCTTTACAGCGGCGCGTTCAAATGGGTCGGCTACCTCATGGCGGCCCTCGCGGAGACCAACAGCGGTTACCATTTTTACAATGCGGGAACGGCGGTCGCCGCCATCGGCATCATGCTGCCGGCAGCCTTCTTCGCCGGAGCCACCCTGCCGCTTTTTACCACCATTCTCCTGCGCGCCGGATTCGGGGAGTCCGTGATCGGAAAGGTTTACGCCTGTAATACCTTCGGGGCGATTTTTGGGGTTTTCGCCGCCGTTCACTTCATGATCCCTCGAATGGGATTGCGCGATGCCATGATCGCCGCGGCCGGACTCGATATCGCCATCGGCCTGGTCCTGATGGGCTTGTACTCACAGGGGCGGCAACGGGCCCTGCTGGTTCCCGCGGTTGTGGGGGCGAGTCTTTTCTGCGTCGTGGCAACCGGAATGTGGGTGCAATTCGATCCGCATCGCCTCGCCTCCGGGGTTTTCCGCAGCGGACGGCCTACGCTTGGATCCTCGTATGAAATGCTGTACTACCGTGACGGCAAGACCGCCAGTGTCGCGCTTTTTCAGTCCCAGAACGCGGTTCGCTCGATTGCGAACAACGGCAAAGTGGACGCTTCGCTTTCCTTCGACGAGGAAGCCGGACCGACATTCGATGAATCCACTATGGTCCTCGCCGGCGCCCTGCCGATGGGCCTGCACGCGGACCCCCGAAGGGTTGCGGTCATAGGCTTCGGCTCCGGTCTGACCACGCAGACCGTCCTGGCGGATCCTCGTGTGGAGAATGTGGATACGATCGAGATCGAGTCCATGATGATCGAAGCCGCGCGCGGGTTTGGTTATCGCGTGGAGCGAGCTTATGCGGATCCTCGGTCGAACATCGTCATAGATGACGCCAAGACCGTGCTATCCGGCAGCAGGGATCGTTACGATATCATCATATCCGAACCCTCAAACCCCTGGATGGCCGGGGTGGGCAATCTCTTCGCCGACGAGTTTTACGACTTTATCGCCAAACGACTCAACCCGGGCGGCCTTTTCGTCCAATGGCTCCAGTTGTACGAAATCGACGAAGCCCTGGTCGGGTCCATTCTCTCGGCGTTTGTCCCGCATTTCGACGATCATCGCGCCTGGCTGGCGAATTCATCGGACCTGCTGATTGTTGGGACCCGAGGCGATCCGCTCCCTGCCCTGGACATCGAACATTTGTTTCGCGACCAGCTGGGCGTGGAAATGCGGCGCGCGGGTTTGCGCGATCCTGCTCAGATCGTCTTGCGCGAGTTCGCCGACGGCGCATTGCTGCGCGCCATGGCCGCCGCATTAGGGCAACCGGCGAACTCATATTACCGCCCCGTTCTCACGCTGAACGCCCCCAGGACGCGTTTTCGCCGGTTGAGTGCCGACCGGATCAATGCGCGTTCCGGAGAGCATGTTATGGTTCTCGAGCTCCTGGGGACCGGAAAACCGCTGCCCGGTGGCGTGGCACCTCCGGAACGCCCGCACTTCCGCGGAGAATACAACACCACCATTGCCCGAACACTTCGGGGGGTCCTTTTGGGAGATGGCGATGCCTATGCGTTGTCGAACCGCTTTGATTCGGCCTGGCGTACGGAGCTGCTGCGCCTTCAATCACAGAATTGCCGGGAATCGGAAGACGCTGGCCGGGTCCCGGTTTGGCTGGATTTGTACGGGCCGTTCGTTTTGGAAACCCTTCCCTTTATCGATACCGAGGGCGCCTACTCCCTGTTTGTCGAGCCGGAATGGCATCGGTGTACGGACATGCCGGCACTGGTGCGGACGGCACTCGACTTTACCAGGGATCTCGCCTTGCGGGACCTGTCGGAGATCCCGGTCTCGGCAGCCCGTTTCCTGGATCGAGCCGCGGAAGATGGAATCGACTCCAACCCTCTTAATGAATTGGCTTACCTGGCGGCTCAGGCCGCCCTGATTTCCTCAGGCGATCTGACGAATGCGCGTTCATTCAGAAATGATTATCGGGATGCCGCGATATTGAAGGCACAGGGCCAATTCCTCCAGGATGTCCTGGGAGAGATTTTGACACCTTCCGGCGATGCTCCCCATTGACGGACTTTCACCAACGCTGCCTGCCGATCCCTGGTGGAAAGCAAAGAAACTAAAACGGGCCATTGAACATGACCTATAGTCTTTTTGGATTTAACGTTCACACTGATTTCCGATTCACGATCGACCTCCCTCGCGCGAACGGCAATCCCGACCTTACCTTTTCGTGCGTTTCCCAAAACACTCCCCGTACCCTGGATACAGGAAATCACGTGTTTTCCAGCAGGGCGACCAACCACTTCGGTGAGCCCGAGGCGATGCTTTTCAGCAATTCCGTTGCTGATGTCATGCGTTTTCCCCGGATCGCGGACTTCGTGATTCGACCTGGATCAATTGTGTGTGAGCTCCTTGACCCCGAATGTGCCTACCTGGTGCAGATCTGTCTGCTGGGGCACGTTTTCGGCTACTACCTGGAGCGTAGCGGCTATTCTTCCATTCACGGCGCTTCGGTGGCAGTCGGAGAGTCGGCGGTATTGCTGGTCGGGCACCGGAGAGCCGGCAAGAGCACGATGGCGGGATCGCTCCTCAACGGCGGCTTGCCGCTCCTGGCCGACGACATTTCGGCGCTTGAAGTACGGAATACCAGCATCCTTTGCCGCCCGGCGTATCCCCAGATCAAACTTACCCCGGGGCAGGCGTGTCTTTTCGGCCTTGATTCCGCCAACTACGCAAAGG
Organism: Opitutia bacterium; assembly: GCA_050506795.1. Lineage (GTDB taxonomy): Bacteria > Verrucomicrobiota > Verrucomicrobiia > Opitutales > T3Sed10-336 > SLOW01. The sequence goes on from JBJHCF010000012.1 coordinate 70,636, forward strand.
TTCATCCCGCCTTCGAGAAACTCAACGTTCCGATGTCCGACCTCGGCGAGTTCCATCCGACGCCACTTCCCGCCCGCTGTGTCTACCTGATCGAACGCGTGCCGGACGAATCCACACAGGTAGAGATTGTCCCTGTTCCGCCGGGTGAAGCACTAATCGAGTTATTAAGACATACCTTTATCACCGATATCATCGAAGCCACCGATCTCCAGGCACCCAGGATGAAACGCCTGGCCCAGATCGCAAAAATCCTCCCGGTGAAACGCCTGCGGTACCCGTCCGGGTACGAAAACCTCCCGTTGGTCCATGAGGCGATTCAGGCGGACACGCGGTGATTGCGGAAGACGGATTTCCCATACGCCTGCTTAAGCAGAATGGCACTCGGTTTAGCTGGTTCATCCTTTGAGAAACCGATCCGAGATCAAGATCGCGCTCCTGTTTCCTGGAGGGCGGCGCTCCCGCGCCGCCGCCGTAGGGCGTGACTCCGATGTCGGCCGTCGCGAAGGGAACGGGTCGCCACCTCCGTCCGCGACCTGGGTGCGCGCGCATCCTGCCCGCACCGGCAACGGCGGAGCGTTGCCCTCCAGGTCAGAATACCCGTTCACGGACCCAGATCACATCGCCCGGAAGGATCTTGAAGCGTTCGGTTCCGTCGCGCCGGGATCCCGTGATCATGGATTCCACGTCGACCGTGTAGGTTCGCTCCCGTCCGTTTTCCTCCTGACGGGTGACGGAAACCGCGTTGGAACGGGCGATCCCGGTGAATCCGCCGGCACGTGCGACCACTTCAACAATGTCCATGTCATTGCGCTCGATGGGGAAGTCCTGGGTTCCGGGTCGTCCCACCGCTCCGAGGATGGCGACCTCGCGCGGTGCGTATTCGACTACTCGAACGGTTACGATCGGATTGCGCAGGATTCTATTTTCGACATAGAGATTTTCAATGAAGTCTTCGGCCTCCCGGACGCTTAGTCCTGTAACCCGATGATTGCCCAGCAGCGGAATTCGAATCTGGCCCGCCCCATCGATTCGCTGAGTGATGTTGAGATCCGCTTCACCAAAGACCTGGATCTCCACCTGGTCGCGTACGGAAAGCTGGTAATTGCGGGCGTCAAAGGCCGTGCCTGGCTGGCTGGCTGCAGTGCGTTCGGTGGTGACAAACGACTGGGTTTCGCGGTCCCAGCGAATCTGGTTCAAGGAGTCCCATCGAATTTCGGGTTGCGCCGGCCTGGAGGATTGCTCCGGCGCCGGCACTTGTTCGCTGCCCGGGGCGGCCCTTTCGTCGACCACGAGTCGGCGGGTCTCCGGGTCCCACCGGATTTGATCGGTGGACTGCCAATCGATGGCCGATCTTGAATCGTCGGTTTCCGCGGCGTTCGCTCCGGAAGCGATCAGCCCGGCCAGCAGCACCGCGGCAACGGCCGGGAGGTACCTGGCGAAGTGGGGGAGTGTGGCGATATCGAATGCGGTCTTCATAGTATTAACTTAAGGATCTTTCAGGGACATCAATCCCGGGTTCAAAGTTCGAATTAAAAGGTGTACCGGGTCGAGAGCGCGACCGTATGGCGTTCGAATTTCACGTCTCGTCGTTCCGAGTCGATATGGGTGAAAGCGTAATCAAGGCCGCCTACCCAGCGGTCTGTAAAAGTATAACTTAAACCGGTTCCCGCAGTATAGGCGTGATCGCGATCTGTTTCAACTCCGGAAAACTCGGAAAGGCGGTAGCCGGAGGAAACGTAGCCGGACATTTTTGGCGTTAGGCGCTGGGTGACCCGGACGGAAACCGAGGTGCGCTCCAGCGAACGACCTTCCCCGGATAGATCCTGGTCCCGGCTCGCGTCCAGGCTTGCTGTGGTATTCGGCCGGGCCGCCCAGGTCAAGCCGGCTGACAGAACCCCGCGGACCCGTTCCCTTCCGGTTCCCCGGATGACTTGTGTCGTCTGGGCGCCGGCGGATACCGATCCGGTAACCCGGGGAGCCAGCCGACCATCGGCGCCCACGGTAACGGCGTGATAGAGCGATTCACGGGTTTCGACTCCGGCGACGCCCGAGGAAGTAGATCTCCTCAGTCGATAGCCGAGTGTAAACCCCAGGTTTTCGGAGTAGAAGTAGCGGGTCCCCAGGCTCCCCCCGATACTGTCGACTGTACGGAATCCCACCCGTTCGGTTCGGGTGTAGTCGAACGAGTTGGTCAGCCCGACACGCTCGTTCAAACGGTAAGTGTTGTTGATACTGGCCCGATAACGGTCGGTCTGCGTTCTGATACTGAGCGTTTCGCTCAATCCCGTCGTCTGGCGATAACTCAGGGAAACACCGCCGCCGAACCTTGAGGCGGCGGCGACGGGGTAGCCCACATCGAGCTCCGCGTAGTAGTTTTCAAAATTCTCGCCGGTAAAATCCACAAAACGACCGATGATTACGCCGGTACGAACACTCAAGTCGCTCCGGCCGGCACGGCGGATATACTGTAACTCGGGATTGAAAGCCAACAGGATGTCATCCTCGGCATCTTCGGCTCCAAAGACGTTCGAATCGTAGGTCACGGTGCCCCCCGTGTGGAGGAGCAACTCGCCGCGTGCGAACTCGTAGAACGCACTGGCGTGCGGTGTGGTCGCGAGGGAAGAAGCCAGCGCCGCAAGGTAGACAAAGGCAAGACGAATTGCTCGTGATCCGCATCGCGGTGACGAGAGTTTCGCCGTCACCGCCGTGCCGGCCTCGAGATTCGATTCAAACATGGACTGGAGAATAGGGCATTTTCTTGTCACCGACAATCAGGGATTACGCTAAATCCTTGTTAAGGTAATCCCGCAGATTCCCACCTATCTAGCAGCGAGGCGAAGCCTCAGGCCAGCAGTAGTGCACGCATCTTGCGTGCGAAACTCACGCTGGTCTGCGACGAGCTCAGCCGAGTCGAAGCGTGATCTACTTCTTTCAACCTGATTTGCAGAAGTTGACTCAACTACAACAACTTTTCGAGTTTTAGGACTCTAGCCCGCCCGGCCCGGCGTCACCTGGACGTCCTTCGGCGCCGGCGGAGCGGCGCCCTCCAGTCGCGAGGCTTCGCCGGGTTATGGTTTTCTGGAGGGCAAACCGGAACTTTTCCCGCACGCGCCGGATAATTCTTTATTGGTCAGCGAATTATCATTGATTTCATTTTAGAATGAAACTAAGAAATCTCATTCAGGATGATTTGTGTTTCAGTTGGTTTAGAGGTGGGAAAGAGACCCTTAGGCGAGCGGTCAAGACGCGGAAGTGTAAGAATTACAAGCTTTTCACTAGGTTTGATCTAGTATTTCCCCTGATAGTTGTATTAAACAATCCTTGCTAGTATGTCGGTTTCGCAGACTGATTCGACCTTGTCGGAGGTTCCGCTTCGATCCCGTTGAGTTTGTCTTTTAAATATTTCGGATTTATCTCCGGTTACTTCTGGGAAAAAAGAAGTGACGGGGCGAAGCTCGTTCGGAGAACCGAGAACAGCAAAAATTCGAAAGATCGAGTCGCCGAGGATCCCGCTTCAACGCGCCCCTTAGATCCTTGGGTCTTATGTTTTTAAACTGTTCTTGTTGAATATGAAACAAGATATTAAAATCAATCAGTGAAGGGTCTCGTGGCAGGTGTCGCCGACTTGTTCGGATTATACGTGGCAAACTTTTTCTCAAGGAGAAACGCAGATTGTTTAGATTGAAAAAATCAAAAATTAGTGCGTTAAAATCAAACTCGATCAGCACCAGGAACAGCGGCACTGATTGCTCAACGGAATGGCACTCGGTTAAGCAGCTGCATCGTTTGAGAAACCTAATCGAAATCGGAAGCGCGCCTATGCTTCATGGAGGGCGGCGCTCCCGTGCCGCCGCCGTAAGGTGTGGCGCCGGTGGCGGCCGTTGCGAGGAAAACGGGTCGCCACCTTTGTCCGGGGCGATCCCGGCCATGCGGGAGCCTGGCCCTCCAGAGGAAGTGCCGATGCGATTCGGTAAAGCATAAGTTGCTTCGATCAGCGCCCTTAACCGAGTGCCATTCTTGCCAAACGGCATCAATAAAGGTCCATGCTCAGTAACCTAAAAAAGATCAACGAACTTTTGACGCGGAAGCAGCGATTGGCCGGCCTGTGCCTGCTTGGGGTGATGCTTCTGATCGGCTTGATGCAGGTGGCGTCGGTGACTTCGGTCCTGCCCTTCATGGCGGTCGTCGGGAATCCGGAGGTAATCGAGACGAATCGCTGGATTAACATGGTGTACGAGGGGTTGGGGTTCACCTCGAATTTGAGTTTTCTCATCTTCTTGGGGCTGGTGATGTTGACCTCGATTCTGTGCCTTAATGCGGTGTCGATTTTCAGTGTCTGGCTCAACGCCCGGTTCACTTGGGCGCTGAACGTCCATATTTCGAGGAGCCTCCTCGCCAAGTATTTGTCGCAGCCTTACCTTTTCTTCGTCAGCCGCAACAGTTCGGAATTCTCCCACGCTGTGCTTCAGGAGACGCAATATTTCACCAACGGCTACGTAACTCCCCTGCTGCAGGTGATCGCCAAGGGCGTCACCATCATCAGCCTGTTTACTCTCGTTTTTTTGGTGGACCCTTTGGTCGCCACGTTAGCCATTTTTGTTTTCGGCGGCCTGTATCTGGCGATTTATTCCTACTTTAGAAAAAAGCTTGGGCAAATCGGGCATCAGCGTGTTGAAGCGAACCGAAAGCGGTACAAGTCTGTGAGCGAAGCATTCGGCTCGGTGAAAGAGAATAAGATCCTCCAACGGGAAGGGCATTTTGTGCGATCTTATGATACCCCATCCCGCTTGATGGGGAAGCTGGAAGTGACTCTGCAGTTGATTGGCAGGATTCCTCACCTTGTGCTGGAAACCCTGGCGTTTGGAGGAATGATCGCTTTGGTGTTGTATTTCCTGGTCAGTAGGGGAGGGGTCGGTGAGATTTTACCGATACTGAGTCTGTACGCCTTCGCGAGTTATCGCATCATGCCCGCTCTCCAGACGATATTCAAAACTTTCACCCAGCTTCGTTCCTCTCAAGCTGTTTTGGATTTGATTTATCGCGATATGACCGCTCCTTTGGGCGCCGCACTCGCGATAGACCCTGAAGAGATCCCATATGACGAACTGGACAAGAAGACTGTGGTGGTGCCCGAATCTCAGCGTGATTTATTGAAACCGGAGTCGCGAATCCTGCCGTTTCAAAGCACCATAGAACTACGTGATTTGACCTTCAATTACCCCGAAGCGCCTCGTCCCGCGTTGAAAAACGTCAGCCTTTCGATACCATTCAACCGCTCGGTTGCTTTTTGCGGTCCGACCGGATCCGGAAAAACCACCGCGGTCGATATCATTCTGGGACTGCTGGAGCCTAGTGCCGGGGCGTTACTTGTAGACGGTGTTAGAATCACCCCCGAAAACCGGCGCCAATGGCAAAGGAATCTTGGGTATGTGCCACAGAGCATCTATCTTTCGGACAGTACGATTACGGAGAATATCGCTTTTGGGATTCCGAGGAAAGAGATAGATCATGCCGCTGTTGAGCAAGCGGCACGAATCGCCAACATCGCGGACTTTATCGAAAGCGAATTACCACTCGGTTATGAAACGCTTGTAGGTGAACGCGGTGTGCGCTTGAGCGGCGGTCAACGTCAAAGAATCGGCATTGCCCGCGCCCTATACCATGATCCCTCGGTCCTGGTCCTCGACGAAGCCACCAGCGCTTTGGACGGCGCGACCGAGGAGGCGGTCATGCAAGCCGTCAAACAGGTTGCCGAAGCCAAGACCGTCATCCTGATCGCCCACCGCCTATCGACCGTCAAGGATTGCGACACAATCTTCCTCCTGGATCACGGTCGTCTGGTAATGACCGGAACCTACGAAGATCTCATGAAAAACAGCAAATCCTTCCAAAGAATGGCCCGCCAACCCACCCCCGTCGGATAAATCCACTATTCGCAATCCGCCATCAGAAATCAGTAATCCGAAATCAGCAATCTTCCATCCGCCATTAGTCTATCCGTAATCCGCCGTCAGTCCTCCGAGTTTCGTCCTCCGCCATTCGCAATTCGCCATCAGAAATCCGTAATCCGCAATCAAGTAATGAAAATCCTCGTCACCGGCGGCGCCGGCTTCATCGGCAGTAACCTGGTTCGGCATCTCGTCGGTCGAGACGACTGCGAGGTGGTCAACCTGGACAAGCTCACCTACGCGGGCAACCTCGCTTCATTGTCCGATCTGGCCGATGCCCCCAACTACACGTTCGAGCCGGTGGACATCTGCGATCTGGAAGGTGTTCGAGAGGTCTTCGCCCGCCACCAACCCGATGCGGTAATGCATCTCGCCGCGGAGAGCCATGTCGACCGCTCCATCGACGGCCCCGGAGCCTTTGTGCACACCAATATTCTCGGCACCTACAACCTCCTCCAAGCCGCACTGGAGTATTGGAGGACGATGGCGGAGGGCGGAGAAAAAATGGCGGATAGCGGAGAGCGAATGGCGAATGGGGGAGTAGGAAAGGCGGATGGTGAACCGCGGATAGCGAAGGGGGAGGAGCGGAAGTCGGAGGACAAATCCACCATTAGTCCTTCGCCATCCGCCGTTCGCCATCCTCAATCAGGAATCAGTCCTCCGCCATCCGCCATCCGCCATTCGCCATCCTTCCGCTTTCTCCATGTTTCCACCGATGAGGTTTACGGATCCCTCGATTCCGACGCGCCGGGGTTTTCGGAAACGCATCCTTACCAGCCGCATTCTCCCTACAGCGCGAGCAAGGCGGCGTCCGATCATCTGGCTCGGAGTTGGCACGATACCTATGGACTGCCGGTAATCGTTACCAACTGCTCGAATAATTACGGACCCTATCAATTTCCGGAAAAACTCATACCCGTCGTGATCCTGAAATGTCTGCAAGGCAACCCGATTCCCGTTTACGGAAAGGGGGAGAATATTCGGGACTGGCTGTATGTTGAAGATCATGTTCGCGCGCTTACCAAAGTCCTGGAGCGCGGGACTCCCGGCGAAACCTACAATATCGGCGGCAACAACGAACTTCGGAACATCGATCTGGTGAGGATGCTCTGCGGAATACTTGACGAACTTGCGGAAACGGAAGATTACGGGTCGAAGATTCGGGATCTCGGATTCAAAGAAGGGGAATCGGGCAGAAAAAATGCCGGGAAATACGAGGATCTCATCACTTTCGTCAAAGACCGTCCCGGACACGACCTGCGCTACGCCATCGACGCCTCCAAGATCGAACGCGAACTCGGCTGGGTTCCCAAACAAGACCGCGAATCGGGCTTCGTAAAAACGGTCAAATGGTACCTCGACAACAAAACCTGGTGGCAGGAAATCCTCAACGGCACCTACCGACTCGAAAGGTTGGGGGTTGAGAATGGCGGATAGCGAATTTCGGATGGCGGACACTAATGGCGGATGGAGAATGGCGGAGGACTAATGGCGGATGGCGGATGGCGGATGGTGAATAGCGGAGGGTGAATGATTGGATGGTGAATACAGGGATTTTGAAGAAATGCAGGTGTGGCAGGATGCTCAGGATCTTGCTGTTCAGGTTTATCAGGATTTTTCGAGAGTCCGGGATTTCTCGTTCACCGATCAAATCAAGCGGGCAGTCGTTTCAATCTCAAACAATATTGCTGAGGGTTCCGAGCGGACCACATCGGGGGAATTTGCACGATTTCTGGATATCGCAAAAGGGTCGAGTGGTGAAGTGCGCAGCATGTACCGCCTTGCCGAGCGCCTCGGTCTTCTTTCTGATGGTCTTTTTGAGGAACGTTGCGCCCAATGCAAATCGATATCCCGCCAACTCGGTGGCTTCGCCAAACACCTAAGAAAAAAATAACTCACCTTAAGTCCCAGCTCTCGAAGACTTAGCGATCCCTCAATTTGTCATAATTCCTTCGTCCTTCGCAATCCACCATTCGCCATCCACCATTTGAATTAATTAGTCCTTCGCTATCCACCATTCGCCATTCATATGAAAGGTATCATTCTAGCCGGCGGGTCCGGTACCCGCCTCCATCCGATCACTCTGGCCATGAGCAAACAGCTCATTCCGGTGTACGACAAGCCGATGATCTATTATCCGCTTTCGACGCTCATGCTGGCCGGGATACGTGAGATTCTCATTATCTCCACGCCGCAGGATCTGCCGAGTTTCGAGCGGTTGCTTGGCGACGGGAGCCACCTCGGCTGTGAGTTCCACTACGCCGTCCAAGAAGTTCCCAACGGTCTGGCGCAGGCATTCGTGATCGGTAAGGAGTTTATCGGCAAAGAGAAGGTCGCCTTGATCCTCGGCGACAATATCTTTTACGGGTCCGGATTCGGTCAGTTGCTTCGCGGACACACCGACCCCGACGGCGCCGTCATATTCGCGGCGCCCGTCCAGGACCCCGAGCGGTATGGCGTGGTGGAGTTCGATAAAAGGCGAAAAGTTCTCTCTATCGAGGAGAAACCCAAGGATCCCAAATCCAACTACGCCGTTCCAGGCCTCTACTTTTACGATAACGACGTGGTGGCCATTGCCGAATCGGTGCAACCCTCCGCGCGAGGGGAATACGAGATCACCTCGGTCAATCAGGAATACCTTAAGCGCGAAAGACTCAGAGTCGGCCGCTTTAATCGAGGCATCGCGTGGTTGGACACCGGAACGTTCGCCTCGCTGAACGAGGCATCAACCTTTGTGCGAGTCATCGAAGAACGGCAGGGAACCAAGATAGGGTGTATTGAAGAGGTGGCGTATTATTCGAAGATGATTGATAGGAATCAGCTACTGGAAATGGCGAAACTTTATGAGAAAAGTGGGTACGGAGACTATCTCCTTCAAATCGCCGGATAGCCGGTTCTGGCATTTTGCGCCGTCAGGATAATGCAGTTGCTCATTTCGACCGCCTTTAATTTACAATTGTAAGATCTCGAACCTAAGATGAAGAAGTTTACAATCGGAATTTGCTGTATCGGCAGTGGTGTTGGTCAGTCGGTAATCAATTCTTGCCGCCTTTCCCGCTTGCCTATCAAGACCTTGGGACTGGGAACAAACCCTATGGCATATGGTTTGTATGAATGCGATGATTACGCCTTTACCAGAAGCTTTTATGATGAAGGCTATCTTGACGAGCTACTTGACCTTTGTGCGGAACGAAATGTGGATCTGTTGATTCCCGGCCACGACGATGAAGCGCACCTGTTTGCCAGGAACAAAGAAAGAATCGAATCTGCTGGTGTGAAAGTAATCGCGGCCGGGGCGGAACTGCTTGCCCTTTGCCGGGACAAAGAACGTATGAGTAACGAACTAAACCGCGATGCTCCCTTGTTCGTGAGAAGTTTCGGGAAGGACGCGTTCTTTGATGCCTGGGCTAGACGAGAGGTTGAGTTGCCAGTGATCGCGAAGCCAAGAGGAGGTTTTGCCTCCAGAGGAATCAAGATTATTCTTTCGGAAGACGATTTTCGGGAGATTGGGGCCGATTATATCGTACAGGAAATTGCCGTTCCGCATGAGGACGATCCCCAACATCTCGAGTATCTCGATAAGTTGAGGAAAGGCATAAATCCCCAAATTGCGGAAATTTCAATTCAGTTGGTAGCCCGTCAGGACGGTAGTCTTATGGGGCGAATGGCTTCATATAATAAGCTGAGTAATGGTATCCCGATTGAGATTTTGCCGTATGATCGGGAGGAGATATGGGAGGAAATTGATAGGATCCTGCCTAAGTTAGTCCAATGTGGTCTGGCTGGGCCATTTAACCTTCAGGGAAGGTTTACCGAAAAAGGTCTGAAACTATTTGAGCTGAATGCGAGATTTACCGGAATTACCGGCCTCCGCGCGTTAATGGGATTTAACGAGGTTGAAGCCTGCCTCAGGCATTGGCTAATGAATGATGATTCATGTCAGCTTGAAATCAATTCATCTAAGGCAGGCATTAGGCAAACTGCGGATAAAGTCATTGTTATTGAACGAAATGAAAAAGTCCGTAACACCGTAGTCACTCTTAATGGAGGTGAAAACAAGCGAAAAAAGACCATACTGTTAACCGGATCAACCGGGGTGATTGGGCGGCAGCTTCTGTCAAAGCTTTTGCGGACTAGGACGCACAGGATTTGGCTGCTGAATAGGGACAAGGAAAAGTCTCTGGCTGAATTCGGTGATAATTGTGACCGACATTTTGATTGGCAGGATTTCGAGAATGGCGAAATTTCATTTGGAAATATCGACTGCATTTGTCATCTGGCGTTTGCCCGACCAAATTGGGGAAATTTGGAGGTAACTCGTAGCCTTGAATCGACCTTTTCTCTTTTCAGCAGCGCCGTGGAATCCGGCGTCAATGAGATTATCAATGTTTCGTCTCAAAGTGTTTATGGAGATTCAACGTTTCCGCCTTTAGATGAAGATTGTCCCGTCTGTCCGGCCACCTTCTATGGTCAGGCGAAGTACGCGGTGGAACTGTTTCTTAAGACCGCATGTACGGATCCTTCGCTTAAATTCACGTCGATGCGATTGGCTACCGTGACAGGTTCTGATCCACGGTTACTAAATTATGAAGCAATCTATAAATTAGTATATAATGCCGCTAGATTCGGTAAGATCACGATTAGAGGTGGGGATCAGCTCATGGATCGAATATATGTCTCTGATGTGACTGATGCGTTGGTCAAAGTGATCGATTCCGATAGTTCTAAATGGAGGACTGTCTATAATCTTGGTGCTAATAACATCCGGCCGATCAGAGAAGTGTCTAATATTATTGCCAGTGTGGTGAATGAGGCCGCGAAAAAGTCATTGGTGGATGTATCGTTCAGTGAGTCCGGCAACGAAAGATCGTATGGCCTAAACTCCGATCGATTTCATCAGGACTTTTGTTGGAAGCCGCGCTATGGATACAGAGAAATGGTGGTAGCGATTCTTTCATCAATTGAGCGGGATATGTCTGGCGTCTCTAAGCAGAAAATAAAGTGAAATCCTTCGTTGCTGTGCGGTTCTGATTAATCGAGTATTTGCTAATTGAAAAAGTATGTTTTAATGAGTAAATCACAAAAAATTAAGGAGCATGTTTTCGATGTCGCATACAATGAAACCATTGATTTAAGAAATCAGTCGAATCACCCAAGTGCTTTCGTATATTCTGAGATATTTAAATCGGCTTTACTCGATGCGAAGGTTGGGCACGGAAGAATACAGCCCGGTTACCCATTGGGGAAGGACGGAATGGCTCCTATGCAGATTGCTGCTGAATCGGCTTTGAGAAGCAGAGAGGCAAAGATCGATAGAATAATTGATGTTTTATCCGAACATTATAGGTTTGTGCAGCCAAAAAATGCGGCAGAATGGCTTGGGATGCCGGTTGATCACGGTCTAAGCGAATACCCTGCATGGGCCGGTGTCTATCCATGGCGTGCTAGAACCATCGATTCGTTCAGAAGGGCTCATGAAAATGAAACAAATCGTGTAAACAAGGACTTAGGTATCTGTTGCGAAATTGATCAGGGGTGGTCGCTGTGTGGTCCAACGGATAAAGAAAAGACTATTTTGGAGTCCAATAGGGTAATGGAGCTCCTCTTGAGGATGCAGGAGGAGGGATATTGCAGGACGAATGAGCCGGATGGTGATATCAGGGCGACAGCACTTGTGAATGAGGAAGGTGAGTGGAGATGGATTGTTACGGCAGGCGGTAATCATAGGGCACAGATTGCGGCAGCGTTGGGGTACGAGGAACTCGTTATAAATGTGAATCTTGTAATTTTTAGGTCTGACGCTAAGTATTGGCCCCATGTGACCGATGGTCTTTACACTGAAAGAGAGGCCCTTTCGGTTTTCGACAACTATTTTGAGGGGAATCCGCCACCCGTCACGGCTGAATGGTTAAGGCATATCCCTATGATCAAAAACGGCCGTTAGATTATTGTTTCGGAAGTTCTTCGTATTCTATGAACGAGATTCCTGTTACCGAACCAAACCTGCCTCCGATTGAAGAGTATTTCGAGCTTCTTCGAGAAGTTTGGTCGCGAAAGTGGCTGACGAATCAGGGACCGTTGGTTCGTCAACTGGAAGAAGGGCTCCGGGAGCACCATGGTCTCGGGAGGTCGGTCCACTGTGTGGCCAATGCGGGCCTTGGTTTGCAGATAGTATTGAAGGCGCTGGGAGTAAAGGGGGAGGTGGTGACGACACCTTTCTCCTATGTGGCAACGACTTCCTGCCCGATTTGGGAAGGATGTCGGGTGCGATTTTCAGATGTTGAACCGGAGTTGCTGACAATTGATCCGGACGCTGTTGAAGCTGCGATCGGTCCGCATACCGAGGCGATCCTGGCGACCCATGTGTATGGAAATCCTTGTGATGTCGAGGCATTAAGGGTGATCGGGGATAAGTACGGGATCGCGATTATTTACGACGCCGCTCATGCCTTTGGGGTGAAGTATAAAGGTAAGAGCTTGCTGGAGTGGGGGGACGCGTCGGTTGTCAGCACCCACGCCACCAAGGTCTTCAATACGGTGGAAGGTGGGTTTGTTGTTTCTTCCGACCCCGCTGTTTCCGAGAAGATTGAGTGGCTTCGCCGGTTCGGGCATAAAGGGAAGGACGACTTTCATGGCGCCGGGATCAACGCGAAGATGAGCGAATTTCACGCGGCGATGGGGCTCTGCAACCTAAGACACATTGAAGAAGTACTCGCACGACGGAGGGGCGTTGTGAATACCTACGATTCCGCATTTTTCGGCAGCCGAACCGTCGTGGGTTCCGGCAATGAACGGGAATGCGAAGCCCGGAGTTCCTCGGAGGTGATATCTTTTGCGTTCAGGTTACGTCCCGAAACCGATTGGAATTGCGCCTATTATCCGGTGAAGTTTAGCAATGTGGGCACACTCCTTCAGGTAATGAACGCCCTTGAAGCACAGGAGGTGTATCCGCGGCGGTATTTTTACCCCTCTTTAAATCGGGTGCAATCTTTGGGTGGGTTTCCCGTGATGCCGGTGTCAGAGGAGGTCGCTGAAAGAATCCTCTGTTTGCCGTTGTCGGCCGAAATTTCTAACAATGATCAGAAACGAATCATAATGACTGTTCTGGAGGAGCTTCAAAAGTCTTCTGCGAAACAGGAAAGCTATTGATGAGGCACCATCGACATAAACCGGATTTCCCGTTTTTTAAGGAGCCGGTCGAGTTCGATAAAGGCACCGAGAAGTGCTTTCTTCAATTCTGTCTCGGGGGTACGTTGTATATGCCCGGGACGCGAACGATTGTGGATAAGATCCTGAACAAGGAGTTGCAGGATTTGACGTCCATGGTAATGTGCTTGGAGGATTCGATCCCTGAGGCTGATTTATCGCAGGCGGAAAACAACGTTCTGGAGCATCTCGACACGATTGCAGGGGCGTTGACAGAAGATCGGATTACGATTTTCGATATTCCTCTCATCTTTGTCAGGGTTCGGACCGTGAAACAGTTTTTTGCGTTTTGTGATCGGATCGGGCCCGACCAGGCAAAAGTCTTGAGCGGGTTTGTTTTTCCTAAATTTTACAGCAATAATGCCCTGCTTTATCTGAATCAGCTCAGATCCGTTAACCAGAAGTTCGGCCTCCGATTATACGGAATGCCGATTTTTGAGGGGCGTAAAATCGCGTTTCGGGAGTCCCGATTGGAGGAGTTGAGACAGTTGAGCACCATTCTGTGGCCTTACCGCGATTTGATATTGAATATTCGAATCGGAGCGACGGATTTTTCCTCTGCCTTCGGTGTGCGACGGGGAATCAATTCGTCGATTTATGATATCATTACCGTAAGGGACTGCCTGTCGGATATCCTGAACTTTTTTAATCGGGACGATCAGGGGTATACCGTTTCGGCGCCGGTTTGGGAGTACTTTCTAGCGACTAAAGCGGTCAATATTCAGAAGTTTTCGGATAAGGGAATCAATCGGTCATTGATGAACCGTGAGCCTATTCTGAATGATGCGGTCGACGGTTTGCTGCGGGAAGTGCTTTTGGACAAAACCAATGGTTTCGTCGGAAAGACGATCATCCATCCGTCCCATTTGAGGTACGTCAACGCGATGCAGGCCGTAACCAGGGAGGAGTACGAAGATGCGTGTCAGATTTTGGATATGAACGGCGGGGTGCAGAAGAGTTCGAATGCGAACAAAATGAACGAAAGTAACCCACACCGCAACTGGGCTAAACGATTGGTGAAACGAGCGCAGGCTTTCGGTGTTATAGAGAATGAGGCGGCTTATTTGGATTTGATTACGGATTCGTGATTTCGGATTCCGGATTCGTGATTTCGGATAGCGAATTGCGAATTGCGGATGGCGGAGGGCGGATTGATGATTTCGGATAGCGAATTGCGGATGGCGGAGGGCGAATGGCGGATTGCGGATGGCGAAAAGCGGATGGCTGTAAACGATGAAGAAGACGCGTGAATTTTTAGCGGGGATTGGGTTGCCTTCGGGGGATGCTTACGATCTTCCGGATTCGACAAAACGATTTTCGGACGGCGCCCAGTATCGGTTCGAGGTGCCGGGAATCCAGGGGCCAAAGGTGATGAAGGCGCTACTGGAGAGTGTTCGCGAGTACGGTCAGAGGATACATCGCGTGACCCAAACGAAGGGGATCATGCTGCTGGGAGATGATGAGATCTCGGAAATGGTGCGGCTTGCTGAAGTGTGGGGTGTCGAGCTGATTCTCTCGGTCGGTCCGCGGGCAACCTACGATACCAGCGCTTCGGCTCAGACTCCTGAGGGTCAACGAATGGGCTATCGCCTTAGGGGGCAGGAGCAGATCGTCCGAGCCATCGAAGACATCAAGCGGGGAATCGAATTAGGGTGCCGGTCGTGTGTGGTTTATGATGAAGGCAATCTTTGGGTCCTGGATCAGATGCGCAGGCATGGGAAGATTCCGGAGGATTGTCGATTCAAGGTCTCCGCTCATTGCGGCCACGGCAACCCATGCTCGGGCAAATTGCTTGAGAGTATCGGGGCGGACTCTATCAATCCGGTGCGGGATATTCAATTGCAGATGCTTTCGGCCATGCGCCAGGCTATTGCCGTTCCACTCGATGTCCATACCGAGAACCCCGCCTCCAGCGGAGGATTCATTCGCCATTATGAGGTTCCGGAAATGGTGCGGGTTGCGGCGCCGATTTACTTGAAAACGGGTGGTTCGGTGGCCAAGACCCACAGTTGGGATACCAATGAAGCCGATGCGAGAGGCCGGGCGAAGCAGATCATGTTGGTTAAGCGGGTGATCGACCAATACTATCCAGATGCGATGATGTCATGATTGACGAGACGAAGTTTTACGAATCCCTCAAGTCAGAGGGTATTGAGTTTTTTGCCGGCGTGCCGGATTCGCATCTGAACGAGTTCTGCCTTTTTCTTTCGAAGAACGTTTCTGAAGACCACCACGTTATTGCCGCCAACGAGGGGAACGCCGTGGCGTTGGCCGCCGGTTATCACCTGGCGACCGCTGGGATTCCTCTGGTTTACATGCAGAATTCCGGATTGGGTAACGCCACGAATCCTTTACTTTCCCTGACCAACGCGGAGGTTTACGCCATTCCGATGGTCCTGCTTATCGGATGGCGAGGCGAGCCGGGATCAAACGATTGGGCGCAGCACCGGAAACAAGGCGCTCTGACGCCTCGTTTGCTGGAGGCCATGGATATTCCCTACCGGGTGTTGCGGGATGATGGGGCACAATCGTCCGATTCGGTGAAATGGGCGGTTGCCGAAGCGCGAAGCCGGAGCACACCGGTGGCGCTGTTGGCTGGAAAAAACGTTCTGGCGAAACCGAAAAAACCGCTCGGACAATCGGAAAGGACCTCGCTCGAATTGAGCCGGGAGGATGCGATCGAATCCATCTTGAACGCACTGCCGGGTGACACGCTCTATGTGGCGACTACCGGGCGGGCGACCCGAGAACTCTTTGGATTGCGGGAAAAGCACGGAATCAGCCATGACCGGGATTTTCTGAATGTCGGGGCCATGGGACACGCCTCGCAGATCGCTACCGGCCTGGCCCTGGCGAAGAAGGAGCGTTGTGTCGCCTGTTTGGATGGTGACGGGGCGGCGATCATGCACCTTGGCGCGCTCGCGACGACAGGGGTGTTCGCGCCGTCAAACCTTTTTCATTTCGTTTTGAATAACGGCGCCCATGAATCTGTGGGCGGCGAGCCGACGGCCGGCTTTCGGATCGATCTGACGGGCATCGCTTGCAACTGTGGGTATAATACGTTGGGCCAAGCCGTAAACACCGCGGAGAGTATCGGGAACGCGATTCGGGATTTGTTGGCAATCGATGATGGCCCGCGATTCCTCGAAATCCATATCAGGCAAGGATTACGGAAAGGGCTTCCGCCGCTTGAGGTATCTCACCTTGCTTCAAAGCAATTCTTTATGAGATCACTGAACGGGTTTGCTGAGTCACACCCGGCAATTTGAGATTATGTATTTATCATGAAAGCCCCTGGAAAGAATAAACCCCTGGCCATTGTGCTCGGAGGAACAGTTCCTCATATTTCTCTTTTGGAGAATTTGAGGCGCCGCGGTTACCACACCATCCTGGTGGATTATTTCGAGAATCCCCCCGCTAAAGGTGCGGCCGACGAACACATTCAAGGAAGTATTTTCGACCGGGAATTGGTTCTGGAACTGGCGAAAAACAGAAAAGCCGAATTGGTTATTGGGACCTGTATCGACCATGCGATTATTATTGCCTGTTACGTCTCCGAAAAACTGGGGTTGCCGGCACCCTACGATTACGAGACCGCTCGGCTCGTGACCAATAAGCGGTTGATGAAAAAAAGGATGATGGAACACGGTATTCCGACTTCGAAATATTTCCACTTGAAAGCCGTCAATGGTTTTCAGAAGGGTGATCTTGAGTTTCCAGTGATTGTCAAGCCCGTCGATAGCAACAGTTCCAAGGGCGTCCGAAAAGCTTCAGATTTTGACGAATTTAAAGTGTTTCTTGGGAAGGCGTTGGAAATCAGTGAAGACGGGGAAGCAATCGTCGAGGAGTTTAGAGAGGGTGTTGAGATTGGAATTGATGCCTTTGTCAGTAACGGTGAAGCCGAGATCATCATGACTCGGGATAAATGGAAAATTGAAGGAGTTGAAGATCCAATTCAGCAGATTCACGGCTGTATCTGGCCCGCGAGTTTGACGCCGGAGCAGTTTAAAGAGCTCAAAAAGATCTCCACCCAAATTGCGCGTGCCTTTGAATTGGACAATACCCCGCTGATGATTCAGGCCATCATCAATGGGGATAGGATCGATATTATCGAATTCTGCGCCCGGATAGGCGGAGGCGAGAATTTCCGAATCGTTCGACTGGGGACGGGATTTGATATTATCGATGCATCGGTCGAATCGTTTCTGGGCAGGCCGGTGACCTTGGATTATTCTTCGGCAGAACAATACTACGTAACCAGCTTCATTTACGCGCAGCCAGGTTTGTTCGGATGTGTTTCCGGAATAGACGAACTCGTCAGAGACGGGAGTGTAGAGTACTTTGAGCAATACAAAGCGAAAGGCGCCAGGATCGGTGCGGACCTCTCCAGCAACAATCGCATTGGCGTCTTTGGCCTCAAAGCCGAAACCCGGGCCGGCTTATTCGACAAAGCCAGAAAGATAGTCCAACAGATCGACATCCTCGACCTTGACGGCAACTCCATCATGCGGCGCGACATCTACTAATTCCCGCCGGACTTGTGGGGTTTGGAGCGTGGAGCATGGGGCGAGGGGCGTGGAGCGTGGGGCATGGGGCGAGGGGCTGGCAAAAATTTAAACTTCAAACGAATCCCCCCTATCAATCCCTCCACCATTAGTCCTCCACCATCCGCCATTCGCCATTCGCTATTTGTGATCCGCAATCCGAAATCATCAATCCGCCATTCGCAATACGCTATTAGTCTTCCACCATCCGCTATTTGTAATCCGAAATCACGAATCCGGAATCCGTAATCATCAATCCGCCATCCGCCATTCGCTATCCGCAATCAATAATCCGTAATCATCAATCCGCCATTCGCCCTCCGTTCTCCGCCATTCGCACTCCGCCATCCGCTATTCGCGATTCGCTATCCGTAATCCGAAATCAAGAATCCGCAATCCGTAATCCGCAATCCACCATGCCTTCCTCAATCATCGATTCCGAGTTTTTCGGCGACATGTT
Organism: Opitutia bacterium; assembly: GCA_050506795.1. Classification (GTDB taxonomy): domain Bacteria; phylum Verrucomicrobiota; class Verrucomicrobiia; order Opitutales; family T3Sed10-336; genus SLOW01. The sequence continues at coordinate 88,794 of JBJHCF010000012.1, forward strand.
CGGTACCGAACCTATGCGTGCCATTTTTTCGGACCGGGGTCGAATTGAAGCCTGCCTTAAGTGCGAAGCGGCGCTGGCCCGGGCCGAAGCACGAGTTGGTTTGATTCCGTCCGAGGCGGCGGAGGGAATCGCCGCCGCAGCGAAGTTTGAAAATCTCGACCTTGCGGTCATGAAGCGCGACTACGAAGAAATCGGTTTTCCGATTCTGCCACTGGTGCGTCAGCTCGCGAAAGCTTGTGATTCAGAAAGCGCGCGCTGGGTCCATTGGGGTGCCACGACCCAGGATATCGTGGATACGGGGCTGGTGCTCCAAATGCGGGAGGGCCTGGCTCTTATCGAGCGTGAACTGGACGGTGTTATCGCTGCCGTTGCGGAACTGGCGAGGCGGCATCGAGACACCGTCATGCCCGGGCGAACGTTTCAGCAACATGCGGCGCCGATAACGTTTGGGTACAAAGCCGCGGTCTGGCTTGACGAACTGCTGCGGCATCGGGATCGCCTCCCTGACCTACGCCGTCGCTCTCTCGTTTGCAGCTACGGCGGAGCCGTCGGTACGCTTTCCACCCTGGGGAAAGACGGTATTTCGGTGCTTCAGGCCCTGAGTTCCGAACTGGATCTCGAAGAACCTCCGATTTCCTGGCATACCGCCCGTGACGGGTGGGCGGAATTGATTTTCACCCTGGGGATGATCGGAACGACCCTGGGTAAGATTGGAAACGAAGTCTCCACCTTGATGCGTACGGAGGTCGATGAAGTGCGCGAACCCTATGTTCAGGGAAAGGGCGGCAGCAGCACTATGCCTCAAAAACGCAACCCGACCTCATGCCCGATTCTAATCGCTATCGCCCATCGCCTGCGGGACGCCGTCGGCCCGATGTTGGAATCCATGATGCAGGAACACGAGCGCGGGGTGGCTTCCCAGCCCACTGAATGGCTGGTCATCCCGGAAGTATTCGTTCTTCTTTCGGGTTCCTTGAAACACGCGCGTTCCGTCCTCGAAGGGTTGGAGGTCGATGCGGAACGAATGCGCGCCAATCTCGATATCGGAGGCGGATTCCTGATGGCCGAGTCGGTCATGATGGGGCTCGCGCCTAAGATCGGTCGCCAAGAGGCCCATGAACTGGTCTCCAAAGTCGCCCGTGGCGGCCGCGAAGCGGGCCAAACGCTCCGCGAATCGCTTCTGGATGATGTGCAGATCATGAAACACCTGACCGAAAAAGACGTGGACCGCCTGCTGGACCCGTCAAATTACCTGGGCTGCGCGGGAGAAATGATTGATCGGGTTTTGGCGAAGGCAAGAGGAGAACCACAGATGAACGCCGATGGACACGGATAGGGAGAGCAAAGATTAAATGCATAGAAGGCAGATCATTGGTTGTTCAATTGAATTTACCATCAGTGTGAATCTGCGTCCATCTGTGGTTCGAAAGATCGAGTACTGGCGAAGGCAAGAGGGGAACCACAGATGAACACGGATGGACACGGATAAGGGATTTGAAGCCGAGGCACTTACCCGGGAGATCATTGGGTGTTCGATGGAGGTTCTCAATCTACTCGGTCATGGATTGCTGGAGAAGCCTTATGAGAATGCTTTGGCAGTTGAGTTTGGCTTACGTCAGATTCAATTTTCTCAACAACCACGGTATGAGGTAATATTTAAGGGCGTTAACGTCGGAGAGTATATTCCAGACCTCATTGTTGAAAATCGTATTATTGTGGATACAAAAGTGATTGACCGCATTACAGACCATGAACTGGGCCAGATGTTGAACTATCTGAAAATAACCAATCTAAAACTAGGCCTGATTGTGAACTTTAAACGAGCTCGATTGGAGTGGAAACGGGTCGTCCGTTGAAGACAAATGGAGAACCACAGATAGACACAGATGAACACGGATAAGGAATACAGAGATAAAATGCTAACAATGCAGATCATAGGGTCTTCGATAGAATCCGGCATCAGTGTCTATCCGAGTCCATCTGTGGCTCCAGGAATCGGTTACTGGAAAAACCAAAAGGTGAACCACGGATAAACACGGATGGACACGGATAGGGAGAGCAAAGATTTAAATGCATAGAAGACAGATCATCGAGTCTTCGATTGAATCCGGCATCAGTGTGTATCAGAGTTCATCTGTGGTTCCAAAATCCCCGAAATTTCCATAATGAAGAATCACTGGAAACACCGTCCCGATCATTCCACCTGGGGTGACTTTGGTTCCCACGATCAACTGGGGCGTCTCAACCTAGTCGGCCCCGAGCAGGTGCGGAAAGGGGTTGCCGAGGTCAAAGAGGGAACCACCTTTTGCCTGAGCCTTCCGCTCGATCTACCCGGTGGCACGGTAATCAGCCCCGTCCGTTTTCCACCGAAACGGATGCCGGTCATCCGGCAGGGCGGACCTTATTACAATTACGAGTGGAGAAACGCGCACGAAGGCGCCTCCGACATAGCCTCCGACGACTGCGTCACCCTGTATAACCAGTATTCCACCCAATGGGATGCTCTTTGCCACCGCGGCGCCTGCTTCGACGCCGATGGCGACGGCATTGCGGAACCCTTGTATTATAACGGATTCAAGGCCGGCGAGCATCTCGTCCGGCACGAGGACGGAACGGTCGAGGCCAAAGCCCTCGGCATCGAGCGGATGGCGGCTCATGGCGTGCAGGGCAGGGCGGTCCTGGTCGATTTTCACTCAATCTACGGGAATACCCATCACGAAGTCGGCTACGACGACCTTATGCGGGCGATGGACGTCCAAAATGCGGTGATCGAACCCGGGGATATCTTCTGCTTCTGGAGCGGCCTCGACCGCATTATTTTAGAATCCGACGGACGGCCTCCCGCCTTCATCAAACAAGCCTACGCCGTCCTCGACGGGCGCGACGAAAAGCTCCTGCAATGGATCGAAGACAGCGGCCTCGCCGCCATAGCCTCCGACACCATCGCCATCGAAGCCCTCGGCAAACCCCCATGCCCCCAGCCCCATGCCCCAAGCCCCACGCCCCACACCCCATGCCTCCAAGCCCCTCCCACCTTCCACCTCCTCCCCCTCCACGACCGCTGCCTCTTCCGCCTTGGAATCCACCTCGGTGAACTCTGGCACCTTGCCGACCTGGCTGAATGGCTCAGAGCACACAACCGCTCACGATTTCTCCTCACCGCCCCTCCGCTCCGATTGCCCGGCGCCGTCGGCTCCCCTGTGACCCCTGTGGCAACAGTTTAATACACTAATCCAGATGTCTCTTGGTCAAAAAACTTTAACCGGCATTCTTTGGAAAACGGTCCAGCAACTAAGCCATAAATGTACGGCGATAGTTGTCACCTTGCTTTTGGCGCGCTTCCTCGTGCCGGAAGACTATGGATTGGTGGCCATGATGGCTGTTTTTCTTGCCGTGGCCGAGAGTCTGATGAAATCGGGCTTCACCCAGGCGTTGATCCGGTTGGAAAATGCAAGACAGGTTGATTTTAATACCGCTTTCTATTCAAACATCGCTCTCGGGATTATCTCATACGCGGTTCTTTTCTTCAGTGCCCCATATATCGCGGCATTCTATGAAGAGACCCGGCTTACGGTCCTGATTCGCGTGGCCGGGCTGAATATCCTCGTTCACTCTCTACAGGTTGTCCAGGTAGCGAGCCTAAGTCGCAACCTGAATTTCAAGGCACAGTTCCAGGCCAGTCTGCCAGCCGCCTTGGTTTCAGGAGGTGTCGCGGTAGGATTGGCTTACCTCGGATTTGGGGTTTGGGCCCTTATCACACAGATGATTGTGTACTCCCTGGTGACAACCGTATTGCTGTGGAAATTTCAGGGCTGGATGCCGACGCTTGGGTTCTCCCGAGAATCTCTCAAGGGTATGTACAATTTCGGGTACAAACTCTTTCTTTCCGGACTATTGAATTCTATCTCCACCAACTTATACATAATTGTTATTGCCAAACTCTTCTCGACGACCATTGCGGGGCATTATTTTTTCGCGGATAAGCTAAAGAAAATAGTCATTCGACAATTGGTCACGAGTATTCAAACCGTCACTTATCCGGCACTGGCCACGTTGCAAAGCGACCATCAACGGCTGAAGGACGGCTATCGAAAGGTGATTGGAACGACGACTTTTCTTCTTTTCCCTTTGATCGTGATCCTGGCAGCAACCGCACAGCCATTATTCGAGTTGCTACTTCCGGAGAAGTGGGGTCCGGCGGCACCCTACCTTCAGCTCATGTGTCTGGCAGGACTGTTCTACCCGCTGCATTCGATCAACTTGAATATCCTGAAAGTTAAAGGTAGGTCTGATATCTATCTTGGACTTGAGGTTTTTAAGAAAATCCTCATGATTGTGGTAATTTCAATTAGTTACCGATATGGGGTGTATGGAATGTTGTACGGTCAAATCGTAAGTACCATTCTGAGTTATGTTCCGAATGCCTACTATTCGACCAAGCTAATTGGTTATACTATCAGAGAGCAATTGGCTGACTTTTTTCCCAATCTAATGACCGCATTATCCGTTGGGATAATCATTTACTGGACGGTCAATTTTGTAGAGTGGCATCCATTTCTGGAACTAATAGCAATGACGCTATTTGGCGTCTCAATGTACATTGTAATGGCCCACCTGTTTCGGTTGAAATCCTTCAATCATGCGAAATCACTCCTAATGGGACGGATCGGGAAGATCGCAGCAGCCAGAACGAAAGAAGGAGCCCTGCAAGAGTCTTAACGTCAGCTATGTCGAATTCAACACCAACCACAACTCCACCATCGTTGGAAAATTATCCTTACCTTCCCGAACCCGTGCGGATCACGGATCAGGTATGGGATGATGATGTTCCTCCGCTTGTTACTATTCGCTGTAAGACCTATCGTCACGAGAAATTCATTCGCGACGCGCTCGAAGGGTTTCTGATGCAGGAGACGACCTTTAGAGTGGAAATCTGGGTTCATGATGACGCCTCGCCCGATAAGACAGCGGAGATCGTCAGGGAATATGAGGCAAAACACCCTCAATTATTCAAGACGACCTATCAGATTGAGAACCAGTTTAAGGGTTTAACCGAGAAGTATATTGAACCGCATGAGATACGGGGAATGTTCGTCGCTTCATGTGAAGGGGATGACTACTGGTGCGATAGCAGGAAGTTGCAAAATCAATTTGAGTTCATGAAAGCACACCCCGACTGTTCAATGTGTTTTCATCCGGCCTACATGCGATACGAGGACGACTATCAATCAAACTCAAGAGGAGAGATTAGAAATAAATATCCCTTAGGAAAAAGCTTTCCGTTTGAATGGATTGTCATGCGAGGTGGGGACTTTTTTCCAACACCTTCAGTTATATATAAGAGGTTCTTATTAGAAAACCGACCAGCCTGGTATACACTTCACGATACAGGCGATTTTCCATTGGCCCTATTTGCTGCCCTAAATGGAGAGATTCGATATATAGATAAAGCGATGTGTGTTTATAGGCGACATCGAGGGAGTGTGACCCAAGCCTACAAGATGTACGAAGCAAATGATTATGAATCGTTCCAGTTGAAAAAGTATAAAAAACGCCGAAAATTTTTTTCAGAGCTCTTGGCGGATCAAGATCAAGAACGATATTCGATTCAGTGTGCAATGCAGAAAAATCATTACAGGTTCCTTGAAAAATTGAGAATTTATAAAGACTTTGGAATGTTAACACGACATATCGAATTTGTGTCAGACTTAAGGTGGCATCTCAGGATTAGGTTTGCCGCAAAATGTTTTCGAACATTTGGGGTTAAAGGGGTCATTCGATGCTTCCTTGGATAGCCTTTTTCTAAATTTCTTTGTCCCAAGAGAAAATGTTTCATCAAAATGCGACATCCTGGAGGCGGTTGAGATTAGTGTCATATTTGAAATGGATCCGATCTGACGTACGTTGGGTGTTTCGTAATTTTAGCATCTTTAGCGAAATTGGATGGCATCTTAGGTTTAAGGGGAATCAAAGCTTTTTTATGCCTGACAACTCGATTCTTCTTAGATATTCAAAACGCTTAGTTATAGAGGCAAATCCGAGAAAAATCCAAAAGACGGTTGCAAAGAGTGATATAAGAAACCTTGGGAGTGATTTTTTTTTTGAGGGACACTATGAGTGGCCATACTTTCAAGATAATTTGGGTGGTATGGAGCGTGAGGAGTTATTTTACGAGATACCATTAAGAAGGTGTATTGAAGATCAAAATGTGTTAAATGGAAAGAAGAGTGTATTTGATCTAGAGGTGGTCCAGAAGTTGATAGTAGAAATTGAAAAAGGCGTGTACCCGATTGTGAACGGAAAAGCGATTCGGTCTGCCGAGCATCTTCAACGGTACTTACAGTTCTATTTAGACCTTGCCAAGTGCATACTTATACACGGCTACGATTCGAAGTTTGTGTTTAGGCATATTGGTGTCATTGTGGATCAGAATGGGGAGTTAATTAAATTCACTGAAGGCAGACATCGTTTGATTATTTCACAAGCACTTAGATTAGAGAAGATCCCGGTCGAGGTTCGGGCAGTACACAAAGACTGGTTTAAGCGGTGTTGCGGGAAGTATGATGGATCAGCCTTGAATGCATTGAAACTCGGATTGGATGAAATCCGGGAAAGATACAATTAGGTTTAAGTTTTTTCTAGCGTAGGAGTAGTTAAGGAAATCGAACAAAACAATTTTTGGATCTAAGTGAAAAACAGAAAGATTGCATTATACTCATCGATAATTCCCCCAGAGCCGAGTGGTGCTGGTTTACGGGTATTACGTCATGCGAAGGCATTTTCGGAATTAGGAAAAATTGCGTTTGTTGTTACGGAGACTCAGGAGAAACCTGATGATTTTTTCAAGGACATTGAAATAGTTCATTTGGCTAGGCCGTGGAATATGAGGGGAAGGGTTGAAGTGAAACAAAGGCGGGTTTTCGAGTTGTTTCTCGACCTGATTGATGACTTTCGCAGCTTTCTGGCTTGGTTTAACCTTTTATTGATTCGAGGAAAAGAGTTTGATATATTGCATTGTTTTGGCGTGGGCCGTTCCTTGCTGTTTTGCGTGTGTTTAGCACGTTTGTTTGGAAAGACAGTAATAGTGGAATATACGGTTCTGCCTGAGTATGAAACAATTTATTCTCAGAAAAAATCTTTGAATCCCGGGCGGATTCTCAAAAAATTTTTAACGAAGGTCAGTCATAGGATTGTGGCAATTTCTCCGGCCATCGAGAAGTACTGTCTGACACTGGGTATTAAGAAAGAAAAGATCGCTATGATCCCAAATGGTACAAATCCTGATCGATTCCACCCTCTGGAAAGGGAAAAACGGCTTGAAAGGAGAATTGAATTAGGTTTTTCGAAAAATCACTTTATTATTTTGAATGTCGGAGGGTTTACTCTAAGGAAGGGTATCGACACGACGCTCGAATGTTTTTTTCATCTACAAAATCATATTGAGAACCCACTACTTGTCTTGATTGGAACAAGTGATCTTGATGTTCACCGAAAAAACAGAAAGTTGATTTTAGAGCCGCTTTTAAAAAAGGGCCTTGATCCTGGAAAAATCAAGTTCATGGGGAGGCTAAGAAATGTAGAAGAGTATATGCAGATTTCGGATGTTCTACTCTTTCCAACAAGACGTGAAGGATTTGCGAATGTCATAATTGAGGCGATGGGGTGTGGGCTATGTGTTGTGACGAAAAAAATCAAGGGAATAACAGATTTTATAATTAAAGACAAAATCGATGGTGTTCTTGTAGATTCAGATATCGCAACAGACTATACAAATGCGATTCTATCATTGTACGAAAACGAGGATAGACGATTCTCTATCGAAAAGGTTGCTGTGGAATCAGTTGCTACGCGATTTACGGAAGACCGGATTAATGAAATGTATCATCGATTTTACGAATCCTTGTAAGGAGTTCGCGCTATAGAGGCATGCTGTTTTAAGACCGGCCTGGAGTGCTTATTGGAAGACCTGGGTTCATTTTTTTTGGTGTTTTTGCGCGGGTTACTTCCCATCGAGTGCGAATTTTCAGAAAAACATCACAATACGTGAGTTGAGGTGGCTTTAACTAATGTAGTGTTTTATAAGAATGCCAGAAAACATAAGAATCAACCTTCTAATTGTCGCCCTTGCGATACCGATTGTAAATGCACTCGCAACGGTGTTCACGCCTTATTTTCCTTCCGGTGCGTTAAGTCCTGGTACGCTCCGTGCACTGGCTTTGGTTGGTTTTCTGTTTTTCTTCCTGCTAACAAGGCTGGAATGGAATTTGCCGAATAGCCTCATACTATTGTTCCTGGCTTATTACCTTGCTCTGACATTCACTCAAAGTAGTGATGCTTTTGGTGTTCTGTATTATTATTTCAGGATTTTTATATGGGCAATGTTGTTTCCAGTAGGGTATTATTTTTTTACTACGATTGATTCCTTGCGGCAATTGTGCCTTTCCTATTTGTTTGTTTTGGTTATATTTAACATTGAGCTTGTTTTGGCGAATGTTTTTGGTTATGGCGTAATTAATTATGCCGAAGACACGGTTTCTTACGGTGCTGCTGGGGTCAATATTACTAAACAGATGGCGCTAATACTTCTGATGACGCCTCTCTTTTTTCGATTGCTTAAAGGCAAATGGGTTGGAAACTTGCTAATTGCATCATTCTTTCTGAGCAGTGTGTTTGTTCTATTGGGATTGAAGCGATCAGCATTGGGGTCAATTATCATCGGTTTCTTTATCTATTTGTTTTTGACACCTGAGCGTGGACGTGCAATCAGGGTTACAGTTGGTATAGGCATTTTGATACTATCGGCATCGCCTTTCTATGTCGATATGCTTATTGAAAGATATGAGGCACGGCGTGACGCTATAGCAGTTGTTACTGAGAGAAATATTGAGGACGAAGGACGGTTCGATAAAGACATATTGCCAGCGATTGAATTATGGATGGATGGGGACCTCCGGCATAAATTGTTTGGAAGTGAAATTTTTAGGCCGGAGCTTGTTGCTGCTGGGCGGACCATGCATGTGGATTATGCAAGAAACCTCGTTGGGACCGGCTTAATAGGTCTGATTCTGTTTTTTGCAATTCACATCGGCATTGCCCTTGAGGCAATGAAGTATTTTCGAGTGTGTTCAAATCAGTTAATTGCGAGAGAAGTCTTTGCAGTTTTTTGGGCGTTGATGGCCGCCATTGTTATTATGGGCATTGCGGGTACAATGTGGGGAATTGGCAATCGTGCGATATTGTTTCTTTTTTGGGGTGCATTGGTTGGAGTTCTGCGTGGACTTGCGCTTGAAAAAATTAGAACCGGTTCTGGTGATATGAGCTCGTTTCATGGCTCTGAACACGAATTACAGGATTTGCGACGCTAATGAAGGTTTTAAGTGAATGAATTAAACGTCCATCTATTCGTGCGAGGAGAAAATTATATCTCTCTAGACCCTCTAGTCCCAAAAAAATGTGAATAGATTGTGGATACGTAACCTTGAAAATGGCCTCCTGAAAGGGTTAGATTTGAATTGAAGATAAAAAACAACCCGAAACAGGAGGCCATTAAAAATGAAGG
>JBJHCF010000013.1:0-98150 GCA_050506795.1 Opitutia bacterium
AAGTTTAATCCGTTCTGGATTGCCGGTTTAGCTGTCGTCGATCTGGCTCTTCGCCCAGGGTCCGATGTGGGCGGCATCTACGATGGAGGTGAAAATGTCGGGCTGAAGCACCGACCTACATTTATTCCACCGAACTGACTTCGACGCTTCTGTCAGGCGCGCAGCTCGACTTGTGATGGAAAGTTGGGGCAGAGTTTGGAGGCGGGGGAGGGGGAGGCTTTGGCGGCGAGATAGAAGGTCATCGCGCCGGATTCGGCGCAATGCCAGACCTCGGCCGCTCCGGCATCGAAATATAGGGCGGTCTTCTCGCGCATTTCGGCATCGGTGTTTCCCGGGGAGATGACTTCGACGCAGATTTCCGGGGAGCGGGGAAAACACGGAAGCTCGCCCAGTTCTCGCAGGCGCTCCGACGAGGCCCAGGCCACGTCGGCGACCTTCACACCGTCGGCGGTGGAGATGGGGCACTCGGTGAGGACACTGCCGTTGGGCAGGTTCTCTCGTAAGACGGAGGCGATCTCAGCCTGAAATCTGCCATGGCGGGGTGCTGGAGGGGGACTCATGATGATGTGACCGTAACGGTCGGTTTCGATCCGCCCGTCGATTCGAGCGAGCTCGGAATCGGCCAGCAACTCGGTCCAGCGGCGGAGATTGAATTCCCCCTGGTCCCGACGCGGCGGCAGTTCGATGGTCAGCGTCATGGGATCACCATAGCGCTGAGTTCCCGCGGTCGTCAACTGCTGGAAAAGGGAAGCCCGAAACGCTGGAAGGGTCACTTCTTTTCCCGGTCGTGCAACGTTTCCTTCTGGAGGCGGGCTACGGCGTTGTGCAGGGCGTTGACAATGCGTTCGTGGCGGGTGTCGCCTTTTCCTTCCTCGGCCAGTTGGTCGGGGTCCAGCGGTTGGCCGATGCGGACCACGATTCTGCCCGGGCGGGGCAGGCGCCGGCCGGGCGGCAGCGATGCGTAGGTGCCCTCGATGTGTACCGGCAGGACCGGAGCTTTGTGGTGTTCCAGAATCAAACCGAGACCGGGGCGGAACGTTTCGAGTTCGCCGTTCGGTGAGCGCCGTCCCTCCGGAAACCAAACCAGCGGTCGGCCTCGCTGCAGCACGGCGGCGCCGAATGCGAGGCTGGACAGGGGCCCTCGTTGGGGATCGATCGGCACGACCTGACCCAGGCGACTGAGAGCGCCCCAAAAACGGTTCTTGAAAAGGGCCGCCGTCAATCCCGCCCAGAAAAAGGTGCGGATGGTCCGAAAATCGAGGGCGGCGATGAGTGCCGGTCCGTCGAGGTAACTCGTGTGGTTCGGGGTCAGAACATAGGGGCCGGTGTCGGGGAGATTCTCCCGGCCGTGCAGTTCGATCCGGAAAAGCATGCGCATGAAGATCTCGTGCACAAGGTAGAGGGGGCGGCCGAGGATTGCGTGGAAGCGGGTGCGGGGTTTGATCCAGCGGCGGTCTTTTTCGCTCAGGACCGATTCAGGGTCTTTCAGGGCGCGCCGGGATTCTGCCTCGCTGGCAGCGCCACTGTCGGCGGCCGCCTCCAGAAGGTCGTGCACGGTTTTCGCCTTTTCCATGATGTCTTCACCGAGCGAAATGCCGAGACGCTCCTCAATCGTTCCGGTGAGTTCGACCCATTCCATGGAGTCGATCCCAAGATTGGTATCGAGGCGGGACTCCGGTTCCAACCGGTGGTCGGAGTAACGTTCCGCGAGGAATTGCCACAATTTCCTGGCGCGTTCGTTGTCGAGCAGACTTTGATCCTCCGTCGACATTTCATCGATCTGGATGGCTCCGGTGCGCGGGGTGTCGCCTTTATCCTTCCCTTCGGATTCGTACCATTCGACCAGTTCATGACGGCGAATCTTGCCGAGTCGGGTGCGGGGAAGGGCTTTCGAAGTCAGTTTAAAATCGGACAAGCGCTGGTAGGAGGGCAGGTCTTCGCGCAGGCGTTCCAGTGCTTCTTCCACCCGCTTCCTTGCCTGGTCGGCGGGAATTTTTTCGTTGGGAACAAGCAGGGCCACGAGTTTTCCCTCCCGCTGGAAGATGCCGGCTTCATCGATTTCGTCGCATTCGGCGTAGATCTCTTCGAGCGTTTCGGGGGCGAGGTTTTCGCCCCCTTCCAGGACCAGCATGGTGGAAATGCGTCCTTCCACCCGCAGGTAGCCGTCATCGTCCAACCGGCCGAGATCGCCGGTGCGGAACCATTTGTCGGAGATGGCCTCTTCGGTCTCTTCGGGCAGGTTGTGATACCCGGAAAAAACGCCCGGACCGCGGGCGAGAATCTCACCGGGTTGCGGCCCGTCGCTATCCTGATCGGATCGATCCTCGCCGCCGGGGGCTGCCGATGGATCGATTTTCAGTTCGGTGCCGTTGACCGGGCGTCCGACCGTCTCGAAACGCGAGTCTCCCGGGCGCAGAATGGTGAGGAGGGGGGAGGTTTCGGTGAGCCCGTATCCGATCGCCACCTGCCAGCCGAAAGCTTCCAGTTGACGCGCCAGGTTCGGATCGAGCGGCGAACCGCCCGAAGCCATGAGGCGCACCCGGCCGCCGAGGCGGCGATGAAGGGATCCGAAGAGGTAGCGGCCGAGGCGGAGCCCGAGTGTTTTCCGGGCCGTGAGGCTGACGGCCAGGGCGGCCCGGAACAGGAGTCGGGTCGCGATGCCGCCGTGCAGGGCCTTTTGTTTGATGCCGTCAACCAAAGCCCGGTGCAGGCGGGGCACACCGACGATCACGGACGCCTCGCTTTCGCGGACGGCGCGCGCAAGCTGGGGGCCGGTGAGGGCGGCGGGCAGGACGAGCGGCAGGCCGAGGTGGAGGGGCGCGAGCGTTCCGCAAACAAAAGGATAGACATGGTGGAGGGGGAGGGGAAGGACGAGCCGGTCGCCTTTTTGAATTAATCGGTTTTCCAGGAGAACCTCAAACTGATACGCCACGTTCCCCCTTGAAAGCGGAACGCCTTTCGGCGGGCCCGTGGTGCCTGAAGTGTAGAAGATCACCGCGCGAGCATCGGGAGACGCCTCCTCCACGCCGGCCGCCTCCTTGCCTAGGATTCCGCGCCAGCTGTCCTCTCCCTTTTCCTGGTCGAGGCGGAGGATCCGCGGCTTGTCGTCCAAATCCAGTTTCCCGATACGGCGCGCCCCGCGTTCGTCGGTGAACAGGCGGGTCGCTCCGCAGTCGCGCAGAGCGTGCCGCAACGGCTTGTCGGCCATCTGCGCGTCGATCGGCACCACCACACCTTCGGCGCGGAGAATGCCGAGGGCGACCGCGATGTAGGCGGCGGATGGGGGCGCCAGCAGCGCGACCGATTCTTCGCGGGAAAGACCGTCGCCTCGTAGGCCTGAAGCGAGCCGCCCCACCAACTCGTCGAGTTCTCCGAACGACCACTGTTCTACATCCTCTGCTCCGAAGGCGAACAGGGCGGGCGCATCGCCGGTTTCACCGAGACATGACAGGGCCGCGCCCGCCGTGGCAAAGTTTGATTTCTGATCGTTTTCAGACATACGGATTTTCTCCCGAAGGGTCGTTGTCGCACGATACAAATACAATCATCGGCGCGCTGGGTCAAGCACTCAGCCCCGGAACTCCTTATCCCCGTGACGTTTGATTGCCCCCCGTCGCCCCTGCTGAGCCGCCAGGCGAAGTCCCGGCCCTCCGGGATCCCCGGGCTGGCGCCTCACTGTTTTCGGTCGGTTCCAAGAGCCGGCTAAAGCACGGCACTACGGTTTTTGTCCTTCGCCCTCTCGCCCCTTCGCCGACTCTCCTCTTCCTTTCCCCGCGCCCCACGTCCCACCTGCCTCGCCCCTCCCGGCTCGCCGCTCGCCCCCCTCAATACACGATCAATTTCAGTCGCGCTGAGGGGCGTGACCAGCGGCGGGCGAGGTCACGGATGAAGGCGATGGCTTCGCCGTACTCGCGGCGGGATCGTCGGGTCCAACGACGGCCGCGCGGGCAAACAGCTTCGGCGAGGTTGGTGACGAGCAGGGTCGCCTGCGGTTCGGAGGCCAGTCGCTTGAGGATGCCGATCAATTCGCTGCGCGCCCAGAGCGGGGAGAATCCGTCGGGGCAGGTGCCGGCATCCCAGTGCGCGAATCCCTCGCGGGAGGCTGGCAGCGTTTCCCGGAGACGGAGAACGGCGTCGCGGAAATCTTCGAACGAATCCGCGGTTCCGGGTCCGTCGTCTCCGCTTTTACGTGATGCCGCGGCGCCTTCGACGGCGCGGCGGATCTGGTCGGCGAAGTAAAGATCGTTGCCGGTGATTTCCGGAAAAACGCTATTGATGAAGTAGAGTTTTTTGAGGTTTTCCCTGGATTTCATGGAACCGGGTTTTCCTCGATTCGCCGGAGTTCGTCGGCAAAGTCGGCCACGTCGTGAAAATCCTTATACACACTGGCAAACCGGACGTAGGCGACTTTGTCTATCGGCTTCAGTTTTTCCATGACGATCTCGCCGATTGCCTGGCTGGGGATCTCCACGCCGAAGCGGGCTTCCAGCACGGCCATGAGATCGGACGTGATCATGTTGAGTTGCTCCGGATCCACCGGGCGTTTCTCGCAGGCTTTGCGCAAACCGGACAGGATTTTGTCGCGGTCGAAATCCTCACGCGAGCCGTCCCGTTTGATTACAAACAGTTCCTCGTGCAGAATTTCCTCGGCCGTCGTGAAGCGGTGCCCACAGGCCAGGCACTCCCGCCGGCGCCGAATGACGCTGCCGTCACGGCTGATACGGGAATCGATGACCTTGTCTTCGGTGGATGAGCAGCGGACGCAACGCATGAGGATCGTTCGGCTTGATGGCTAGAGTTTGAGAAAATTTCTCAGCATCAGCATGCCGTGTTCGGTGGCCAGGGATTCGGGGTGGAACTGGACGCCCCACACAGGAAGCGACTTGTGCCGCAGGCCCATGATTTCGCCCTCGGCGGTGCGTGCCGTGACCTCGAGGCAATCGGGGAGGCTGTCGTTCTCCACGATGAGCGAATGGTAGCGGGTGGCCTCGAAGGGGGAAGGGATATCCTGAAAGATCTCTCGTTCGTCGTGCTCGATGGGGGAGGTTTTTCCGTGCATCAAACGCGAGGCGCGCACCACCCGGCCGCCAAAATGCTGGCCGATGCACTGGTGCCCTAGACAGACCCCGAAAAGCGGCTTTTTGCCGGCGAAGGCTTCGATAAGCGCCAGGCTGACGCCCGCCTCGTTGGGCGAACAGGGGCCCGGGGAAACGAGCACGTGATCCGGGTCGAGCGCCACAGCCTCCTCGGCCGAGATTTCGTCGTTGCGGTAAATCTTTTGATCGATCCCGATTTCGCCGAAATACTGAACAAGATTGTAAGTAAAGGAATCGAAGTTATCGATTACGAGCAGCATAGGATCGAAGAGCGCGGTGGCGAGGAAATGGACCCGTTGGGAGAGGTTTCCGGTGGGCGATTGTATAAATAATTGATATTGCGTTGAATTGGAAAAGGATTGAGCCGATTCTGGCAAACCTAATTGTAAGGGCATGTCCGCGCAATTTCAACTTCTCGCCACCGACCCGGACGGCCTCGCCCGCCGTGGGCGCCTGGTGACCGCTCATGGGGCGGTGGAAACTCCGGTGTTTATGCCGGTGGGCACCCAGGCCACCGTCAAGGCGACGACTCCGGCCCAACTCAAGGAGGTTGGCACCCAAATTCTCCTGGGCAACACCTACCACCTCCACCTGCGGCCGGGATCGGATCTGATTCGCGATCTGGGCGGCCTGCACCGTTTCATGGGTTGGGACGGGCCGATTCTTACCGACAGCGGCGGTTTTCAGGTGTTCAGCCTGGCCAAGACCCGGAAGATTCTGGAGGAGGGAATTGCCTTTCAGTCTCACCTGGACGGAAAAAAGATTTTCCTGGGTCCGGCGGAAGCGATCCGGATCCAGGATGAATTGGGGTCGGATATCGCCATGGTGTTGGACGAGTGTCCACCTTATCCCTGCGAAGAGATGGCGGCGCGAAAGGCGGTGGAACGAACCGTGCGCTGGGCGGAGGCCTGTCTGCGCGAGGCCGAGGCCCGGGATTTTTTCGCCGGCGGACGCATGCTCTTTGCCATCGTCCAGGGATCAAGCTACCCGGATTTGCGGCGCGAATGTGCCGAGCGCCTGGCGGCCATGCCGTTCCCGGGGTACGCGGTGGGCGGCGTCAGCGTCGGAGAACCGGAAGAGGAGATGATTCGGCAGGTGACGGCCTCGGTGCCGGCCCTGCCCGCCGATAAGCCGCGGTACGCCATGGGTTTGGGCACTCCGCCCCAGATCCTGCGGATGATCGCGGAGGGGATTGATATGTTTGACTGTGTTATGCCCACGCGGCTGGCGCGTCACGGGTCCGCCTTCACGCCCGATGGCGTGGTCAATCTGCGCAATGAAGCCTTTCGCCGCGACAGCCGGCCCCTGGTCGAGGGTGCCGACAACTACACGTGCCGTCACTTCTCCCGCGCCTACCTGCGACACCTGTTGACCGCGGGCGAGTTGCTGGCCAGCACCCTTCTCAGTTTGCACAATATCCATTTCTTCCTTGAACTGACCCGCAACGCCCGCGACCACATCGAGCGGGGGGATTTTTCGGCGTGGAGTCGTGAATGGATCGCCCGCTACGAGCGGGGTATGGCACTTGGTTAAGGCGGTGGATCGAAGGAGCTTGGCTTAATCGCATCGGCCGTTCCCCTGGAGGGCCATGCTCCCGCATGGCCGCCGGCTTGAGAGCGCGGGCATACTACCCGCACCGGCAGCGCGGGAGCGCGGCCCTCGTGCCACCTGATTTGCAAGACTTGACTCAACTACAATAACATTTCGTGTTTTAGGACTTTGGTTACGCCACTCCGGGAGATCCGGGGAGCTGTTTGCGGTGAAAACGGGCAACAATCGGCAATCCGAATTGTCCATTGCCATGACCGCCCGGATTTGCGTTATTGTAGTTTCAGGTATCGACGAATCATGATTTCCAGTATTCTCAAGAAGTTTTCCGGACGCCAGCATCGGCGTTTTCTCAAGGAGGCCGCTCCGGTGGTCGAAAAAATCAACCGATTGGAGGAGACCTACCGGGGATTGTCTGAGGACGCCATCCGCGGCAAGACCGCTGAGTTCCGGAAGCGCATCGCTCAGGGAGAAAGCGTTGACGATCTCTTGCCGGAGGCATTCGCCACGGTGAAAAACGCCGCTCGGCGCATGGTCGGCCGCAAGATCACGGTGACCGAGCACGAGCTGACCTGGGATATGGTGCATTTCGACGTGCAGCTCATCGGCGGGTACGCCCTGCACCATGGCCGCATCGCGGAGATGGCGACCGGTGAGGGCAAAACTTTGGTCGCCACGCTTCCGCTCTATCTCAACGCGTTGACCGGAAAGAACTGTCAGCTTGTGACGGTTAACGACTACCTCGCCCGTCGCGACTCCGAGTGGATGGGGCACTTGTACACCTATTTGGGTCTCACGGTAGGCTGCATTCAGAACGCCATGCCTCCCAAGGAGCGGCAGGAAATGTACGGCCGCGACATCACTTACGGAACCGCTTCGGAGTTTGGTTTCGATTACCTGCGCGACAACGGCATGGCCACCCGCAAGGATGACCAGGTGCAGCGCGACCACTATTTCGTGATCGTGGACGAGGTCGACTCCATCCTGATCGACGAGGCCCGGACGCCCCTCATCATTTCCGGACCCGCTCCGGTGGATCGGCAGCGTCCCTTCGTGGAGCACCGGGATGCGGTAGCCCGCCTGGTGAACGCCCAAACCTCGCTCTGCAATCGCTTTATTTCTGAAGCCAAGGAGGAATTGGAAAAGGAGGGCGGCGACGAGCGGACTGCTGCCCTAAAGATGCTCCAGGTCAAGCAGGGCATGCCGAAGAACAAACAGTTGCTCCGGCTTATGGAGATCCCCGAATACCGCCGCCTGCTCGACAAGATCGACCTGGAGATGAGCGGAGACTTCAATAAGAAGGTGATGTTCACGCTCAAGGAGGAACTGTTCTACATCATCGACGAAAAGCAACACCAGGCCGACCTGACGGAGAAGGGGCGGGAACACCTTCGGCCGGACAATCCCGACGCCTTTGTCATGCCGGACCTGCCCAGTCGGCATATGGAAATCGATGCCTCCAGCGAGAGCCCGGAGAACAAGGAAAAGCTGAAAGCCGAGGCGCAGGAGGCGTTTGAAAAGATCAGCGAGGACATCCATGTGATCAGCCAGTTGCTGCGGGCGTATTCCCTCTATGAACGGGATGTGGAATACGTGGTGCAGGAGGGTAAGGTGATGATCGTCGACGAGAACACCGGCCGACTGATGCCGGGTCGCCGTTGGGGCGACGGGCTGCACCAGGCGGTGGAGGCCAAGGAAAAGGTCACCATCGAAAAGGAGACCCGTACGTTCGCCACGATAACCATTCAGAACTACTTCCGGCTTTATACCAAACTCAGCGGAATGACAGGTACGGCCGAAACCGAGGCCACCGAGTTTTTTGACATTTACAAGATGAAGGTGGTGACCATCCCACCGAATAAGCCCTGCCAGCGGATCGATCTCAACGATGTGATCTATAAGACCCGCCGGGAGAAGTACAATGCCGTCATGGCGGACATCAAGGAAGCTCACGGTCAGGGGCAGCCGGTGCTGGTGGGCACAGCATCGGTCGATTCCTCCGAATTGCTCGACCGCATGCTGCGTCGCGCCAACATCCCGCACAACGTTCTCAACGCGAAATTCCACCAGCAGGAAGCCGAAATCGTCTCGCGCGCGGGCATGCGCGGCGCGGTGACCATTGCCACCAACATGGCGGGACGCGGTACCGACATCAAGCTGGGCGAAGGGGTCAAGGACCTGGGCGGTCTGCTCGTGCTGGGTACCGAACGCCACGAATCACGCCGCATTGACCGGCAGCTGCGAGGCCGCTGCGCGCGGCAGGGCGACCCGGGCATGTCCAAGTTTTACGTTTCCCTGGAAGACGACCTGATGCGGCTTTTCGCCAATTCCGGCCCCATGGCGAAGATCATGGAGAAGGCCATGGGGGAAGGGGAGGATTTGCAACATCCGCTCCTCAATCGCTCCATCGAGTCGGCGCAAAAGAAGGTGGAGCAGCAGAACTACTCCATTCGCAAGCGCCTGCTGCAATATGACGACGTTCTCAGTCAGCAGCGTGAAGTGGTGTATGAGCTTCGCAATGACGCGCTGCACAGCGACGAGCCGGGCGGAATTGTTTTCGACATGATCGACGAAGAGCTGGCGGACCGCGCGGCGGAGGCCGGTTACGAAGGCAAAACACCGGCGCCGGCCGCCGAGCTGGAGCACCTTGTCGGTTGGGTCAATACCCACTTCCCCGTGGCACTGAAGGTTGAAGAGATCGACGGGAAGCCGGAGGAGGAGGCGTTGGGCTTGGTCAAGGAACGCATACGCAAGGCGTACGAAGTTAAGTGTTCGGTGGAGAATGCCGACGCGGTGACCATGCTCGAGCGATACGTCCTCCTGCGGGGTATCGATCGCAACTGGCAGCAGCACCTGACCGAAATGGAGGAACTGCGGCGCAGCGTTGGATTGCGCGGGTACGGTCAGAAAGACCCGCTCATGGAGTACAAGGGAGAGGCCTACCGGTTCTTTGAAGAGTTGATGGATAACGTTCGCCGCGACATTTGCACCGGGCTTTTCCGTTCCGCGGTCAACATCCGTGCGTTCGAGAACATGCTGGCCAGTTTGTCGCGTAACGCCCAGGCGCGGGGTCCCGGAGATACTCAGACGACGAGTGGGACCGGATCCTCCTCGGCCGCAGGCGGTCGCCGGGAAGTGAACCTTCCCAAGGTCACGGTAAAACGCGACGTGCCGAAAGTGGGCCGCAACGACCCCTGTCCCTGCGGAAGCGGAAAAAAGTACAAGAAATGTTGCGGCGCGGTTCAGGCGTCGACCTAGAGTCCTAAAACCGCGAAAATTGTTGCAGTTGAGTCAAGTTTTTTGAATGGATGCGAAAAAAAGTAGCTCACGCTTCCAGCGTGAGTTTTGCACGCAAGATGCGTGCACTACTTCGGGTCTGAGGCTATGCCTCGCTACTAATCCGAGGGCGCGAACCACGGATTCCCGAGCGATGAGGGTTCATGGCGACACGGCATGAGTGATCAGCCGAATCGGGACGGGCGGCAGCGTGTGCCGAAATCCGTGACGGCGGTGGCGGTCGGTGTCTTTACGGTCCTCTTGACGGCGGCCGCCTTTCCCCCGTTCAACGTCGCGGAGGCGGCTTATGTTTTCGCGGTGCCGATCCTTCTTTGGCTCTGGCGCGGGGCGCCCTGGCGGGTCGCGCTGGCCACGATCGTGACGAGCCAGTTTATCGTTTGGCTGGTCCTGATCGTCTGGCTCCGGCATGTGACCTATCCGGGCTACGTGTTGGTTTGCGCCGTGCTCGGACTGTATTCGTCGATTTGGTACATCGTGGCGTGGCGATGGCTTCCGAAAATTCGCGAAGTGGCTTGGCGCGGCCGTATCGTCGTGCTGTTCGGTCTGGCCGGATTGTGGGTGGTGTTGGAGTGGGGCCGAACCTTTGTGTTGAGCGGATTTCCCTGGCTCACCCTGGCGGCCAGCCAGTGGGAGCGTCCGCTCCTTTTGCAAATTTCCGCCTGGACGGGAGCCTACGGTTTGTCGTTTGTCTTCATCTTTTTCAACCTGGCCCTGGCATCCTATTTCGACCGGTTGGCCCGGTTCTATCGTCAGGGCTTGCGCCGTCTGGCGCCCGAGTTTTACCTCGCGCTCGGGTTGTTGATGGCCGTTGCCTTCGGTGGATTCCGTTTCAGCGTGGCCCACGGCCAGGAACGGGAACCGTTGCTGCGTGCCGGGCTGCTGCATCCCGATATTCCTCAGGACATGAAGTGGGAGCGGGAACACGCGCGTGAGATCCTGGAGATACTCGAGCGTGAAACACTGAGGTTGCTTGGAACCGAGCCCGACGTGGTTTTCTGGCCCGAGGCGGTCACGCCGTTTCCACTGGTGGGCGATGACTATGTCAGTTTTTGGGTGGAGGGCGTGGCCCGCCGCTTGGGCGCTCCGCTGGTAATCGGCTCCATGGCGGATGAATCGACTGGAAGCGAGGAGGAGGCTGTCTGGAGAAACGCGGCGTTCCTGGTGGACCCGGAAAAGGGGGTGAGTTCCTCGTATTATTCGAAACGAAAACTGGTGCCGTTCGGGGAGTACATTCCATTGCACCGATTCTGGCCCTGGATGTCCCGGATCGTTCCCATCGGCGGAAATATCATGCCGGGCGAATCGGACCGGCCCATGACGGTGACTGTCGGCGGGGAGAGCCGGGCCGTCGGCCTGCTGATTTGTTATGAGGACGTTTTCCCCTCGCTCGCTCGGCGCACCGCGCTCGAGGGGGCGGATTTTTTCGCGGTTATCAGCAACAATGCCTGGTATGGCAAGGAGGGAATGCCCGGCCAGCACGCCGCCCACTCGGTGCTGCGAGCGGTGGAAAACCGACGGCCGGTGGTGCGTTCGACCAATCAGGGCTGGACCGGATGGATCGACGAGTACGGCAACGTTCGCGACGTCATGCTCGACAGCGACGGCAGCCCGTTTTTTCGCGGCGCGCAGGTTGTCGCCGTTCACCGCGACCCCCATTGGGCCGGCCGCCTGAGCTTTTATTCCCGTTACGGCGACTGGTTTGTGGCGTTGTGCGCCCTGATGACGATCGGAGCGCTGCCCGTTCTCAGATTCAGCCGTCCGTCAGCCGATACCGAATAAAAAGTAACCCTCCCCTTACCAGGTGTGCAGCACCAGGTTTCCTATGTTGCGGGCCAGTTTTTCGGTCAGGATGGGCATGGTCTGGTACTCGCTTTGCAGTCCCTGCAGGGGAATCTCTTCGTCAATGCCGAAAATGCCGTCGGTTTCGGTGCTGGTCTGACGGTTGCGAAAATAGACCCGTCCGTTGCGGGCGTCGATCAGGGTGCAGTGCGCGGTCATGCTCATGGTGAACTTACTGGCCAGGGCGGTGTCGTCGCCGCGTACGGCCGATGAGTCGCGAGTGTAATCCATAAGCGTGATCCTCAGGATGGCATCGGCTTCGTCGGGCCCGACCACGCGCACCCGTCCGTCACGCATCAGGTGTTCACGAACCTGGGTGGAGAGCAATGCCTGGGCCTGCGGCGCGTAGGAGCGGTTGGCGACCGGTTCGATGTACACCGTGCGAAAGGGAGTGCCGGCCGGTTTTCCCATTTGGTAGGTCGCGCAGCCGGCGAGCGTCAGCAGAAGCGCGGTGGCGAACAGGAGGGAAACGACTTGGCGTGCGGTTTTCACGTGGGTGCTTCAATAAAGAGGGACCGTAGTCGAAGGCAATGCCGGGTTTAGGATTCGGTTCCGGTTCCGGGCCCCAGCCCTTCGATCTCACGGAGGCGCTCGCGGGCTTCGTCGGCGCTGGGAGAGTTGGGCGAAGAGGTGATGGCTTCGTTGTAGAACACACGAGCGGCCACGTAGTTTTGCCGGCGAAAGTGGTAGAACTCGCCGATCAACAGTTTGCTCCGGGCCAGAATATCACGCATTTCCGCCAGTTCCTCTTCCGCGGCTTCGGCATGCGTGCTCATCGGATAAAGAATGAGGAAATCCTCGTAGTGCGCGATCGCATTGCGGGTGGATCCCTGGTCATAGGCTGGGCCGACCACCATTCCGGCATGACTGCGGGCCAGGCCGAGGTGCGAATCGGGCGCCAAAAGGTGATCGGGATAATCGTTGATCAGCCGTTCGTAGGCATCGATGGCATCCTCCGGTCGGTTCCGGTTTTTCTCCACCTGCGCCATGTAGGCGAGGGCGACCGGGGCATAGTCGCTGAAGGGTGCATTGGCCACGACCTGGTCCAGCATTCCCACCGCCCGCTCCATGTTGCGAAATCCGGGAAGAACCCAGAGAAGGCGGAAGCGGGCCCCCTCCGCGACGCCGGTGGCTATCTGGAACTGCATGCCGATGACCTCGGAGTACCGGCGGTAGTCCGGGTATCGCCGAACGATCGTGTCGAGCGCGTCGAAAGCCTGGTTCCACTGGCGCCGATCGCGACGGATCAGCGCGGACTGAAAAAGCGCCTCCGGGGCGTAGACCGAGTCGGGATAAAGCCGATGGACGCGGCGGTACCGCCGCAGGGCGCGGATTTTGCGTTCCTGCTCCTGCAGCTCCCGCGCCTCGTTCATCAACTCCAGCGCTTCCGCGGGCCGCGATTTCCTGGCTTCGCTCGGGGTCGGATCGACCAGGGTCCAGCCTTCCTGCGGCGACCACACCAGTTCGGCCTTGAGCGGAGTTGTGGTTACCGGCGCCAGCAGGCCGGCGCAGGCCAGGAGGAACGGAGTTAGCCGGGTTATTAGGCTGTGGAATGGCATGAGAAAATCGTGTGTTTCAGCGTATCGGCTACTGTTCGTGGAAAAACGCCGGTTGTAAAGAGCGCTTTGCGGTCCGGGGCCGGCTTTTGGTCGTCCTCGGGTTGACAGGCGGGCCCGGTGGGGCTTTTTATCAAGAGGTGTTTGCTCCCAATTTTATGACCCGCCTTATTCAATTCAAAACCGTGATGATTCTGGCGATGCCGGCACTGCTATTCGTGGTTCACCCGGCGTTGCACGGCGTCACCGAGGACCAAGGGATCGGTACGATTCGAGTGGCTGTTCCCGAGGGTGACGAACGGGTTCACCGAGGGATTCCGGTTTCGGTCGAACTTCCCGACGACTTTCCTTTCTGGCGGCCCTGGCGGTTGCTGGATGCGGTTGACCCCGACAGGAGCCCGGCATCCCTGCAACTCGAACCCGGGTCGCCCCGCAGCGGGTGGTTTATTCTGCCGGGTGAGATTGCCTCCGGCGAGGTGCGGGAGTTCCGGGTGGTTCCCGGGCCGCCGGTTTCGGAGAATCCGGTCGCGATCGAGGTTGGGGTCGAGGATGCGCGCCTGACCCGGGACGGCGAAACAGTTCTCCGGTATTGGCACTCGCCCCCGGCTCCGCCCGAGGGGTATTCCGATCTTTATCTGCGCAGCGGGTTTATTCATCCCGTTTACAGCCCGGACGGCCGGATGGTGACCGACAGCTTTCCACCCGACCATCCGCATCACATGGGTGTCTGGACCGCCTGGACCAGGACCCGGTTCGAGGATCGGCAGGTGGATTTCTGGAATGCGCACGTGGAACAAGGTACGGTGCGTTTCGCCGCTTTCGACACGTTTTTTGCCGGACCGGTTTTCGCCGGGTTCAAGGCCCGCCACGAACACGTCGACTTCACCGCTCCCGGCGGGGAAAAGGTCGCTTTGGACGAGGTTTGGGATGTGCGTGCCTGGGCGGCGGGCGACGGCGAACGGGCTTATCGTTTGTGGGACCTGGAGGCGCGGCAGACTCCGGCCTCCGATTCACCGCTCGAACTCCTGGAATACCATTACGGGGGGTTGGGTTTCCGCGGCGCACGCGACTGGGTGGACGGCAATCACCGGCTGCTCAGTTCCGAAGGACGCGTCAAATCCGACGCTCATGCCACCGAAGCGCGCTGGGTAGCGCACAATGGCGAGATCGACGGAGGAGAGGCTACCGTCGTCATGCTGGTCCATCCGGAGAACTATCGCTTCCCAACTCCCATGCGGGTTTGGGAGTCGGGGGGATCCTTTTTTTGCTGGGCTCCGGTGCAGGCGGGCGGATGGACCCTGGCTCCGGGCGACGAAGAAATCATGCGGTATCGCTTCCTGGTTCATGACGGTCCGATCGACGGCGATTGGGCCGAAAATGCCTGGCACGCCTATGCCAATCCGCCGACCGCGACTTTTACCCCAGCCGCTGTTGCGGGCGAATAAGGAGAAATTCGATGAGTGCGTCTGACACCCAGATCGGAAACAATTCGGCGCGACCCGACGCGGAAAAGCTCCTTGACCAGGTTTTCCTGGAGGCGCGATCCAAAGTGATCGATCTCGCGGCCATTCTGGATCGGTTGCAGCGTTATGGCGGTGTCGACGATTACCGGCTGCGCGCGTTTTACGAGGCCCTGGAGGAACTCCGGAAGGATGGAGATCCGGACCGGGCGCGACGGGTCCTCCTGCGTTTCAGCGATCCCACCTCCGATCCGGTGGAAAAACCACTAAAACCCGTCGCCACCGGAGCCTGGCCGGGGGAGCGATCCGAGTCGAAACCTTAACGAGATTCTGTTTGTGCGCTATATTGAACCACACGGACACATGGTCAGCCGGACCACCGACGACTACCTCGCAATGGTCACGGCCGGTTGCCGGGCGGTTTGCGAGCCCGCTTTCTGGGCCGGGTACGACCGCAAATCCGCCGAAGGGTTTTACGACTATTTCTGCCAACTGACCGATTACGAGCCCAAGAGGGCCGCGAAGTTCGGTCTGCCCCATTTCAGTTGGCTCTGCCTCAATCCCAAGGAAGCGGAGGATCTCAAACTGGCGGAGGATGTGCTCGCCCTGATTCCGGAGTTCCTCGACCGGCCCAATGTGCTCGGGATCGGGGAGATCGGTCTCAACAAAAACACCCGCAACGAGCTGGCCGTACTGGAGCGCCACATCGACCTGGCGGCCTCCCATAACCAGTTGATCCTGGTGCACACCCCCCACCTTGAGGACAAACTGAAAGGCACGCGATTGATTCTCGATGCGCTCTCGGCCGACCAACGAATCGATCCCGGCCGCGTCATCATCGATCATGTGGAGGAACACACCGTGGACCTCGTGCTCGACCGCGGATTCTGGGCGGGGATCACCTTGTATCCGGAATCCAAATGCACCTCCGCGCGCGCAGTCGATATCCTGGAACTGTACGGTCGCGAACGCATTTGGATGAATTGTGCCTGCGATTGGGGGGTAAGCGATCCTCTGGCGGTTCCCAAAACCGCCCTGGAATTTCGTCGGCGGGGGCATTCGGACGCTTTCATTGAGCAAGTCCTTTACCACAACCCGAGAACCTTTCTCCAGCAGTCCTCCCGCTTTCGCCTCCCTGGATAGACTGAATGGCACTGGGTTAGGCGGTGAATCGAAGGCGAATAGCCAAATGGCATCGGCCGTTCCCCTGCCACGGCGCAGGTTCTGTAGCCCCGTTGCCGGAGGTGTGGGCCGAGGTCTGAATCAGAGAGTCGGGATCATCGGCGCGAATCTCAGGGCCTGGTCGAAAATATCCTGACGGAAGATTCGCGCCCCGAAGGTTTCGGGTGACGAACTGGACAAAGGAAAGGCGTTGTTCTCCAGGAGCGCCTCCGTGATCCAGGCGGCTTTTCGGGTGTCGGGACTGTTCACGTGTTCCCCGTAAAACCGGATCCTTTCGTTTCCTGACGATCCCTCCTCCAGGCTCTGGCGCAGGACCGTATCGGAAACATCCAGGCGGTCGCTTCTCGCCAAAATGCTCACAAGGTCGTTCCGGTTTTCGGGGGCGTCGCAAAATCGGCACGCTTCGAGCAGGGCGGTGATCAGGGCGAGGTGTTCCTCCTGCCGGGTTTCGTGGAAATCTTTGCGCACCATAAGGACCTTCTCCGGGTGGCCCGGGTTGATGTCCGCGCTGACCGCGACGCGGGCGCCCATTTTGCGGTGAACCGCCAGGGTGTTCCAGGGTTCGCCCACGCAACACCCGTCGATGTGGCCGGTGGCCATCGTGCGGAAGAGAAGGGATGGCGGAACGATGACCAGCTTGACGTCCTTCTCCGGATCGATTCCGCCTCCGCGCAGCCAGCGTTTGAGGAGGCTCCAGTGAGAGGAGTACGGAAAAACCGCGGCAAAGGTGTAAACCCGTCGTCCGCGATCTTCCGAGATTATCTTTCTCAGTCCTTCGGCGTCTGTGGCGCCCCTTTCGTGAAGTTCACGGGAAAGGGTGATTCCGTTCCCTTGCAGGTTAAGGACGAGGCCGGAGATGCAGGGACAGGGAATCGAGCCCAGACCGAGGGAAAGCGCGAAAGGCATGGGGCCGAGCGCGTGGGCGGCGTCGAGTTGGCGACCGGCGATTTTGTCGCGTATCGTCGCCCAACCGACCTCGCGGCTCAGGACCACCTCCAGGCCGTACTTGCGGAAGAGGCCCAGTTCCGCCGCCACCAGGAATGGCGCGGCATCGGTGAGCGGAAGGTATCCGACCCGCAGGCTGTGCGAGCGGTCGTGGATGGCGGGAGCGGATTCGAATCGGTCGTTCATTTTACGGCAATGGTTCGGGTCTGCCCTGTTTTAGCCAGAACCATGCCTGCACGTGCCAATGGTCCGATTGTTGCTGCTCATTAATTTCATGAGAATCATGAATCGTCCTCATGCATGACCGAATCAATTGACAGCAGGCAGCTGGTGGCCTTTGCCACCTTGGCTCGGACCGGAAGTTTTACCCGGACGGCGGAGCGGCTGTTTTTGTCCCAGTCCGCCATCAGCCATGCCATTAAGAACCTGGAGACGGAGCTGGGGTGTTCACTTTTGAACAGGCAGGGCAAGAAGATCCACCTGACGGAGGCCGGTGAGACGCTGCTTGCGCGCGCCGACCGGATCCTGGCGGAGATGGCTGAAGCGCGGCGCGAACTGGCCGATCTCAACGACTGGGGGCAGGGGCGTTTGCGGGTGGGTGCCAGCGCGTCTTCCTGCCAGTACATTCTTCCGGCGGTGATCCGGGAATTCAAAGAAAGTTTTCCCGAGTGCGCGGTGATTATCCATCCGGCGGATACGCCGGCGAGCCGTGATCTGCTGCGCCGCAACGAGATCGATTTGGCCCTTTGTCTGGAGCCGGAAAACGATCGCGAGTTTGCTTTCCGGGAGCTCTTTTCCGACGAGATGCGTTACCTGGTATCGCCCCGCCATCCCTGGGCCCGAGCCGGCTGTGCGGTGCGCGATCAGATTTCCAAGCAGCGCTTTATTCTGTATAACAAGGCAAGCCTCACCTTCCGCATGGTGGCGGAATACTTTAGCCGGGAGGGACTGCAACTACACGACTTCGTGGAGTTGGGCAGTCAGGAGGCGATCAAGGAACTGGTCAAGATCGGCATGGGTGTGGGTATTACCGCGTCCTGGGTCGTACGCAAGGAACTGGAGGACGGGTCACTCGTCATGCTTCCGCTGGGCCGGCGCAAACTGCGTCGCACCTGGGGCATCGGTCACTTGCGCCAACGCCGCCTCTCCCTGGCGGAAGAAACCTTTGCCGGACTGTGTGAAATCGTCACGAAGGACATTGAAGAAGTCAGAAGTTTGAAGCCGGGCGCTACGAGAGTTCCATGACCCGTAGCTCCGTGAATTAAGCCGGAGAGAATTGCCTGCTTTTGAAGACATTCAGAATAACATCGACAGTCGGAATTTTGGATTTTTGAAAAACCGCAAAGAATTCATCCTTTTATGCGTTCGCTGCGTAGTGGCCGACAGGTACGGAAAAGAATACCTTTGCCGGGATTCAATGCGAAGGATCAAATAAGAAACGTGAATTTGTTCCGGAGCACATGGTCTCGCCCGCTGTGGGCGTTCCTGATGGTGGTCGCGGGGTTGACGCTGGCTTTTTTTGTCCAGGATTGGCGAGCCCTGGTTCCCAGTGTACTGGCTCTGGCGCTGGTGGTTCTCCTCCGCCGGGCGGCGGCGGCGATCTGGACGGGCGCCCTGGTCGGACTGTGGATCGCGGCGGATTTCGAGTTGGGGCGGGGAGTGCAGGACGGCTGGGCTACCCTGGTCGGTATTTTCACGCCGGGGGGATGGCGGTTTTACGCGGTGATTTTCACCGTTTTGATGGGTGGGTTTGCGGTGATGCTCGAGGGCAACGGTGGTTTTGAGCGGTTGGTCGCCCGGATGATCGGCCGGTTTCGCGATCGCCGCAAAGGAGTGCAGTGGACGACCTGCGGGGCGGGCTTGCTCTGCTTTTTCGACGGTTTGGCCAGCAGCGTTATGGTTGGCCGGCTGATGCGCAAACCGGCGGAGATGGCCCGTCTCTCGGGGGCAAAACTGTCCTACCTGGTCGACTCCACCAGTTCCTCGGTTACCTGCCTGGCTTTTGTCTCCACCTGGATCGCCTTTCAGTTGGGGATGATTACCGAGGGACTGGAACAGGCTGGGTGGGAGGCGAACGCGTACGGGTTGTTCTTTCGAACGATTCCTTTTAACTTCTATTGTCTCCTGACCCTGGTGCTCGTGTTCCTGGCGGTTCGCTTTTCCTGGCATCCCGGTCCCATGGCGCGACGGGAAGCGGAAATGAAGGCACTGCCGGAAGCGCCATTGGCCGTCGATATGGCATCAAGAGGCGGATTGTGGCGGCTTTTCCCTTTGCCGGTGCTGGTGGTTTGTCTTTTTGGCGGAATGTACTGGAGCGGTTCGGGAGGCGGACTTCCGCGCTCGTTTGCCGAAATCGGCGATGCGTTCGGCGCCGCGGATGCGGGATTGGTGCTGGTGATATCGGCCTCGATCGGCATTGCCTGCGTCTGGGTGACGTACGGCCGGGAGTCCTGGTTCACGCGGAAAGGCGCGGCCGGACGGTTGGCGCTGGGGATGCGAGGCATGTTGCCGCCGGTCGGGATTTTGTTGGGCGCCTGGATGCTGGGGGCCTCCCTGAGCGGACTCGGCACGGCCGATATGCTGGTGGGGATGATGGGAGATTCGGTGCGGCCGGTTCTGCTGATTCCGGCGCTGTTCATTGTCGCCGCCCTGGTCGGACTTTCCACCGGCACTTCCTGGGGCACCATCGGCATCCTGCTGCCGTTGGCCATTCCACTGACTGCGTCGCTGGGGGTGGCGGAAACGCCGGCGGATGGGGTGGTGCCGCTGGCCATCGCGGCGGTTTTCGGCGGGGCGGTGTTTGGGGATCACTGTTCGCCCCTCAGCGATACCACCATTGTTTCCGCCGCCGCCTGCGGAGTCGACCCTCGCGAACACGCGCTTACCCAGGCGCCCTACGCCGGAATCGCCGCGGGCGGAGCGTTGGTGCTGTACGCGCTGTGGGCGCTGTTGCTCTGAGGACAGGAATCTCAACACCTCCGCCAAACGGGCGGAAGCCGTTAAGGCTCAATCCAGAAAGGCGGTCAGGGGACTGGTGGCGCTGGCGGTGCGGCTGACCGGGCTCCGGCCAATTTCGTAGGCGCAGCGTCCGGCGACCACGGCGGCGGCAAAGGCTTGGGCCATACGGGAGGGATCGGCGGCGACCGCGATCGCGGTGTTGACCAGCACGGCGTCGGCGCCCATCTCCAGTGCTTCCGCCGCTTGCGACGGACGTCCCAGTCCGGCATCCACCACTACGGGCACCCGCGCCTGTTCGATTATGATTTCGATTTGGGCTCGAGTGTCCAGGCCGCGGTTGCTGCCGATGGGGGAGCCCAGCGGCATGACGGTGGCCGCGCCCACGTCCTGAAGGCGTTGGGCCAGGACCGGGTCGGCATTGATGTACGGGAGGACCACAAATCCTTCCTTAACCAGTGTTTCCGCCGCCTTCAGGGTTTCCACCGGGTCCGGGAGCAGGTAATTGGGGTCCGGGTGGATCTCCAGCTTGACCCAGTTGGGCAAACCGGCGGCTTTTGCCAGGCGGGCGATGCGGACCGCTTCCTCCGCGTTCATGGCCCCGGCGGTGTTCGGCATGATGAGGTAGCGGTCTGATTCTAGAAAATCGAGGATGTTGGCGAAGGGATCGCCCGAGCCGCTCAAATCGGCGCGTTTGAGGGCTACGGTGACCAGTTCCGTGCCCGAGGCCGCCAGGGCGTCGCGCATGGCTTCGTTGCTGGAAAATTTGCCGGTGCCCACCAGGAGCCGGGATTGAAAGGTCCGGCCGGCGATGGTCAGCGGTTGAATCGAAAGATTGTCCGACATAACCCGTCACACTAATCACGAAACCCCGCCTGTCTCCAGTGTTTTTCAGGAGAATCTTCCAGAAAAAGAATTCTTTCACGTAGCGCCGTGCTTTAGCCGGCGTCAGCCCGTATGCCAAGGGAACACGGTTCCCCGACGCTCACGGAGGCGGGTCCGGTTGAACTCTCCGGGTCTCCGTGTGAGTCCAGTTTCCGCTGTATTTTTTGCTTCATCAATCGATGAACCGCCTTAACCGTGCCATTCGGGCTAGGAGTCTGTCGGGCTTCGCCGACCTGAAGATTTCATTGGAAAAAGCTTCGGGATTGGGTGATGATGGACCGTTTATGAACCTGGAATCCGAAGTCAGGCGGAGACGAACCTTCGCTATCATCTCGCATCCGGACGCGGGGAAAACGACATTGACCGAAAAGTTTCTGCTTTACGGCGGAGCCGTGCAACTGGCTGGGTCGGTAACGGGCAAGAAGAAGGATCGCGCCACCGCTTCCGACTGGATGGAGTTGGAAAAAAAACGCGGGATCTCGGTCAGTTCGACCGTTCTGCAGTTTCCTTACGGCGATTACTGTGTCAATCTGCTGGATACGCCCGGTCACGAGGACTTTTCCGAAGACACCTACCGCGTGCTGACTGCGGTTGACGCCGCCATTATGGTGATCGATGCCGCCAAGGGCATCGAAGCACAGACCCGCAAGCTTTTCGAGGTCTGCCGCATGCGAGGCCTGCCCATTTTCACTTTCGTCAACAAATGCGACCGGCCAGGGAAAGGACCGCTCGCCCTGTTGGACGAAATCGAATCGGTGCTCGGGTTAGCCGCTTACCCCATGAACTGGCCCATGGGGGACGGCGCCGAATTTCGGGGTTTGATCGATCGCCGGCGCAGCCAGGCGCATTTCTTCGAGCGCAACGCCGGGGGACGTTTCCGGGCGGCGGAGTCTTTGTCCGATCTCGACGACGCCGGTCTCCGCGAAAAACTGACCGATCGGGTCCACGCCCAACTCCAGGAGGAGATCGAAATGCTGGACATGGCCGGCGCCGAGTTTGATACGGGAGCCGTTCTGGGCGGGCGTTTGACTCCGGTGTTTTTCGGCAGCGCGCTGAACAATTTTGGTGTGCGCCTTTTGCTGGACGAGTTTCTGGCCATGGCTCCAGAGCCGCGATCGCGCAAGGTGGGCGAGGAGATCGTCGAACCGGTCCGCCCGGCTTTTTCCGGGTTCGTCTTCAAAATCCAGGCCAATATGGATCCGCAGCACCGCGACCGGGTGGCGTTTATCCGGATCTGTTCGGGTCGGTTCAGCCGGGATATGTCCGTGCTGCACGCCCAGAGCGGCAAAAAGATTCGCCTGTCGTTTTCCCAGCGGGTATTCGGCCGCGAGCGCGAGACCCAGGACGAGGCCTGGCCGGGGGATGTCATCGGCATCGCCGGGAACACCGAACTGGGGCTCGGCGACACCGTCACCGAAGATTCGGCGATCCTCTACCAGGAACTGCCGCGATTTCCGCCGGAATGTTTCGCCTACCTCCGCAACGAGGATATGCGCAACTACAAGCGATTCCGTGCCGGACTGGAACAGCTCCTGCACGAAAAGGTGGTTCAGCGCTTCCACCTGGCGAACTCCGCCGATCAGACCCCCTTCCTGGGAGCCGTGGGCCCTTTGCAGTTTGATGTGGTGCGCTTTCGCCTGGAAAGCGAGTACCGCGCTCCCTCTCGTTTGGACCCGGCCCCCTGGACCGTGACGCGGTGGGTGGGTGAGTCTGTATCGATGGAGCAATTACGCGAAATCTTTCTTCCGTCCGGGGCCGCTTTGGCCACCGACGACGACCGGCGTCCGGTCATGCTTTTCTCCGACGAATGGAATCTTCGTTACTTCGGCGACAAACACCCGGAAGTCCCCCTGCACGAATACCCGCCCGAGGCCGCTCCCAGGTCTCTTGCCGTGGAGACCGGTTGATCGGACCGCCCGGTTGTTTTATCGATCGTGGAAGGTGTGTCGGGAGGCGTGTTCGCGGCCCTTGTGGAGAATGTCACTTAGGCGGGTGCCGTTGCCGCTATCGGCCAGAGCGGAGTGAATCATGATCACTTCGCCGAGGTTCTCCCGGGTGAGCAGGCCGGAGAGGCGGCCTTCGTGCATGACGGGCAGGGTCGTCATTTCTCCCATACGGAGTTTCTCCTGCAGGGTTTCCAGGTCATCGTCCTCACCCAGACACTCGAACTCCCGGTTCATGCCCACGGTGACGGGAGCGTGGCGGTCGTGGTCGGAGAGCGCCTGCAGCAGACGCTGACGGGTCAGAAGTCCGACGACGTCGCCGCCGCGGACGATGGGAAAGTCCTGCTGGGAACCCGCCAGTAATTCATCGACGGCGTCACCGAGAGTGTCGTTTTCCTGCAGGGTACGGAAATGGGTCAGCATGGCGTCGCGGACCTTGAGACCTTTAAGCGCGAATTGGGTTTCGGCGTAGTGGGCTTCGGCCCCGGCGCCGAGGAAAACAAAGATGGCGATGAACAGCAGAAGTGGGCTGACTCCGGGCAGGAAGGCGGCGAAGGCGAACAGGATGGCCATGCCCTGCCCGACGGTGGCGGCGACGCGGGTGGCGCGGTGGTAGGGCAGGCGGGTGGCCAGGGCCGCCCGCAGCACCCGGCCTCCGTCCATCGGAAAGGCCGGCAACATATTAAAGATAACCAGGATGACGTTGATCCACATCAGTTTCCCCAGCAGGTTACCGCCGAATTCCTCGCCTTCCTGCAGCAGGGTGACGTCTGTCAGGCCCTCGGTCCCGTGGATAATCAGGATCAGAAGGGCCAGCAGACCGGCGATGGCCACGTTGACCGCCGGTCCGGCCACCGCCACCCAGAACTCCTTGCTGGGCTCGGTCGGCATGCGTTCCAGCCGGGCCAGGCCGCCGATAGGCAGCAGGGTGATGTCGCGGGTGCCGATACCGTAGCGCAGGGCGCAGAGGGCGTGCCCCAACTCATGCAGCAGCACGCAGCCGAAGAGCGCTCCGATAAAGACCACCACGCCGATCGCGGTGCGGGCGTCACTCCCGGCGAGCAGAATCAGGAACAGGGCGGTGATCAGAATGATGAACGTCCAATGGAGAAAAATGCCGATTCCCGCCACCGAACCGATTCGCAAGGACCAGGTCATAGAATGCAAGATGAACCCTTTTCGGCGTCGCTTTCAAGTCGGATAGCGAATTGGGTGGAAACCGGTTTGGACCGTTAATGATCGTGGATCAACTGCCGAACGAAACGTCGGATCCACCAGTGGGCCTGCGACATCAACGTCTAACCATCAAGTTTTGCAAATCACGTTGAGAGAGGTAGAGCACGCTTCCTGCGTGAGTTTCGCTCGCAAGATGCGTGCACTCCTTTGGGTCTGAGGCGTCGCCCTCATGTTATCTAGTAGTCAAAACTTGGGGCGTTGTGGTGTGCCCAGGCGATGGCGGCGGCCAAAAAGAGCAGCAGCCAGACGCCCTGCAACGCGGTACGTTTGACCGGGCCCAGGTTATTCAGTTTGGGCACCGAGGGAAGCATGAGCGCCGCCAGGGAGACCAGCGCCAGCAAGGCGCTGGCCGGAGGAACGTCGGCGTAAACCGTTCCCGCCGCCAGGAGTCCGCTCCAGGGAAGGCACACCATGGCCGGTCCCGGGCGAGAGGCCGGGGCCAGGCGGTGCACCAGCGGAAGCGCTCCCAGGCTGCCACCGGCGATGCCTCCGGCCAGACCCAGGGCAAAGAGGGAGTAACTGGCCACGCCACCGATCATGAGAAGGATGCTTAGTCCCGCCGTGGCCAGGAGGAGGAGACCGATGTACCGCCACGCCGGTTCGGCGCCGTGACCCCGGACCAGGAACGCCCAGGCCGCGGCCGTGCCCGCGATCAGCGAAACGGGCCAGATAATCGCCGCGTCCTCCTCCCAGGTTCGACCGATCATGGGCTGCGCCAGAAGGTAGATTAAAATGGAGGCCGCCACGACCCTGCAGGGCCAGGCGATCCAGGCGTGCGGACGCGACGGCAGGGCCAGTCCGGCAACGCCCAGCAGAGCAACCGTCCAGAATATCCAGCCGGCCGCCTCGCGCGGGGGCAGGGAGGGGAGATCACGAACCAGCCAGGCCCCGACCAGGTATCCGGCGGCCGGCGCCAGCCACCGGACCATCCGGCGACCGGCCTCCAGTTTCCAGAGTCCCAGGACCATGGCCGCGGCCAGCACACCGCCGCCGGCCAGGAACGCGGCCAGCAGCGGTTTAAGGAGCTCGGCGGGACTCATGGAAGTAAATACCGGATAGCGGTCAAGAGGTGCCTTCCGTTATTGGCGCACCAATTGCAGGGTGACGATCAGTTCGATTTCGTCGGACAGTCCGTCCGGCATGAAATTCATCCCGAAATCGCCGCGATTCACGGTGAAGGTGGCGATCCCGCCCCGCCGAAAATCTCCACGCGGTCCTTCGCCGGAGCCGGTTTCGGTCCAGGTGAACCCGACCGGACGGGTCACACCCAGCAGGGTGACCTCACCCGCCACCTGGTACTCGCCGTTGCTCCCGTTGATTTCGGTGCTGCGGAAGACGATATCCGGGTGCTGGCGGGCATTAAAAAAGTCGGGACTGCGCAGGTGCTGGTCACGGCGCTCGTTGTTGGTGTCAACGCTTTGGGCGTCGATCGTAAGGCTGACACTGGAATTGGACGCGTCGGCCTCATCCCAGCGCACATCGGCATCAAAGGCGTTGAATCGCCCGTAGACGTACGAGAAGCCGTTGTGTTTGACCTTAAAGAGGACATTGGAGTGAACCACATCGACGCCGTAGGTTTCCGCCGCGTTGGCCTTGGAGGTGAACAATCCGGCGGCGAAGAGGCCGGCGATCGATAGAAGAGACAGTACAACAGGTTTCATTCGGTTTTACTTGGTTGGAATTAAGACGGCGGTTTTCGGTGGCTTAGCCGCCGTGACCGCACTCGATCAGATTAGAAGGATCCTTTATAGGACCGAGCAGTATAGTTCAAGTTTGCCCTGGCGCAAGGAGGCACCGATTCGTTTTGCCCAACCGAGGTCCCTGGTGAAGGTTAAATCGATACCAAAACGATAAAAATTCGTTTGCATTATGTCGCAAACGGCACAAGGTTTCTTATCAGGGTTAGTTTCCTTCAGCTCAGTCTGAAATCCAGTCGAAAAACTCCAAACACCAAAGGAAATATGAAACGGGCACCCTCAGCCTTTACGTTGATTGAATTGCTAACAGTGATTGCGATTATTGGCATTCTCGGCGCTATCCTCATTCCAGTGGCCGCCTCGGTCCGGGAATCGGGGCGTCGCAGCTTGTGTTTGAGTAACCTGCGGCAGATCGCGGTGGCTACCCAAGTGTTCGCCGCGGACCACGAGGGACAGCTTCCCCGGCCCAATTGGGGAGAGTCCAGCCACGGCTGGTTGTACGACGTGCCGCTCCATCGTCCGGGAGGGCGTTTCGCCGGACCGGATTACAATCCCCAGGCAGGCGCGTTGCGGGATGGTCAGTTGTGGCCGTACCTGGAGCATGATGAGATATATCAGTGCCCGACCGACTGGATGAAGAAGGACCATTTGTTTGAGGCGCGTACGCAGAAACTTTCCAGTTACGTCATGAATGGTTCCGCCAGCGCTTACTCAGGCGGTCCGGCTTTGAAGGTTGAACAGTTTCAACCCGATGCGATAATGTTCTGGGAGGCCGATGAGGCGACCCCTTTCTTTTACAATGACGGGGCAAACTTTCCCGATGAGGGCATTTCCATGCGCCATGGGCGTGGGGCTCATGTCGCCGGTCTCTACGGCAACGTCGAGATCATCAGTCAAGCGGATTA
Source organism: Opitutia bacterium (assembly GCA_050506795.1). Classification (GTDB taxonomy): domain Bacteria; phylum Verrucomicrobiota; class Verrucomicrobiia; order Opitutales; family T3Sed10-336; genus SLOW01. The sequence continues at coordinate 26,545 of JBJHCF010000013.1, forward strand.
CGCCCAACAGTTGACCCTGCGCCCGGGTCGCCTCTGGAATAACCCGAGAACCTCGCACGGGGGCGGTTAAGGCGTTTCCGCGCATCTTCCGGCCCAAGTGGCGGCAATAGATCCTGCGAATGATCCCACAATGAAAAAGCATAGCATAATTTCGGCATTTTTGGCGACGGTGCTGTTTGTCCTGGCCGGCTGCGGCAAGGAGGAACAACGACAGCAGGAGGTGGTTCGCGAGTTTGAGCGCACCTTTGCGATTGAGCCCGCGCCGGTCCAGCCTTCCGCGCAACCTTCCACCTCGCCGGGATCGTATTCGGCTCCGGCGACGGGCGGGGGGACCACCGGTACCACCCGAACCAGCGGTGGTTCTACGGCACCGGTCGCGTCTTCCGCGGCCACCGGTCCTTCCGGTGAGGAGGTATCTCCGGTAGTCCGTGAGGCCGCCCAGCAGGTGGTGCAATACATCAACACCCGCCAGTATGCCTCAGCGGTTCAGCGACTGGACAGCCTGATGAGTGAACCGACGTTGACGGCCGACCAGTGGATGGCGTCGCGGAACGCCATGGCCGAATTACAGGGTCGGATCGCGCGGGATTCGAGTATTACCGACGAGGAGCGAAATCAGGTCCGGCGCGTTCTCGAGCGCCGCCGGTAATCCGGTTCGGAATTTATCTGGAAGCGCGAAAATTCCTGGCCGCCGTCGCGCGTTTCCCGGAGGCTGCCAGGGGAGCGCCGGGGTCAATGATGATGACGCAGGATGACGTTGATGTCGAGTTCGGGCCAGTAGAGGTGGTTGGTCGCCAGCATTTGCACGTCGGCCAGCTCCCGCGAGGTCGCCCAGGCGAACCACGGGTATTTGCGGAAGGTGAGGAAGTGTTCCCGGCCATCCACCCGAAGCAGGATTCCCTCCGACCCGGTACTGACGATTTGCACCCGTCCCAGGCGTTCCGGGTACCGCTGCGGGATTGCCGAAGAGCTGATGGTTAGCGAATCTGATGAATTCGGGATCATGTTCTAATGTTCGCTGAAAGGGGAAATTCGGTCAATGGGGCCACGGTTACGATTCGGTGACATTATTTCCGCGAAAAGGGGAGTTGACTCCGGTCCGGGAGTGCCGCAATTTCGTCTGTTTCCAAAATCGCAAGCATCTACTGAAGGACAATGGCTTTAAAAATCAAACTCTCCCGCGCGGGAGCGACTCACAATCCAGTCTATCGCATCGTTGTCGCCGAGGCACGTGGCCGTCGCGACGGCCGCTTTGTGGAAACTCTGGGCACCTATAGCCCGAAATCCAAGACGGAGCAGTTGCGTTTCAATGTCGAACGCGCCGAATACTGGATGGGGAACGGTGCCACTCCGACCGATACGGTCCGTTCGCTTTACAAAAAGGCGAAAAAGACCGCTGCCGCGCAACCGGCGGAAGCAGCCGCCTCCGAGGCCTGAACCGCGTTTCGCCGCGGCCGGGACGCGTCCTCCGTTGAGGTGGCGCATCAGGGATGATTCCAGGGTTAAGGGGCGTCAATGGCTGTCGATTTAGGGTCCCCTGGTATCGGCGATCGATTATCATGAATGCACTTATTGCGGTGCTTTTCGTCCCCGATGCAGGGTCTTTTGGTTCGCGAGCTTTGATCCGCATTTCTCAGCGGGGAATCGTAAATTTGACATTTTCGATCTGACAAAGCCGCGGACTCCGATTGGATAATTTCGGTTCGCCCGGTACGCTCGCGATGAGGGGAGAATTGGCGGCGTTATTCCATGAAAATCGACTTGATCACCCTCTTTCCCGGAATGATCCGGGGGTATTTGGAGGAAAGCATGCTCGGCCGGGCGGCCAAGGCGGGCCTGCTGGAAATCAGGGTGCACAATTTGAGGGACTGGGCGGAGGGAAAGCACAAGGTCACCGACGATCGGCCCTTCGGCGGCGGTGCGGGAATGTTGCTCAAACCCGAACCGATTTTCGCCGCCATCGAATCCCTGCGCGGTCCTGACAGCAGCACGGTTTACCTGGCCCCGGATGGAGAGCCGCTGCGGACGCCGCTGGTCAAGTCTTTGGCCCGGGAAAAGCACATTATACTGCTCAGCGGACATTACGAGGGAGTGGACCAGCGGGTGCGTGATTGTCTGATCGATCGCGAGATCAGTATCGGCGACTACGTGTTGACCAATGGGACCCTGGCGGCGGCCGTGTTGATCGACGCAGTGGCCCGTCACGTGCCGGGTGTTTTAGGCGATGAAAAATCATTGACTCAGGACAGCTACGAAGGCAATGTCCTCTCTTTTCCGCAGTACACCAGGCCGGCGGAGTTTCGTGGCATGGGTGTTCCCGAGGTTTTGCTCTCGGGCGACCACGGGGCGATCGAACGCTGGCGACGGGAGATGCGGGTGCGCAGAACGCGGGAAATACGACCAGACTTGGAAAACGAAAGTACGAACGATGAACCAGATTGTTAGCGAGATCGGCAAGAAACAGACCAAAACCGACCTTCCCGGCTTTAAAGTGGGAGACGGTGTTAAGGTGCACACCCGCGTGCGCGAAGGCGACAAGGAGCGTATCCAGATTTTCAGTGGGATCGTGATAGCCCGTCGGGGCAGCGACATCAATGAAACGTTCACGGTGCGCCGTATCTCCTACGGCGAAGGCGTGGAAAGGGTGTTTCCGGTGAATTCGCCGAACATCGAAAAGGTCGAAGTGGACCGCGAAAGCGTGGTGCGTCGGGCTCGCCTGTACCACCTGCGCGATCTGGTGGGCAAGTCTGCCACCAAGGTTAAAGAAAAGCGCCTGGCCGAACGCAAGTCCTGAGAAGGGACTGGATTCCGGGAAACCGTGGCCGACGCTCGCGGCGTCTGCCGGAGGCGGCGTCGAAGGGATTTCAATCACGGAGCATCGTGCGCGGTGGAAGTACCGGGATCGCGGAGCGCCCTGTAATTCAGGCGTCGCTCTTTCGCCGTGCCGGGTCGACGGCCGCGTGAGTTTCCGTATGGGGGGCGTTTTGATGCCGCCTTCCGAGCCATCATGGTACAGTAAACCGGTAAAATCGGGGCGTCTTTGGGGCCTCGCGAAAGGAATTTCTTGTGTTCCTTGCGGTTCGCGGTGTTTCGTTTTTACCAAAGTATTGCTAAACCAAGAACGATTCGCTTGTTATGAACCTAAATAAAGAAGCTCTTGCCGAAGCCGCGCGGATTGCCCGCGGCCTTTCCATCGACGCGGTGCACGCGTGCAGTTCCGGCCATTTGGGCCTGCCCCTGGGGGCCGCCGAAATGGGCGCCGTTCTTTACGGCCACGCCCTGCGCCACCACCCCGATCAGCCCCGCTGGATCAACCGCGACCGATTCGTGCTTTCCGCCGGTCACGGCAGCATGTTCCTCTACGGCTGGCTCCACCTTTCGGGCTACGACCTGTCGCTGGAGGAAATCAAGAACTTCCGTCAGTTGCACAGCAAAACTCCGGGACATCCGGAATTCGGTGAAACGCCGGGCGTTGAAGCGACCACCGGACCTCTGGGACAAGGCGTGGGCAACGCGGTGGGCATGGCCCTGGCGGGCAAGATGGCCGCGGCCCGGTTTAATACGGACGAACATTCCATTTTTGATTACCGCGTGGTCGCGCTGGCCGGCGACGGCTGTTTGCAGGAAGGCGTGGCGGCGGAGGCTTCCGCCTTCGCCGGACACTTCAAGCTCGACAACCTGATCCTGATCTACGACTCCAACGACGTCACCCTGGACGCCATGGCCAGCGAGACGCAGAGCGAGGATACGCTCAAGCGTTACGAGGCTTACGGGTTTGAGGTGCAGCAGGTTGACGGGCACGACATGGAGGCCTTTCTGGCCGCCTTCGAAAAGGCGCGTTCCTCCACTTCGGGCAAACCGCAGTTTATCGAAGCCAAGACGGAGATCGCCCGCGGTATCCCGGAAGTCGCCGGCACCGCCAAAGGGCACGGAGAGGGCGGCGCCAAATTCGCCGAAGCCGCGCGTGAGGGACTTGGACTTCCCAAGGAGACGTTTTATGTGTCGGACCAGGTGAAAACGTACTTCGCCGAGCACAAGAAGCGGTTGGCCTCCGAATACGAAGCCTGGGAAAAGCGTTACCAGGCCTGGCGCTCGGCCCACGGCGAGCTGGCCGAAGTGCTGGAGCAGGGAGTGAAAAAACACGTGCCGTCCGACCTGCTCGAGCGGATCAAGCCCTTTGCCGAGGAAACCGCCATGGCGACCCGCAAGGCCGGTTCGATCGCCATTCAGCCGGTTGCCCAGGCACTCCCGCTCTTTATCAGCGGCAGCGCCGATCTGCACGGTTCGACCAACAATTACCTGCAGGACGCGGGTGACTTCAAGCCGGAGAGCCCTTCCGGGCGGAATATCCGTTTCGGCATCCGGGAGCACGCCATGGGGGCGATACTCAACGGGGTGGCCTACGACGGCCTGTTCCGTCCCTCCGGCGCCACCTTCCTGGTGTTCTCCGATTACTGTCGGCCCTCCATTCGACTGGCCGCGCTCGGCGGATTGCCGGTGACCTACATCTTTACCCACGATTCGGTGGGAGTCGGTGAGGACGGGCCTACCCACCAGCCGGTGGAAATGGTCTCCTCACTGCGTTTGATCCCGGGGCTTGATGTGATTCGCCCGGCGGATCCGGAGGAAACCGCCGGCGCCTACGCGGCGGCCATGGAGCGAACTGACGGTCCGACCGCCCTGATTCTCACCCGGCAGAATCTGCCCAATTTAAAGCAGGTTTCCCGCGACGATCGCCGCCAGGGCGTTCTGCGCGGCGGGTACATCGCTCGGAAGGAAACCGGGGAGTTGAAACAGATTATCCTGGCCTCCGGCAGCGAACTGCAGCACGCCCTGGCGGCGGCGGAGCAGCTGGGGGAAGGCGTTAGGGTGGTTTCTCTGCCCAGCACCACCCGTTTCGACCGGCAGTCGGAGTCGTATCGTGAATCGGTCCTCCCGTCCTCCTGTCGCCGCCGCGTGGCCATCGAGGCCGGTGCCACCTCCTATTGGTACAAGTACGTCGGCCTGGACGGCAAGGTGATCGGCATCGACCGTTTCGGTCTGAGCGCCCCGGGCGCCACCGTGATGAAGGAACTGGGCATCACCCCGGATTCTGTGGTGGCGGCGGCGAAAGCTTGAACGGCGGAATAACCCGGTCTCCGGGACCCGAGAATCACACAATCGGGCGGGAGCGAACGTTTGCTCCCGCCCGATTGTGTGATTAGGCAATGGGGGTTTTGATTGTGACTGTCGACCGTTTATAACCCCGGGTCTAGTCAACTATGCAAGTAGAACAAGACCATTGGCGGGCCGTTATCCAATGGATTTCAGCTTCCTAAAGAATTGACGCTGCCGAGGGCTTTTTTCGATATTCTACCATAAGTTTTCTTCCGCCAATTCTTAAAGGAACCTACTCAAAAACATGAAAAAACAAATCACCCTGATTTTCACCCTGTTGGCCTTTGCCGGAGCGAATGTCCACGGACAGCTGATTACCGACTTCAGCAGCACCGATCTGTCGGCCTGGACCGATACGCGAATTTTGAAAGCCACGGGTGGAGCCCCAGACAACGTCTACACTTGGGAGGTCAGCGGTGGCATGCTGCAGATCAATACCACGACCTATGGTGGGATTGAGCAGTTTGCTCTCACCCGTACGGATTTCCCTCTCAATGTCGGATTTGAACTACAGGCGAATTTTTCGGCCAATTCTACCGGTACACAGGATATCGGTCTCTACGTCGGCGCCGGACACCCGACTGCCGACGTTCGAGCGGATTACGTGAATATTTATGTTCGGGACAACGGGCAGCTTTACAGTCGCGGATTCGACGGCTCCTCGGAGTTGAGTTTGTCGGGAGGGGGTACTCACCCGGTGGATACCCTGTTTATCGCCCGCATCGACACCACAGTTTTTGAACTCGGCTGGTATGAGAATGGCGAACGCAATGTCCTTACGACCCGTACCATGGCGAACGCCGATATCGGAAATGCCGTTGGGTTTTATGCCGATGTTCGCAACGCTGGCACGGTGGGCAGCCTCGACAATTTGAGCATCGTTCCCGAGCCGTCGACCTATGCGCTGCTTTTCGGGGCGGCGGTTCTGGGCTTTGTGGTGTACCGGCGTCGCCGGGCCTGATCGGCCTTTTTCGGTTATCGGTGCAAAGTTTTGTTTTGAAGGGCCGACGGAGTTTTCCGCCGGCCTTTTTCTTTTTGCGGCGGCGGGCTTGAGCTGTCGCTGCGGATGCCGCAATATGGGTTGGCGGAGTCGGGCGGTTCCGATTCCACTCGAAGCGATGGACATACACGAACGACTGCGGCGTTACCTGGGACAGAAACCGGATACGGAGAAGGCGCTTTTTGTGGCCCCGAACGCGACGGTGATCGGCGACGTGGTGTTGGGGCCTTTGAGCAGCGTTTGGTACGGCGCGGTGCTGCGGGGTGACATCAACAGTATTCGCATCGGGGAGGGGACTAATCTTCAGGACGGAACCATCGTTCACCTGGCTGACAATTATGGCGTCGAGGTGGGCGACTTCACCACGGTGGGACATCGCGCCATCATTCACGCCTGCCGCATCGGGCCGGGTTGCCTGATCGGCATGGGCTCCACCATCCTGGACGGGGCGCATATCGGCGAGGGTTCCCTGGTCGGGGCCAACGCCCTGGTGACCCAGGGGTTCAGCTGTCCGCCCGGTTCTCTCGTCCTCGGCGCGCCCGCCAAGACGGTGAAAACCCTCTCGCCGGAAGCCTCGCGTAAGTTAAAGGACTACGCGTTGAAATACATCGAAGTCGCCCGCGCGCATGCGAGGACGGGTTAATACTTAAATGAAAGTCGTCCCCCGTCCCTCGTCCCGTTCCACCTCTTACCTTTAACTTTCTCCCGCGCTTTCCTCCACTGACGGACAGGTGCAGACGAGGTTGCGGTCGCCATAGACGTTGTCCACCCGTCCCACCGGTGGCCAGAACTTGTGTTCCCGGGTCCAGGGGGCCGGGTAGGCGGCTTGCTCGCGGGTGTAGGAGTGGTTCCATTCTGTCCGGGTCAGGACGGATGCCGTGTGGGGCGCGTTTTTAAGAACGTTGTCATTGCGGTCCATTTCGCCCCGTTCCACGGCGCACATCTCCTCATGGATGGCGAGCAGGGCGTCGCAGAAGCGGTCCAGTTCCTCGCGCGACTCGCTTTCGGTCGGTTCGATCATCATGGTGCCGGGAACCGGCCAGGACATGGTTGGAGCGTGAAACCCGAAATCCATCAGGCGCTTGGCCACGTCCTCCACCTCGATGCCGGCCCGTTCCTTCCACTCGCGGAAATCGATGATGCACTCGTGGGCCACGAGGTTGCGGTGACCGCGGTAAAGGACCTGGTAATGGGACTCCAGTCGCCGGGCGACGTAGTTGGCGTTGAGGATGGCGTGACGGGTGGCGTCGGTCAGACCGCGCGATCCCATCATGCGAATGTAGGCCCAGGAGATGAGCAGGATCAGCGCGCTTCCCCAGGGGGCCGCCGCGATGGCGCCGTCTTTTCCGCCGTTCGGGACCACGGAATGTCCGGGCAGGTGAGGGGCCAGGTGTTCGGCCACGGCGATGGGTCCCACACCGGGGCCGCCGCCCCCGTGGGGAATGCAAAAGGTCTTGTGCAGGTTGAAATGGCAGACGTCGCCGCCGATGGCCGCCGGGGTGGCGATTCCGAGCATGGCGTTGAGATTGGCGCCGTCGAGGTACACCTGGCCGCCGTGTTCGTGCACGATGGCGCACACCTGGCGTATTCCCTTTTCGAATACGCCGTGCGTCGACGGGTAGGTCACCATGAGCGCGGCCAAACGATCGGCGTGGGTTTCGGCTTTCTGTCGCAAATCCTCCAGGTCTATGTCCCCGTTCTCGCGGCATTGCACCGGAACCACCTGCAGGCCGCACATAATGGCGCTGGCGGGATTGGTGCCGTGGGCGGATACCGGGATCAGGCAGACGTCACGCTGTCCCTCGCCCCGCTCCGAGTGGTAGTTGCGGATGGCCAGGAGGCCGGCGTACTCCCCCTGGGAGCCGGCATTGGGCTGGAGCGATACTGCCGCGAAGTCGGTCATGTCCGCCAGCCAGGCCTCGATTTGCCGGAAGATTTCCTGGTAACCCTCGGCGTGCTCGCGGGGTGCGAAAGGGTGCAAATTGGCGAACTCCGGCCAGGTTATGGGAAGCATTTCCGCCGTGGCGTTGAGCTTCATGGTGCAGGAACCGAGCGGGGTCATGGAAACCGTCAATGAATGCTCCTTTGCTTCCAGGCGTTTGATGTAACGCAGCATCTCGGTTTCAGTGTGGAAGTCGTGGAAGACCCGATGAGTCAGAAATTCGCTCCGCCGGGCGAAGGGCTCCTCGAACTCGCCGAAAGCGATCTCCGCTTTTGCCCGCACCGCATCGGGCGAGGTCTGGCCACCGAAGACTTCGATCAATTCGATGAGGTCCTCGACGCGGGAAGTTTCGTCGAGGGAAATGCCGACCGCATCCTTTCCCCAGTCGCGAAGCAGCAGCCCGCGCTTGTCCGCCTTCTCGCGGAATGAAGCCGCCATGTCTCCTGAAACCTCCACTCTGATGGTGTCGAAGACCGGAGCCTTGCCGGTGTCGAAGCCAAGTTGTCCGAGTTCGTCCCGCAGAATCCGAGTGAGTGCGCGGATGCGGCGGGCGATGGTTTTCAGGCCGTCCGGGCCGTGGTAAACGGCGTACATGGATGCCATCACCGCCAGGAGGACCTGGGCGGTGCAGATATTGCTGGTGGCCTTGTCGCGGCGGATGTGTTGCTCGCGGGTTTGCAGCGCGAGCCGAAGCCCGCGCCGGCCCTCGGAATCGTGGGAGACCCCCACCAGTCGGCCCGGCATGCGCCGTTTGTGCTTTTCCAGGGTGGCGAAAAAGGCGGCATGGGGCCCGCCGTAACCCAGCGGCACGCCGAAGCGCTGGCTGCTGCCCACGGCGATGTCGGCCCCGAACTCGCCGGGAGGCCGCAGCAGGGTGAGCGCCAGCAGGTCGGTGGCCACCACCGCCAGGGCTCCAACATCGTGCAGGCTCCCGATCAGGGATTCGTAGTCGAGAATGCTTCCGTCGGTGGCCGGGTACTGGAGAAGCGCGCCGAAGAAGGAATCGTCCGGCTGCAGTTCCCGATGGTCGCCGACCACGGTTTTGATGCCCAGCGGTTCGGCGCGGGTACGCAACACTTCGATAGTTTGCGGGTGGCAAAGGTCGGAAACGAAGAAATTCCGTTTGTCGCCTTTTCCTTTGAGACCCCAAGCCATGGTCATGGCTTCGGCGGCGGCGGTGGCTTCGTCGAGCAGAGAGGCGTTGGCGATTTCCAGTCCGGTCAGATCTGTCACCAGGGTCTGGAAGTTGAGCAGGGCTTCCAGACGCCCTTGAGCCAGCTCGGGCTGGTAGGGGGTGTATTGCGTGTACCAACCCGGGTTTTCCAGGATATTGCGCTGAATGACCGGCGGAGTGAAACAGCCGTGGTAGCCCATGCCGATAAAACTTCGGTGGACGGTGTTGCGGCCGGCGATGGCGCGCAATTCCTCCAGCATTTCCCTTTCGCCCAGCGCCTGGGGCAGGTTGAGCGGACGTTCCAGGCGGATGTCCTCCGGTACGGCGGTGTCCACCAGTTCTTCGAGCGAGCCGTAACCGAGAAGGTTGAGCATTTGCGCGACGGCGGTGCTGTCCGGACCGATATGTCTCCGGGGAAAGGTATCCGGTGGCGCCAGCGGGTCTGTTCCGCTTCCGAATCCCTGCGGGCGGTTTGAATCGGCGTTAATGTTTGATGTCGGCTCTTCGACTTTTGGCATCCTGCGAATATAATGGGGCGTCCCGGGGTATCAACCGTTTTTACGTAAAGGACCGATTCGGCGGGCTTGAAGCCGGGGTGGTGGCGCGATTGACATTGCCTTTCAAATTCGCTGCTTAAATATCGACGCATCATGCCCGCTTCGATTTTGATAGTGGATGACGAGCGTCACACGCGCGAGGGTCTCATGCAGGCCTTTGAGGATGAGTACGACGTCTACCTGGCTCGCAGCGCCGACGAGGCTTTCAACCTGATGGAGGAGGAAGCGTTTGATGTCGTTCTGACCGACTTGAAGATGGCGGGAAAGTCCGGCCTGAAGGTTATCGACCGCGCGCTGACGCTGCGCAACCGGCCGGTGTGCATCATGATGACCGCGTACGGCAGTGTGGAAACGGCGGTGGAGGCGATGAAACGCGGGGCCTTCGATTTTCTGACCAAACCGGTTAATCTGGAAAAGCTGGAAATTCTTATCCAGCGGGCATTGAAGTCACGGAAAATCGAGGAGGAGAATTTGCATTTGCACGAACGCCTCGACGCCAAGTTCCGTTTTGACTCCTTTGTGGGGGAATCCCGGGCGCTGCGTGACGTGATCGAACGCGTCAAGCTGGTGGCGGCCTCCCGGGCGACCATTCTGATCGGAGGAGAAACCGGTACCGGGAAGGAACTGGTGGCGCAGGCGATTCATCAGAACAGTGATCGTTCCAAAGGGCCCTTCGTTGCGGTGCACTGCGCCGCGTTGCCGCCGACGCTTCTGGAGAGCGAATTGTTCGGTCATGAAAAAGGTGCCTTCACCGGAGCCACCGAACGCCGTATCGGGCGTTTCGAGGCGGCGGATGGCGGAACGCTGTTTCTGGACGAAATTGGAGAGATCGACCACACCACGCAGGTCAAACTGCTGCGTTTCCTGGAGCAACGCACTTTCGAGCGGGTGGGGGGCATGAAACCGATCAAAGTGGACGTTCGCCTGGTGACGGCGACCAATCGTCACCTGGAGGAATTGGTGCGGGAGGGCGATTTTCGGGAAGACCTTTTTTACCGGCTCAATGTGGTGCGAATCGACATTCCTTCGCTGCGGGAACGGCGCGAGGACATTCCCGTTCTGCTCAAGCATTATATCGATCATTATGCGGCCGAGAACAATTTGCCTCCGGTGACCCTGGAAGCCGGGGCCATGCGGCTGCTGACCCAGTACGACTGGCCGGGAAACGTGCGGGAACTGCGGAATCTGGCCGAAAACCTCGTCATCCTCCACCGCGGCGGCCGGGTGACCGAGTACGATCTGGATGGGAAGTTCAGGGGTGAGACCGGAACCGGCACGGACCGGACGGAGTCGACTCCGCTGTCCAATCCCCTCTCGGTGCAGGAAAATGAGAAAAAACTGCTGCGTAGCGCGCTTTTGGAGGCGCGCGGCAACCGGAGCAAAGCGGCTCGCCTCATGGGTATCAGCCGGCGCACCCTGCACCGGAAATTGGCGCAATGGCCGGAGTTGGACGTGGTCGAGCGAAAGTGATGTTCGGCTTGGGCGATCGATTGTTTCCTTGCGTTGACTTTTTCCGTTTCGTACTAGTTTTTGTTCTTTTCCACTTATGAGAAATCACCTTTTGTTCATCCCCGCTTTGTTTGTTCTGACGATATCGCTGCCAGCCGAGGATCGGCCGGTATTGCGTGTCGGCGGATCGGATCTTCTGGGTACGGCATTCCAGGAAATCCTCGGGGACTTCGCGCAAGAGTTTGACATTGATGTGCAAGTGAGCCTGCGCGGCACCTATGCGGCCCGTGCGGGAATGGACGAAGGGCGGCTCGACTTGGCCATCCTTGCCGCGCCGGCTGGGGCCGATTCCCATTTCGATGGTTTTGAATCGCACGCGCTGGCCTACCAGACTGTCGTTTTCGCCATCAACTCCGCTAATCCGCTGAATGAACTGACCCTGCCCCAGGTATCCGCGGTTTTCGGTGCTCAGGAGGTCTCTTCGTTCACCCGCTGGGGGGACCTGGGCCTGGCCGGGGAATTGCGTCCCCGGTCCATCGACCTGCATTCGATCGCGGCGGGGAGCAGTATCGCCGTTGACCTCTTTCGTCACCAGGTGTTGCGCACTCCGCGCCTGCGCGCATCGGTTACCTACCATCGAACCTCGAACGAGGTGATTGGCGCCCTGGCGGAAAGTACGGCGACAATCGGCCTGCTGCCGCAGGCGCCGCCCCCGGGACGTCCCGTGCGGGTTCTGGCCCTGGCGAGAGAGGATGGAGGCATTGCTTTTGGGCCGAGTCGTGAAAACGTGCACACCGGGGACTATCCGATTCGTCTGCCGGTTTACCTGGTGTTTTCCCCGGAGAACCGTGAGGCTTTGCGCGACCTGTTGCTTTACCTGACCCGTGAACGGGTGGCCGAGGCGATCGAGGCCTCCGGTCTTGTGCCGCTGCCCGCCAGTGCCCGCAACCGGCAGCGGCTCGATTTCGAACGTTTCTAAGACGGCTTTGAGCTTCGAAACGGGCCTTACCTCAGCGCCATTCGTGTTTGGGGTAGCGACCCTGCAGTTGTTTTTTCACCGCCGGATAACTGTTTTTCCAGAAGGCGGCGATGTCTTCGGTGACTTGAACCGGACGGTTGTTTGGAGCAAGAATGTGGATACGGACCGGGGCGCGGCCCTCGGCGAGACGGATGTTTTCCTCCAGCCCATACAGGTCCTGCACCCGGGCTGAAAGGACGGGCGGGTCGGTTTCGGAGTAAACCAGTTTTACCTTGCGCCCCCGGGGCAACTCGACGGAGGGCGGGGCGTAGTGATCGAGGGCCCCCGCCTGTTCGGGTGCCAGCCATGATTTAACCGTGCCCATGACCGGTCGGTCTTTGATGTCCTTGTAACCACGTGCGCCGTACACGATCTGTTCGATCAAGGCCCGGCGGTCTTCGCGGTTAATCGGGGGGAGTTCGAGTTCCGGCATGTGGGCCGCCAGGAAGTTCAGACGGGCGATCCATTGTTCGACGGAATGATCCCAGTTTTTCAACGGGCATCGTCCGGTGAGCACTTCCTCCGCCAGGATGGCGGCGGCCGCATCGTCAGAGACGCGGTCGGTGGGTTTGGTACGCAGTACCAGGTCGCGAAAAACCACGCTCTCCTGGCCGACAACCCGGCGGAGGGAGGAATCGAATTGGACCTCGTGGCGGGTGGAAACGTCTTCCGGAAACAATTCCTCCAGCCAGGATTCCTCGATGGCGGTGACCAGGCCCAGTCTTACGGTGACGTTGGACTCCTGGGCCGAGGTCGATATTTCGCGCACTTCCGAGGCGATGAAAAGCGGCGCATCGCGCACCACGCTTTCCCGATCAAGTTCGCCGCGCCGGCCGTGAACTATTTCACAGTGCAGCGTGCCGCGACGGGTGCGGCGTGCGACCTGGTCGGAGAACCCCTGAAGGAGGCAGCGGCGGACCTTGACGGAGTCGCTGGAGGTCGGGTGGGATTGCCGGTTTTTCGCGTCGGCGATCCGGAGGAAATGGTGAAAAATCTGTCCCGCCTGGCGGGCGGCGCCGGCGTGGACCCCCACCTCGCGGCAGGCGTTGACGGAAAAGCGGTTTTCCGCCGCGAAGCTCCAGGCGCGCATCTGGGCGAAAAAATCGGATTCCTGTTCGTCGCCCAGGTGATCTTCACGCCGGACCTCGACGCGTTTGTCGGGACGCCTCTCCAGCAGACCGCGGGTTTGAGTGAGGGCGGCGATCAATGCGATCTCCGGCACGCAGCCGGCTTCGCGGGCGGCCATGAGCATGCGGGCGTAGCGCGGGTGCACGGGAAAGGCGGCCATGGCCCGGCCGGTATCGGTCAGTCGGGCGCGGGCATCGAGGGCGCCGAGTTCCTGCAGGAGGCGCTGAGCCCGCTCCAGGGCGGCCGGTTCCGGGGGTTCCAGCCAGGGAAAGGTTTCGAGGTTCTCAATGGCGCTGTTTTTCAGGGTGAGGACGGTTTCCGCCAAATCGAGTCGCTTGATCTCCGGAAGGTCGGCGGCGGGGCGGGCAACGTGATCCTCCTCGCTCCAGAGCCGCAGGCAATGGCCCGGGGCGGTTCGTCCGGCGCGCCCGGCTCGTTGAGCGGCGGACGCGCGGGAAATTTTTTCCACCAGCAACGTGTTGATGCCGCGCTGGGCGTCGAATCGGGCGATTCGGGCCAGGCCGCTGTCGATCACGATGCGGATTCCTTCGATGGTCAGCGACGTTTCCGCCACGTTGGTGGAAACCACGATCTTGCGCCGCTCGCAGGGGCCCAGGGCGGCGTCCTGCGATTGCGGAGGGAGCTCGCCGTGCAAGGGGAGCCTGGCGAAAGGACGCAGGCTGGGAAAGGCTTCCAGGGCCGAGAGGGTACGTTGGATCTCGTAGGCGCCGGGCATAAAAATAAGGGCGTCGCCTTCCGCGCCGGCGTTGATGAGCCGGTCCAGTTCTCGCGCCGCCAGTTCCCAGACTGGCGGCGGGTGTCGCTCGCGCGAGCGGGGAAGGTATTCGGTTTCAACCGGGTAAGCGCGACCCTGGGAGCTCAGGGTATGGCACGGTTCCAGATAAGGTTCCAGGGCGGTGCGGTCCAGGGTGGCCGACATCACGACCAGCTTGAGGTCGGGGCGATTTTCCTGCTGGATCTGCAGTGCGCGGGCCAGGGTGATGTCGCCGTAGAGGTGGCGTTCGTGGAACTCATCGAAAAGGATCGCGGCCACGCCCGGCAGGTCGGGATTCTCCATGATCTGCCGGAGCAGGATGCCCTCGGTGACAAAACGGATGCGGGTTCGGGAAGAGACGACCCGGTCGAACCGGATTTGGTAGCCCACTTCCTCGCCGAGATCCCCGCCGCGCTCCCGCGCCACCCGTTTGGCCAGCATACGCGCCGCCAGGCGGCGAGGTTGCAGGATGACGATTTCGCCCGATTCGCAAAGCCCTTCCTCCAACAGGATTTGCGGGACCTGGGTGGATTTGCCCGAGCCGGTGGGAGCGTCCAGAATCAGGCGGTTGCCCTGGCGCAGGGCGCTCGCGATGGCGCCCCGCAGCTCGCGAACGGGAAGATCGGAGCCGGTCATAGCGGGATGAATCAGTCGTCGTCTTCCGGCGGCGGGACGTCGGTCGCGGTGAAGGTTCCGTGGACCTGGCGCGGGGGATCGGTGAACGCGGTTCCAGTGAAGGTCCCCGACGATTCGTCGTCGTAGCTCAGGGTCAGATTGTATTGGGTGGGAAAAAAGGCTTCCGGATCGAAGATCAACTGCAGTTGTCCGGAATAGGGCGTGGTGGTGTCGAAGGCCCGCACATTGCCCGACATTTCCACCGAAGAACCCGGATTTTCCACGTAAGTGCCGAAAAGGGCGGTAGGCCCGAAATTCAGGCGGATGACCTGGGTGGGACTGAACGACTCGAAGCGGAAGTCGAAGGTGCGGTTGGGCAGACCGGCGAACGCGGTGCGCGGGTACTCGACCCGGGCGACCCGCAGAAAGAGCTGCGGTTCGTTGTTGAATCGCGCCGGCAGAGGCGCCGGATTCGGCGGTATCTCCTGATTGGTGAGGTGTCCGCGGAGGAAGAACCAGGTTTCAAGATCGGTGCTGTAAAAGGTGGCATATTCGTTGAAATACTCCTGTTCGAATTTCAGGGCGAACGGACGGGATTCACCCACGAGTTCCGTGAGCAATCCGCGCGGACGCGGCAACGGCTCGGCATCCGGATCGAATGCTTCGGCCTCGGGCCCGTTTCTGACAATGGTGACTCGCTGAATCACGATGTCGTCGATCGGCCGGTCGTCGGGGATGGAGGGAGGCTCCTCTCCATTTCCGTTGTCGCCGTCACCGTTCTCATCACCGTTGTCGCCATTTTCGCCGTCACCGTTCTCATTACCGTTGCCGTTTTCGCCGTTCTCTCCGTCGTTTTCGTTCTCCTCCTCCTCGTCGTCGTTGTTGAGATCGCTCCCGGTCGGTGTCGTACCGATGGCCTCAACCACCTCCATGCCGCGCACCACGCGGCCGAAAACGGAGTGGGCCCCGTCCAGGTGCGGCGCTTCGTCCAGGGTGATGAAGAATTGACTGCCATTGGTGTTCGGTCCGGCGTTGGCCATCGAGAGTAGACCCGCTTCGGAATGGGTCAGCTCCGGGAGGATTTCATCGGGGAAGAAATACCCCGGCCCCCCGCTGCCATCGCCGCGCGGCGATCCGGACTGAATGACGAACCCGGGTTCCACCCGGTGGAAGATCAGGCCGTCGTAAAACGGCCGGCTCCGCAGGGCCAGGGTGTTCATATCGATCCACCGTTGCGTGCCCTCGGCCAGGCCGACGAAATTGGCCACGGTCATCGGGGTCTGGTCGAAGTAAAGCTCGCAAACGAACTCGCCGAACGCGTCCTCGCCCTCCTCGCCGGTGAATTCGATCTCGAAAACCGCGAACAGGCCCGGGCCGAGGTCGTCATAGGGGCCGCCGTTTTCGGCGAGGCCCAAAGGGATCAAGGCGGAAAAAAGGAATATCGCGGCGGAGCGGAGCATGAGATTGATCTTGCGCATGAGTCGGTGAATTCGTTTGGCAGGTTGGGCGATAAGCAGCCGGATTGCACGGAAAATCTCAGCTCCCCGGCTTCACCGCCGGGGTACCTTTCAAGTGTGCCGGCAGGGCATCGGGGGCGTAGGTGGGAAAATTCAGGTGCACCAGAGAAACGAGGGGGACGGAAAAACTCGCGTTTCCCGCGCTGCGGTCGACCAGCACCGCCAGGGCCTGGGGGGCGCCTCCTTCGGCGGCCGCGATGTCGATGGCTTCGCGCGCCCGTCCGCCCCGGGTCACCACATCCTCCACCACCAGAATGCGTTCGCCGGGCGCGATGCGGAAACCGCGACGCAGGGCCAGGCGATCGTTTTCCTTTTCCACGAAAATAAAGCGGCTGCCGCTCTGACGAGCCACCTCCTGGCCGATCACCAGTCCGCCCATGGCGGGGGCCAGGACGGTTTCGAAGCGGGTGTCCCCGAGCTTTTCCAGTAACAGTTCCGCGAGCCTTTCGACATGATTCAGGTATTGGCACACCTGGGCGCACTGGAAGAAATATTCGCTGTGCAGTCCCGACCGAAGCACAAAATGCCCCTTGAGCAACGCTCCGCTCCGGCGGAAGATATCAAGAACTTCGTCGTTTTGATTCATATTTGGCGGAATGATGAGAACAAAGGGCTGGAAAAACAAAATCAATTTTGCCAAGTCGCGGTCTCGGCTGTTAGAGTGTTTACGGCAATGTATGGATTCGTGAGAGAACTGGAAGACGAGTTGGGAGACGTGCTGGAAAAGGCGTTGAAGTTTTCCGGCATGACGGAGGAGTCCCTCGCCAGTCGGTCCGGGGTGTCCGCGGCGAAAATCAAGGATGCCGAGGATTATCGCTACGACCTGACGGCGGACGAATTGCGCAGCCTGGCCAGTGTTTTGAAGTTGAACGAAGTCGGGCTTTCCGCGTTGAGCGGGGGACGTTACCCGTTGCCCGCTCTGTCCGGTCTTCCATGCGAATTGTATACCCTGGCGATGCCTTTCGGAGTGGGGTGCGTCAATGCCTACCTGGTGGCGGAGCCCGGGGCCGGTACGGCGCTATTGTTCGACACCGGCAACGACCTGCGGGCATTGTCGCAGGTTTGGCCGGAGGGGGTCGATTCGGTCGATGGGATATTTCTGACCCACTGGGACGCCGACCATGCTGGGGGGGTCGTCGCGTTGCGGCAACGGTATCCCGAGGCGGTGGTGTTCGCGCCTGCCGGCGGCACCGGGAATTACAAAGTGTTGCGCGGCGGCGAGACGATAGAGCGATCCGGGTTTAATATCCGTGTTATGGATACTCCCGGGCATTCGGAGCATCACCTTTCCTATCATGTGGTTCCCTCATGCCGGCCGGAGAGCGGCGGCATACTGGTTGGCGGAGACCTTTTATTCGCCGGTTCCGTCGCCTGCGCCTTTTATTGTCCGCGGAAACTCCTGAGCAACGTGCGCCGGGTTCTGGCGGAAATGGACGGAGAGACCGTCGTCGCTCCGGGCCACGGCCCACTGACCACCATCGAAAACGAGAGGCGTTACAACGTCTTTAATTTTTAATCGACGTGATTTCCGGTCGGTGTTCCGGCGTTCTTTTGTGTTGAACCCGAAATGTTTGCCTTACATGGTGGTGCTGATTTGGCCAGCGAAAATACAGCCATGAATACACCGCCGACCGGCGTGCAGCCCGCCCGGGGTGGTAGCGATGTCGCTCCCGGGACGGAAGCCAAACGCCTGGCCCTGGTGGAGGACGATCGGCTGAACGCGATAATTCTGCAGCGTATTCTCGAGCGTGACGGCTACCAGGTGACGTGGTTCGCCTCGGGAGAGGAATTTCTGAATGCGCCGGGAAGGGAGGCGTTCGATCTGGTCCTGTTGGATGTGGTATTGCCCGGAGTCGACGGACTGGAGGTCTGTCGCCGGCTGAAAGCGTCCCTTGGAGACTCCGATGTCCCGGTGATTTTTATCACCGCCCGCAGTGGCGCCAAAGACGTGGTGGCGGGATTCGAGTCGGGCGGGGCGGACTACATTCCCAAGCCGTTTCAGCCGAGCGAGGCCCTGGCCCGGGTGCGCACGCACCTGCGCGTGCGGGAGTTATTGAATGAGCAGGCGGAGATCATCGCCAAACTCGACGCGGCGGTGCAGGCGCGCAATCGGCTGCTCGGAGTGACGGCCCATGACTTGCGGAATCCGCTGATATCGATACGGGGTTTCGGCGAAATGTTGCGCGACGGGATGGCGGGAGAAATGAACGCGGAGCAGAGCGAGATGGCCTCGATCATAGCTTCGGCCGCGGCGTCGATGTTGGGGTTGATCGACGATCTGCTCGATCTTTCCGCGATCGACGCTGGGGAATTGAAATTGGACCTGGAGGAAAGTGACCTGGCCGAACTGCTGGACAAGACGGTGTCCTTGTATCGGGGTCATGCGGACAACAAAGAGATTTCCCTGCAAACCGATCCGCCGTCCGAAATGGTGAGGGCGTGCTTCGATCGCGGTCGTATGCAACAGGTGGCTGAGAATCTGATCAGCAACGCCCTAAAGTTCTCGCCTCGCGGACTGCGGGTACTCGTGAAATGGGGAGAATCCGGGGACTCTGTTTTTTTCGCGGTGCGAGACGAGGGACCGGGAATTCCGGAGGCGGAGCGCGACCGTTTGTTTATGGATTACGGCAAGACTTCAGTGCGTCCCACCGCCGGTGAAAAAAGTACCGGACTGGGGCTCGCCATCTGCCGGAAAATCGTCGAGGCTCACGGCGGTGTTATTGAGGTTACCAATCTTGCCGGCCGTGGTTGCGAGTTTGTCGTGACAATTCCCGCCCGGTTGAACGAAGGGGAGACGCATAAAAGTGAGTGAGAGGACAACGATACTGCTGGTCGATGACGAAGATCATATCCGCGCCTTGATAAGGGCTCTGTTGAAGCACGCCGGGAATTACCGTGTGATCGAGGCGCGGGACGGCGCGGAGGGTGTTCGCCTTTTCGAGTCGGAGAAACCCGACGCGGTCATGATGGACATCAATATGCCGCAAATGGACGGGGTGGCCGCGCTTTGGAAGATGCGTGAAATCGATGACAAGGCGGTCATCATCATGTTGACGGCCAAGGCCACTGAATACGCGGTGCGGGAGTGCCTGCATGCCGGCGCGTCGAATTTTATCCGCAAGGATACGCCCAAGGAAAGGGTGATGGAGCTGGTCAAATCAACCCTGGCCGAGCATGGCCTGGACACCTAAAGAGGACTTGAATCATGACGGATCAAAAGGAGGGGTTAACGAGAGAGAAAGTTGAGCAGAGCTCGTTGGATGCTTTGGCGCCGGTGCGTTACTCGCTGCCCAGGATGCTGGAAGAAGTGGACCGTGATCGTGAATCGGTGCGGGACGCGGGGAAATTGTTGAGCCAGGAACAAATCGAGGCGGTATTCGTCACTCACCGGGAAAAGAACCAAGATGCCTAAGGAAAATACCGCTTTTTTGGAGAAACTGCGCTCCCACGGATCGATTCCCGAGGCCCAGTTCGACACCTATATCGGGCGGCACAAGGATTCTCCCTTTGATCTGCTCCGGGCGGTGATCGAGGATGGGTATGTTCCAAAATCGACGGCCTCCCAGTACTGGGGCGATTCCATCGGCAAAACCTATGTCGATCCCTTTGAAGTGGTGATCAGCCGCGAGGCGGTCGACATGATTCCTTACGAAATCGCCCGCAAAAAAACCGTGCTTGGTTTGTACCGGTTCGGCGAGGTGCTCACCGTGTTGATGGCCGACCCCAACGACACTACGTTCATTAACCAGTTGGAGCGCATAACACAGGGACCGGTCAGTCCGCTTTTCGGGCTTCCCTGGGAGATCGAGACCGCCATTTCCATCCAGTATCAGACGCGCAAGAGCCTGGATGAATTGCTGGAGAATGTGACCAAGAGCGGCTTCAATCTTCAGATCACTTCCGGCGAGCATGTGGCCATGATGGCCGAGGCCCTGCCGGTGACCGAACTCTTCGATGCCATGCTTTTCCATTCGCTGCGCGAAAGGGCGTCGGATATCCACATCCAGCCGCAGGAGGATTATGTTCCGGTGCGGATTCGGGTTGACGGTCATTTGCGCGAAATCATTCGTTTGCCGAAATCGCTTGCCGGCGCCATCGCCGCCCGGGTCAAGGTGATGAGTGATCTGGATGTCTCGGAGCGCCGCCTGCCCCAGGACGGACGTTTTTCCTTCGACCTCGGGGGCAACACGGCCAACTTCCGCGTCTCCGTGATGCCGTCCATCCACGGCGAAAAAGTGGTGATCCGAATCCTGAATATTTCCGGGGTCCGCCAGGTGATGGAGCTCGACCGGATGGCCATTCTAAACAGTGTTCTGCAGCCTTTCCGACGCCTGATTCGCCGCCCCAACGGCATCATTTTCATTACCGGTCCCACCGGTTCGGGAAAGACGACCACGCTCTACGGCGCGTTGGAGGATATCAACGATCCCGGTCAAAACATTGTTACCATTGAGGATCCGGTGGAGTACCAGTTGAAGGGACTGACCCAGGTACAGGTCAAACCGGACATCGGATTGACCTTCAATCGGGTTCTTCGCGCCACGATGCGACAGGATCCGGACGTGATTCTGGTGGGGGAGATTCGGGACCTGGAGACTGCCAAGATCGCTTCCGAGGCCGCTTTGACCGGGCACCTGGTGTTTGCCACGCTGCACACCAATAACGCGATCCAGGCCACCGTCCGCTTGATCGATCTGGGGGTTGAGCCTTTCATTGTGGCGCCCTCCATTCTCGGAGTGGTGAGCCAGCGCCTGGCGGCCCGGATTTGCGAGAACTGTCGTGAGCCATACCACCCGGCTCTGTCTGAGTTAAAAAGACATTTCCTCGACGAGGGTATCGAAAAGGTCCCGTTTTATCGGGGAGCCGGCTGTTCCGAATGCGGGAAATCCGGTTACCGGGGACGGGTGGCGCTGCATGAACTCGTCGTGATTACCGATGAAATGCGCGCTATGATCTCCGCGGGCGCCACCATGACCGACCTGGCGCGGGCGGCGAAAAAGGTTGGCTATCGTCCCATGCGTTACGACGGTTTGAAAAAGGTGCTGCTCGGTCTCACCACGATTGAGGAGGTGGAAAGAATTACCGTGGAGGAAATGCCCGTTTAGGGGCGGGTTGAAAGTTTGGAGCTGCGGTTATGGGCAGAACGGATCCGAAGTTGCTGAAAACCGCAGTGGAATCGATGGGGGAATGTGTCCTCATCACCGGTCCCGATATCGAGGCGCCCGGACCGGAGATCGTGTACGCCAATCGTGCCTTTCTCGATATGACCGGTTACCGGCTCAAGGAGCTGATCGGTCAATCCCCCCGTCTTTTTCGCGGACCGCAAACCGATGCCAACGTCCTGAAGCAGCTTAAAAAATGCCTGCGGGGCGGGCGTGAATTCGAGGGCGAACTCCTGAATTATCGCAAGGACGGAACCTCCTACTGGACCAATTTGCGGATCAATCCGGTACGAAACCGCGCCGGAGATATCACCCACTGGGTTTCCCTGCAACGGGACGTTTCCGACGAACGGGAGTGGGCGTCGGAGATGCAGCGGATCAACGCGGTTCTTTCCGCCCAGATGGAGCTTTCCCCGGACGGCATTCTGGTGGTCGACGTCAACGACCGGGTGATCGCCTACAACGGGCGCTTTCAGCGGATGTGGGGAATCCCATTGGAGGCTTTTGCCCGCGGTCGGCAGGAGGACATCCTGGGCTTTATCCTGGAAAAAGTGACCAATCCCGATGCCTACCGGATCGGCATGGAGGCCTTCTACCGGTCCGGTGAGAAGCGCCTGGAGGATGAAGTCACCTTGTGCGATGGACGGATTTTCGAGCGTTACTGCGTGACCACCCACTCGCCCCAGGGGAAATTCTACGGCTGGTTGTGGTACTTCACCGACGTCACGCAGCAGCGGGAATTCGAAAATCGCCTGGCGGAAGCGAGGCAGGAGGCGGAAGCGGCCAGCCTGGCCAAATCCCAATTCCTGGCCAACATGAGTCATGAAATCCGCACGCCGCTCAACGGAATAATCGGCATGACGGAGATCCTCCTGCAGACCTCGGTCGACAACGAACAACGCGATTTTCTTTCTACTATTCAGGCCAGCGGCGACAACCTGCTTATTCTTATCAACGACCTGTTGGATCTCTCCCGCATCGAGTCGGGACGTCTGGAATTGGATGAGACCGAATTCGATCTTTTCAGCATGGTCGAGGATGCTCTGGCGGTGGTCGGCGCCCGGGTCGGCACCAAGAATCTGGACATCGGGTACCTGATAGATCCCGCGCTTCCGGAACGTTTTCGCAGCGACGAGAATCGTCTCAGGCAGATCCTCATCAACCTGCTGGGCAACGCGGTAAAATTCACCGAAGCCGGCGAGGTGGTGCTCGAGGTCAAGCCTCGCCAGCCCCAGCTTCTGGCAACCGGGAGGCCGGTGCCCGAAATTCTGACTCTCGAGTTCACTGTGCGCGATACCGGGATCGGTATATCCAGCGAGGATCAGGTGAAACTCTTCCAGCCATTCAGTCAGGTGGATCCCTCGACTACCCGCCGGTACGGGGGAAGCGGGTTGGGTCTGTCCATTTGTCGCCGGTTGGTGGATCTTCTTGACGGCGAGATCTGGCTGGAGAGTCGGGTCGGTGGAGGGTCCACCTTTTCTTTCACCGTGCCGTTGCGAGTGGGTTCCCCGGCCCCGGGACGATCATCGGCCTATCTCAGTCTCAAAGGAGCCCGTTTGCTGGTGGTGGATGACAACGCCACCAACCGATTGATGGTCCGGCATCAGACCGTCCGGCACGGAATTGAGGTCGATGAGGCGAAGAACGGCCGGCAAGCCCTGGAAAAATGGAAATCCGGCCAACGTTACGACCTCGTGTTGCTCGACATGCAGATGCCGGAAATGGATGGTCTGACTCTGGCGGGAAAGATTCGCGCCCTGCCCGGCGGGGAGCGCCAGCCCATACTTCTGTCGACCTCCCTGGGGCGGTACGGCGGGATCAAACAGGAAGCGACCCGGCTTGGATTGCACTTTCTCTGCAAACCGTTCCGGCAGTTCCAACTCATTTCCCTGCTCAAGGAGATCGTGGGCGGAGCGGAAGTTATTGATGGAGGGGAATCGACCGAAAAG
This sequence comes from Opitutia bacterium, assembly GCA_050506795.1. GTDB lineage: Bacteria > Verrucomicrobiota > Verrucomicrobiia > Opitutales > T3Sed10-336 > SLOW01. Next base: position 49,988 of record JBJHCF010000013.1, read on the forward strand.
GCCGCCGAGTCCGGCGGATTCGACCCGCAGCTTAGCATTCTCCTGGCCGAGGACAATCCGGTGAATCGGAAGGTCGCGCTCGGTCTGTTGAACCGTTTGGGTATTCAGGCGGAAAGTGCGGTCGACGGCCGGGAGGCGGTTCGTAGTTGGGAGCGGGGACGGCACGATCTGATTTTCATGGATGTGCACATGCCGGAAATGGATGGTTTGGCCGCCACCCGCGAAATTCGCCGGCTATCCGGAAATCACGACCTTCCGTGGATCGTGGCCATGACGGCCGACGCTTTGGCGGAGGACCGGGCCAAGTGCATTGAGGCCGGCATGAATGATTACCTGAGTAAACCGGTAAAAAGCATCGATCTGGTTTCGGTGTTGCGGCGGGTTCCCCAGGGCGAGGGAAAGGGATCTTCCGAGAGCGGAGACCAGGAACGGCGTGACCCCGAAGGCGGTGCGGGAGCGGAGGCCCCGGGTTTTTCCGAGGAAACACTCAGCCAGTTGGCGGCCCTGGGAGAATCCGATGGGGATCATTTCCTGCGAGAACTGGTGGAGGTGTTCCTGGACGACGTGCCGGACCAACTCGAAGGCATGCGTAAGGCTCTGAGTGACAGGGACGCCGCGGCCCTGGCGCGAGCGGCTCACTCCGTCAAGGGAGCCAGCAGCAATTTCGGGGCGGCGGAACTTCAGGCGAAGTGCTTCGAATTGGAGACGCGCGCCCGCGAGGGAACGTTGGAGGGAGCGGAGAATTTGATCGGGGAAATCGAGATGATTTTCAAACGGCTCGCCGAGGCCCTACGGTCGAGATTCTCCTGAAACCGGCTGAGGAAGAACGTTACCCGGCTTCCGCACGATCCAGTTTCAGGGCGCGAGCAAAAGCGTCCAGGGCTTCCATCGATGCCAGATAGTGAATCGGTGAGGTTTCCGTCCGAAACGCCCGCGGGCAGGCCTGTCCGCCGGCCACGAGGGTGATCTTTCGCTCTTCGGCGTATTGAAAAAGGGCGGAAGCGTTGTCCGGGAATTTCTCCGCCGCGCTTTTTGAGCAGAAGCTGAGCCAAACCAGGCGAGGCTTCCATGCCTTGATGGCGGCAAGGAGGGCGCCAGCCGGGAGATTGGCGCCCAGGTTGCGCTCGCGCCAGCCACCGGCAGCCAGAATCAATGAAACCATGAGCGAAGGGATCCGGTAGGGATCTCCCGCGGGCGAACAGCCGATCGCCATCGGCGCCTCCGCTTCCGGCGGCGGAAGGGCATTCCGCAACACGGTCAGGGCTTGCAGGCAGGTCTCCGTTGCCCGGTGCTCCTGGTAGATGCCTTCCTCACCGTGGCGCCAGAGTTCGCCCACCCGCCGCAAACTCGCGACCACCGGACCGTCGCACAGCGCCGCCACCCGGTCGCCGGCCAGATACCGGGCCAGGAGAATCCCCTGGGCCAGTTCCTGGTCTCCATCCACGATGGCCTGGCTCAGAAGTTCGTCGCTTGGATCCCCCTGGGTCCGATTGATCGCTTCCAGTCCGATGGCCGCCGGATTGTGGAGAGGCAACTGATTCGCCCTGATGTACCGTAGCGCTTCGCGTCTCGCGATTCGCCGGTGCCCCCCCTCCGTCCGCGACGCTTCAATCTTGCCCTCGTCCGCCCACCGCTTGACGGAGGATTCGCTGACTCCCAGAGCAGCGGCGAAGTTTTTTGGAGAAAGGTAGGTGGTGGTCATGCGGCGATCAGTCAATAAACTCGTTCAAAACGTTCATTATAGTCTGCTCCTCTTGGAATTAAAACTTCAAATGAGCGTTTCTCGAAAAAATCTGATGCCTCCGCAAGCGGCGGGAATTCGAATTGGATCGCGCGAAAAAAAAGAAAGCGAGCAACCCGGAGGCGCCCGCTTCCCGATGAGGATCAGACGGGGCCATCGTTTTTAACCGCGACCCCGATCAGTGTCGGCGTTCAGTTCAGTTCCTGGGGTCGTCTTCCGGATTGATGTATTCGATTCCCCACGGACCGGTGCCGTGGACTTGGATGACCGTGTCTTCCTCCGTATAGCCGAACATCGGGTCACCCGGAGCCATAATGGCCACACCGCCGGTTTGCAGCTCATGGGTGGCATCCGGGTCGAACTCCCGCCCGTGGGCGAAATGGAGGGTCCCGGAAATCACCGTGACACGTTCATATTCCGGATGGATGTGCGGATCGACCCGGTAGCCGGCGGGAAGATGCAGCCGGAAGGTGAAGGGTTCCTCGGCGCTCAAATCGCCCTCAATGACCGCGATCTGAGCCGGCGCCGCCATCGACGCGATGGGGCCCCACTCCAGGTCGTTCGGGTTCAACATGATGTGTCCGTCACCACGGTAGGGCATTTCCGCCATCATGTTTCCCCACACGGGAATTGAACCGATCAGGAACGATGCGACGGTAATGAATTTGCAGTACTTCATAACTCTATCTCCTTTCGCGTTAAGGCCACGTAGGCCGTTAATGGGATATTTGCCAACAGAAAGAAGATTACAGCGGCGATACTCCCCTGGCAACCTTACATTTGTTTACCGCGAAACCGGATCGATTCCAGGGCGAATGGCACTGGTTAAGCAGGTTCATCGTTTGAGAAACCGAATCGAGATCGAAATCGCGCCTCTGCTTCCTGGGGGCGGCGCTCCCGCGCCGCCGGTGTGCGGGCAAGATACCCGCGCGGCCATGCGGGAGTATGGCCCTTCAGGGGGAACGGCCGATGCGATTAAGCTAAGGTCCTTCGATCCACCGCCTCAACCGAGTAGCATTCCTTCTAGGGCAGCACTTCCGCCCCGTCGGCGGCGGTGCAGGCGAGAGTGTCCGGACGTCGACCGTAGGATTGTTCGTAGCGGTCACCAACCTGGCGGACATCGTCGTCGTCGAAGGACCGCGAGGTCAGCGCGATGACCGTGCCGCCGAAACCGCCGCCGCTGAGGCGTGCGCCGTATACGTTGGGGGATCGCACCAGAAGTTCCACCAGGGTGTCGAGTTCGGGACAACTGTTCTCGAAGAGGGTGCGCGAACTTTCGTGCGATTCCGTCAAAAGCCGTCCCGTCGTTTCCAGGTCGCCGGCGAAAAGGGCCGCTTTGGCCGCGCGGACGCGTTCGTTTTCCCGTATCACGTGGCGCGCTCGCTTGATCACCTCGGCCGGGGTGTCCGCCGGCAAGTGGTCCAAATCCTCCTCCCCGGCATCGGTGAGGAATTCAAAGTCGGGGTGGGTCTGGCGCAGAAGGCGCAGAGCCTCGGCGCACTCGTCATGACGCTTCGAATACAGCGAATCGACCAGCGAGTGGCTCACTCCGGAATTGAAGATATGGATACGGCATTCTTCCGGCAGCGGCAGCAATTCCACCTCCAGAGTGCGGCAATCGATGTAAACGAGGCGGTTGGCTTTTCCAAAGGCGGAACAGGTTTGGTCCAGCGGTCCGGTGGGCACTCCGAGGAAATCATTCTCCACCGACCGACCCAGGCGGACCAGTTCTTCCCTGGACATATTCAGTTGGTACAGGGCCGCCAAGGCCGAGCCGACCCCCATTTCCAGCGCCGCGCTGCTGCTCAGTCCGGCGCCGGCCGGCAAGTCGGATACAATGGCCAGGTCGAATCCGGTGTCTGGCTTGAGGCCGCGTCCGACCAGCATGGCAAGCACTCCGAGCGGGTAGTTGGCCCAGGCTTGCGGGCCATTGAATTTTTGCAGGTCGTCAAGGCTCCGTTCCGGCCGTTCCGGAGAGAACTCCGAGGCAAATCGAAGCTTCCGGTCGTCGCGCGGCGAGACCGCGACAAAAATCGAACGATCGATGGCGGCGCCCACCACCAGGCCGCCGTTGTAGTCGGTGTGGTTGCCGATGAATTCCACCCGTCCCGGAGCCCGGGCCGTCACTTTTGGGTCCGTGCTGTAGACGGAGCGGAAAAATTCGGTCAGACGTTCTCGGGTTGCGGTCGCGTTCATGAATGGCGGTGGTTTGAAAATCGGAAACGTATCCGAAGGCGGGTCCCGGGAAAAGCTCTTTTCAGAACGAAACCCGCAGCCCAAGTTCCGCGTACGGCGCGCCCCGGGTGCGGTGGACCACGCTCTCGCGGTGATGATCGAACTTGCGTTTGATCATCCAACCCGCGCCGGCGGTCAGTTCCATCGTCTTGGCCACGGTGCGGGAGAAGCGCGCGCCGGCACGGTATTCGGTGAGATTGAGCAGAGCGTTTTGGGGGATCCCTTCCTTTTCCGTGACCCGGAACGAACCTCCGTGAAACGAACCTCCTAGGGAAAAGGTCCAGTTTTCGTTCGGGGTGAATTCAAGGGCGGGGCGAGGCGGAACCAGGCGCAAGGTGCCGCTATCACTGAAGTTCCAGATCAATCCCAAGCCCGGCAGGACCGGGTATTTGGAAGACGTTCCGCCGAAAGCGCCCAATTGCAGGCTGAGGGTTTCCCCCAAGTTGAAATTGCGGTAACCGAGATAGGACAGCCGCAAGGCTTTGGCGGTGACGGTTTGCTCGAAACCGATGCCGGGGGTCAGGGTGACAATATAGCGGGGCCCCCGTTCGCCGAGGAGGGTGAGGGTGATCGGCAGGTTGACCTCCTGCAGATTCCGGGGAAGCGGGAGACCGGTAGAGGAATAGGTAAATCGGCGATAAGCGATTCCGGTGCGCAGCGCAGCGCCGCGGCTTACCGGAAAACGGTAGTCGGTTCGGACTCCGAAGGCGTGGGCGCTTTGGCGTTCACCGGAGATGCCGCGAAATCCGCTTTCCTCCACCCGGTCGAACTCCATGACGAGAGCGGCGCCAAACAGACCCGGCGGCGGTCCGCCGCGGGGGAGCGTTTCGGCCGGTTCTTCGGACTTCAGGGCAATCGGGACGGCCAGCAGGGCGGTTGCCAGGATACGCAGTACGAGCGGAGCGGCGGCCTCCGTTGTGATCGGTCCGAGGCCGAGCAGGGGCGAAAGGCTGCGAAGAGGTGTATTCATATCGGCCAGGTTTGAGGCGTACTAATCACGATGATCGGCATGAACACAAAGAGAATCTTTCCGGGGATTGGCGCTTGAGTTGATCCGGGGCTTGGGCGATGACTTTGGGGCGGCCCGGGCGGCCGCAGGGTTTTATGGATTCCGATCAAATAACAGTTTGGCTTTTTCGGGACGGCAAACCGGGACATGAGAACCAGGTGTTGGGGCTTGCGGAGGCGTTGGGGCGGCGACGGAATCTGCGGATCGAAAGCGTGGTTTTGCCACACGACGGGTCGCTGGTCGTTCGCCGGGGCCGTTGGCGGACGGCCTGGCGGAATCTGCCGCGACCGGATTTGTTGATCGGCGCGGGGCATGCGACTCATATCGCCCTGCTGTGCACGGCGCTCCGTTTTCGGGCGCGGTCGGTCGTGCTGATGAAACCATCCTGGCCGGCTTTTTTTTTCGATTTGGTGGTGATCCCCGGTCACGATCTGCCACCCGGACGCCGGGATGATCCCGGTCGGCGTTACCTGGTCACCCGGGGCGCCATCAATCGGGTGCGTCACGATCCAGCGCGCAAGGAACGCCTGGGCCTTATCCTGGTGGGCGGGCCGTCTCGGGAGCACGACTGGAACGCGGACCGGTTGATTGAAGCGATCGGGCAGGTGGCGGCGGCGGATGCGGAACGGCGTTGGGTGTTGACCGATTCGCGACGGACGCCGCCGGGATTCCTCGGGCGGGTGCGGGACGTCGCGCCCGGAGTGGAGTGTTTTGACGGGGCCGAAACGGGACCCGATTGGCTGCCCGATCAACTCGCCCGGGCGGAGGTCGTCTGGGTGACCCGCGACAGTGTTTCCATGATCTACGAGGCCCTCACCGCCGGAGCGAGGGTGGGCTTGCTGGAGGCGCCGCTGCGCGGAAAACCGGGAAAGCTGACCCGGGGGGTGGAAAGTCTGATAAGCGAGGGCTGGGTTACCCCGTGGGCGCACTGGCACGAAACCGGGGTATTGCCGGGACCTCCCGCGGTTCTGAACGAAGCGGACCGGGTTGCCGGCGAGGTGGCGAAACGATTGGGCTGGGAATGACAAAGCGATTGAAAGTGGTGCAAATGCTGCCGGCTTTGGATGCCGGCGGAGTTGAAACAGGGACGCTCGAAGTCGCGAGGCACCTGGTGGAGCAGGGTGACGAATCGGTGGTCATTTCCGCCGGGGGGCGTATGTTGGAGCGGCTGGAGAGCGAGGGAAGTCGCCATGTGCTCTGGCCGGTGGGACAAAAATCCCTGACTACCCTGGCCTATATCCGGCGCTTGCGGGCATTTCTCCGGGAGGAGCGTCCCGACATCCTCCATTTGCGTTCCCGGGTGCCGGCCTGGCTCGCTTGGCTGGCCTGGCGCCGATTGCCGGAGAACGCGCGGCCTCATTTGGTCACCACGGTGCATGGCTTTTATTCGGTCAATCGATACTCCCGTATCATGACCTGCGGAGAGCGGATTATCGCGGTTTCGGAGGGGATTCGGGATTATATTCTCAAGAATTACCGCGGGATTGAGCCGGCGCGGATCCGGGTTATCCCACGTGGGGTGAGCCCCGAACGTTTGCCTTACGGGTTTCGACCCGACGACGCCTGGCGCCGGAGGTGGCGAAGCGAATATCCGGGCCTGGAAGGCAGTCGGGTGATCACGTTGCCCGCGCGAATCACCCGGTGGAAGGGCGCCATAGAGTTCGTTTCCCTGATTTCCCGTCTGCGAGCGAGCGGTCACGTGGTGAAAGGGTTGATCGTCGGAGAACCCCACCCCCGGAAACGCCAGTATTACGAGGAACTCCTGCGCACCCGTTCGGAGGCGGGGCTCGACGACGCGATCCTCCTCCCGGGTCATCGATCCGACCTGCGGGAAATCATGGCGGTGTCCGATGTGGTGGTGTCACTTTCGTCCGACCCGGAAGCGTTCGGCAGGGTCACCCTGGAGGCGCTTTCGCTGGGGCGTCCGGTTGCCGGATTCGACCACGGAGGGGTTGGGGAACAACTGAAGGAACTGCTGCCAGAGGGCCGGATCCCGCTGGGCGATCTCGACGCCATGACCCGGTTGCTGGGAAACTGGTTGACCCATGGAGCTCCCCCGCCCCGGCGGGATAACCCGTTTACCCTGGAGCGTATGGTTGGCCGGACGCGCAAGGTTTACCTGGAGCTGTTGTGAATGTGGGTAAAAAAGTTTCACGGAAACCTTTGCCAAACACCGGGGTCGAGGTTAGGGTTTCGGGTTTGGGTGGCGGAATGCTTGCGGTGTCGATTCAATTGGGGTGAATCAGCTGCTTGGCAGCGAACTCCACCGCCAAAAAACCCTCTTATTTTCGTCTCAGCTCTGGAAAATGAATAACGTGCGGCGTGTTTTAATGGTGGTCTTCGGGGGAATTCTTTTCCTGGCGCTGGCCATGGTGTTTTATCAACGATTTTCCGAAGATCCCATGGCCGCCGGCGAAGGTCAGCGGGGAGAAAGCGTTGTGGCGGTGGAGGTAACCTCCGTGGAGCGGGACTCCATCCGCAACGTGCGGGCGTTCAGCGGATCGCTTTTCTCGCAATCGAGCTTCGAGATTGTGGCCAAGGTCGGTGGACAGCTCTCGTCCCTGAAGGTCGATATCGGAGATCGGGTGGAACGTGGTCAGGTTATCGGCCGGATCGATGATGAAGCCTTTATTCAGGATGTGGTGCAGGCTGAGGCGGAGCGTGAGGTGGCCCGGGCGAATCTTGAGGAGGCGTTGAGTTCGCTGGAGTTGGCGGAGCGGGAAAGAGATCGTGTACAGGCCCTGCGTGAGCGGCGGGTGGTTTCGGCCGCCGACCTGGACTCGGCGGAAGCGGCGGTCCAGGCGGAACGCTCGCGGGTGAGGGTGACGGAAGCGGTCATTCAACAGCGGGAAGCCGCGCTGCTGGCGGCCCGTCTCCGTTTGTCCTATACCGGGATTGCGGCGAGTTGGGAGGGTCCGGGGGATTACCGGGTGGTGGGAGAGCGCTTCGTTGATGAAGGCGCCACCGTGACCGCGAATCAGGCGATTGTTTCACTGGTGGACTTGCAGCGTCTTCGGGCGGTGATCCAGGTGACGGAACGCGACTACGGGCGTATCCTGGTGGGGCAGCGCGGTGAAATTCGGAGCGACGCCGTTCCCGGAGAGGTTTTCCAGGCCAATGTGGTGCGGCGGGCGCCGCAGTTTCGCGAGAGTTCGCGCCAGGCGCGTATTGAATTGGAGGTGCCAAATCCCGATCAGCGTTTGCTTCCAGGGCAATTTATTAGAGCCCAGTTGGAGCTCGGACGGGCCGACGATGCCGTCGTGGTCCCGCGGGCTTCTCTGGTGCGTCGCGAGGGGAGGCAGGGGATTTTCCTGGTGGAACCGGCCGAGGAAGGTGACGGAACTCGTGCGGTTTTCGTGCCGGTGATTGCGGGGCATGTGGAAGGCGAGCGGGTTCAGATCGTCGAGCCGGAGCTGTCCGGAGAAGTGGTCGTGCTGGGGCAGGATCTCCTCGCGGACGGAACCCCCGTGCGGGTGGTGGCGAGGCGTGACGCGGAGGACTGGCGCGGAGAAATCGTCTCAATCGACGGCCGAATCGAAGTGAGATGAACCTGTCTTCTTTTAGCATAACCCGGCCGGTCTTCACGGTCATGGTCTATTTGATCGTTATCCTGGTGGGGGCGATTTCCCTTGCGCGGCTCCCGATCGACCTGATTCCCGAAATCGAGTTTCCCCGGCTCACGGTGGTCACCTCCTACGAGAACGCCAGTCCGGAGGAAGTCGAGCAGTTGATCACCAGGGCGGTGGAGGAAGCACTGGCGGCGGTACCCGGGGTGGAGGAAATTATCTCCAATTCCGCCGAGGGCAGCAGCAATGTCACCCTGGCATTCCGCTGGGGAACCAACCTCGACGAGGCGTCCAACGACGTGCGCGACCGTCTGGACCGGGTTCTCAACCGGTTGCCTGACGATGCCGACCGGCCGCAGTTGCGGAAGTTCGATCCCAACTCCTTTCCGGTGATTATAATGGGGGCCTCCAGCCGGCTCGATCCCGTCAGTTTGCGATCCCTGCTGGATAACCAGATTCGCAATCGTCTGGACCGGGTTCCCGGGGTGGGGGGCATTGATATCTGGGGCGGGCTGGAACGGGAGATCCAGATCATGGTGGATCCTGATCGGGTACGCGCCCTGGGACTGTCTTTGGAACGGTTGATCGATGCCATTCGCGAGGAGAACGTGGTGGTGCCGGCGGGCGAAATCGAGGACGGCCGTCTGCGGGTGGCGCTGCGCACGCCCGGATTGCTGGCCAGTCTCGACGAGCTTCGCGACATCGTGGTGGCCAAGCGTGAGGGCGCGCCGGTGTACCTTGGGCAGCTTGCCGAGGTTCGCGACACCCACGCGGAGATTACCCGCATTACCCGCATCAACGGTGAACCGGGGGTCAGTCTGGCGGTGCGCAAGCAGTCGGGAACCAATACCGTGCAGGTGGTGCGCGACGTGCGCCGGGAAATGGCGAGAATCAACGTCGATTTTCCTCAACTCACGCTGACGCCCATCCGTGACACCTCCGAATACATCCAGCGGTCGATCGCCAATGTGAATCGTTCGATTCTCTACGGCGGGCTCCTGGCCATCGTGGTGCTTCTGTTTTTCCTGCGCAGCCTGCGCAGTACCGCGATCATCGCCACCGCGATTCCCATTTCCATCGTGGCGTCATTCTCGTTGATGTATTTCTCCGGGCTTACCCTCAACCTGATGACGCTGGGAGGAATTGCTCTCGGGGTCGGCATGATGGTGGACAATGCCATCGTGGTCCTGGAGAACATCTTCCGCTTGCGAGAAAACCGGGTGGAGCCCCGCCAGGCCGCTCACCAGGGTTCGTCGGAGGTGGCCGCGGCCATTGTCGCCAGTACCCTGACGACCCTGGCGATCTTCCTCCCGCTGGTCTTTCTTGAGGGCGTCAGCGGCGTCATGTTCCGGCAATTGGCCTACGTGATCGGTTTCACCCTTCTTTGTTCCCTGGTGGTGGCCCTGACTCTGGTGCCCATGCTGGCTTCCCGGGTTCCCGCCGACGATGCCGACCGTCCGGCGGGTGCTCTGCAACGGCAAGGAAAGGGGGCTCTGGCCTGGGCGGCTGCGCGGTTCAAGCGATTGGAGGACGGCTATCGCGCGATGCTCGACGGCTCGTTGCGGCGCCCGTTCACGGTGTTCGGTTCGGCGGTGGTGCTTTTTGTGGCGACGCTTTTCCTGTTGCCGCGGCTGGGCAGCGAGTTTATGCCCGAGGCGGATGAAGGGGAGATCCGGGTCGATGTGGAGATGGATCCCGGCGTGCGTATCGAGGTGATGGATGCGAAAATGCGGGAGATCGAGGCGATCGTTCGCGAAAACGTGCCCGAGTTGGCCAACCTGGAAGTGCGCTCCGGCGTGTGGGGATGGTGGGGCGGCTCCGCCGTGCGCGGCAGCGTTCGCGGTTACCTGGTGCCCATTCGGGAACGTTCCCGTTCCAGCGACCAGGTAGCCAATGACCTGCGCGACGCGCTTCGCGACGTCACCGGGGCGTCGATACGCACCCGGCCCGGCCGCGGCTTGTTTCTGCTGCGACTGGGATCGGGAGGAGATCAGGACGACCGCCTGGGTGTTGAAATCACCGGATTTGATCTGAACACGCTGGATGCGTTGGCCCAGCAGGTGAGTCTGGCTGTGGAGGACATTGAGGGTGTGACGGACGTCACCGTCAGCCGGGAAGAGGGCGTGCCGCGACAGTTGGCGCGCATTGACCGGGATCGGGCGGCCGATTTCGGCCTCACCACCGGGCGGGTGGCACGTATGCTGCGCACCGCTATCGGAGGCGCGCCGGCGGGAGAATTTCGCGACAACGGCGACGAGGTGCGAATGCGTTTGCGCCTGCGCGATGCCGACCGGATGGAAATGGAGGACGTCCTCGATTTGACCATACCCAACGACGACGGGGAACAGATCGCCTTGCGCAGCCTGGTGATGCTGGACACCGAACCCGGCCCGACCCGGATCGAGCGCCGCAATCAGCGGCGAGTGGTGAATGTCACGGTCAATTTTGCGGGTCGTGATCTCGGGTCCGCCAGCCAGGAAATTCTGACGGTGCTCGCGGGTATTCCCACTCCCGCCAATTACGAGATGTTTGTCCGGGGAGATTATGAGGAGCAGCGCGAGGCTTTTCGCGAACTCATGCTGAGCATGGTGCTGTCTTTGCTCCTGGTGTACATGGTGATGGCCTGCCTCTACGAGTCGCTCCGCAATCCCCTGGTGGTGATGTTCTCGGTTCCGTTGGCGGCGATCGGGGCTCTGTTGATGTTGTTTCTGACCGGGAGCACTCTCAACGTGCAGTCGTATATCGGCCTGATTATGCTGGGCGGGATCGTGGTCAACAACGCGATTCTGATCGTTGACCAGGCCTCGCGGCTTCAGGGCGAAGGCATGTCGGCCGAGGATGCGGCGCGCGAGGCCGGCCGGCGCCGGTTGCGTCCCATTCTGATGACGTCGTTGACCACCATGCTCGCTTTGACGCCCCTGGCCATCGGCTTGGGCGAAGGCGCCGAGGCGCAGGCGCCCCTGGCCCGAGCTGTGATTGGCGGTTTGATGAGCTCGGCCGCCATCACCTTGTTTATCATCCCAATCGTCTACATTTGGTTCAACCGCGGCCGAACCGCGACTGAAATGCGGGTGTAGTTCGCGCGATCAGTGGCGGTGGTGAGGCTTAGGTCGTTTATAACCAGTATATTGTATCTTATTCATGTAATCCGTTGACTGAACCGGGTTAGGATTGCGTCGGTAACGGTACGGTGACATATTCAGGTATTCTGTTCGCTCTCACACGAATTTGCCTGCGCCGTGGCGTGACGGCCTTGCGCGGGTTTTGCTGAAACAAAAACTCAAGTCTCTATTCAATGAAAACGAAATTGGTCTCCCGTCGGCGTTTCCTTGGCGCCATGCTCGTAGCCGGAACGGCTCCCATGATTCTTCCCTCCCGTTTGCTGGGAGAAAGTGCGCCCAGCCGAACATTGAATCTGGCCTGTATCGGTATCGGCGGGCAGGGACGCGGCGTCACCCGTACCTTCGGGAACATGGACCGCGTGAACATCGTGGCGGTGTGTGATATCGACATGAACAACGGGAGCGTGCGGGATACCCTGAACACCTATCCGGACGCGCGGCGCTTTGAGGATTTCCGGCGTATGCTGGAGGAAATGGGAGACGACATCGACGCGGTGTCGATTGCCACACCGGATCACGCTCATTTCCCCATGGCGATTCTTGCCATGTCGATGGGAAAACATGTTTTTGTCGAAAAGCCCCTGGCCAATACGTTCCTGGAAGCCGAGCTCCTCATGGCGGCGGAAAAGAAATACGGTGTGGTCACGCAGATGGGCAACCAGGGGCATTCGGGGCCGAATTACCATCAATTCAAGGCTTTCTCCGAGGCCGGTCTCCTGGACGGAATCAACAAGGTCGTTTCCTACATGAACGCCGATCGGCGCTGGCACCCCTGGGGCGATGTGCCGGGCTTTCCCGAAGGGGAGCCTGTCCCCGAGGGCTTGCGTTGGGATCTCTGGCATACAACCGCGGAGGAACGTCCTTTCAGCCGCCGGTTTCATCCGGGCAACTGGCGGGGTTGGTATCGGTACGGCATGGGAGCGCTGGGCGACTGGGCGCCCCATATTGTCGATACCGTCCATCGCTTCCTGGAACTCGGTTTGCCCGAGCGGATCGATCCGGTTCATATTCGTCAACCCAACCCCTATATCTTCCCGCTGGAAACGACCTTGCGATTCGATTTCCCGGCCCGCGGGGAAAAGCCGCCGGTGGAGATGTTCTGGTACGATGGCGTGGAAAACGCACCGGAGAAGCCACCGGAACTCGAGGACGGCCCTCTTGGTCATGCCGGCTCGATTGTCTTTGGCGGTCAGTACACCTTCATGCGCGGTTCCCATGGCGCCGCTATGCGGGTGCTGCCCGACTCCCTCCGCCGCGAAGTCCAGCCGGGGCTTCCGGAATTTTCCACGGGATCGACCCATTACGAGAATTTTGTCCTTTCCGCAATGGGCGAGGAATCGCCTCGCTCGCCGTTCGAAATATCCGGCACGCTCAACCAGGTGTTCAATCTGGGCGTCATCGCCCAGGAACTCAATACCGCCCTGGAATTCGACCGCGAGGAAAAGCGTTTCACCAACAACGACGAGGCCAACGAACTGCTGGCCGGACCGCCTCCGCGGGCGGGTTGGGAAGAGTATTACCGGCTTTGATTGGTCAATGATCGTTGATCGAAATCCAGCGTGACCGTGCCTTTCGGTATAGGCTTGTTTTTACACAAGCTTGACCGGGGTTGGGGTTGTTTCGTTCGGGAAAAAGTCTAGGGTGAATTCACTCATCATAAGATGGGTGAATTCTCCCGATGCATGAAACGATCTAAACGTCCGCTCTTTGTTTGCCGCTGCCTGTTCGGAATTGTGGCCTTGTTTTGGTGGGGCCATTTCGCGGCGTTCGCCGACGATGCTGAAACGTCCTTCCCTGGCCCGGAGTGGTCCGGGATCGGTGAGATCCTCCGTGAGCTGGATTTGTCGGTTCCCTCCCAGCGCGACCTGGCGGTGATGCGAATTCGGACGTTCGAAGAGGAGCGCCGCGAGAATGCCCTGGTCAGGGCAAGGGAAAGAGGCCTCCCGCTGCGCGTCGAATTTCCGGACGACACGGTCAAGGAGATCGCCCTGTTCGATGACGAGGACCGTCCGGTGTATTTCACGACGCACAACGACCAGGCCGCGATCTCGACGGCCGCCGATCTGCTGCACGGTCCCGATTACGGGTTGGACGGCGGGGGGATCATTATCGGCATGTGGGACGGCGGGGCGGCGCGCGCCGGGCACCAGGAGTTTGCCGGAGGCAGAATGATGGTGATGGACGGCGCCTCTTCGATCAATCACGCCACCCACGTCGGCGGTACGCTGATCGCCTCCGGCGTGGTGGCCCGGGCCAAGGGTATGGCTCCCGCGGCCATCGTGGAGTCGTATGACTGGAACAATGACAAGTCGGAGATGGCCTCCCGGGCGGCCACCGGACCGGGCGACGACAACGCGATTTACCTTTCCAATCACAGTTACGGCTATGTGGCCGGCTGGTTTCGTACCGGCGGCAGTGATCCGGCCTACATCTGGTACGGGTCCGGATCGACGGCTTCCTCGACCGATCCGCGTTTCGGACAGTACAATTCCCACGCCCGCGACAGTGATGCTTTAGCCTATAACGCGCCCTATTACTTGATGTTCCGCAGCGCCGGCAACGATCGCAACGAGAACCCGGCCAACGGTCAGACGGTGCAGCTCTCGCCGGGCAGCACCTCGACCACGACCTACGATTCCTCGATCCACCCGGCCGGCGACGGGGTGTACCGGGGTGGGTACGACACCATCAGTTTCGACGCCGTGGCCAAGAACGTCATTACGGTTGGCGCCGTGAGCGATGCGGTGAGCGGGGGAGTCCGCGACCCGTCCGTGGCGGTGGTTTCATCGGTCTCGTCCTGGGGGCCGACCGATGACGGGCGGATAAAACCGGATATCATGGCCAACGGCGTCAGCCTCTATTCCACTCTCAATACCAGCAACTCGGCCTACGGCAACATGAGCGGCACCAGCATGTCCGCGCCCAATGCCGCCGGAACCGCGGCGCTTCTTATTCAGAAGTATTCCCGGTTGTTTCCGGGAGAGGCCATGCGCGCCAGCACGCTGAAAGGGCTGTTGATTCATACGGCGGATGACCTGGGCACGCCGGGTCCAAATTACCAGTATGGCTGGGGTTTGCTCAACGGCGAAGCCGCGGCCGATCTGATTCGGGATCATGCGGATAACCCGTTGAAGATTCGCATGGGTGAACACCAGTTGACCTCCGGTGATCCCGCGCATTCCCACGAATTCGTCTGGAACGGCGCCGAGCCGATTCGGGTGACGCTTTCCTGGACCGATCCGGCGGGCAGCGCCACCACCAGCAGCGACAACCGTTCACCGCGCCTGCGCAACAATCTCGATGTGCGGGTGGTTGGTCCCGACGGCAGCGTGTATCACCCTTATGTGATGCCGTTTGTGGGGACCTGGACCGTGGAGTCCATGTCCCTCCCGGCAACGACCGGCGTCAATAACACGGACAATGTCGAACAAGTGTTTATCGCCGCACCCCCGGCTCCGGGTGTGTACCGGGCGGAGGTGAGTTACCAGGGGTCTCTGACCAACAACCAGCAGTACTATTCCCTTCTGGTCAGCGGGTCGAGCGCGGAAGAACCGCCGCCACCCCCGCTTTCCCTGAGCGGCGTTTCCCCCGCTTCGGCGGCTTCCGGCAATCACGTGACGCTGGATATTTCGGGAACCGCCCTGTCCACCGTCACCGCCATTCAACTGACCCGGGAAGGATTCCCCTCCATCGCGGCGGGCAATCTGCGCATGGCGGGTGGCGTCCTGCGCGTTGAAGTCGATCTCACCGGCGCCGCAGCGGGAAAATGGAACGTGGCGGCCGAGAGCGAGGAGGAAACCGCTGTCCTGGCGGAGGGCTTTACTGTGGTGGCGGCGCTTTACAGTGAGAATTTCGACGGAGCGGTGACCGGATGGACGTCGGAGGCTGTGACCGGTTCCAATTCCTGGGTACTGACGGATGAGCGGGCGCACACTCCGCCGAACGCCTATTTCGCGGCGGCTCCTTCCACCCGGACCACCACCTGGCTGGTTTCGCCTGCGATCGATATCCCGGAGACGGCCTCCGCTATGCAACTCAGGTTCTGGCATTATTTCGATTTGCAGTCGTCACAGGATGGCGGCCGCCTCGAAATTTCCACCGACAACGGGAGCACCTGGTTCGGTGTGGAAGATGCGGACTCCGGGGTAAGTTTTGCCAGCAACGGTTACAACGCGACCATCAGCCACACCGGGCCGCCCCCCAATCGCAGTGATTTCCAGGGGCAACAAGCCTGGTCCGGCAACAGCAACGGGTTTATTGAAACCATCCTCAATTTTAACCAGACGGACAAGTTTGCCGGTCAAACCCTGCGCTTCCGTTGGGGGTTGGCCACCAACGCCTCGGTGGCCAGTCCGGGGTGGTATGTGGACAGTATCGTGCTCACCGGCGAAGGCGATTTTACCAACGAACCGCCGGTGATCGTTTCTCCGGCCTCCACCGCGGCGGCGGAGACGGTTGTCGAAGAGGAGAGGGAGTACGACCTCGTTCCCGGCACTCTGGTGGAGCTGGAAGTGCAGGCGACTGACGATGGCGGACCGGACAACCTGACCTACACCTGGGCATCCAGCGGTCCGGGGCCGGTGTTTTTCCTGCCCAACGGCGATAACTCGTCCGACCGGAGCACCGCACATTTTGAGGCCCTCGGTGATTACGAGCTCACTGTTACGGTAACGGATGAGGGCGGTTTGTCGGTTTCCAGCAGCGTCTCGGTCCGGGTGACACCGTTGCCGTCGGGAATCGAAGTTCTACCCCGTTCCGCCAGTCTGACCATAGGGGAAAGTCTTTTGTTTGGCGCGGTTCTGCTGGACCAGTTCGACGAGGCCATGGACGAACAACCGGACTCGTTTCAATGGTCGACGACCGGCGGCGGTATTGACAGTTCCGGGTTGTTTGTGGCCGATACCGTGGGAGAAAGTTTCACCATCTCCGCCAGCACCCCGGCGCCGGAAGGGCAGGGGACCACGGGAACGCTCGTGTTCGCCGAGGGAGAGATTATCGACTACGCATTGGTTTCCGTGTTTCCGGCCGAGGCATTGGTGACGCTTGGAAACCTGGTCCAGGTTTTCGACGGGGAGCCGAAACCGGTTTCCGTGACCACCGACCCACCCGGTCTGTCGGTAACGGTCACCTACGACGGCGATCCGGAGCCCCCGGCGGATCCCGGAAGTTACGCGGTTCTGGCGGTGGTCGACGATCTGAATTACCAGGGGAGCGCAGAGGGAACCCTGTTGATCGAAGAGGCGGAGGACGAACTTTCGGCCTACGCCTCCTGGCGCGAGACCTTTTTCGGTGAAAACTCGGCGGACGATCCGCAAGCCGCGCCCGACGCCGACCCCGACGGCGACGGCTGGCCCAACTGGGCCGAGTTCTACCTGGAAACCGACCCCACCGATTCCCGGTCGAAGCCGGAGTTTCGTCTGGAAAACGTGGATACCGACAATAACACCGTGACGTTGTTCATCCGTCCGGCGCCCGAAACCGGCGGCTTTTTTCTTCAAGGTGCTCCCTCGCCGTCCGGACCCTGGGGCGAGGAGAAGGAACTCGAACTGGACGAAGCGAACCTGGAAGCGGGCATCATCGTGGAGATCGCCCCGGGCGAAACCTTCTTCCGCCTCATCTACCGCGCTCCGCCGGTGCAGTGACACACCTCGGGAACGCGGGCGTTCCGTCCGCGCGCGGTTGCCACTGTGATGGGGCACGCATTTTCGGCCCGGTGCATTCGTATCCAAAGTCGCGGGTTGCGTAATCGATTCACCTGTTTTTCCCTTAGACGCAATGTGGCAATACCGGTTAACGATTTCGGAGGAGCAGGCGTCGCGGTTGGAGGAATGTGAGGACACCGGGGGGTGGTTCCATTTTCGGGATGTGTTGGCGAAGCGCGATTACCTGGTCGGGTATTTCGATGGCGAAAGCACCGCTGCCCTGGGGCTGGCCGGGTTGCGCACTGCACTGGGGAATCTTCCGGAACTGGATCTGGCCGAGCGGGAACCCCTTGAGGACCGGGACTGGAAGGAAGCGTACAAGGAGCATTTCCGTCCCTGGTCCTACCAGGGTTTGCACTGGGTTCCGGTCTGGGAGCGTGAGACGTATGTCGTGCCCGGCGAAGAGGTCGTGATCTGGCTGGACCCGGGAATGGCCTTCGGAACCGGGAACCATGAAACGACCCGTTTGTGCGTGGAGCGCATGATTGCTTTTCGGGCTCTGCTGTTGGCGCGGGGCAGGGACCTGGCGGAGTGTTCGGTGCTGGACGCCGGTTCCGGTTCGGGAATCCTGGCGCTCTCCGCCGCGCGCATGGGGTTCGGGCCGGTGGCCGGTTTCGACAACGATGCCGAAGCGGTGACGATCAGCCGGGAAAACGCGGCGGTCAACGGGCTGGAGCGCCAAGTGGAGTTTTACGTGGCCGGTTTGCCGGAGGGGCTCGAAGGCCGCCGGGCGGACCTGGTGCTGGCCAATATCCAGAGCGACATCCTCCGCATCTACGCCGCCGCCCTTTGTGACGCGGTGGCCCCGGGCGGGATGCTGGCCATGAGCGGTATTCTGGCGGAGGAGGTCGAACCGGTGCGCGACAGGTTCCTTGAGGTGAGGCCCGGACTGAAGATCGAATACCGCACGCTCGGAGAGTGGGCGGACTTGGTTTTGAGTTTTTAGTTCCTCGTTCTTCGTTTGTAAGGAAAAGGCAATCGACAACCGAATCACGGACAACCAGCAACAAGACTCATGCAAAACAAGACTGTGATAGTGACCGGGGCCGGCCGGGGTATCGGGCTGGCGGTGGCGGAGCGGCTGCTTCGCGAAGGGGCCAAGGTGGTGATCGCGGAGTGCGATGCCGAGGCCGGCCGTCGGGCGATCGGGCTTTTGGCCGCGGGGGAGCGCTGCCGGTTTGTCGAAACCGATGTGGCCGACGAGAATTCCGTGGCTTCCATGGTGGCGGGAACCCTCGAGACATTTGGGGCGATCGATGGCCTGGTGAACAATGCCGGGTTGGCCGACGGACATTCGGGACCGGTGGAGTCGCTTTCCCTCGACGCCTGGCAACGGGTGATCGCGGTGAATCTCACCGGCGTCTTTCTCTGTGCCAAACACGCCGTGCCCGCTTTGCGGAAGGCGCGTGGAGCAATTGTCAATATCGCCTCGACCCGCGCATTGATGTCCGAACCGGAGACCACTTCGTACGCCGCAAGCAAGGGAGGGGTGGTGGCTCTGACCCATTCGCTGGCGCTGAGTCTCGGTCCGGACGTGCGCGTGAACTGCGTGTCGCCCGGCTGGATCGACGTGCGCGGATGGCGGACCGGTCTGGACGAGCCCGTGCCGCCGCTGGCGGAGTCACATCACCGGCATCATCCGGTCGGCCGGGTGGGGAGTCCGCGCGACATTGCCGCCATGGTCCTCCACCTGTTGTCGCCCGAGCAGGGCTTTGTCACCGGTCAGAACCTGGTGGTGGATGGTGGAATGACAAAGAAAATGATCTACCGGTAGGTCACCACCAGCCGGTGACGAATCCCTGCGCTCCCTTGACGGCGAATACGCCGGCGTTGCTGGCCAGGTGGGCGGCGAAACAGGGGATGAGCGAGGCCTTCGGGTTCAACGCGTAAAAACGCACGGTGTAGAACCAGAGGGAATTGATAAAAACAATGGAGGTGCTGAACCAGGCGCTGGTGGAAAAATCCAGGGTGAAGGTACCCTCCCAAAAACGCCAAGCCGATTCGCCCGAATCAAAGTCCCACAGGAAAGGATGGGCCAGGGTGAAGAGGGTGGAGAAAAAGAGGATGCTGATGATGAGCATCGCCCGTCCGCGCTTTTGCACCACCAGGTAACCTCGGAAAATCAGCTCCTCAAAGAAGGCGGCGGTCAGCATGAAGACGCCGAACAGAACCGTGATCTCCGATTGGTCCTCGACGATTCTCAGCGCGTACTCGCCCCCGACTTCCGCCCCGAGGATGATCATGGCTCCGCCCACCGCGACCAGGATGGCGGTGGCCGGGGCGGGAAATGCTCCCGGGAGGGCGCCCGCCGGCGTCTCGCCTTTGGCGATGGATCGGTAATCACTTAGCCAGAGGTGGAAGAGGTACGCTGCTCCCCCCAGCATGAGGAGGATCAATACAGGATTGTCAGTCATTATTGTTTTCGCTTATGGTGACGATCAGGAGATTTATATTGCTACCATCCCGGCCGCTCGGGTTTGATAATTCAACGCAGTCGCCCATAGTTCCATCATGCTTGCAAATGAAAAGTTTCCGAAGCCAAACGGCGCACAAAGCGGATCATCGCTTTTTGTCGCCCTGGCTCCTCACATGCAAGCACTTGATGCGTTCCTGGACCGTGAAATCGAACGCTTCGAGCCCGAGGTTCGGGACATGGTGCGCTATTGTCTCGGTCGCGGCGGCAAACGTCTTCGTCCGTCCCTGGTCTTTTTCTCCGGCTGGCAGGGTGATGCCGCGGTGTCCGATGAATTGGTCAAAGTGGCGGCGGTGATTGAATTGGTGCACCTGGCCACCCTGGTGCATGATGACATCCTCGATTCCGCCGCGGTACGCCACGGCCGCACAACCGCCAGCCGCAAGTTCGGGGCGGATACGGCGGTTTTGCTCGGTGACGCGCTGTTTGCCCACGCGGTGAATCTTTCGACCGATTTCCAGACTTCCGAGGTTTGCCGTTTGGTGTCGCTCGCCACTCGACGGGTCTGTTCCGGTGAGATCGCGCAGAACGCGCGCCGGGGGGCCACAAATTTGTCACTGGAGGAGTATTTTCGTTTGATTGAGCTCAAAACCGCCGAACTTTTCAAAGTGTCGTGCTTCCTTGGCGCGCGTTTGGGAGGTTACGACGACCGGTTTTGTCAGGCTGCCGGAACCTTCGGTCTCAATCTGGGGATCGGGTATCAGGTTTATGACGACCTGGCCGATTTTTTCGGTCGGGAAGAAGACATCGGCAAAACCCTGGGCACCGATCTTGCCGGGGGCAAGTTCACGCTCCCGGTGATCCTATTGTTCCGGCATCTCGATGACACCGAGAAAAAGGCGTTTTTGTCCGACGCGCGCTCCGGTGACGAGCACAAGATAGACTTTTGGCTGACGGAAATGGCCGAGCGCGGCGTTGCGGCCGAGGTGGTGAACACGGTGGTCAAAAAGGCGGATGATGCCGAGGCGGCCCTGCTGCCGTTTGTCACCCTGCCGCCGTCTCCCCGCTTGATGCAACTGACAGCTTTTTTGAAAGTACGCACGGCTGATGTCGAAGCGGTGCCGGTCAAACATTGATCGCCAGGCGATAGATTTTATGAGGACTGAAAAAGACTCCATGGGTGAAATGCAGGTTCCGGACGATGCCCTCTTCGGGGCATCGACTCAGCGCGCGGTGCTGAACTTTCCGATTAGCGGGCGGCCGATGCCGCCGGCATTCATCCGGGGATTGGGCCTTGTGAAAGCCGCTTGCGCCAGCGCGAATGAGGAGCTTGGTCGGCTGGACTCGTCCAAGGCCAAGTTGATTCGTCTGGCCGCAGACGAAATCGTCGCCGGTCAGTGGCTGGAGCATTTTCCGGTGGATGTCTTTCAGACCGGTTCCGGCACCTCCTCCAACATGAATATCAATGAGGTGATCGCCAACCGGGCGAGTCAACTGGCCGGAGAAAAAATCGGATCCCGCAAGCCGGTGCACCCCAATGACGATGTCAACATGGGGCAGTCCTCCAACGACATCGTTCCCACCGTGCTGCACGTCAGCGTGGCGCTGGCCATCCACCAACAACTCGTCCCTGCCCTGGAGGAATTGGCGGGACGCCTGGAGGAAAAGGCGGAAGCTTGGAAGGGGGTCGTCAAGATCGGTCGCACTCACCTGATGGACGCCACACCGCTGACCCTGGGGCAGGAATTTTCGGGTTATGCCGCCCAGGTGCGCAAGGCCGCCGGACGCGCCCGCCGGGCGGTGGAGCTCTTGAGCGAACTGGCCATCGGCGGGACCGCGGTAGGCACCGGAATCAACTGTCACCCCAAGTTTCCCGGACTGGTGTGCCGGCACCTTTCGGAAGAAACCGGGCTTTCGTTCCGGGAGGCGGACAATCATTTCGAGGCGCAGGGCGGCCGTGACGATTGCGTCGAGGTTGCCGGAATTTTTAATGCCATCGCCGCCAGCCTGACCAAGGTGGCCAATGATATTCGTCTTTTGGGTTCGGGACCACGCTCCGGTCTCGGCGAAATCCAGCTCCCGGCAACCCAGCCGGGGTCGTCGATCATGCCGGGCAAGGTCAATCCGGTGATGAGCGAAATGCTGGTACAGGTTTCAATGTACGTCAGCGGACTGAGCACCACGGTGGCCCTTTGCGGCCGCGATGGTCATTTCGAACTGAACGTCACCATTCCGCTCATTGCCTATGCGTTGCACGATTCCATCACCTGCCTGAGCAACGGAGCGGTCACCTTCAGCCGCAATTGCGTCGAAGGCCTCCAGGCGAACGAGGGCACCTGTTCCGAACTGGTGCGGCGTTCCCTTATGCTGGTGACCGCGTTGAATCCGCACATCGGATACGACAAGGCTGCCGAAGTGGCCAAGATCGCCTTTGCCGAGGGAAAGACCCTCCGCGAAGTGGTTCTGGAGAAAAAGTTGCTGGACGAGGAGACCCTCGAGAAAGCACTGGATCCCATGGACATGATCGCGCCCAAGGGGTAGCGAAGCTGACGGCGAGGCGTCCTTTAGAAGCGCTGACGAGACGGGGGGAATACCCAGCGGGTGGGACTGCTGGGTTCCGGCTCGAGCTGGGACTCTTCGTCCTGCTCCTCACCGCGCATGGCCTGCAAAGCTTCACGCTGGAGCCGGTTGAATTGAATGTGCAGTGCGGCGCGCCGGGAAATGAGTTCGGCG
This sequence comes from Opitutia bacterium, assembly GCA_050506795.1. Classification (GTDB taxonomy): domain Bacteria; phylum Verrucomicrobiota; class Verrucomicrobiia; order Opitutales; family T3Sed10-336; genus SLOW01. Next base: position 72,509 of record JBJHCF010000013.1, read on the forward strand.
GCGGCGGGGGAAATTTCCTTCATCGCGTCCTCGACCCGCTGCTCGTAGTCGGCGATTCGCTCGGAAAACTCGGGCAGATCGCGCACTTCGCGCAGCAGTGGTTGGAGGTCGGCCCTTAATTCATTAAATTCAGCGAGTTTCCGCTCCCGATCGAGCTGGTCATTCGGGGTATCGCTGTTCCTTGTCAGTTCGTTCAACAGCGACAGCATTCTTTCGGCTTGTTCCAACTGCTCGGGAAATCGCTCCGGGAGTTCGATCAAAAGATCCTGATCGATGCCATGTTTGAGCCCGGACAGGGTGGGACTGGATTCCGCCTCCCGGCGAATGGGACGCAGTCTTTCCTCCACTTGTTGAAGCTCGTCGAGCACTTCCTGCAGGCGTGCCTGCACATCCGGAGGGAAAGAACGTGAGGAACCATTGCTTCCCTGAATCGGAGCATACCAAAGACTCAATAGGAGCAGCATTCCCAGGAGGCGAACCATCCCCACAGGCAACAGAACGGCGCCGCCATTGTCAATGGCGACGCCGTCTTTGTTTACTCCCCTTATTTCGCGGAATTAACCGCGAGAGGTCTTCTCCTCATCCTTGTCCTCCTCGGAATCGGTGTCTTCGTCCTCCCGGTCACCGTTCTTCCTTGTAGGCGGCGCCTGCCCATGCGGAAATCAGGAATAGTGCCGCGACGACCGGAAGGTCCCAGATCAATGTGTTGATTCGCTTGGTGTTCATGTTCTCCTCCTTGGCTTGAGAGTTATTGATTCAGGCATATCCCAAGGCGCTTGATTGGGTTGGGCGTACCGGTTGTCAGTCGCTATCCTGTAGTGCATACTTCGTGCCAACTCGGATTTCGAATGCCAGGAAGGAACTCCTTTTTGTATTTTAAGCTGTTGGTAAATAATGGAAAGCGAATCAGTTGCTGGTTCTGGTTTTACCGGGAGCACCATTCTCGGTGGTGTGTCATGAGGAAACATGTGGCACTCCGGGATACCTCCAGGGTGTGTTTCTGGGCGCGCTCTGATCGGCATTCCTTGGCGAAAAATCTCAAATTCGAAATCTTCGATCTGAAATGCGTTGTCATGCGGCCTCCGAGGGCCAAATGAAAAGCCTTGGGCGCAGGTTCCGGATGCTCTGATTCAGAGGGCCTTGAATGGGCTTATTCCTGGATATAGCGGTACAGGGTTTTCCGCCCGATGCCCAGCAGGGCCGCCGTCCTCCGCTTGTTGCCCCCCATTTTTTCCAGCAGGTAGCGGGTGTAGCGGACTTTCATTTCTTCCATGGAGGGGAAGGTTTCACCGGTTGAGAGGCCGGCGCCGGTCGCGAACAGTTGGTCATCCGCGGCAGTTTCTGTGGGCGCCGGGCGGTGGCGGAGGCGTTCCGGTAGATCGACCGAGGTCACCAGTTTTTCCCGGCAAAAGACGACTGCACGGTGAACGATGTTCTGCAGTTCGCGGACGTTGCCGGGAAAGTCGTGCCGGTGCAGACAATCGAGGGCGTCTTCGGCGAAACCCTCCACCTTGCGCTGTTCCTTTACCGCGTAATGGTGAAGGAAATAACCCGCGAGCAGGTCGAGATCGTCACCTCGCTCCCGCAGCGCCGGCACGTAGAGGGAAAAGGCTTCCAGGCGATAAAAGAGGTCCTCTCTGAATCGCCCGTGGCGGGTCTCTTCCTCCAGGTCGCGGTTGGTCGCGACCACCACCCGCACGTTGACCGGGTGTTCGCGGTTGGCGCCGACCGGACGGATGGCGCCTTCCTGCAGAACCCGCAACAGCTTCCCTTGCATCGACAATGGCAGTTCTCCCACTTCATCCAGGAACAGGGTTCCCCCATCGGCTTCGTCGAACATTCCTTTTCGCGCCTTGACGGCTCCGGTGTAGGAGCCGGCGACATGGCCGAAAAGCTCGCTTTCGAGAAGGTTCTCCGGAATTCCTGCGCAGTTTACCGGAATGAGAGGCCCTCGGGCGCGGGGTCCTTCTTTATGCATGGCGCGGGCTACAAGTTCCTTCCCGGTGCCGCTCTCGCCGCCGATGGAGACCGGTCCGTCGGCTCTGGCGATATGTCGGATCTGCTCGAAGAGGCGGCGCATGGGTGCGCTGCCGCCGACAATGCCGTGAAATGAGGTGTTGTTGTCCCGCTCGCGGAACCGTTGGACGGTTTCCTTGAGTTCGCGAACCTCCAGTGCCCGGCGAACGGCCAGGATCAGGTGATCCAGATCCAGCGGTTTGGTCAGGAAATTGTCGGCGCCGGCTTTCAGGGCCTCCACTGCCTGGGGAACGCTGCCGTAGGCGGTGATGATCAGGAAGGCGGGCGCGGAAGGGATTTCCGAGCGTCGTTGCAGCAGGGAAAACCCATCCTGTCCGGGAAGCCGGAGATCGCTGATTACGAGGTCCGGTTCCCAGCTCTGGGCGGCGGGAATCGCCTCTTCGACGCTGGCGACCGCCTTGGAGAGGAATCCCGCGTCATCGACTTCGTTGGTCAAAAGGTTTCGCAGTGAGAGGTCGTCCTCCACGATAAGGATTTTTCGGTCGGAGGTCATGAGTGATTATTGATCGTGTTCAGAGAAGGGAATGGAAAGGAAAAAACGGGATCCCCGGCCTTTCTCTGAGACCACCCGGACGGATCCGCCGCATTCGTCGGCGACCTGCGCCACGATCGCGAGTCCGAGTCCGACGCCGTGTTCCGGCCCTTTGGTGGAGACAAAAGGTTCGAAGATTTTCGCCACGTTCTCCGGTTCGATGCCGGGACCGTCATCCGCCACTTCAAAGGTCACACCGTCCGAGCCCGCGAACCAGGAGAACCGGACCGTTCCGTTGGGGCGGGCCTGCAACGCGTTTTTCAACAAATTGATCAGTGCCAGCTCGACCCTGATCGGGTTTACCAGAACTGTCCGGTCCGGGAACGTATCTCCGAGGACGATCTTCCCACCGGTTTGTTCCCGGATACTTTCGATCGCGCTCAGTGCGGATTGGGCGAGATGTTCGGGGGTCACCGGCTTGGCTTCGGCCCCGCCCGCCCGACCGAATTCGAGCAACTGGCGGACGATTCGGTCCATCCGAGCCACCTCCGTTTGGATCCCCCGCAGGGCTTCTTGCGTTTTCGGGGGATTGTCCGGATGGCGCAGTCCTCTTTGGGCGTTGCCGACCACAACGCTTAGCGGCGTGCCCAGTTCGTGCGCGACCCCGGCGGCGATATTACCCAGCGACGCCAGCTTCTCCGATTGTTTCAGGCGCTCCGACAATTTTCGCTCATTCTCCTGCCGGGTCCGAATCTCCTGCTCCGCCCGCTCGATCGAGTTGAGCATACCATTGAGCGTTTGAGACAGTTCCACCACTTCCCGCGGTCCGCGGGGGGAGGCCCGGTGTTCGCGTTCGCCGCGTTGAATTCTGATCATGGAAGCATTGAGGCGATTCAAGGGTCCGCCGATCGCCCGCTGAAAACCCACCGTCACCGCACCAATCATGATCAGTGCGCTCAGGAAAAAGAACGAGAAAGCTCCTCGCCTCAGATTGGTCAGGAATTGTTCGTAGTTTCGCCGCAAACGCGCGACCTGGAGGATGCCGGTGACCTGGCCCGCTTCGGTGATCAGCGGGGCGAAATAGGAATAAACGGATTCGTCGGCCACCTCACTGTAACCGTCGTGACGGGAGAGGTTGCGATCGGTAAGATCCGGGACAGTCGCCGGCAACTCCGCACTGCGATTCTGAAAGCGCCCGGCTCGGGCCACGATGTTTCCCTCCAGATCGTAAACGAAAACTCCGTAATCGCCTTCAGCTTCGAATGCCTGGCTCAGGAGGGGTTGCAGCTGAAATGGCGGTTCTTCGCTCATAAGGCGTCCCAGCGCCGGTTGAAAGGTGTGCGCGACGACCCGGACGTCGAGTTCCATCCGGTCCTGCACGATGCTTTCGAATTTCTGCAGCGCGACGAAACCCAATCCGCCTGAAATGGTGAACAGCGGGAGAAGGATGTAGAGGTAGAAATGCCAGCGCAGTCCCAAGGGCTTCATTTCAAGTCATATAGGCGTGTTTCCGGATTCGCGGAATGGTAGCGTGCAGGCTGTTTCCGATCCCCATCCCATGCTCGCGACAGCCATTTACAACAGAAAAAGCGGTGCCGGGGCAACACCCGGGATTACAGGCGAAATTGGTCTTACCTGTCATCCGCCTGCAATCGCGATCTCCGGCTATTCCTGTGAGAGGGTCAGGCGGAAAAATGCCGATCGGCCGCCGGGAAGGGACACGTTTGTTTCCAGGCGAATAAAGCCATCGGCCACCCCGGATTGATCCTCTGCCGGATCGAAGGGGGCCGGTTGCCAGATTTCCAGGTCCTGCGAATGCCAAAGGCCGACGGAAAGCCGGGGGTGGTTTCGCACTCCGGCGGTCACACGGGCTCCGTCGAAGTCCGGCGCGATTTGGATTCCTTCGGGCACGGCGTATCGCACGCCGTTGGCGACGGCGCTGCCTGAAACGGACTCGGCGAATCCGGTTCCTTCATCGCCGGGCGAGTGGCCCTGGTCGCGCAGCCAGGCGTCGTAGGAATTGAAGAATTGTTCCCCCGGGACGCCGTGGAATTCGATGATGGCGGCGTTGGCGTGCCCGCCGTGGGAGGTCAGGTAGCGGACGTACCTGAAGGGTTGATGACGGGTTGCCTGAAGAGTCGTCAACACACCGGCGGGCGGCGTCTCGGTGATCACCGCGATCGTCACGGCATCGGCGAAGTCCGCGCGGTTGGCCCCTTGAAAGATGCCGCCGCGCATACGGCCTTCAAAATCGGCGCGGGGAGCGAATCGAACGGCGGTGATGACCCGGGTGCTGCGGGAGCCCAGATCCAGTCCGGCCCAGGCGTCGTTGGCGTCGGCGGTCGGCGAGTCGAAGTGAGTATTAAAATTTCCATCGAACAGATTCTCCCTGGTGTTGCCGGTATTGTTCCATGAGCCCGGGGTGCCGATGATGGTTCCGGTCAGGGGTTCGTTTAGGGGCGGGCGGAGAAGACGGATCGTCCGTTCGACCGGAGGCGAGGTTTTGAAGGTCGGTCCCACCGCTTGAACTTCGATGGTGAGTTCCAGTCCGTCGCCGGTCTGTCGCGCCGAGGGCACGAAGTAGGTGGTGTTTGGCGTCGCGCCCAGCCAGGTGCGCGAGCCGTCCGCGTCGCTTGCGTAGAGATGATAGCTGTGTACCGGGTCGACTGAAGGTGTCCATTGCAGACGCAACGCCATCGTGTCCCAATCAAGACTGCGCTTCTGCAACACCTTCACCTCGGAGGGAGGAGCCGGTGGAGTGGTGGTCTTTTCGTAGATCGCCAGACGTCCGAGATGAAGGTCGTAGTTGTGATTGACCGCGTGTTGCCCGAATCGGAGTTTGACCAGGGCGATCGTGCGACCGGCGAATTTGCCGAGATCGAACGTGTGCGCTGTCCAGCTGGAACCGCCGAAGTTCTCCAGATCGAAATACTCGAAATGTTCGAGGTTGTCATCAAAGGCCAATCCGATTTCCAGGGCGTTGCTGAGCCGGCCTTGATTGCGTTTGAAGACCACTTCGAGTTGGGTGTCCCCGGAGACCGGGATCGCCGCCGGGTACAAGGGGATTTCGGCCGGACCGGCCAGATCCCCCGTCACACGGAGCGAGGCGCCTCCGAAATACGGTTGCTCCATGTCGAAGTCGATCGAGATGTCGGCTTCTTCCGTATCCACGATCCAACGCCAGGCGGGCAAAACGTCCTGCAGACTCAGGTTGTTCCACGGGCCGTCGCGAACGACGTTTCCGTCAACGGCAAACCGGGAGCCGTAGCCGCGGTTGAAGTGGGTGACAAACGGCAGTTCCGTCACCGGGCTGACGGCCGGAATGTAGTGTGAGATCCCGCGCCAGTTCTGGCTGGTTTCGGTGTTGGAGGGATCGTGGTTGGGACCGGACCACAACCGGCTTTCGCGGGATTGGAAGTCGTCCATGTCCGAGGCAAGTCTCAGGGTCCAATCCGTTTCGTAGAGAGCGAGGGATAAGTTGTGCGGTTGTTGGTCCGGAAAGAGGCGGGCCCAGTTGACGTTGCTCGTGTAGCCGGAGTTCCTGAGGTCGACTCCGGCGTGAATGTCGTAGGGATCGATCCCGAGGTCCAACGCCCGCTGGCGGGAGGCCAGCAGGTTGGCGGCGTTGGCGCCGCCACCGCGCCAGGCGTCGTCGAGGGTCATGGCATGAGCCACGGGGCCGTCGTTGATCAGAAACGTCTCGTTGCGCTCGTCGAAAGTGCTGTGGGATTGAGTGTTTCCGAACCGGTCCATGCTGTCGAACCAAACGATTTTCAGGCTCGAGTTTTCCCGCAGGTAGCGGATGAAATTATTCATGGCATGTGCGGTGCGGGCGCTGGCGCCGCCGGTTTGCTGACGGACCAGCCAGCCGTCGAAACCGTAATATTCGGCGGCCTGGATCAGTTTGTCCGCCACCGGAAAGCGGCCGTCTTCGTGACTCGTCAGATCGGAAACCCACTCGAACTTCCCCAGGTATTCTGAGGCGGGAAAGGCGATCGAGCCCAGGACCGGCACCCCGTTGCGGTGCGCGGCGTCGATCACCGCCGCGGTGGGCGCCACGATCACTCCTTCCAGGGGACTTCCGCCCCAGTACACGAGGGTGTCGACGTATTGCCAGTGGGAAAAAGCGTAGATCTCTTCGTGGTATCCCCCTTGCGGATACGCTCCGGCGGAGGGACCGAAACGAGCGAGCAACAGGACGCGGGCTTCGTCCGGCCGGGCGTTTGCATTGGGGTTGAAAGCGTTGTGGGATATGCGTTGAGCCAGGGGGACGGTGGCGCGGTTGAACGGGGCGTCGCGGTCGTCCTCCGGGGACCAGGCGCGGAGGTCCGTAGGATGCCAGGAAGGGGAATAGGGTTGGATGCGGGTGGTTTCGGGGGGAGGAGCGACCTGAAGCGCGGCAACCGAGGCGGTCCCGCCGAAGGAGTGCAGGGTTCCCAGGGGAGTCGGTTGTCCCCAAAGCGGCCACGAGAGATCGTCCAGGGGTCGGCGATTTTCCCAGGCCCGGCGGGCCATGAATTGGAACCAGTCCAGGTACTCGTCTTCCAGGCCGCGGTCTTTCATGAATCGGCTCAGCCAGCGCAATAGAATGGCGTTGAATCCGGCGAGGTCGCCGGATGCGGCATATTCGGGCAGGATGCCCCGGCGGGTGCCGCGGTCGACGTCGCGGGAGAAGTTGGCCGCCGCCAGGGCGTCGTCGAGGTGACCCAGAAAATGGGCCGCGCCCAGAAAGGTGCCTTGGTTGTAGGTCAGTGTGACCGCATCGAGAGTGCCGTTGATGTGCATGTGATCGAAGACCCGGCCGGTTTCGGGATCGAACAGAACTTCGCGCGTCCAGTCGTATATCCGGTGAGCGATCTCCAGATACTTTTCATCATCGAGCGCTTCATACAGCAGGTACGCCGCGATGGCGGCGGGTCCATTCACAGCCGTGTTCTTTGACTGCCGGTCCGACTGCCGCCAGTAAAGACCGCCGCCCAGGGTGTCGCTCCAGGCGCGTTCGAACATCAGGTCGTAGTTCTGCCGGGCGATATTGAGGTAGTTGTTGTCCCCGGTGTGGTTGTAGGCGCGGGTAAACGCGATCACCGCCCAGGCAATATCGTCGTTGTAAACATTGCTCTGCCAGTTGGTGCCCCACCGCCCGATAAAGCCGGCCAGCAGGTTCTTCACCAGTTCCAGGTGGTCCTCCCGTCCCGAACGCTCGTAGACGTCGATCATCAATTCGATTTTCTCAGCCGGCTCCCAGAAGTAGTCCGGGTTGGCGGGGTGGTTGGTGCGTTGAAGAAAGAAGGCGTGCCCCTCGTTGTTCACCCGGTAGTAGCTGGTGATGTAAGCGTCGATGATGGCGTCCGCGTCCTCGCCGGTGAAGGCGGACACGGATCCGGGCGGCGCCAGGAAAATCAGGAGGGCGAACAGGGTTTTCCAGGGGAATGCCGATCGGGCGGTGGAGGTGTTCATCTTACGGCTATGGCGCTTCGCTCCGCTCCTCGATGTTCAGGACCGAGTGCAGAATGGATTTCACCGGCGTTTGATGGTAGTAGCTTCCCTGCATCGCGGCGATGGACTCGGGGGTGGGGCCGGTCACGGTGTTGATGTAGTGCTCGTCGCAAAACACGCCGTTGGTGGGGTCGACTCCCCGCCAGCCGCCGCCGGGAAGGTAAACTTCGGTCCAGGCGTGCAAGGTGCTGTCCGGATTGTCACCCTCAATCTTCCCTTCGCCGGGAACGTACATGTAACCTCCGGCCAGGCGCGCGGCAAGGCCGAGTTTCCGGCAGCTTTCGGCCATGAGCCAGGCGAAGTCGCGGCAGGTGCCGACGCCTTTGTCCAGGGTTTCGCCCGGACTCTGCACTCCGTGTAGGTCGCGGCTCCGGTACTCGAAACTTTCGTGAATCATGCGGTTGAGGTCGAACACGAAGCCGACCGTGCCGCCGCCATCGGGCGGCGTCCGGTCCGTCAGCCAGCGGCGGAGGCGATGTTCCGGATCGGTCGTTCGGGGGCGCAGCCAGGGATCCAGAATGGCGGCTTCCGCCTCCGTGTAAGCAAACGGGAAGGTGGCGGCGTGGGGTTCGAGCAGGAAGTCGAAGGGTTTGCGGAGGACATTTTCCACCGTCATCGTGATATCAAGGCTCAGGTCGCGGGTGGTGCCCGGAAAAAAGATGCGCGCCTGCGGGCAATCGGAGGGGTCGCGAATCCAGTGGACGTACCCTTCGGGACGCACCTTCATGGCGAAGTGGTGCAGGCGGGAAAACATGTCCTCGCGCGGACGCAATCGAATGTAGTGCGGCGAGAGCGAGACTTCACTCGCGTAGCGGTAAGTGGTGTGATGGGTGATTTCCAGGATCATAATTCGGGTTCTTTTTCCGGCCCGGCCGCGGCTGGCGGCGTCGGCGAACGGAAACGTTGACGTGAAGGCGATGGTCGCGGGCTCCCTTGAAGGCGCCGCGCAAGGGGGAAACGTCGCGGTAATCGCGGCCCACCGCGACCCGCACATGGCGCTCGCCGGCGGTCTGGTCGTTGGTGGGATCGAGCCCCCACCACCAACCGCCCGGCAGCCAGACCTCCACCCAGGCGTGGCTGGCGGCGGCGCCGGTAAGATGGTCGCCGCGGTTTCCGTCGGGCACATCGGATTCAATGTACCCGCTGACGTAACGTGCCGGGAGGCCGTGAAGGCGCAGAATGGCCAGCATGAGGTGGGCGAAATCCTGGCAGACGCCGCGTTTCCGGCGCATGATTTCGCGCAGCGGGGTGCCGACGGAGGTGACGCCCGGCCGGTAGCGGAGGGTGGTGTGGAGGTGATGATTCAGCGCGAGCAGGGCTTCGCCCAACGGTTGCTTCTCCGGGAACGGTCGGTGGACGAAATGGGCGGCTTCCGGTTCCAGGGGCACGTGGTAGGTGGGTTGCAGGAAGTCGAATAGCCGGATCATCATTCCGCGCATGATCTGTCGCGCCTCCCCCACGGTGACCTCAAGGCATGGCGCCGGGGGCGGCACGGACAGCGTTTCCACGTCGGCCCAGGCTTTGACCGACAGGCGTTCGTGCCGGAATGGAATGGAGAAATATTCCACCCGGTTTCCGAAGTAGTCCAGGTAGTGATCGCAATCGACCGCCGGTTCGATCGAAAGGTCCCGCTGCAGGACCCGCTGGGATTCGCTGTCCCGCGGCCACACCCGAAGCTCGATGAATGAATCCGAAGCGGGCTCCTGGTAACGGTACTCGGTATGATGAACGATCCGGAAATGCATTTATTATGGTCGAAGCCTGACCCGGGAGAACCTCAGGTCGGCGCTCCGAAAACGCAAATGGAAAAGCGGATTCGAAGCGGCTCAGGCAGGGCGGGACCGGATTACGCTTGCACCTGAGGAAGGGGCTTTTATCCGATGGGCAGGTTGAAACTCGTCGATCGCTACATCCTGGCCGAATGGCTGAAAATCCTCGCTCTGATGCTCGGGGTGACGGTGGCCCTGCTTTTCTTGGAGGATATGTACGGCAATTTCGGCCGTCTGATCGACTACGAGGCCAGTCTGGAGGACATCCTGCGGTACTACGGCGCTTTGGCGCCGGGCTTCCTGCCGGTGGTGCTGCCGCTGGCGCTTTTGCTTTCGCTCCTTTACGTCATGGGGCAGTTTCAACGCAACAACGAGTTCGTGGCCTTGCGTTCGTGCGGATTCAGTCTGTTCCGGATTACCCGGACCATCTGGGTCGCCGGGTTGGTGCTTTCGGCTCTTTATTTGGTCTTTACCGCCCGGGTGGTGCCCTGGTCGGTGGAGCAATCGCGTTTGATCTGGGAAAATATCGAGTTCCAGTACGAGGCGGAGACTCGGGACATCGAGCGGGTGGGGGTCACCCAAAGTCTGGCGTTTAACAATCTCCGCGAGGGCCGGATGTGGTTCATGAACCGCTACAGCGCCTTTGCGGGGCAGGGTTTCGGAGTGACGGTTTCGGTGCTGGACGAGGAGCGTCAGGTGTTGCGGCGGGTGCTCGGTCGCACCGCGCGTTACGATGCCGAGGCGGGAGGTTGGTTTTTCTACGAGGGCCGCGAGATTCGTTTCGACCCGGGGACCTACGACGCGGTCCATTCGGCGCCTTTCGATGAACGCTTTTTTCCGGAATTCACCGAAACCCCCCATTTCATGCTTCTGCTCGACCGTCGGCCTCGCGATCTTTCGCTCTTCGAATTGCGCGACGCACTGATTTTCTTTGAGGATTTCGACAGTCCCGCCCGCAATATTTATGCGGTGCAGTACCACGGAATCCTGGCCGGGTCGCTGAGCTGTCTGATCGTCGTGGGGCTGGCCATACCGTTTTCCGTATCCGGCGGACGGACCAATCCCATGATCGGGGTTCTCAAATCCATCGGTCTGTTTCTGTGCTATTTTACTTTGGTCAACGCGACCCGCCTTCTGGGGGAGCGCGAGATCGTCGATCCTGTTCTGTCGGCATGGCTGCCCAATGTCACCATGCTGTTAATCGCTCTTTGGTTGTTTCGCCGTGCCAACTGAATCCAATTCTCCCGGTCTCAAGCTCAAGCCCGGTCTTCCTGCTCGCGTCCTGCGTGGACATCCCTGGATCTTCTCCAACGAGATCCGAAAACCGCTACCGCCCGAATTCGACGGCACGGCGGTGACGGCTAGGGACTCCCGCGGCCGTTTTCTCGGGACCGGCTTATACAACGGAAATTCGCGCATCGTCTGGCGCCGGTTCTCGCGGGACCGGGTCGATTTCGACGACAAATACCTGGAGGGCGCTATTCGGCGTTCCCTCGCCCGCCGGGAGGGGCAGACGACGGCGCGCCTGGTCTGGTCGGAAGCGGACGATCTGCCCGGATTGGTGGTGGACCGGTACGGCGACGTACTGGTGGCGCAACTGCTCACCCTCGGTATGGATCGGGCCACGAAAATCGTCACCCGCCTGTTGCAGGAATTGCTTGAGCCCCGTGAAATTCTCCTGCGCAACGATGCCGCCGCCCGCCGGCTGGAGGGAATGGAGACCGGGGTGCGCACCGTCTCGGGCCGGGAACTGGCCCCGGCCTGGGTGGAAATCGAAGGAGTGACCTACTGGCTGGATTGGGTCGGCGGACAGAAGACCGGGTTTTACCTGGACCAGCGGCGCGAACACCTGGCGGTGGCGGCCCTGGCCGGGGGAAAACGCGTCCTGGACGCGTTCTGCAATCAGGGCGGGTTCGCCCTGCAGTGTGCCCGGGCGGGCGCCGCCGAGGTCCTGGGGGTGGACCTGTCGGAGGATGCGGTGGCCACGGCGAGGCGCAACGCGGAGAGGAACGGCCTTGAGGCGGCTTTTGAAACCGCCAATGTCTTCGATTATCTGCGCGGTCTCGAGGAGGGAAGTCGCGACCTGATAATCCTCGACCCCCCGCCCTTCGCCAAATCCCGGGGGGAAATCGCGGGTGCTCTACGCGGGTACAAGGAGATCAATCTTCGGGCCATGAAAGTCCTCTCCCGGGGAGGAATCCTGGCGACCTACAGTTGTTCGGCCCATGTTGGATGGGATCGCTTTTCCGCCCTGCTGACCGAGGCCGCCGCCGATGCCGGGCGCAAATTAACCGTGTTGCGGTATTGTCACCAACCCGAAGATCACCCGGTGTTTTTGGCCATGCCGGAAAGCGAATACCTGCGCGGCTTTATTTTGCGGGTGGATTGATATAGATTTAATCCTTTGCATTTCGGGGAATGATGCGCTTAGCCTCGATTCTTCGAATCAACATAAACCATCCGACAATTATGAGTATTTTGAAAAGGACACGACTGCTGGCGTTTGCCGGGATTCTTTCTACGGCGATTTTGAGCGGTCAGCAACCGGAAGCCGATGCCGAAGGTTTCAGTGAAAACGATCTGCTGAAAACCTACGGATTCCTGATTGCCTCCCAGGTGGGTTTGGCGGACATGGATCTGGAGCAGGAGCAATTGGAAGCGCTGGTGGAAGGCATGTATTACCAGTTGGAAAATCAGGAGCCGCCGTTTCCCTTCGAACAGATCGGCCCCCAATTGCAGGCCTTTCTGCAGCAAAAGCAGGAGGTTGCCAGTGCACGCGCCGCCGAGGCGGGCCGGGCGGCAGCGGCCGAATTCTTCGCCCAACTCGCCGAGCGCGACGATGTGGAGCGGACTGACAGCGGCCTTTATTACGAGATAGTCGAACTCGGTGACGGGGATCGTCCGGGACCGAACGACACCGTGCGCATTCACTACACTGGAAGCCTGATTTCGGGCCAGACTTTTGATAGCTCCTACAACCGCGGGGAGCCGGCGGAGTTTCCGGTAATGGGAGTGATTCCCGGCATGAGCGAGGGTTTGCAGTTGCTCCCGGTGGGCAGCGAAGCGATCCTCTACATCCCGTCGGACCTCGGTTACGGGAATCAGGGCACCGGGAACATTCCTCCCGGATCGACGCTGATTTTCGAAGTCGAGTTGATCGACATCGTCGAGTGACCAAAAAGCAAAACGGCGGCCCCAGGGCCGCCGTTTTGCTTTTGGCGTGATTCGCTCCTCGTCACCCGGCCACGAGTTACGAGTCACGAATCACCCTTCCCTTATAACCTCGGCAGGGTGAGTCCGCCGTCGACCATGATGACCTGGCCGGTGGAGTAGGGGAAATCGCCGCAGGCCAGGGCCGCGACCACTTTGCCTGAGTCCTCGGGCTGTCCCCAGCGTCGCTGGACACAAAGGCCGTCGGCAATCATCTGGTCGTATTTTTCCTTCACCCCGGAGGTCATGTCGGTCTGGGTGACCCCGGGCCGGATCTCATAGACCGGAATGTCGTATTCCCCGAGACGGGCGGCGAAGAGCATGGTCATCATGCCGATGCCGGCCTTGGCCACGCAGTATTCGCCCCGGTTGACCGAAGCCACCGTGGCCGAAATGGAGCCCACGTTGATAATGCAGAAGAACTGATCGGGGCTTGCGGTCTTCTGCTCCACCATCCAGTTGGCGGCGGCCTGGGTGAGGAAATACGGGCCTTGCAGGTTGGTGGCCACCACCCAGGCGAAGCTTTCTTCGGTGGCTTCGAGGATGTCTTTTCGTTCCTTGGGGGCCACGCCGGCGTTGTTGACCAGCACGTTCAGGCTACCGTAATGACCGCGTACCCTTTCCATCATGTTGCGACGCGCCTCGGTGCTCCCGATGTCGCCCTGACAGTAGATGACCTCGACCAAGTGCGACCTCAGTTGTTCCAGCGGCTCCGTCACCGCGTCTTCCTCGCGCATGCCGTTGATCGCCAGGTTGAATCCTTCCATGGCCAGGTGTTCCGCGATGGCGAAACCGATGCCGCGGGTTCCTCCGGTCACCAGGGCGACGGGTGTCTTTGGTATGTCCTTCATCGATATTGATGGTGTTTGGGTTAACGTTGTTTCGAAGCCGGTACCTTACCCCAGATCGGTAAGTTCGACCCACTTCCTCTCCTTCCAGGACTGAATTCCCGCTTCGGCCAGTTGAACGCCCTTGGCGCCTTCGCGCAAGGTCCAGCGGAAAGGTTCGTCGAGGGCGACGTGCCGGATGAACTGTTCCCACTGGATCTTGAACGCATTGTCGTATTCCGTGGAATCGGGCACTTCGTTCCAATCCTGGTAGAAGTTGATCGGTTGGTCGACATCGGGATTCCATATCGGCTTCGGCGTCATCGCGGCGGACTGCACCCAGCATTTGCGCAGGCCGACAATGGCCGAGCCTTTGGTGCCGTCAACTTGCATGGTCAGAAGATCGTCGCGTCGTACCCGCACGTTCCAGGAACTGTTGAAGTGGCAGATGACGCCGTTATCCAGCTCGAAGGTGGCGTAGGCGGAATCGTCGGCGGTGGCTTTGTAGGCTTTGCCGGACTCGTCGTAACGGGTGGGAATGTGGGTGGCGCCCAGGCAGGAAACGCTTTTCACATTGCCGAAGAGGTTGTCGATCACGTAGCGCCAGTGGCAGAGCATGTCGATGATGATGCCGCCGCCGTCCTCTTCCCGGTAGTTCCACGAAGGCCGTTGGGCGGGCTGGTCGTATACGTTGCCCTCGAAGACCCAATAACCGAATTCCCCGCGCACGGAGAGGATGTCGCCGAAGAACCCCTGATCCTTGATCATCTTGAATTTGCGAAGTCCGGGCAGCCAGAGTTTGTCCTGCACCACGCCGTTCTTGAGACCGGCCTTTTCGCAGAGCTCGGCCAGGCGCAGCGCTTCCTTGGTGGTGACGGCGGTGGGCTTCTCGCAGTAAACCGCCTTGCCGGCCTGGACGGCTTTTTCCACGAACCCGGCGCGGAGCAGGGTGGAGGAGGCGTCGAAGAAGATCTGGTTGTGATCGTCTTTCAGCGCGGCATCGATGTCGGTGCTGAAGCGTTTGACGCCGTATTTTTTCGCCAGGTCGCGCAGTTTGTTTTCATTGCGGCCGGTGAGGATCGGATCGGGCATGAGGACCAGGTCGTCGGAGACCTTGATGCCGCCCTGCTCGATGATCGCGAGAATGGACCGGACCAAATGCTGGTTCGTGCCCATGCGTCCGGTGACGCCGTTGAGGATAATACCGATGGATTGTGTTTTCATGGTAGGGAAAGATTTCAGCTCGGCTTTTCGGTGCATTGCGGGTGGGCGCCCTCGGGGAGCGGGGGGACGTCGACGCCGGCTTTGGGCAGGGTGCCTTCGAGCTCCTGTTTCCAGTGGGCGACATCGCCGGAGGGACCGTAGCAATAGATCATGGTCATCGGTTTGTCTCCGGTATTCGTCAGTTGATGAAAAACGGTTGGCGGAAGGTAGGCGGCCTGACCCGAGGAAATGGCCCGGCGTTCGTCGCCGATGCAGATCTCACCTTCGCCTTCGACGACGAAATAGATTTCCTCCTGTTCCTGGTTGTGCCAGGGAACCTGGCCGCCATTGGGCTCCAGCACGACGTAGCCCATGGCGAAGTTGGTCGCCTGAATGGGAGAGGCTCCGCCGACCAGATTTCGGGTCCAGCGCCGGGCCGGAAACTTCCGTCCGTCGAGTTTGTTGATATCCGCGATGGTCATGATGGTCTATTCTCCGAAGAAGGTGTAGTAGGTTTCGTTGTTGATCTCGCGCTGCAGGTAGAGCGCCAGCTCACGGAGGTGGTAGTCGCCCCACATGCTCGATTCGCTGTGCGGAATCCTGCTGCCCTCGGGGATGTGGTCCCATCCGTTGGGCCGGTGGTAGATGGAGTGAAGCAGGAGCCCCTGGTGATTCTCGTCGAGACTGAGATACGGCTCAGCGAAAAGGGTTTTGGCGATGGTCAGTCCGGTTTGCCGGTAACGGCGTCCTTTTTCCCGGTCGCCTTTTCTCTCCAGGTAGCGCCCCAGCCGCAGGTAACCCTGGGCGCAGATGGCGGCGGCGGTGCTGTCCACCGGCTCGTAGTCGTTGTACGGGTCGGCGGGCTGGTTGAGGTAGTCGCCCAGCTTGTGCAGCAGGGGAGCCCCGGTATCCCAGTAGGGAACGCCGTCGGTGGGGGTGTGTTCGATGAAGAATTCGGCCGTGGCTTCCGCAGCCCGTAACATCATGGCCTCGATTTCATCGCGGCCGCCGTAGGGTTCGAGCTCCTCATCCTTTAGGGTTGCGAGGAACTCCAGTTCCTCCGGGTAACCGCAAAGGATCCAGGATAGACCGCGGGTCCAGGTGGTGAAGGGTGAGAATCCCTGCTGCGAATTCGGGCAGCGGAAATTCCCGTCGTTGAGATTGAAAATGGCCTCGTGGGTGGTGCGGCCCGGCAGGTCGTAGGCGTCACGGCCTTCCCCGTAGTACACGCTGAAACGCGCGGTGGTGCGGGCGTGCTGCACCAGGCGATCGAGCAGCGAGATCCTGGCGTCGCCTTCCTCCATCAGCGCGTGGCCCAGGCGGTACCCCATGGCCAGGGCGCGCAGGGAGCGGATGGTGTCGGCGAAGAGGGAGTGCGGGCCGTTGAAGGAGTAGATGTAGCCTCCGCCGGCCTTGATCGACGTCCAGCGCCTGGCTTGCACGGCGCCGCTGAGTTTCAGCGCCAGCTCGTAGAAATTCAGTTCCCATTCGTCCCGGTCGATTTTTCCCTCCAGCATGAGGCGTCGGAGGTTGCCGTAGGTGCTGACGTTGTTGAACCCGTGATCGTGCACTCCCATGTGCGTGAGGTGGGGAGCCATTAAACTCAAGGTGCTTTCGCGCCCGTATTTCAGGGCATCCCGGTCTCCGGTGGCGTCGTATTGCAGAATGGCCGAGCCATATTCGAAGCCCTGCGTCCATTCCGTCCAGCCCCGGGTGGTGTAGTTTCCCTTGACGGTGTAAACGGGCGAACCCTGGGAGCGATCGTAGTTTTTGGCGATCGAGAAGATCTTGGGAGCGGAAACCTCCCAGACTTTTTCGATGCCGGCCTTCAGGTCGGCCGGTTTGAGGTCGTTCTGGATCTTGATCATAAGTATTTTGTTTTCGGATAGGGTTGCCGGTCAGAAGCGGTTGTCCTTGCGGAGATGCAGAATCAGGATTTCAGAGTCCTCCAGCGCTTCGTAGGTATGGTCCAGGATGGCGTCGAACTGGAGGGCGCAGCCGGAGGCCAGTTCGTGTGTTTCGTTGGGCAGGGAAAAACGAATACGGCCGCGAAGCACCCAGCAGACTTCGTAGTCGTCGCGATGAACCTCCGGACGCGAAACCTTCGCTCCGGCCGGGGCATGGCCGGACAGGCAGCGGATGTTGCCGTAGCGGATTTCCTGGAAGCGGAAGCCTCCCGATTCGTGTTCGGTGGCGTTTTCTCGATGCGCGGTGCGGGACTCCGCCAGGGCGATGATGTCGGTGACATTGATGCCGAGCACCCGGCTCAGTTTGAAAAGGGTTTCCAGTTCCGCCTGGGTTTGATTACGCTCCAGCTTGGAGATGACCGCGGAGGAAACCCCTGAGCGACGGGACAACTCGGCGATGTTCATTCCTTCTCGCTTGCGCAGCTCGCGCACCACGGAGAAATCGAACATGGCCGGCGGCCTCGGGTCATCCACTTTTTTCGGCAATATCATCGGTCTGTACAGAAAAATTTCTCTTGCAACATATTTTTAGCCATAATAAGGTGTCAAGGAATCAATTTAAGGTTTTTATGGAAAGCATCACCCAAACTCGCATTGTTCCGGTTGCGGTTATCAACCGGGTCGAAGACGCCGTCCCATTGGCGAAAATCCTCCGCGAAGCCGGCATTAACCTCATCGAGGTGACTTTCCGCACCGAGGCCGCGTCGGATGCCATCCGCTCCATTGTGGGGGAATTTCCCGATATGCTGGTCGGCGCCGGCACTCTGCTCGACATTTACCAGGTCGAAGCGGCGGCTGCGGCCGGCGCGAAGTTCGGGGTTTCGCCCGGCATCAACCGTGCGGTGGTGGAGAAAGCTCAGGACATCGGAATGCCGTTCGTCCCCGGGGTCATGACTCCCTCTGACGTGGAAAAGGGGCTTTCCCTGGGTCTCAAGCTGTTGAAGTTTTTCCCGGCTGAACCCGCGGGAGGTCTTAAAACGCTCAATGCCCTGGCCGGTCCCTACAAACACACCGGGGTACAGTTCGTCCCGTTGGGTGGGGTAAACGCCTCCAATGCCCCGGCTTACCTGGCATCACCCGTGGTCGCCGCCATTGGGGGATCGTGGTTTGTCGACGCCAAACTGGTGGCGGCCGGCGACTGGGATCGCATACGGAGCCTGAGCGAGGAAGCCGCCGCCATCGGCCGGGGTTAGCCCTCCAGCCATTGGTGCAGCGTGGCGGCATCGTCGGCCAGGTTGGCCGGGTCGTCGTCGACCACAAATTCGAGCAGGACGAAGTGGTCGCGTCCCGTGGTTCGAAGTGGCTCCAAATACCGTCTCCAGCGGTCGGCGCCGGCGGCCAGGGGATGGCGTTCGCGCGCGCTGGGCCACCAGTGAAAGGCGTGGACGTTGCTCACCCGGGGCAGAACCGCCCACAGGCCTTCCAGGCAGTAATCGAACGACCGGCCGTTCGGGGGTTGCCAGAGCGTGGATATTGCGGGGTGTTCGGTGCGGCCGAGCAGGTCACGGGCGGATTCGTTGTTATCGGTCAACGTGCCCCCGTGGAATTCGTAGGCGATACCGATGCCCTCCGCCGAGGCGAGATCAGCGATCCTCAAAGCGTCCCGTTCGACCCGGCGCCGGTAGTCGGCATCCGCCTCCGCCGAGCCGCGGGTGCCCGGCCAGACCCGGATCAGCGGCGCGCTGAGAGCCCGGGCCGAGGCAAGCACAGGTTCGAACGCCTGGGCGTCGTCCGAGGTTTCGCCCACCCGGTAATAGGAACCGTAAGCGGCGGTCTGCAAACCGGCCGCCTCGGTGGCCTGCCCGACCTCCCGAGCGCGATCGAGGTCTCCCGGGGGGACATGGATGTCGCCTCCCCATTCGATGCCGGGCAACCGATGGCGAACCGCGAGGTCGATGATTTCCGCAGGGGAAAGGTGACGAAAAGTGACGGAGACGAGTCCCGGTACGAGCATGGTTGTGGATGATTTTTTTCCCGCTCTCAAGCCATGATCTCGGCCTGTTCGCGGGTGATTTCCCATTGAAGCGGCTCCCCATCGAGATAGCGGCGCAATTCGTCGATCATGTAGGCGCCCAGCCGGCGGCATTCCGGGCCGCTGGAGCCGGCCACATGCGGGGTCAGCAGGACGTTGGGAAGCGTGTAGAGCGGCGAATCGGCCGGCGGGGGTTCGGGGTGAGTGACGTCGAGCACTGCCTGGAGGTCCGGCCGGCGCCGAAGAACCTCCAGCATTTCCTCCTGGTGCACCACTGCGCCGCGCGAGGTGTTGATGAAGGTGGCATTGGGTGGCATGGCGGCGAGGTGCTCTCCCCGGATCAGGTCACGGGTCGAGTCCAGCAGGGGAGTGTGCAGGGAGACCACCTGGGAATCGGCGAACAAAGCGTCCAGATCGACCTGCTCCACCCCGAGTTCCTCGGCTGCCGAGGTCTCGAGAAAGGGGTCGTAGGCGAGCACCTTCAGGTCGAAAGGTTGCAGGCGCTGCCGCACCAGTCGTCCGATCATGCCGAGCGACACCAGGCCAACGGTGGTGTGATAGGCGCCCGGCACGTCGTGGTGGTCCGGAAACGAGCGGTCCTCCCGAATTGTCCGCGCAAAGTGCCAGACCCGCTTTAAGGCGAAAAGCACGGCGGCGACAGTGAACTCGGAAACCGGAATGGCGTTGGCCGCGTAGGCGCTGGTGATTCGTATGCCCCGGGTCCAGAAGGCTGCGGTGATCAGGCGTCGAATGGATCCGGCGCCGTAGAAAACCGCCTGCAACTCGGGTGTGGCTTCGAGAAAAGCTGCGTTCAGCCGGGGGGCGCCCCAGCCGGTGAAAATGATTTCCACCTCCCGCAGAAGGGCCGGTTTTTCCAGGGCTTCCGCCGGGGTTAGCGGGGGGTGGATGACGTGGACCAGTTTTTCGATTTCGCGACAATGCGGCTCGCCGTACGTCAATTCGTAGGCCCGGCTGTCCATTATAAAAAGCGCTTTCCGCATTGTGGATGACCACCCGGACTCCGCCGGGTTATTCGCGAACGGTTCCCTGACCCGTGATGATGTACTTATAGGAACAAAGCTCCTTGAGACCCATGGGACCGCGGGCGTGGAGTTTGTCGGTTGAAATGCCTATTTCGGCGCCCATGCCGAATTCGAATCCATCGGTGAACCGGGTGCTGGCGTTCCAGTAAACCGCCGCCGAATCGACGCCCTGGAAAAAGCGTCGGGCGGTTTCTCGATCGGCGGTGACAATGGCGTCGCTGTGGCCGCTGCCGCAGGCGTTGATGAATTCGATGGCCTCGTCCAGAGAATCGGCCACCCGCACTGCCAGGATGGGGGCGAGGTATTCTTCGGTCCAGTCCTCCGGTTGCGCTTCGGTGAAAGCGATGTCGCCGGCTTCGGCGGCCAGCTTGGCGGCGGCCGGATCCAGGCGGAGTTCCACCCCGGCGGCGATCAGCTTGCGGGCGATCCGGGGAAAAAACGTCGGAGCGAGGTCGGCATGAACCAGCAGGTTCTCCGCCGCGTTGCAAACGCCGGGGCGCTGGCATTTGGCGTTGATCACGATCGCTTCGGCCATTTCCGGGTCGGCGTCGCGATCCACGTAGACGTTGCACACGCCCTTGTAGTGTTTGATGACCGGAATGTGAGAGTCTTCCACCACGAATCGAATCAGACTTTCGCCGCCCCGGGGAATGATGCACTGGATGGCGTCGTCCATCTTCAGCAGACAGTGCAGGGCGTAGCGATCGGTGGTGGGCACGAACTGCACCGCCGCCGCCGGCAGAGTGCTTTTTCCCAGGACCTCGGAAATGAGGGAAGCCAGTGCGGTGTTGGTGTGAAAGGCTTCTTTGCCGCCGCGCAGGATGCAGGCGTTGCCCGATTTCAGACAAAGGGCGGCGCAGTCGATCGTCACGTTGGGACGGGATTCGTAGATGATTCCGATGACGCCGATGGGCACCCGGGTTTTTTCGATGACGAGTCCATTGGGACGCTGGAGGGTTTCCATCACCTCACCCACCGGGTCCTCCAGCGACGCCACTTGACGCAGCCCCTCGGCCATGCCGGCGATCCGTTTCTCCGTCAGAGTCAGCCGGTCGAGAAGGGCCGGACTCAACTCGGCGGCTTTACCGGCTTCCAGATCGAGGCGATTGGCAGCTGTCAGGGGTTCCGTGGACGCTTCAAGAAGCTTGGCCAGCTCGAGCAGGACGCGATTTTTTTCCTCACTGGACGCCGTGGCCAGGGCGAGGGAAGCCCGTCGGGCTTCTTGAGCCATTTCCTTGATGGACTTCTCGATTTCAGCGGCTTGCATCCGCCAACCATAATCGGATGGGGTCAATCTCTGTCAATCCATGTGTTTGATCCACCTTTTTCTTGTCATTTGATCCCTGCCGTTGAGAACTGGGGTATGAAGCATATTTTCCTTACGGGCGGAGTGGTGTCCTCGCTGGGCAAAGGGCTGACCGCGGCGGCACTGGGCGCCCTGCTCGAACACCGCGGACTGCGAGTGCGAATCCAGAAGTTCGATCCCTACCTCAACGTCGATCCGGGCACCATGAATCCCTTCCAGCACGGGGAAGTGTATGTGCTCGATGACGGCGCGGAAACCGATCTCGATCTGGGGCATTACGAGCGCTTCACCTCCGGCAAGCTCACTCGTTTCAACAATTTGACCTCCGGGCAGATCTACGAATCGGTCATTCAGAAAGAGCGGCGGGGAGACTACCTCGGCAAAACGGTACAGGTCATTCCCCATGTGACCAATGAGATCAAGGATCGCCTGCATGAGGCCGGGGCGGATACCGATGTGCTGATCACCGAGATCGGGGGCACCACCGGTGACATCGAGGGGTTGCCCTTTCTGGAGGCGATGCGGCAGTTCGCGCTGGAGGTGGGGCCGCGCAACGTGCTTTTTATTCACGTCACCTTGATTCCTTTTCTCAAAGCCGCCGGGGAATTAAAAACCAAACCCACGCAGCAGAGCGTGGCCAAACTCCGTGAGATCGGGATCCAGCCGGGTATCATCATCTGCCGCTGCGAGCATCCCATGACCTACGAACTCCGGCAGAAGATCAGCCTGTTCTGTAACGTTCCGCCAAAGGCCGTGATCGAGGAACTCGACGTCGAGTCCTCCATCTACGAACTACCCATTATGCTCCAGCGGGAGAATCTGGATGAACTGGTGGTGGAGTCGCTGGGCCTGGATGTGCCGGCGCGACCCATGACGGAGTGGAACGACGTCGTGCGGCGCCTCAAGTCGCCTTCGCACCGGGTTGATATCGGAGTCGTGGGCAAGTACATCGAACTGCAGGATGCCTACAAATCGGTGTATGAGTCGCTGACCCACGGCGGGATTCAAAACGACTGCGCGGTGCATATTCAGCGTATCGACGCCGAGGAACTGGAGGAGGAGGGCGGGGAGAGCCGTCTGCGGGGCCTCGACGGCATCCTGGTGCCGGGCGGTTTTGGCGACAGGGGAGTGGAGGGGAAAATCGTGGCCACCCGTTACGCCCGCGAAAATAATGTGCCCTTTTTTGGACTTTGCCTGGGCATGCAGATAGCGGTGATCGAGTTCGCGCGTCACGTGATCGGATTGCCCAAGGCCAACAGTGTTGAATTCGATCCGGATTCCCCGGACCCGATCATCGCCCTGATGGAGGACCAGAAAGGCATCAAGGATCTGGGCGGCAGCATGCGGCTTGGCGCCTACCCGTGCCAGTTGAAGGCCGGGTCCCGGGCGGGCCGGGCTTATGGTCAGGATGTGGTCAGCGAACGCCACCGGCACCGGTACGAATTTAACAACGCCTACCTCGAACGCATGGAGGCCGCCGGTATGATCGCCTCCGGTATGAATCCGGAGCGGGAACTGGTGGAAATCGTCGAGTTGAAGGAGCACCCCTGGTTTCTTGCGGTGCAGTTTCACCCGGAATTCCAGTCGAAGCCGAACCGGGCTCATCCGCTGTTTGCCGATTTTATCGGGACCGCTTTGAAGCTGCGGCACGACCGGACGCAGGAGCGGGTGTCCGGCGCCGCGACATAGAGAAGACCGCCGCCATGCTGTACAACGCCGAAAAACTGCTCCTGATCGCCGGTCCCTGTTCGCTCGAATCCGAGGCCGTCTGCCGGAGCGTCGCCGAGGTTCTGGTCTCGCTGCGCGAGAAGCATCCGGAACTCAATTTGGTTTTTAAGGGTTCCTTCGACAAAGCGAACCGCACCTCGCTTGCCGGCGAACGCGGCACGGGGCTGGAGGAGGGGCTGGAACTCCTGGGGTGGGTGCGCCGGGAATACGATCTTCCGGTGCTGACCGATATCCATGAGCGTCCCCAGGCCGGCCCGGTGGCGGAGGTCTGCGACGTCCTGCAGATTCCGGCCTTTCTTTGCCGGCAGACCGATCTCCTGCTGGCGGCGGCCGCCACCGGCCGGGTGGTGAATGTGAAGAAGGGACAGTTTTTGGCCCCGGAGGACATGAAACACGTGGCGGCCAAACTCCGGGAGGGGGAGGCGAGCGAGATCTGGTTGACCGAACGCGGCACCACCTTCGGCTACCACAATCTGGTGGTGGATATGCGCGGGTTCACGCTCATGAACGCCCTGGGTTATCCCACCGTCTTCGATGCCACCCACAGCGTGCAACTCCCCGGCGGCGGCGACGGCCGCAGTTCCGGACGACGGGAATTTGTTCCGCCGCTGGCCCGGGCGGCCCTGGCCGCCGGCGCTAACGGTTTGTTCCTGGAAACCCACCCAGATCCCGACCAGGCGATATCCGACGGCCCCAATATGGTGCCGTTGCGGGATTTGCCGGCACTGGTCGAAGATTGTCTTGCGGTTTGGGGTGCTTTGAGGCGATAGCGCCGGCTTCTTGGTTGGTAACTCATCTCGAATCACGAATCGCGATCAACGCTTGTGCATTGACCCTGACAGCAGGCTTCACTACGGGTTCTAACTCAGATCCATATGAGTTCCTTTCTTATTGAAATTCCCATTCCTTCCATGGGAGCCACTGTGAACGAGATGACGCTGATCGACCTGCACGTCGGGGACGGCGATACCATCTCCAAGGGGCAGAAGATCGCGGAATTTGAAAGTGACAAGTCCGTGTTCGATTACGAGGCGCCTTGTGACGGCACGGTGAAGGCGGTGCGTTGCCGTGCGGGCGATGTGATCGCGATCGGCGAGCCGTTCCTGGAGGTTGAGACCGAGGACGACTCGCTCAGTCACCTGGCCGCCGGCGGCAAACAGGCTTCGGCTTCCAACGGCGATGTCGCCGTGGCCCGACCGGCGAAGGCGGTCCGCCCTCCCGCCGCGGTTCCGGCGTCGAAAGCAGCCGCCCACCCCGCGTCCCGCGACTCCGCCCCGGCGCGCCCGGCGGCGGAGGGTCCGCGATGGACCCCGCGCGCGCTCAAGATCGCCCGCGAGGCCGGGCTGGATCCTTCGGTGCTGACAGAGGTCCCCGCTACCGGACCGGGGGGCAGAGTTTCCGGCGACGATATCGAGAACTTTTTGCGGGATCGGAAAGAAGCGTCCCCCGGGACGGCCCCCGTTGCCGTTAGCGCGCCTTCGGCCGCCGAGGACCGGGAGACCGTTCGGGTGGTCGGCATGGGGTACGCGGTGCCCCGCACGGTGCGGTCGAACAAGGAGATTCTCAAGGCATTCCCTCATATGACCGAGGAGGAGATCATTCGCATCACCGGGATTCACCAGAGGTACTACGCCGAACCGGACGAGACCGCCACCAGGCTGGCGGCCACCGCCAGCGAACACGCTCTCAAGATGGCCGGAATGGATGTAAAGGAACTGGATGGTGTTATCCTGGCCACCATCATTCCCGATCAGCCGGTGCCCAGCGCGGCCAGCGATCTCGCCCGGCATTTGGGGATTCCGGGCGCCCTGGCCTTCGACCTGAACGCGGCCTGCTCGGGATGGCTCTACGCCCTGGAGGTGGGCCGGGCATTCATCCGCTCGGGCACGGCCCGGAAGCTCCTGGTGGTGACCGCCGAACTGTTGTCCCGCATCACCAATCCGCGCGATCACGCCACCGCTTTCCTGTTTGGCGACGGAGCCGGCGCGGCGATTCTGACCGGCGACGAAGGCGGTCATCGTCTGAGCCGCATGGCGCTCAGCGGCGATGCCCGTCACTTCGAGGCGATTCAGCGGATGGGAGGCGGAGCGCGCATGCCCATGCCCTCGGGCGAAACCAACCTGGAGCAGTTCTACATCAGCATGGACGGCCCCGTGGTGTTCAAGCAGGCGGTCAAAGCGTTTGGCGATATTATCGAGAGCACGGTGAAGCGTCACGGCCTGACCCCGGAAGAGATCGACTGGATCGTCCCGCACCAGGCCAACGAGCGGATTCTCCGGGCGGTCAGTAAACGGGTGGGGATTCCCTACGATCGCTTCGTCATGACCATCAGCAAATACGGCAACACCTCCGCAGCCTCGGTCTCCATGGCGCTGGGCTGGGCGGCTGAGGAGGGAATCCTGAACGACGGCGACAAGATTGTATTCTGTTCGGTAGGCGCCGGGCTGACCTACGCCGGCGGTCTGCTCACTTGGTGAGCGGGTTGTCACGATATCGAATCCCGTAGCGCCCTGCTTCAGCGGGCGTCTGTGTGGCGTGCGGACGGTTGGTCCGGGAAAGGAAGACTCCGGCTTGAAGCACGGAGCTACGGGGAAGCTCGGATGCCGTAGCGC
>JBJHCF010000014.1:0-68434 GCA_050506795.1 Opitutia bacterium
GCGTTACTATATGGGCGGACAGAACTTTTGCACCTGATTCGGTCACGACCGAATTTCTTCAAATCAGTTCAAAAGGGGTCAAATTTTTGCAATAATAGGGTTAATTCAATGGTCTGAATACCAGTTTCATAATTGGTTGTTAGGATGTTTGGTTCGGATGAGTAAATAGGACTTCCGTTCCAAAACTAGCAGAGATGATGTAGGGCGCCGTCGATCGCCGGAATCACTTGCCTTTTGGATACAAACCTTTCCGGATTGGGTTGCGTTCAGCATGGCATTCCATACAACGGTGGTTTTATGAGATTAAGCGTTAAGAAGAGGAATTGGAAAATGGGTTATCGGTTTTCTACCGTCGGTGTTTTATTAAAGGATGGGCTGCTATGTGGAAGAATCCGTCGGGTCGGTCTGTTACTCCTTTTTGGAGTAGGAGTTCTCTCTCCGGTGGGCGCGGCTGAAGAGCCTCCGCTCAATGTGCTTTTTATAACGGGTGGCGGTTGGCATGATTTCGAAGCGCAACGCAAAGTTTTGAAGGAAGGCATTGGTGCGCGATTGAACGCGAATTTCACAGTGGATCATGAGGCGGGAACCGATCCGACCGCCGAAATTGCCAGGTTCGAATGTCCTGACTGGGCCGAGGGATACGATGTGGTTTTGTATAACATTAGTCTTTCGAGAGACCAGAAACCCGAAACCGCTCAGGCGATCATCGACGGCCACGTGAGG
Organism: Opitutia bacterium; assembly: GCA_050506795.1. Classification (GTDB taxonomy): domain Bacteria; phylum Verrucomicrobiota; class Verrucomicrobiia; order Opitutales; family T3Sed10-336; genus SLOW01. The sequence continues at coordinate 724 of JBJHCF010000014.1, forward strand.
CATGGCGTGCCGGCCGTGTTGCTCCACGGTTCGGTCCACTCGTACCGTCACACCGGAAACGAGAACTGGTTTGCATTCCTGGGCGGGAAATCCATGCGGCATGCGAATCAGCGGCCCTTTGCCAACGAGGTGTTGGCGCCCGACCATCCGGTTATGGCGGGATTTTCGAATCCGTGGCAGCAGCCTCAGGGAGAACTTTACGAAATCGAAAAGATGTATCCGTCGGCTACCGTTTTAGCTCATGCGTTCGGTGTGGAAAAGGAAGAATACGAGCCGACGATATGGGTCAATGAATACGAAGGACTGCGAGTTTTCGTGACGACCATCGGCCATCACACCGAAACGATGGAGACGGAAACCTATCTTGACCTTGTCAGTCGCGCTATCGAGTGGGTGACGGATCCAGAGCGATAGGGGCGCGGATCGCGAGCGCTGCACGCCCTGATATTGCTTTTGCAATGTCGGCGACGATTCATGGAACGATGTTTGCGGACTGGAAGCGGTCCGGCGATTTCGTCGCATCATGGGTGCTAGAGAAAGTACATGGCTCCTATCTTCTCGTGCGCATGAAGTTGGCAGAATGTTTGAGTTGACCGGGATTCAGGAGGAATTCGAGGTCCCGGCCTCAACCGCGTCAACCGGCTTTGTCCGCATTCTCCAAAGATGATCAGAAATAAAGACTCGATTATCAGTCGCTCGAAGAAGAACGGAGCATTCACCGCGATTGAATTCCCGCCGTTGATCACGATTTTCGGGGTCCTCGTCGCGTTCCTGGTGGCGGCGCCTTCCCTCCAGGCGAGTTTGCCGGTCGTCGGTGCCTATGGCGAAGGTGATGAAAACGGCGTCGACTTCACGATGGGGTATTCCGGCAATACCAGCGGGACGGAGCCCTTTTATCAATGGTACTTCGATGGCGCCGCGTTCCCGGAGGCGACGGGTGGGAACGATGCTTCGCTCACTCTTTCGGCCGGCGCCGAGACCGACGGGACCTACTCCGTTGAAGTCTCAAACTCGGAAGGGACGGACTCCAGTTTGCTGGCGACGGTTAGCCATACGTCCCGGCCGGAATTATCCATCCACAACGAAGTCCAGGTTCACGAGACGCTCGCCGATTACCACGTCATTATGAGCGGCCGTTCGGAGCTTCATATCACGAGCGGGAGTGATCCGGCGTCGAATGCTTCGTTCGATCTGAACTCCGAAGATGCCTGGCTGTTTTTCAGCGCGAAACCGCCCTCTGAAGTGGCCGGCGACTTTCTTGGGCAGGTCCGCGTCCATGGGGCTCCCGCTGTCCTGGATGAAAACGTGCGGGTGGTGCAATTCGCGAACGGTGCCGTCATCATTCCGCACGGTCCGGAGTTCGAGCCACTGGAAGTGTTCTCCGGGATTCAGTTCTCCGGGCAATCCACGCGACTGGGCCTGTATGCCTACAACAATGACGTGACCCTGGGCGCCGTACCCAACGGCATCCGTTCGTTTCGCCTGCGTCGGGGTTATATGATGACCGTGGCCCAGAATGAAGACGGCACCGGCATCAGCCGAAATTATGTGGCGCAGGACGGCGATTTGGAGGTTGGAATGCTGCCTTCGGATTTGGACAAGGAGATCGGCTTCGTCCGGGTCTTTCCGTGGCGCTGGGTGAGTAAAAAAGGCTACGCCGGAGGAAGCGTGGACGAAGCGAAACGGCTGAATTCGGCCTGGTGGTATGATTGGGGCAACGGTGCGGAATCCAGGCTGGATCTTGAGTACGTGCCGATACGTCACAACCGGTGGTGGCCAAGTTTTGAGAGAACCAACACGAAGCGGAATGTGACCCACTTTCTCGGTTTCAACGAGCCGGACCAATCCTCACAGGCCGACATGACGGTTGATCAGGCCCTCGACTTGTGGCCGCGGATGATGGAATCGGGGCTGCGGCTCGGTTCTCCGGCGCCCACCGATGGTGGCCGCAATTGGCTGTACGAGTTTATGGACCGCGCTGATGCCAAGGACTATCGCGTCGATTTTGTCGTGGTGCATTTCTATCGCGGCGGGCAAAGTCTCCGGCAATTCCAGGATTACCTCCGGCAGGTTCACAACCGCACGGGCCGGCCCATATGGCTCAAGGAGTTTAACAATGGCGCCAACTGGACCTGTTGTCTTCCGACCTATGATCAGAACGCCCAGGTGATAGGGCAGTGGATCCAGTGGATGGATGAGACCCCATGGATCGAGCGTTATTCGATCTACCGTTGGGTGCAGGCGGAGCGGGATATGTTCTTTAGCGACGGCTCTTTCACTCCCGCCGGAGAGGTCTATCGCGACCAGGTTTCGCCCCTGGCCTACCAACAGGTTGTTCCCGAAGGCGCCGGTCCGGAGGCGTTTTACGCCTTTCGCGGCGACCTGCTGGATCACTCGGGGAACGGCAATAACGGCCTTTCAGTTGGGGTCCCCGCCATCGTCCCGGGAAATCTCGGAAACGCCCTTTCACTGGACGGGGCTCACGATTACATTCGCCTGCCGGCCAATGTGGGCGACAGTTCCAGTTTCACCTTTGCGGCCTGGGTCAATTGGAACGGCGGCCGAAACTGGCAACGGATCTTCGACCTGGGTGATGGCACCGGTCGGTTCCTCATGTTAACGCCCAGATCGAATGAAAACACATTGCGCTTCACCATTCGAAGGGACGGTACCAGCCGGCAGATCGACGCCCCCGCGCTGACGACCGGCGATTGGCATCACATCGCGGTGACGATCGAGGGCAACACGGGCGGCTTGTATGTTGACGGTGAGCTGGTGGCGTCGAATACGGATATGGTTCTGCGGCCCATCGACATTGGGACGCGAACGAACTACCTCGGAAAGAGCCGGTTCGGCTCGGATCCATTGTTCAATGGAAAACTGGAGGATGTGCGCTTTCTGAACCGGGCCTTGAGCCCCGCCGAAATCATGGCGCTGGCTTCGACGGATGAAGCTCCGGCGTTCGGTTCCGGGCAACTGGTCCTGGAGGAAGCGACAGTCTGGAAGCCTTACCTTACGTCAATCTCGGGTGAGCTTGTAGCCCATGGAGCCGGGGAGGTTCGCTTTCGGAAAATCGGCGGCCCCGGCTGGCTTTCGATCGCCGGCGACGGTCGTCTGATGGGAGTTCCGGGACCTCATGATTCGGGAACCAACACGTTTCGGGTCAAGGCGCGGGATGCCCGCGGCAATGTCGATATCGCGATGCTGACGGTTCACGTGAGGGAGCATACGGGCTTGCAGGCGCTGTATGAGTTTAAGGATGACGCCGATTCCTTGGTGGGCGAAGCCCATGGGGAACCGGTCGGTTCGCCCTCCTATATTTCCAGGGGGGTTACGGCGATCAATTTCAACGGGGAGAACCAGTATGTCAGACTTCCGTCGAGCCTTGGGAAAAGCGACGAACTGACGGTGGCGACCTGGGTTCTATGGCGCGAAGGGGCCCGGAATCAGAGGATTTTCGATTTTGGCAACGGGAGCGGAGAGTCAATGTATTTGAGTCCCGCGGGCGGTCCAGGCGAGGGCAAGTTCAGGTTCGTAATCGAAAAGGGAGGTGTCAAAGAGATCGTCGAGGCCGCCGAACCTTTGCCCACGAGTCGATGGTTTTACGTCAGCGTTACCCTGGGGGGAGGGGAAGTGCGCCTTTTCAAGGAGGGGGAATTGGTGGCGGCCGGTCCGGTGGGGCTCACACCCGCCGACCTTAGGCCGGCCGGCAACTTCATCGGCCGCGCACAACCGGACGTCGCAGCTTTTTTGGACGGCGGGGTTCGTCGGTTCGCGATTTTCAACCAGGCGCTTTCCGGGTTTCAGATCCGGGAACTGAGGTTGAGTGAAGCGCCCGCGTTCGAGCCGGCCCCATTCGTCATGCCGGACGCATATCCGGGTGAAGACTACGCGGCATCCGTGGCCGGTCTGGCGACGGACCCGGACGGCCGGGAACCTCTTCGTTACGAAAAAGTGACCGGACCGGGATGGCTGCGGGTTAGACCCGGGGGGCAAATTGTGGGGACGCCGAGTTGGGCCGACGCGGGGTATAACCTCTTCACCGTTCGCGCAAGTAATTCGGCGTTTGCGGGGGTGGACGGACGAATGTTGGTTTATGTCCCCGGAGGCGACGACCTGGTGACTCACTATCAATTCCAGGGTGACGCTCGGGACGGTGCCGGGGAGCGCGATGGGGATCTTTTCGGACCGGTAAACTTTGTTCCCGGGAGATTCGATGAGGCAGCCTCCTTTAATGGAAGCGATACCTACGTGAGCTTGCCGGAGAGCACCGGAATGCTTGCGGGTCAGACACTTTCAATGCGCATTCGTTGGGACGGGGGGGCGGACTGGCAGCGGGTCTTCGAGTTCGGCAATAGCACGGAGCAGCGCTTGTTTCTATCTCCCACAGTGGGAAATTCCATGCGACTGGCATTGATGACGCCGCAGGGCGATTATTCTCTGGATACGGATCCGCTGATGTCGGGCGAATGGTATCATCTGGCGCTTGTCCTGGGTGTGGAGAAGATCCGCTTCTTTGTAAACGGTATTCACAGTGGGACGATGTCTCATGCGCGAGGCGCGAGCCGCTTCAGACCGGAATTCAACTATCTGGGGCGCAGTCAGACGGCGAATCGGCATTTCCGGGGATTGATCGATGATTTCCGAATTTATGGAAGGTTGCTGGAGGAGGAGGAAACCGAGACGCTGGCCACAACTTTGTTTGTGCAGGCGGAGATCGGGGAGTCCTCGTATGGGGAATGGGCGGCCGGATTTCCGTTTCCGCCGGGTTCGGACGGTCCCGGTTTCGATCCGGATGGGGATGGCGTCGCCAACCTGCTGGAGTTTTTGTTTGGAGGAGATCCTTTGGTGCCGGGGAGTGCGCTTCGGCCGACAGTCTCCAGGGAGATTGGTGGCAAACTTGGAGCCGAGGCGTATCCGGATAAGCATTATCTGACGTTGACGGTGCGGGTGCGAAAGGATCGGGAGGGGATCGTGCTGATTCCGCAGGCTTCCTTCTCGGTGGAAGGACTCAATTATTCGGGAGCTTCCGATCAAGTCCGGCAAGCGGGGCCGCCGGTTCCCGACGGCAAGTTTGAGGTGATTACCTACTATTTTACCGAACCGATCGAAAATTCTCCGGAAGGCCGAGGCTTTATGCGCCTGTTGCTGGTGGGCGAGAACACCTGATACATCAGTCACATACGGATGAACGGGTTACGTTAGAATCCGAAGAGGTTGGGAAGGAACATGGAGATCGATTCGACGTAGATAGTCAGCAACAGGACCGCGATCATGGTGAGGAAGAACGGGATCAAGGGTTTAATCACGTTGCTGACGGTGGTCTTGCCAATCCCGCAGCCGAGAAAGAGGGCGGTTCCTACTGGAGGGGTGCAAAGGCCGATACAGAGGTTCATGATCATGACGATGCCAAAGTGCACTGGATCGACCCCGAAATCCTCGACAACCGGAAGAAAAATGGGTGTGAAAATCAGTACGGCCGGCGTCATGTCCATGAAAATGCCGACGCCCAGAAGGATCAAGGTGATTATGAGAAGTATAACGTAAGGATTGTCCGTCAGGGCGAGCAGGGTGGCGGACAGGTTCTGCGGCACCTGCTCGTAAGCGAGAACCCATGACATCGCCATGGAAGTGCCGATCAGGAGCATGACCACGGAAGTGATGACCCCGGCCTGGAGGAGAAGCGGTGGCAGGTGGTGCAATTTGAGTTCCCGGTAGACGAAGAACCCGAGGAACAATGCGTAGAGCACGGCGATTGCGGAGGCTTCGGTGGGGGTGAAGATTCCGCCGAGAATCCCGCCCAGGACGATAAGGATCAGGAGCAGCGCGGGAGCCGCTTTGACGAGTCGAACCATAGTTTGGGAAAAGCCGACGCCTTCCGAACGTCCGTAATTTCGCCGGATTGAAAGGATTCCCGCCGTGATCATCAATGCGACTCCCATCAGGATTCCCGGGAGAATTCCCGCAGCGAAAATGGCTACCACCGAAACACTGCCACCCGTGGCGAGCGAGTAGACGATCATCACATTGCTGGGAGGAATCAGAAGCCCGGTCGTGGCGGATGTGATGGTGAGCGACGTGCTGAAATCCCGATCATACCCTTTCTCTCGCATAGCCGGAATCATAAAACCCCCGACGGCTGAAACCGCCGCGGTGGCGGATCCGGAGATGGATCCGAACATCATGCAGGCGCCGACGTTGACCTGGGAAAGGCCGCCGCGAAAGCCTCCGACAGCTCCGTTGGCGAAATCGATCAGTCGCCGGGCGATTCCAGCTTGGCCCATGATCAGGCCGGAGAGGATGAAGAACGGGATGGCGAGCAGGGTGAAGCTTTCTATTCCCGTTGCGATCCGGTGGGCCTCGAGGGCGAAAGCCGGCATGTCGCCGACGGCGAGCAGGGCGAGCACCGTGGCGATTCCGATGCTGAAGGCCACCGGAACGTTGAGCGCCAGGAGGAAAAGAAAGGAGATGACCAGGATGATAAACGGAATACTCATAGGTTGCGGAGGAGAAGTCTTTTGGGCGAAGCCCGACAGACCCCTAGGCCAGGTTCGTTTCGTCCCCGGGACCCTTGGAGTTCGTCGGATTCCGAACCGAGCGCCGCCTTACGAAGGCTTCATTGACAAGTGCAAGGCTGTAGAGGGTTAGAAAGAAACCGCTGACCGGCAGGGCGGCGTAGACGGCGGCCATTGGGATCCCCATCGCCGGACTGCTCTGATCGTTGATCCAGACCTGGTGAACGAGGCGGAGCCCGCCGCCGAGGAGGACGCAGGTGGAAAAGAGGGCGACCATGAAATAGCCGAAAATCTCCGCCGCGAATTGCTTGCCGGAACTCAGCCTGGCAACGAAATAATCAATACCGAGATGAGCCCGAAGACGCAGGGCGACGCAGGCGCCAAGCAAACCGATCCAGATCATCAGGAAGGTCGCCAACTCCTCGGTCCAGTCACTGGGATCCCGAAGAATGTAGCGGGTGAAAACCTGCCAGACCACGACGCAGATGAGGGTCGCGAAGACCGACATCACGAGGAAATCGAGAGCGCGGTCGAGGACGCGTTTAGCGGTGAGAAGCGGATTCATCGGTCGGCGTTGCGGCGCGGATTCTTTCGGCGAGATCGCCTACCACGGTTCCTTCGAAATCGAGGAGAATCGACTGCACTCTCTCCTGAAATGGAGTGAGGTCCTGAAATTCGATCACTTCAACACCGGCCTCTTGGACCGCGATCAGGGCCACTTCTTCAGCCGTTTTCCAGATTTCGCGCTGGTAGGCGACGGAAACGGCGGCCGCTTTGAGGAGAGCCTCTTGATGTTCCGGGCTGAGCCGATCGAAAAGACGTGTTTGAATGACCAGCACATCCGGAAGCCGGAGATGTTCGTTGCGGGAGAAATACCGGGAGGCGAGGTAGTGGTTCGAGGTAAAGAAACTGGGTGGATTATTTTCCGCTCCATCGACGATTCCCTGTTGGAGCGCGGAGTAAAGTTCGCCCCAGCTCACCGGCGTCGGGGAGCCGCCAAGGGCCCGGACCATGCGAATGGCCATCTCGCTCTGCTGCACCCGGATGTTCAGGCCGCGCAGGTCGTCCGGTTCGCGAATCGGACGATCGCGCGTGTAGAAGCTCCGGGCTCCGGCATCGTAATAGCAAAGGCCGAGGAGATTGCGGTCCCTTCCCGATGCGAGAATCTCCGCCCCGATGGGTCCTTCGAGGACGTGCCACATATGTTCCCCGCTATCAAAGAGGAAAGGAAGACCGAAAACCTTGTATTCCTCCTGGAACGCCTCCAGTACCGCGGAGGAAGCTTTGGTCATGTCGAGCGCGCCGAGTTGCAGCAGTTCGAGCGACTCCCTTTCCGAGCCGAGTTGCTCGTTGGGATAGATCACGATGCGGACCTTTCCATCAGTTCGCTCGAGCAAATCATCTGCGAGTTTCTGCATCCCTAGATGGACGGGATGATTCGTGTTCAGCCCATGGCCGAGCCGAAGGATGGTGACCTCGGGATCCTGCCGCGCGCAGCTGAAAGAAAGGACCACTCCCGAGGCGAGTGCCAGTCCGGTTGCGACCTTCAGGAGTGAATCGACAAGGGACATTATACGGGTTGGACGATCACAGGCCGCCCACATGAAAGTAGAGTGTGCCGTGGAGGGGCTCTTCGATCCTGCTGTGGTGGCTTCCCGGTCCCAACTGGTGGATGCCTCGGAATTTCGTTCCGATGGCGGGAATGGTGTGAAGAAAGGAAATGTCGCCGTCGGGCATTACGGAAGACGCACTCATTGGGTCGGGCCCGAAATTGGGAGAGAAAATTCTGGCAAACAGGTTCGGCGTATCCGTGAGGACGGTGAGCTTTCCCTCCCGGGACGTCAAGCCCAGGCGGTAAATGTTGGCGAAATATCCTTTGAATTCGGGGACGGCCCAGGTCTGCCCGGGGATCGGGTCATTGTAGAGATTCGTGTGACTTCCGAGGCGGGTACCGTGCATCCGGTTTTTCCATACTCTGTAGGGGCCGGCGCCAATCCAGTCCTTGGCCAGGACCTGTTCCTCAGGGTAGTCGAAGGTGATGCCGGCGAACTCGAAGGTTCCGGAAAGATCCAGCCGGTAATCAAGCTTCAGCCAGCCGGACGGGTAGGCGGTCCAGCGGAAGTTCCAGCGGTCTTCGCGGGTGTGGATGACATAGGTCTCGCCCTCTCGACCGTGGGTAACCTCCCGGATTTCGGGAGTTTCCTTCGGAATGCGAATCTGGTGAATGCTCGTCCATTCGTTTTCGGAATTTCCGTGTCCGGTCAGGCGGAGGTAACGGGCGGTGAGATCGCCAACGTCGTAGGTTTCGGACGATGTGGACTGCCGGCGGCTATGGCCGTCGAAGACTTGCCGCCAGGATTCCCGGTCGTTGGAGGTTTCGATGGTGAATTCGAACCGGCGACGAGCGCCATGCTGCCAGTAAACCACGACCTCGGAGAAACTCCGCGGTTCACCGAGATCGAGTTCGATCCAGGCGCCGTCGCCCCGGGCCGACCACCGCGAACCGGTGTCGTCGTCGACCGCATTGGCGGCCCGGTTCGGTTGCTGCTCATGCCCGGCCCTGGCTGAGACAATCGGAGCGAAGTCGGTGGCCGCTCTCGCCGGCACCAACCGGGGGCCGTTTCCAAAGGAAAAACGTTTTCCGCCTCGAAAGGCTTCTATGAGGTGGCCGCTCTCCAAATCGAATCGGGTCGTGGAGGGCCCGACTGACAGAGTCAGAATGCCGTCGTCTTCCTGCGCAAGCAGATGGCCCGGAGTCTCTTGAATCACGGATTCACGATACTCGGCCGGAGTGCGAACAGTCTGACTCCAGGTAAAAAGTTCCGCTCCGTCCGGATCGTAGGCGGTGACGTAAAGCAGATCACGTTGGCGCCAGTCGTCCGGGAGATCGATCTTGATCCAGCCGCGTTCGCCCGGGCCGACGTCGGCTCTCTGGGCGAAGCCACGCTGGTGAACCGTGTAGCCGGCGGGAGTGATCTGCGGGTCCGCGAAATCCGCCCACTTCCACTCGAAGAGGCATTGGTTCAAGCTGGTGAACGCGTACTCGTTTTCGACCGCGATCCGCCCGTCGAAGGAGCTGTCGAGCGGGGGCAGAGTGAGTTGCACGGGAGACCAGAGTTCCTTGATCGTATAAAAACTGCCGCCCTTTTCGCGGTAGGGGCCGACGATGCCGTCCGGCGCGTGGTTGCCGTCATTATCGATCCAGCCGTTCATGTCGGTGCGGACGACCCCTTCGTCGATGAGCGCCCAAATGAACCCCCCCGCTCCGACGGGAGAAGCCTTGATAGCGCTCCAGTAGTCATAGAGTCCGGCCCCGGCGCCGCCGTCGTAGAGGGCGTGCATGAACTCCGTCGGCATGTAGATGTTCGTTCCCTGGAGGCGGCGAATATGGTCGTCGTAGGGAGGGTAGTGGGCGGTGTCGATTCCGTTGAAGAGGGAAGGAGACACCCATGAGGGGGTCGGGTGAATGACGACGCGGTTCTGGGGGTCGTGCCGGCCGTATTCTTCGACCAGGTCGAAATTGTGGCCGCCCTCATTGCCGTTGGCCCAGAAGAGGATGCTCGGATGATTGACATCGCGCCGGACCATTCCCTCGACCAACTGCCGGCCCACGGTGGTGTCATAGGCGTCGTGCCATCCCGCCAGCTCGTTAATCACGTACAATCCGAGTTCATCGCAGGCTTCGAGGAAGTGTTTGTCGGGCGGGTAATGAGCCATGCGGACCGCGTTCATGTTCATTTCCTTCATCAACCGGACGTCATCGTAGCTGATCCGGCGATTCAAGGTCCGTCCCGTGTCTGGCCAGAAGGAGTGGCGGTTGACGCCTTTGAATAGAAGCTTCTCCCCGTTCAGGTAGATGCCGTCGCCTTCCCGGACTTCGATGGTGCGGAAACCAAAACGTTCGCGGATCTGGTGTAAGGTCTCGTCGCCGTTCATCAGGCGGACTTTAGCGTAATAAAGCGCGGGCGTTTCGGCCGTCCACGTCTCGATGTCCGTCGCCTCGGTACGAATGATCGCTTTCCCGGTATCGGACTGGAGGGACTTGGTGACCCGCTCGCCGACCGGGTTGCCCTGTCGGTCAAGAAGCTCCAAAATAATGGAATCGGCGGACCGGATGGGACCGAGGTGCACGTGCATGGTAAATTCACCATCCGCTTGGGCGTCGATTGCGGTCCAGTCGATGTATTCACTCGGACGAGCTTCCAGGAAAACCGGACGGAAGATGCCGCCGAAGACCCAGTAGTCGCCGTCGCGCTCCGCTCTCTCCACGGACTCGTTGGCGGAAACTTTGCTGACGGTGACTTCGAGGAGGTTGGGATTCTCGAAGTCGAGAAGATCGGTGATGTCGTAGTGAAACCGGTAGAATCCGCCCTGGTGTTCCGGGCCGGCGGAGGCGCCATTGATCTCGACTTTCGTATTGGTCATCGACCCCTCAAAAACGATCCGGACCCGGCGGTCCTCCCACTCGGCGGGCACCTCGAATGTGTGGCGGTATTTTCCCTGTTCATCAGCCTTGGGCCTATCATGGCCGTAGTTGTAGGAGCCGAAACCATGTTGCTCCCATTGGGAGGGAACCGGGATGGTCGTCCAATAGCCGCTCTGGCGACCCGCGGTGCAAAAGAACTCCCATTCGACCGTTTGGTCGCTTCCGGTCCCGGAAAGGTGGATCACCTCCGTCTCGGCGGATTCCGGGGATTCCGCCGAAACGGAAGTCGCCAGGGCGAGTGCGCTGGATAACGTGAATAAAAGATTCTTTCGGAACATGTTGTCGTCACCTTGATCGACAGCCGTTATTGGCGCTCGATCGAATCAGAGTAGGACGGCTGTCGTCGCGGGCACGATAGGATGAATGTTTTATTTTTAGCATATCTGATGCACGACAAGCCATCCATGTGCGTCCTGGTAGGCTGTGCCGGCACTTGACCTCGTCAGGATGACTGGCGGAAAGTGTAGATGTGCGGGGAAGTGCGCATCATTGGTGCTATAAATGATACATACTTCCTATCGCATTGCGGGGTGAAACGGAGGTAACCTTAGGATGTGCAAAAAGTACATCCCACAATTGTTATCATTGGAGCGGGCAGCTTCTTTTTTGGGCGAAAGGCGATCTGGGCCATGAACCGACTGGAAGGCCTTATGGGTGGGACCCTGCGATTGGTCGACACCGACCCGATGAATTTGGACAGGATGGCTCGCTTGGCGCGGATGGCTGCGGAAAGTTCAGGTTCCGGGTCTCAGGTGGAGGCTTTTTCGGATTATCGCGACGCGTTGCCGGGCGCGGACTTTGTCGTGCTCAGTTTTTCCGAGAAAAACGCCCACTACCGGGGTATCGACTGCAAGGTGGCGGAGCGATTTGGTATTCGCATGTGCTCGGGCGATACGATCGGCCCGGGGGGTGTATTTCGCACGCTGCGGGAGTTTCCGAAGATCCTGGAAATCGCTCGCGCCGTTGAGCGGGTCTGCCCGGAAGCTTGGGTGATAAACTACGTGAACCCTTCCGCCATCATGGGAATTGGCTTGATGCGCTATTCCAATGCCAAGGCATTTGCGCTGTGTGATACCCACCATCTTCCTTTCAAGAAGGAAGAATATTTGAAGTTGATCGGTGAAGGTCCCGACCGATTGCGTGACTTTAATATCCGGATTGCCGGTGTGAATCATTTTACCTGGATGCTGGAAGCCGAACTGTCCGGCGAAGATGTGCTGCCGCGGATCCGCGATGCCTTCAGGGCTCATTCGCTAAGCGAGAAGGATGATGGTCATTCGAAAGGACGCTTCAACAACTTCATCACCGCGCAGTTGAGCGATCTGTTCGGGGCCGTTCCCACTTGCACCGGTCATACCAAAGAGTATGTTCCTTATTATCAGAACCGGGCGGAGATTCCGGAAGCCATTCCCGCTTTGGCCGTGTTCGACGCCGAGGAACGGAAAAGGGCTACAGCCAAAATGTGGGAGGAGATCGATGCGATTCTGGCCGGAAAGGCGGGCATCGACGAGTTTTATGCTCGAGGGACTTCGGACCACGCGACGGACATTATCAACACCATGGTGGTTGCAGATGGCCGGAACTATTTTATCAACCGGACCAACACTGACTGTGTGGATGGTAGCGAACGCGCGGTGGGAAACCTCCCGAAGGACGCATTTCTGGAACTGGAGTGTTCCCTGGACCGGAATGGACCCAAGCCTTTGCCGGTGGGGAACTTTCCGTTGGGACTCAGGGCGCAACAGATGATGATCCTTGATGTGCACGAGTTGACGATCGAGGCGATCATGTCCCGGGACCGCGGCCTTTTGCTTCGCGCTTTGGCGATGGACCCGCTGGTCAACTCGATCGCGACGGCGGATGCGGTGATCGATGCCCTCTACGAGCAACAAAAAGAGGCGCTGCCTGATTGGTTGATGAAAAGTGAGGATACACTCGCTGATAAAGCTCTTAAGCCTGTGGCGGAAACCACTGCTCCTCAATTGTACTGATGTACTGATTTTGCAACCGAAAACAACAACAACGATCCTTATGCAAAGAAGACACAATTCACACGGATGTCCGTGGAGTCCCGCCTTTACCCTGATCGAACTGCTGACCGTGATCGCGATTATCGGCATCCTGGCGGCGATCTTGATCCCGGTCGTCGCACAGGTCAGGGAGTCCGCCCGAGCTGCACAATGTGTATCGAATCTTCGTCAAATAGGACTGGCGTTGCAGCTCTACGCGGAAGACAACCAGGGTTTTCTTCCCATGGCGACAAACGACCACTCGAGGCCGACGCCCAGGATATCGGACCCGCAATGGTCGGACGCTTTGTATGAATACCTCCCTCAGCGGGAGGCCCGCGGTGGCGGCGCCGCGCACGAAATTTTCGCCTGTCCAAGTGCCGCCAGGTCGTGGGGTATAGATCCTCAAAGTGTCAATCGATCTTATTCGTACACTGGCGCCGGATTGGGCCTGCGCAACGGAACATTGAGCCCTTTTCAACGTCGAAGGGTGGGGACGATCATCGATCATTCCCGGACCATGCTCGTAGTCGAGGGGGCGCGGAATGTGCCATGGTCGCAAAGTGTATCTAATGTGAATTGGGCCGCGCTTCGTAATAACCAGAGGCGGAGTTCGCCCGAGGCTGTCGATTTTCTTCACAACGACCGAATGAACGTGCTTCATGTCGACGGAAGCGTTCATAGCTTGCCTTTTGTGGAATTGAGGGATATCACGGAAGAACAGTGGACCGGCATGTTTCGTCAGAGGTAGATCCGATTATGAAAAAACCACTCGTTTTGGAAAAGTCCCCACGGACCGCCAAGGCAAGAGGGGGCCTTTCGCTGCTGCCTGTCGTACTGGGAGTGTTCAGCTCGTTTTCCACAGCCTTGATCGCTTCGCAGCCGAACCTGATCTTCATCATGGCCGATGACCTCGGCTATCACGATCTTGGCTCTTACGGGCAGACGGAAATCCAGACTCCTCATCTTGACCGGCTGGCCGAAAACGGATTGCGCTTTACCGATGTTTACGCCGGGTCGACGGTTTGCGCTCCGGCGCGCAGTGCTTTGATGACCGGGCAGCATACGGGGAATACTCTTATCCGGGGCAATTTTCCGGCCGAAGGTGGCGTCGTTGACATGAATGGAAATCGGAGGCTGCCCCTTCGCGCTGAGGATGTGACGGTGGCGGAGGTTTTAAAAGAGGCCGGGTATTTTACCGGCATGACCGGAAAATGGGGGCTTGGTGAGCCGGATTCGACCGGCGAACCGAATCTGCAGGGGTTCGATGAATGGTTCGGATTTCTGAATCAACGTCACGCCCACAGTTACTATCCGGAGTTTCAGTGGCATAATCGCGAACGTGTGGAGTTCCCGGGCAATAAAGATGGTGGAGAGGAGCACTATTCGCACGATCTTCACACGGAATTCGCGTTGGATTTCATCCGCCAGGCGGCCGAAAGGGAGGATCCCTTTTTTCTTTACCTGCCGTACCAGATTCCGCACTCCCGGTATGAAATCCCCTCCGTGGCTCCTTATGAACACCGCGATTGGTCGGCTGACGCCAAAGTGCATGCTGCGATGATCACGCGTATGGATCGGGATATCGGAAGGATGATGGATCTGCTGGGCGAGCTTGAGCTCGATGGGGAGACGATAGTCTTCTTCACCTCCGACAATGGTGCCGCAAGGCGCTGGAGTGGCACGTTTGATTCTTCCTATCCCCTGCGCGGTCAGAAGCGTGACCTTTACGAAGGAGGGATCCGGGTTCCGATGATTGTTCACGGACCTGGGATTCCCGCTGGGAAAATCAGCGATGCTCCCTGGTATTTTCCGGATGTCATGCCCACTTTTGCTGAACTGGCAGGTGTGGAGGATGCCGTTCCCGAGGGAATCGACGGTGTCAGCGTGGTCGAGGTCCTCCTCGGAGGAGATCAGCCGGAGCTGAGGAACCGGGCGATGTACTGGGAGTTCTTTGAGCGCGGCTTTGACCAGGCTGTGCGTCTGGGCGAATGGAAAGCGGTGCGGAAGTGGGGCGATCCCCTGGAGCTTTACAATCTGAGCGATGACATCGGCGAGGAGAACGATGTCGCCATGGAACACCCCGACTTGGTGGCGAAATTCGAGGCGATGATGATCGAGATACGCACTCCCAGCCGCTATTGGCCGTCTCCCCTCGACGAGAAGGCTTTATGATTGGACGAGCGGGTTTAACCGGTATGCGTATGAAGATCCGGCAAAAGAAACAGCTTTCGCTCGTTCGAACTTCGTCGGTGGGTGTGGCGGCCCTTCTTGGGATCGTATCCGCAGCCGCCGCTACAGCGGAGGAGCGTGAACGGCCGAATATCCTTCTCATCGCTTCCGAGGATAACTCCGTTCACTTTATGGAGCATTTCCATCCCGGCGGCGCGGCGCTTCCCAATATCGAGCGGCTTGCCGAGAACGGTATCACCTTCGACCGCACTTTCTCAAACGCTCCGGTCTGTTCGGTGGCGCGGACCACGGTGATTACTTCCGCCTACGCGCCCCGGATCGCCACCCACCATCACCGGAGGATGCGGACAGCCATTCTGCCCCCGGGATGGGAGCTGTTTCCCTCGTATTTGCGCGAGAACGGGTATCATACAGTGAAGCGAGGGAAAAAGGATTTCAACGTCGTTGAAGGCGATCCCTGGAGCCGGGATGGTGACGGAGCCCATTGGCGGAGCCGTCCCGACGAGGAGACGCCTTTCTTCATGATGCGAACCATTCACGTTACGCACGAGGGCCGGTTGCACTTTGACGAGGATTCCGTCCGTGACAATTCGACCTGGCACGATCCGGATCAAGTGGACGTCTTTCC
The DNA here is from genome assembly GCA_050506795.1 of Opitutia bacterium. Taxonomy (GTDB): domain Bacteria; phylum Verrucomicrobiota; class Verrucomicrobiia; order Opitutales; family T3Sed10-336; genus SLOW01. The sequence continues at coordinate 16,555 of JBJHCF010000014.1, forward strand.
CTATCTGCCCGATACCGAATTGACTCGTTACACCCATGCCTTTTATCTGGACCGTCACCTGGAGATGGACGCCCAGGTGGGTGGGATCCTGGGGGAGTTGGAGTCGGACGGGCTCAGTGACAGCACCATTATCATTTATTACGGCGACCATGGCGGGGTTCTTCCCCGCAGCAAAGGCTACCTCTACGAAGGAGGGGTTCACGTGCCGATGGTGGTTTACATTCCCGAGAAATTTCAGCACCTGTCGCCCTTCGAGCCCGGAAGCCGGGTGGACGGCTTCGTGGAATTCGTCGATTTTGGTCCCACGGTGTTGAATCTTGCCGGAATCGAGATCCCCGCGCATATGGACGGGAGACCTTTTCTGGGTCCCGGCATTACCGGCGAACAGGTTGAGGAACGCGATGAGACTTTCAGTTATGCCGATCGTTTTGATGAAAAATGCGATATGGTGCGGGCCGTCCGGAAAGGAGACTTCAAGTACATACGCAATTTCTGGTCTCATCATCCGGCGGGGTTGGTCAACGGGTACCGGTATCAACAACTTGCCTACCAGGAGTGGCGCGATTTGTATGTCGCGGGTGGGTTGAATGAGGTTCAGAGGGCGTTCTTTGAAGCGCGTCAGCCGGAGGAATTGTACGATTTGGTCTCCGATCCGCATGAGACCAGAAATCTCGCCCGGGATCCGGAGTATGCGGAAGTGCTGGAGGATATGCGCGGGCGGCTCCGTCTGCGCATGCGCGGCATGCCGGACCTGGGAATGTTTCCGGAAAGTTATTTATTGGAACACGCCGTGGATGAACCTTTGGCATTCGGACAGCGCAATACGACCCGGGTCGGCGAGCTATTGAAGGTGGCCGACCTGGCCCTCCTGCCGTTTGACGAAGCCCGGACCGGGATTGTGGCGGCACTGGAGGCCGACGATCCGTGGAAGTGTTTCTGGGCCTTGATCGCGTGTTCGCGTTTTGGCGCGGAGGCCGGGGAAATGGAGTCCAGGGCGAGGACTCTCTCCGGCGACGGTTTCTTGCCGGTGCGGATTGCCGCCGCGGAATTCCTGGGTGTTCTGGGAACTGAAGACGCTCTGCCGATTCTGTATGAATTGGCGCGGACGGCGACCGTTCAGGCCGATGCGGCCCTGGCGTTGAACGCGATGACTTATTTGCGTGATGAGCTCGGATACGAACTCGATCCGGCTCTGCTCAAGCTGAATCCGGACCTGCAAAGGAATCAGGTGGCCCGGCGCCTGGAGTATTTGCAGGAGAGGAGCGTTCGCTGAAGCAATCCCATTCCGGGGCGCGAATGCAGCCTGTAAAAAGAAAGAACGGAAAACAGTAATCAAGGCGTGGCTCATGCGACCGACGCCGACAGCTTGATGGCGGACCGAGTGAATGCTCTGTGTTTCGTTCGGAGGCCAACGGCTCTTTGACGCGTAGAATACGATAGGGGAGAGAACACTGCGGTTGACCGGAACCGCTCCATCATGTGAGACTCTGGTTTATGGCCGGGATGTTTCGACTTTTCACGTTATTGGGAGCCGGGATCCGATGGTGCGGATCGGGCTTGCGCGGAACCGGGAGAATTTTTTGTTCGACCGGGGTGGCGGCTTTGTTTTTAGCGAGCGTGGAAGCGCGAACACCCGATGCCGGCGAGGACGAACCTCTTGTCCTGCTTGAAAGGCACCTGCGGGCTCACGGCCTTTCCGGGGTGGAAAGCGCATCATTCGCAGACACTCCCCTGAGCGAGGAACAAGCCCGCCGGGCCGGAGAGATGCTTTGGGAGGCCCAGGTTCATCGAACGCGTGAAACCCGGTCCGAGATATTCGCGTCAGAAGAACTTGAATACGAAGGGTACCGGATGCCTTTCTGGCACACCGTTTACGGCGAGCGTCCGCCGGCGGGGCGGAGCCTTTACCTTTCCCTTCACGGCGGGGGCGGGACTCACCCCAGCGTGAACGACAGGCAGTGGGAGAATCAGAAACGGCTTTATCGGCCTGACGAGGGCGTTTATGTGGCGCCCCGGGCGCCCACCGACACGTGGAATCTGTGGCACCAGCCGCACATCGACGTCCTCTTCGACCGTTTGCTTGCAGATCTGTTTGTGTTCGGCGACGTCAATCCCGACCGCGTGTACCTGATGGGTTACAGTGCCGGAGGCGACGGCGTTTACCAATTGGCGCCGCGAATGTCGGATCGCTTCGCCGCCGCCGCCATGATGGCCGGCCATCCGAACGACGCGCGCATCGAAGGTCTGCGGAATATTCCTTTCACCTTGCACATGGGAGCGGAGGATTCGGCCTATGACCGCAACCGGGTGGCACGGCAATGGGGGCAAGGATTATCCGAACTGCGTGAGGCGGATCCGGACGGGTATGTCCATTGGGTCGAGATCTATGAGGGCAAAGGGCACTGGATGGACGGTGAGGATGCCGCGGCGCTTCCCTGGATGGCTTCGCATGAGCGCGACTTGCGCCCCGAAAGGATCGTCTGGGTGCAACACGGCGTTCCGCATCGAAGGTATTATTGGCTGGCCGTCGAAGGTCCCCGGCTCGGCGCCGAGATCGTGGTCGAGAGACACGGACAGGTGATCGAGATCGTAAGCTGGGAGGAGCAGGGAGAACTCGCCATAAGGCTTGATGACACCATGCTCAACCTCGACGAACCGGTATCGGTGCGCCACGCGGACCGGGAACTCTTCCGAGGCGACGTCCCCCGGACGGTCGCCGTCCTCACACGCACCCTCAGGGAACGCGAAGATCCCCGCGGCCTGTTTCCGGCGGAGATCCGATTGGAGCCGTAGTATTTAAACCGGATGGGGACAGGTACAGGGCCGTCGCTCCGCCCCTCCCTTCGAACCGGACGTGTGGATCTCTCCCGGCGCGCCGGTACCCTCCAAGCGCAATTGTTTTCCCATTGATCCTTCGTTTCACTCCGCCGGAAACTTCGGGAGATCAAAGCCGAGATAATCAAGCGAACGCACGATTCCTTGACTTGCCGGCAAGATTTTTACGAGTCTCGACAGATCCATGCTTAGTTTTTGGGTCTGTTATGAATAAAAAAACATTGCGTGCAGGGATTGTCGGCTCCGGGTTTGCGGCGAATTTCCACTACGATGCGTTGTGGCGGGTTCACGGCGTGAACGTCGATGTTGTCGGCGTGTATTCGCCCAATTCCGAAAATCGGAAGAGCTTTGCGGAGAAGCGGGGTATCCAGGCATTTGAAACCCTGGAAGCGCTGCTGGAGGCCGTCGACGTCATTCACGTGTGCTCGCCGGCCGTTACCCACGAGCCGGTCGCAGTCGCCGCCTTGGAGCGCGACAAGTGGATTATCGTGGAGAAACCCTTCACAGGCTATTTCGGCGACGGCAGTGAGGATTTCGACGGCGACACCTTCGCGCGTCAGGACGCCCTTGACGGAGCCGCGGCCAGCATTCGGCGGATACTGGCCGCGGAGCGGAAGAGCAAGGGGAAGATTCTGTACGCGGAAAACTGGGTTTACGCCCCGGCGATTCAGAAGGAGGCTGAGATCCTGCGAAAAACCGGTGGGCAGATTCTGTGGATGCATGGCGAAGAATCGCATTCCGGCTCTCACTCGTCCGCCTATGGCCTCTGGAGGCTGGCCGGAGGTGGGTCTCTCATGGGGAAGGGGTGTCATCCCCTGACCGCCGCACTGTACCTGAAGCAGGTCGAGGGCAGGGCGCGTGACGGACGGCCGATTCGTCCCGCTTCGGTCAGTTCCCGCACCCACGCGGTGACCCGCAATCCGAGTTTCCGCGACGAAGGCCATCTCCGCACCGGCTACACCGATATCGAGGACTTTTCCATGGTGCATGTGGTTTTCGAAGACGGCATGTTTGCGGACATTTTTGCCAGTGAGATCGTAATGGGCGGTGTTCACAATTGGCTGGAAGTCAATGCCAGCAACCATCGGGCAATATGTAATATTAATCCGAATACGGCTATGCAAACCTTCAACCCGGTCGAGTCCCAGTTCAACGATATCTATGTCGTGGAGAAAGTCGGTACGAAACAGGGATGGGCGCCGACTTCTCCGGACGAAGACTGGTTCACCGGCTATCAACACGAAATGGAGGCCTTCTACCGAAACGTGGCGTACGGAACACCGATTGAAAGTGATTCCCGGTTGGCGGCCGATTGCATCGCCACGATTTACGCGGGGTATATTTCAGCCGAGCGGAAGGGCGCCGAGGTCCCTGTCCCGCTTTTTGAATAGGTCAGCCTATATGCGCCGGTTGCTTGCAGAATCGATCACCTGACAGGTTCTTGAAAATAGGGCCATTTTGAAATCCGGAACTCCGCGTTAGTGTATTTGCCGCTCTTTAAAGTGCCGGCGATACTGGCGGGGGGAGAGGCCGATATATTTCCGGAAGACCCGGCAGAAATAGAAGGAGTCCTGGTATCCGATCTTCTCGGCGACGGCTGATACCGGGAGTTCGCTTTCGATCAGCCATTGGGCGGCGCGTTGCACTCGCAATCGAGCGAAGAAGCGCAGCGGAGAGGTGCCGCTGTGGGAACGGAAAAGGGCGGAGAATTGGGGTACGGAAAGGCTGACGGTGCTCGCGAACTCATTGAGCGAACAGGAGCGCGTGAGGTTGTTACGCATGTAGTCCATGGCGGCTTGAATACGTGGATCTATACGCGGTTCGGGCCTGGCTCTTTTATGAAGCATGTGCCGCAACCGATTGACGATGTGAAGTAAATATTCGCTTAGAATAGCGGCATCACTCGGATCGTTCGACTGCGCCGCGAGTTCCAGGGTTGATTCGAACAGCGAAAAAAGGCCTTCGATGCCCTGGACCGAAAGGAGTGGGCTCTCCTTGGATATTTGTAGTATCTCGATTATCTGCAGGGCGCTTTTTCCGGAAAAATGCATCCAGTAGATGCTCCAGGGCGCCGATTCGTCCGCCCCGTAGCTGTGGGGAATTCCAGCCGGAATGATCAGGATGTGCTGGGGAGGAATGACCCAGGACCGGTTGCGGATAAAGGCCCGGCCGGTGCCGCTTCGGTTGTAGATGAGGATGTGTTCGTTGATTCCCTCCGTCCGGTCCACCCAGTGAAAGCGGGTTTCCGGAAAGTGGCCGATGTCCGTGATACAAAATTCCCGGGAAACCGGTGCCTCCAGTGCAACACGGCGCCATTCCTCGGAGCGGCGGATCAGGCGCTGCGAGGAGAATCCTTCCCGAATTCGCCGGGGAGGATCCTGGCGGGCGCTGCCCGTTTCCTTTTGGGTCTCGCGCCGTATGGTGCCGGCGCTCGCTACTTGTTTCTTTTTGGGGTTCGCCTTGATGGTAGTGGTATCTCTCTGTCGATGTCAGCGGTTGAATCCGGGAACGATGCCCAGATCGCGCACGTCGGTGTCGGCCGGCGCGGTGTGGAGTTCGAGATTGGCGATCGAACCGTGACCGCCATGGCCGTTCTTTATGATCAAGCGAAAATAGCGGGCGCGGGCGACTTCGTCAAAGGTTACCGTAACCGCGTCGCGGCCGGATCCGAACGCTCCCGGTTCCCCCCAGAGCTTCCAGATTTCGCCATTCTCACTGATTTCGACCGCGTAATCGCCAATACGTCCGTTGGCCTGGTCCTGACGCGGCAGATAGGTGAAACCGCCAATCTGTTTTTCCTCCAGCAGATCAATCTCAAAGTTAAAGGGAGGACGGGCGTCGCGGGTCCAGTCGGAATGCCAGATGGTTTCAGGATTTCCATCGACGGCGTTGCCGGGAGGGTGGTCAGGATGCGAACTCGAAGCGCGGGCAACGAGAGTGACTTCACCGATCAGCTCCCGCAGGTCCTCGACAGCCAGTTCGGTTTGCGGATCGAAATCGGCGGAGCCCAGGTAGGCGATGATGCTTCGCCGTAACTGCCGCGCGGCGATACGGGTCTCCAGGTCGGTACTGATGTCGAGGGTGCAGACGAGGAGCTTGCCTTGTCCAATCCTGGCTTCGAAGATGCCGGTGGGCAGTGCATTGCGGTTGTATTTGTCGACGAAGCGAAAAGGTTTTTCGATCGAGGGGTCCAGACCGTCCAGGTCGACGGTGGTCGAGGTCGCCAGCAACTCCCACCATTGCCAGTCGGTGTGGGTGGAGGTCGGAAACTTCCGGAATACCGGGTGCCCGGGATTGATCGTGGCGCCGAGGGTGCCGGGTTGATTCGGGAAGTGGAGCGGACTCCAGAAGACCGGGATAAACCGGCCTTGAATCGGTCTCTTGATCGCCCCCGGCTCCGGAAGCAAGAGGACGGTTTCGCCGGACTCCAGCGCGGCAAGAACCTCCTCGTTCATCCCCCGGGCGGTCATGAATCCCGGGTCCTCTTTATCCGCCGGTGCGGTTGCCGGGTAGACCCAGATCGACCAGGAGTTCTCGGCGTTGGCGTCCGGGATCCTGACGGTCAGCGTGAGCCGGCGAGCGGTCTCTACCTCGGAGAGATCCTGACGAATTTTTCCCAGTGGATTGGCATTCCCGAGCGGAACGGAATCGACCGAAAAACGGCCCTCGCCAACGGTTTGATCCTCGTCGCTCAGGATCCAGAATGCGGTGACGTCTTGCATCGGGCTCTCACCGAAATGGGCGACTTCGGCGGTCGCTGTGAATTCCTCGGAGTTCTCCCAGGTCATTTTCTCCATGCGGATCAGGGGCACGGTGGGGGCGTTGAAACGGCGGAATTCTTCCGCGGTAATCAGGCTTTTCGACTCCCAGAAGGCGTCGAGCAAGCCGACGGTGGCGGTGGATTGTCCCGGGAAGTCCTGCAACTGGAGGAGTTGAATTCCGGACAAATCGGGAGTGCGCAGCGCCCGTTCGATGTCCTCTTTGTAAAGGATAGCGGCCAGTTTACCCGAGTCCCGGGTGTAAATGGGAGCTTCATGCAAACGTCCTTTGGCTTCGAGATCGTTGCGGATCGCTTCCCAGGCGGTGGGACGAAAGGGGCTGTCGTACTTCTCGTATTTCGGAATTTCCTCCAGGTTTGGGTAATTGTTGTACTGACCGACCTCGTGCGTCACCAGGGGAATGGATACCGAGGACAGGCCTCTGCTGTAGTCGCTCTCGGTATTGGGTTTGGTCTGGTTGAGGAAGCCTTGGCCCCGCACCCAGTCGGCCGTGGTTTGTTGGGTGACGAAAAAATCGTCCTCCGGTCCTGGAGTCCGGCCGCGCGGCGAGAACGTGAACGAGGTGGAAGTGAAAAGCAGGTCCGGCTCCAGCGAACGAAAGTGCGCGACCATTTCGTCCATGGCCTGGAGTTCGCCTTCCACTTCGTTGCCGAGGGAAAACATGACGAAGGACGGGTGATTACCGTATTCACGGAATATCCGTTCGCCTTCGGTCCGGAAATACGCGTCGACCTGGGGCCGCCGGCCCATGTGAAAAGACCAGTTCGGAAGCTCGACTTGCAGGTAGATGCCGAGGCGGTCGGCGGCTTCGAAGGCGGCCCTGGGGGGAGCCCAGGAGTGAAATCGGACATGATTCAGACCGAAGTCCCGCGCCGTTTCGAAGATGCGGGTCCACTCGTCACCGGTCATGTCGGGATGTCCCGTCTTTGGGAAGATCAGGCATTCGAGATTGCCGCGCAGGAAGGCGCGCCGACCGTTGACCAGCAGGTGCCGGCCTTCGGCCTCGAACGTGCGCAACCCGAACGATTCCGTCACCACCGAGTCTCCGGAAGGTCCGGTGAGGGTGGCGGTCATTTCGTGGAGAACGGGATTAAATTCCGACCACCGGGGGGCGTCTTCCCTCATGGGGACGGAGTAGGTGTGCGTTGACGTTCCCGGACCGACAGGTACGTCGTTCGAACGGGCTTCCCCGTATCCGCCGGCAAGACTCAGTTCCAGAGCGACCCGCCGGCGACGGTCGCTGAGGTTCAGGATCTCGACGGTGGCTTCCACACCGGAAAGGTCCGCTTTGGGGCGGATACGGAGATGGGAAATATGCACCTCCGGCCGGGCGTGCAATTCGAGCCGCCCCACCAGGCCGTTCCAAATCGATTGGGTTTCTTCGGTGTAGGCGTGGCCGATGCCGATGGGGAGTTTCTCACGGTTGTCGACCCGCACGGTGATCGTGTTGCTTTCCCCGGGACGCAGCAAATCACCGAGTTCGTGCCGATGGGGCGTCGACAAACTGTCCTGGAAGGCCTCGACCCGTTGTCCGTTGATCCAGACCTTGGTGCTCCAGATGACCCGCTCCAGCAGCAGTTCGACGTGCCGGCCTTCCCAGTCGGAGGGAATGTCGATGGTTCGCTGGTACCATGCCGGACCGATGTATGCGAATTTCTGATGCAGATGCTGCATGGCCGGCCGTTCGAGATTGATCTCGATATCGAGCGGCTCCCCAATACCCGCCCGCGCCGTTGTTCCGGGGAGGGTGATGTCTTTTTCGAACGTCACGGAACCCGGTCCGGAAACCAGCCACTGGTTTTCGGGGTCCAGGGCCAGGCGCCAGTTTCCGGAGAGGTCGATTTTACCGGCGTTAGTCATCAGTGGCATAAGTAGGAAAATGGATGTGATGCAAAGGATTTGGTGCATGGCGGAGGTGACGGGTTTTCAAAGGTTCGATTACAGTCTGCCGTGTTCGAGGGCCTGATGCAGATTGATGGCGTGTTGGTCTTCGTTGGTGAATGCGAGTGTCCGGCCGAGGTGCTCGCGGGCCTGGTCCGAATTTCCCAGCCCGTGGTGCGCGAGTGCGATGAGTAGATGGTTTTCGGCATCGCGCCGTTCTTGCAGGGACTCGTTGAAGACGAGAAGGTTTGGCAGCGAAGTGGCGAAGTAGGGAACCCGGGCCTTTTCCCTAAGGCGGTTGCCGGCGAATCGCAGCATATCTTCAAGTACCATGCGCGCTTCGGCGTCCCGACCCAACTCGTGCAGCGAAAAAGCGCGGTAGTAGGAGAGGGGACTGTGGGAGGTGAGCGTCATTTCCGCGAAATCACCCTCTTCGGAGGCGGCGCGGGCAAACGACTCGGCGGCTTCCTCGGAACGCCCCATTGCCTTCAGGCTGCACCCGATCCAGTAACGGACGTCGGCCTGGGCCTGCAACAGGTGATAGGCTTCGCCCAGTGATTGTGGCGTATCCATGGCTTGGATGAAGTGCGCGTGCGCGGATTCGGCGTCGCCCTGTTCCAGCGCCTGCCGACCCAACAGGAGGTGAGCGGTGGTGTATTGGCCGAGCACGGCCCCTTCGCCGCCTTCCCAAGGGTGAAACCGGCGGGAGAGCAAAAGGTCCAGGGCTTCCCGAGGACGTCCGGTCAGATTGTAAAGACGCGCCAGCCCGACCGCGCCGTCGTCGCGTTCCAGGACCAGGTCGCGGCGCTCCTCCAGGAAGGCCAACCGGTCTTCGAGGGGTTCGTTGCGTTTGGCGCGCAATTGATCGAATTCCACGACCAGCCGGGCATCGGAGGGCTCCGCTTGAATAGCCTTTTCGTAGGCCTGGCGGGCGGCGTCTTTGTCGTCGCGAACATTCCAATACGCGATGCCGAGGTTCCGATGGACCGCCCCCCAGTCGGCGCCTTCGTTCACCGCCCGCTCCCAGGCGCCCACGGCTGCCTCGCGCCGTTTCGCATCGTAAAGGAAATTTCCGTAAGCGTAGGCGGCGGCCGGGTCCGGACGCCCGGGTGCGAGCGTCCATTCCAGGACGAGCTGTTCGTGCAACCGCGAGGGAAAGAAACGGTCGGGATCGGGAGCGTCCGGCAATTGGGCGGGGTCGCGTCGCAGCCACGCCAGTACGTACCGCGTCATGGGTGTTCTGGAAGCCGGGTTGGGGACGGCGACCGGGGTCACCGGCGAGGCGTGATGGCACTCGATTAGTGCGGCGGCGTCTTCAAAGAAGCCCGCATCGGCATAATCGAACGCGAGGTCGAGAATGGTCTGGGCATCGTTGCGGGTGAGTTCGAGGAAGGTTTTTTGGTCGTCTTCGATCAACGCCAATTCCCAACGCGCCCAATGGTCGAGGGGATCCGTTTCCAGGAGCGCCAGCAGGATTCGTCGGGCCTCGTCGTGCTTACCGGCGTGACGCCGCAGAACGGCCCGCAGGACGTGGGCTTTGTTGTGGTCGGCATTGGTCCGCAACGATTCCTCGAGGTGGCGTTCCGCGTTTGAGTGAGAACCCTGGAGGCAGTCGATGCCGGCCAGTTGATAATGGGCGGCGGAGCGCCATTCGTAATTCCAAGTCGCTTTTTGGAACCGTTCGCGGGCTTTGGCGATGTCGTCCATAAAGCGCGCGGCGACTCCGCTGTAGTAGTGGGCTTCGCCGGTCGCGGGGTTGGGATGACGCAAGGTGAGTCGGTCGATGGCATGGTCGAAGTGCTCCGAGGCGCGACTGAAATCGCCCGCGCGCAGGGCGCGGCGGCCGAGGGCGATGCGACAGCGGACGTCTCCGGGGTCGCGCTGCAGGCCTTCCTCCCAGTAGGGCTCGGGGGCGCGGGTGGCGTGACGGTACTGTTCGAGGTGTTCGCCGGTGAAGTACAGTTCGTCGACGGAAGCAATGTCGGCGGGGGCGGGCGGTTCGGTGGCCATCTTTCGGTTGCGGGTGAGTTGCGAACGTTCCGCCGGACGGTACTCGAGGAGCGGGGCGCCGGAACTGTCTTCGAGCAACAGGTGGAGCTCGGCGGGCGATTCGCCGGAAAAGATCAGGGAGCGGTTTTTCCAGGATTGTCCCGGACGGAGGTCAACCGTTTCCGAAAGCAGAATCCGGTCTCCGTGTTTGAGAACCACGCGGGCGCCGGAGACGGCCCGGGGGGCGCAGGCGCCGATTTCGATCGTGCGGTCCTTGTGGACCACGAGGCGCAGGGCCGCGTTTTCATCGGCCTGCTGCACCGGTCCAATGTCCCGGATCGGCCACCAGAACTGGGAAAAGGTTTTGGTTTCGTAGGGGAGAAGGTAACTGAAATCGGGCTGGTTGTCGGTGAACACACCGGCCATCAATTCGATGTAGGGAACAACCTGTCCTGAGCCTGACGAAGGGTCGGTCAGTTCCCGGTCCCAGGCCCATCCGAACTCATGGTTGCCCCAGGTCCACTGTTTCTTCCCCGGGGCGATATGCTTGTCGGCGACGTGCACGAAGCCCCCCTGCCGGGCATGGTCGTAGCCGCCGAAAAAGGAATAGCGGGTTTCGCAGACCATGTAGGACATGGGAACCGGAATGTTCTTGTACCAGGAGATATCGTTCCGCCCCGGGCGTTGCGAGTAATCGACTCCGTAGTAGTGGCCCGAAGCTTCGGGGAAGGTGGTCATGGCGCGGACCGCGTGGTCGGCGACATAGGTGACGTCATCGGGAAAGAACGACTGGTAGCGGTCGTGCGCCGCGGCGGCGACGTTGGCCCACCAGAGGAAGGTCCGGGTCAGGGGCGTGCGGTTGTAGAGCCGGGCTCGCAGTTCGATCAGCGAAGAGTCCGGACGCAGCCGCAACCCGTGCATGCCCTTCATGCGGTCGAAGGGATCGTGTTCGGACATCCAGACGGTCTTGGCGCCGTCGGGTTCGTCTTCAATCCAGACATCGGCGGGTAGGAAGGTTCCCGGCCGATGGTGTTGGGGCCAATTGAATTCAACGCCCCCGGAAATCCAGGGCCCCGCCAGACCGACCAGGGCGGGTTTGATGACGTCGTTGCGGTAGAGGAAGTCGTAGTCTTCGTTGGTTTTATCCTGGCCGATGTAAATACGCCCCCCGATCTCCGGAAGCAGGACCAGACGAACAAAATCGTTTTCCAGTCGGGCCGACTGATAGGGGGTGTCGACCGGTTCGTCGTACACCTTGTCGATAAACGGAATCGGGTAAACCTTGCCCGAGGATCCCTGATAGACCCTGTTCTCAAAGAAGAGCGGATTCTTTTCCGGAATGCCCACCGGGTAGGTGGGAAGGTTACGCGACTCGAGTTTGGCGATGACTTCGGACATGGTGAAGAAAGGTTACCGGTGGCGGTTGTTACCAGAAGATAATGAAGAACAGGGCGACGGCGGCGATGACGAGGCCTCCGGCGATCTTGACCACCGGTTCGGTGCGAACGTCCATTTCTTTACGAACGGGCAGCACCCGCGGAACACTGAGCGGACGAATCGCGGTGATGGCCGCCATCACCGCGAAGATAAGGACAAAGCACCACAGCACCTGGATGAGAAAATGCATTTCAAAGAGCGGTTCACTGAGGATTCGACTGAAAAGTCCTTGCTTGGTAAGCAATTGGAAGGCGCTGTAAAAGACCGGTCCGAGGACCAGGGCGGCGACTCCGGCGGCTGCCGGCGCCCGCGGCAACATAAAGGCGCCCAGAAACGCGGCCACCACGCCCGGCCAGATAAAGCCCTGGAACTGCTGGATGAACTGGAATACACGATCCGTGAGCAGCGGGGCGATCAGGCAGGCGATGACCACAAAGGCAACGGTCAATATCCGGCCAAGCCGCACCAGGTGCTTCTGCGAGGCCTCTCGCGAGAGGAGCCGTTGGTAGACGTCGATGGTGGCGATGGTGGAGGCGGAGTTCAGCATGGAAGCCAGGGTGCTGACAATCGCTCCCGCCATGGCCGCGAGAATGAAACCTCGCAGGCCCGGACCGATGAGCTCCCGGATAAGCGTGGGGTAGGCCCGGTCGGATTGTTCGGCAATCTCCTGGAGAAAGAGGCCGCCGGCCATGATGCCCGGCATGACAATGGCGAAGGGGACCAACAGCCAAAGGGCGCCGGCGAAGACCATTCCGAGTTGCCCGTCTTTCAGGGTGCGGGCGGCCAGGTTTCGCTGAACGATGAACTGGTTCAGGCCGCAGTAATAAATCATGACGATCCACAATCCGAATACCACCGCGTGCCAGGGCAGGTTCGGATCATCCGCGGGAAGCACCATGTGTAGGCTGTCCGCGTGCCGCGTCGTGAATTCGGTCCATCCGCCCACCGCGTTGAGCGAAACGAAGAAGATGATCATGCCGCCCACCAGGAGCGCGAGCCCCTGAATGAGGTCTGCGTAGGCAATGGCTCTGAGACCGCCGGAGGCGGCGTAAACTGTTCCAATGGCGCCGACGATCCAGACGGCCTGGTTGAAGGGAATCCCAAAAATGACGTCGAGCGCCGTGGCCCCGGTATAAAGCACCGCGGTGAGCAGCACCCCCACATAAATGATCACGGTCAATAGTGCCATGATCGTCCTCGCGGTCGCGTTGTAGCGGAACTCGAGGAATTCCGGCATCGTGTAGATGCCCGCCCGGAGGAACCGGGGCAACAGGGTGACCGCGATCACTACGATGAAGACCGCCCCCAGCAATTGCCAGGCGCTGACCGCCAGCCCGACCTCACCCGCGCCCTCCCCGGACATTCCCACCATCTGTTCCGAGGAAATGTTGGCGGCGACAATGGAGATGCCGATCAGCGGCCAGGTCAAGCGCCGTCCAGCGAGGAAAAAATCGGAAGTGTTTTCGCTGTGCCCGATAACCCCGCGGCTTCGCCAGAGACTGAACGAAACCACAAAAATAAAAAACCCCGCGAAAAGCAGAACGTCGATTAAAGTGATTTGCATGAAGTGAACGCTGATTTCGTGCCGTCCATTTTAGTGACGAAGCTGTCGTAAGAGAATAGACGATTTCCTGAAAAATCTGGACGATCTTATGGTCATGGGGGGAACTTTTTACGTGAGATTTGGGCGTGACGGTACACAGGGGAGCTGAAAGAGGATCAATTTCACGGAGATACCCTCGGTTCCTTCATGGGAGTCTGATTCATTTTCTTGATGACGGTCTAATGGCCGGATGTTGAGGGCGGGACGTGATAAAAATATCCAGATATTCCAGAAGATCTTCCATTCTCATGAGCTGTCTTTTTGAATAAAATTCAGGTCGAATGATATCACGAGTCATCAAAATCCTTATTTGTATGAGCCTTCCAACGGTTTGTGGAGCGGCGAACTCACTCGATTTGACGGGTGAGTGGCGGTTTGCGCTGGATCCCGAGAAGCAGTTCGCCGAAATCGAGGCGTCCGAGTGGCGGTTTCCGGATGTGATCCGGCTTCCCGGAATGGTGACCGCTCAGGGGTTCGGCGAAGAGCCGTCGATGGAGACGGAATGGACCGGGGATACCTGGCGCCATCCGGAGATGTTTACGGAATTTCAGGACCCGGATAATTTCAAGTTTCCGTTCTTCCTGCAACCTCCGCTTTATTATGTGGGGGCCGCCTGGTATCAACGCGAGGTCGAGATCCCGGCGGACTGGCGCGGCGACGATGTCTGGCTCCACCTGGAGCGACCCCATTGGCATACCACAGTCTGGATCAACGGTGAGAAGAGAGGGGGCGGGGAGGCACTCGGGACGCCGCACGATATCAATCTCGGAAGTCTCCCTGCAGGACGGCACACGCTGACCCTTCGCATCGACAACACGCTCGATATTGTGAATCCGGGTCCTTCGGCCCACAGTGTCACCGACCATACCCAGGGAAACTGGAACGGCACGGTCGGCGCCCTCGAATTGAGGCGGCGGCCGGTGAACCGAATCGACGATCTCCAGGTGTTTCCGCGTAACAGCGGAAAGGTTCGTGTCTGGATTGACGGATACGCGGCCGGAGAGGGAACGGTGACGGTCCGGATCGCGCATCGGGAGACTCCCGGGAAGGTGGTCGGCCGGGGATCGGTCGCGGTCAACGGGAGCGGGGGTAAGTTCACTCGGGAGATACTGGTTCACATGGAGGAAGAACCCAAACTCTGGGACGAATTCGATCCGCAATTGTACGAGATCTCGGCGGCGCTGGAAATCGACGGCGCCGTCAACGAGACCCTGACTTCCCGTTTCGGCTTTCGCGAAGTGGATTCTCGTGACGGACAGCTCTACATCAACGATCGCCCGCTCTATCTGCGCGGCACCCTGGAGTGCGCGGTTTTTCCCTTGACCGGGCATCCGCCGCTCGACGTCGAGTCGTGGAAACGAATCATCCGGATCTGCCAGGATTTCGGTTTGAATCACATCCGGTTCCATTCCTGGTGTCCCCCGGAAGCTGCGTTTATCGCCGCGGACGAGCTCGGCTTTTATTTCCAGGTCGAAGCCTCCACCTGGGCGAACGACGGCGCACTTCTTGGCAGCGGTCAGCCACTCGACGAGTGGGTGCGGCGGGAGACGGAGCGGATGGTGCGATATTATGGAAACTATCCGAGCTTCCTGCTCTATGCCCATGGCAACGAACCGCACGGCCCCAATCATGCCGACTGGCTCCAGGACTTTGTCGCGGAGTGGCGGGAACGCGATGAGCGGCGCCTTTACACCACCGGAGCCGGCTGGACGGTTCGTCCCGGGTCCGACTTTCATTCCATCGCCGGCCCCCGTCTCCACCGCTGGGGAGAGGGGATGAATTCACGAATGAACCGTCTGCCGCCATCAACCGATTTCGACTGGTCGCACCATGTACTCAACCACAGCGATGCCCCGATCGTGTCCCATGAAATCGGACAATGGTGCGCGTACCCGAATTTTGAGGAGATCGAAAAATACACCGGCTTTTTTCAGCCGAACAACCTGAAAATCTTCCGGACCTACGCCGAACGGCACGAACTTCTTTCACAGACTCGGGACTTTCTGAGGGCCTCAGGAAAATTGCAGGTGCTCGCGTACAAACACGATATTGAAGCCGCCCTGCGAACCGAGAATTTCGGTGGATTTCAGCTTCTGAACCTGAATGACTTCCCGGGGCAGGGGACGGCCCTGGTCGGGGTTGTCGATGCGTTTTGGGACGAAAAGGGCTACGTCACCGCCGAGGAGTTTTATCGTTTCTCCGGACCTGTGGTTCCGCTCGCCCGGATGGAACAAATGATCTTTACCACCGATGACATCGTTCGGGCGGAATTACAGTTGTCACACTTCGGACCGGACCGGTTCGAGAATCTGGAAATCACCTGGGAACTTGCGGCGGGCGAGACAATCGTCGCGCAAGGGGTGCTTCCGGCGCGTGATTTCGAGCCGTTCGCCCTGTATGATCTCGGTTCGATCGAGGTCTCGCTCAGACCGGACGATTTTCCAGCCGAATTGGCCCCGGCGAAGCTGACGTTAACGGTCGGCGCCAAAGGCGAGGATTTCTCCAATTATTGGGAAGTGTTCGTGTATCCGGCGGAATTGGAAACGCCGGAAACGGACGTGGCCGTTACCGCCGATCTCGAGGAAGCACTGGGCCACCTGGAAAAAGGGGCGTCGGTCCTATGGTTGCCGTCATCCTCTCGTATCGCGAACGATCCCGAGCGTCCCCTCGTGCAGGGCTTTTCTCCGATCTTCTGGAACACCGCCTACACCAATTGGCAACCTCCGCACACGCTCGGTTTGTTGATTGACCCGCAGCATCCGGCCTTTGGCGATTTCCCCACCGATTTCCACTCCAACTGGCAATGGTGGGAAATCCAGAAAGGCGCCCAGCCCTTCATTCTGACCGAACACCCCGATCTGTTGCCGCTGGTGCAGATGATCGACGACTGGACCACCAATCGCCGGATCGGCCTGGTGTTCGAGGCCAAAGTGGGTGACGGCAGGTTGATCGCCAGCAGCGCGGATCTGGCCTCGGAGCTTAGTGAACGGCCTGCGGCGCGGCAGCTTCGTAGGTCGTTGCTCGAGTATATGAACGGCGATCGGTTTTCCCCTCCCGTGAGCCTGGAGGAGGCGGATTTGAGGAAACTGTTGCGTCCGGAGCCGGTCGTCCAACGCCTTGGAGCCACGATCCACGCGGAGAGTGAAGAGCCGGGATTCGAGGCGGAATTGGTCCTGGATGGAAATGCTTCCACGTTCTGGCACACCGAGTTTTCCGATCGCAGGCCGGAACTTCCGCATGCCTTGAGCGTAAGCTGGCCGGAAGCGGTCACGATCTCGGGACTGATCCTGAGCCAGCGTCAGGATGGATCATTGAATGGCCAGGTGCGGGAGATCGAACTGCTCGATGCCCAGGGGAATTCCCTGGTCCGCGCGGAGGTGCCCGCTCACGCGCTGAACCACGCGATCAAGCTTTCGGATTCCATTGAGTCGAGTTCTCTGGCCCTTCGGGTGATTAACAGCCATAGTGGTCCCTACGCGAGCCTGGCCACCTTGGACCTCATTTTAGGTGATTGAGGCCGGCATGGAGTTTATACAATGAATAAAATAAGGATAAGCGAAACCGTATTGGCGCTGGTTGGTGCGGTAGTGGCCGGTTTGCTTTCGATCGGAACCGTATCATCCGCGAACTCCACCGTTGCGGAAGAAGCCTCGGCATCTGACGGGAATTCGACGCGCGTCTTGAGTGGTTTGCCCGCCGTTCAGACTCTTTCGGCTTCGGAGACGAACGCCGTCGCCTCGGTTCTGCAGGGCCGGATTGTGGAAATGGGCGCCGCCGGGAACGTCGAAGTGTTTTTCCGGTGGCACAGAGATCCCGAGATCGCCATACGGTCCCCTTACGAGGACTTGGACTGGGACACTGTCAATCAATATAAGAGTGCCTTTCACGTGCACCGGCGCGGATACTCGGTCCAGGATGTTGTTGAGATGCACGAGAACTATGGATACGATGTATTCGCCCTTACCGGGAATTGGGAGCATTTCCCAACGAGTTCCGATACGATGCTGACTATCGACGGAGTCGAGCACAACCACGGTTTCCAACACCTCGTGTACCTTTTTGGAACCTATTCCAGTGAGCCCGGAAAAGATTTCGACCGGTCGATCGAGGACGCGAAGGCGGACGGGGGTCTTCTGCTGATGGCTCATCTGAACGATCCCGGCCGACACGACCTCTCCGTGGACCAGTTCTATGACTACCTGACCCGGCACGAACATATGGTTGGAATCGAGATTATAAGCCGAAACTACATGCCCCAGCCGAATAGTGGGGATAATATCCATCCGCATCGTCGCGGTAAGGGAAACTACGTCCGTGTCGGGCGAATCTGGGATGCGATGCTCAAGAACTACGGGGTGAAAACATGGGGTTCGGCGTGGGCGTTTGGGGTGACGGATGGGTATCCGGATCACATTGACCGAGTGGAGTTCACGGAGGGACAGACCATTTTTAATTCCAGTTGGCAGCGCGTTTTGGCTCCGGAGAGGACCGAGGCGGCGATTCGTAAGGGCGTCGAATCCGGAACCTCTTTCTTTGTCAGCAACATGGGCGATCAGGAAATGGAGCCGCCCATGGTAAGGAGGATCGATGTGAACGGGGATACGATAGAACTCACGATCGACGGCGAGTATGAGAAGGTGAAATGGATCTTCGACCAGGAGACGGTGCAGACCGGGGAAACCTTTCGGATTTCGGAACGGCGTTCCGGTCAAAACTATGTTCGTTTTGAAATATGGACCCACACGGGCTATTACGAGGCCGACATTGTCGGTTCACAGCCCATCTTCTTAACCGGGGGACCCGAGTGGATTGAAACCGAGACGATTACGTCCGGAGAGGAGGGGGCTTTTTCAGCCCGAATCACCGGACTGGAATCGGGAAGCACCTACTTTTTCCAGGCGGTTGTTCGGGATGAAACCGGTGCGGAAATGACCGGGGAGACGCAAACCTTCACTACCGCCGCCGCCTTGTCGCCTTCCAGCGATTAGCAAGGGATGCCTCCCGGGGTTGTTATCGGAGAAGCCCTTAATGAAGCCTAGATTTCGATCAACATATTGGCGTATTTCCGATGCTCGCCGAACCAGCGTATGATTTCACCATCAGCGGTGACCAACGGCTGTTGCAAAACGAGCGCGGTGGCGACAATCATGCGGTCCGCTGGATCGCCATGGAAGTCCTGGAGCCGGGCGCTCAAGGTCGCGATGGCGACGGTCAACGGCTGGATGAAAACCGGGGGACGGGTGTTTTCTTCAATCCATTCCGTAACCGATGGGGACAAGCCCAGTCTGCCTTTTTCGGCGAGCATGGACACTTCCCACAAGGCTATCGCCGGGAGCGTGCACCGGCCATCGTAATCGGCGAGAAAACCACACCTTTTATCCCCGCCGCAAGCCCAGACCCAGGCATGGGTGTCCAACACGACCGAAGTAGGCACGGCCTCACCCTTCGACATTCCAGCGCTCTCCGGTGGTCAGAATGTCTCCTTTTATCGCGGTCCGGTTTTTCGAGCGTCCGAAAAGAGTCCGGCCGCCGCCACCGCCCACCGGAACCAGACGCGCCGCCGCACGACCGTGACGCGTGATAACAACGGTTTCACCTCCGCTTTCCACCTGCTCGATCAAACGCAAACACTTAGCTTTGAATTGGGTCACCGTGATTTCCATAAAAATACCCTAGTCAGCCCATAGTCATTGTCAAGAATGGTTTTTGGCATTTCGTGCCCGGACGAAGCGGTGTTTCAATCCGCGCGCCCCGTGTGGGGCGCGACACCATGCTCGATCAGACCTTCGGCGGTCAGCCTGTTTTCCACCCAAACCTGTTCCATGTGGATAAGACAGAAGAGCCAATGTTGCAGGGCGAAAGGGGGGGCTCAGATCGTCCTTGGCGTAGTTCGACGTTTAGAATTCCTCTTTTCGCGAAAAGGGTTGATGACACGAACTCCATCGTAGTTCTGTTCATGATTGAAATCCTCCGAATAGAGCGCGGTGCATTCGCCGTCATTTGCTGATGCGACGATGATGGCGTCCCCGTGTGAAAGGCCGTAACGCAAGTGAATGCGCTGGGCGGCGAGGTAGGTATCGACGGTGAGCGGCAGGATTTCGAATCGCAGCCAGCGGCTGACCCAGTCCTTTTCCTGATCACGAGAATGGTTCAGCTTCTTGGGATTTCGAGCGTTGGCCGTGAATTCGTTCAGAACCTGCACTGAAATGAGCAGACCACGCTGAAGCAGGAGTTCGCGCGCTATCCTGGTCTTACGTGGAACCGGCACGACCTCGTTGGCGGCGTAAACCAGAATATTCGTATCAACGAAGGCGTTCGGCATAGATCTCGTCGCGGGTCAGGGGTTTGACCACCTTTTTCGATGATTTCGCCCTGGAATCGGCTATGCGATAAAGTTCCTCAAGCGAAGCGATACGTTGCGCCTCGGGATCCGATTCCTTCGCTTCTTCCGACGCCAGGAAATCCCGCACCATCGCGCTCACGGAGGTGCCCCGCTTCGCGGCCCGGATTCGTGCCTTGCGGTAAGTTTCCTCGTCGATCTTCAACGTGATGTTCTTTGTTTTCATAATGGCACATTAACTGTGCGTCTGTGCCAAGTCAAGACTGGCACTAATGTAACACCCTTGTCCTGGATGCCGACCATTTCAGTGTTTAAGTGCGTTGGAGGTGGGTGGTCAAAACTTCGATCAATCCACCGCCGCCCAACATCCTGGCCTGTCGGGGATTCCGTGAGGGAAAGGCTTGCGAAGGAGGTAGGGGACTGGTTTCCTTGGCATTGGATTTCCAACGCCCGGCCCCGGCCGTCCCAAAAATGCGCACCCAGACCGAAGCCGATACTTGCCGCACGCTTGTCCTGCCCAGGCTTTATGCCGCGGGCTGGAACGACGACCAGATTGCCGAGCAGCGTACATTTACGGACGGACGGATTGTGGTCACGGGAAACAAAGCGTGGCGGCGTCCGCGGAAGCGGGCCGATTACCTCCTTCGGCACCGGCCGGGGCTGCCGCTGGCGGTCATCGAAGCCAAGGCGGCTCACCGTCACCCCTCCGACGGCATCCAACAAGCCAGGGAGTACGCGGAGATACTCGATCTTAAGTTCGCCTACACCACCAACGGCCGCGAAATCCTCGAATTCGACTTCATCACCGGCAAAGAGACCCTCCTCAAGGAGTTCCCGACTCCCCGGCAACTCCTCCGCCGCCTCAACGCCTACCTCGGCCTGCCGTCCGCCGAGCAGCAAAAGCGCTTTTTCGACCCGCCGCCTCACGCGCCCTCCGCCAAGGAACCGCATTACTACCAGCAAATCGCCGTCAACCGCACCGTCCGGGCCATCCTCCAGGGCCGGCGTCGAACCCTGCTCACCATGGCCACCGGCACCGGCAAGACCGTTGTCGCCTTCCACATCTGCTGGAAACTCTGGTCCGCCAAGTGGAACGCCAAGAACGACCCCACCCGCAAACCCCGCATCCTCTACCTCGCCGACCGAAAGTTCCTGGTCGATGACCCCAAGGACAAAACCTTCGCTCCCTTCGGCGACGCCCGCCACAAGATCGAGGGCGGCGCCGTTGTCCAAAGCCGCGAACTCTACTTCTCCACCTACCAGTCCCTCGCCCGCGACGAGAATCGCCCCGGCCTCTACAAGGAATTCGCGCGCGACTTCTTCGATCTCGTGATCGTGGACGAGTGCCATCGCGGCAGCGCCCGCGACGAGTCCAACTGGCGCGAAATCCTCGAATACTTCGAGCCCGCTTACCAACTCGGCATGACCGCCACCCCGCTGCGCGAGGAAAACCGCGATACCTACCTCTACTTCGGCAACCCCCTCTACACCTACAGCCTGAAACAAGGCATCGACGACGGATTCCTCGCTCCCTACCGCGTCCATCGCATCGTCACCGAATGGGACGCCGCCGGCTGGCGCCCCAGCAAGGACGACCTCGACCGCTACGGACGCCGTATCCCCGACGAACTTTACGGCACCCCCGACTTCGAGAAACGCGTCGCGCTGTTCAAACGCACCGAAGCCATCGCCCATCACCTCACCGCCTTCCTCAAGCGCACCGACCGCTTCGCCAAGACCATCGTCTTCTGCGTGGACCAGGAACACGCCGCCGAGATGCGCACCCTCCTCAACAACCTCAACGCCGACCTCGTCCGGCAACACCCCGACTACGTCGCCCGCGTCACCGCCGACGAAGGCGACACCGGCCGGGGCCACATGCAGCGCTTCCAGGATGTGGAAACCCGCAGCCCCGTCATACTCACGACGTCGCAACTCCTCACCACCGGCCTCGACGCCCCCACCTGCCGCAACGTCGTCCTCGTGCGCCTCGTCAACTCCATGGTCGAGTTCAAGCAAATCATCGGCCGCGGCACCCGCGTCCGCGAGGAATACGGGAAACTCTGGTTCAACATCCTCGACTACACCGGCGCCGCCACCCGCAACTTCGCCGACCCGGAATTCGACGGCGAGCCCGCCTTCGCCGACCGGGAGGAAATCGACGCCGAAGGCAACACCACCAAAACCGACATCGAACAACACGAACAAACCGCCCCCGACGAGAACGAACCTCCCGCAGGCGACGACGGCGCTACCCGATACGACGAACCTCCGGATCCATACGGCCCGGACACACCCCCGCCGGAGCGCCGCAAATTCTACTACGACGGCGGCCAGGTGGAAATCGCCACCGAACTCGCCTATGAACTCGACCCCGACGGCAAACAACTCCGCGTGATCCAGCTCACCGACTACACCGCCGAAAAGGTCCGCACCCTCTGCGCCGACCCCGACGAACTCCGCGCCCGCTGGACCGACGCCGCCCAACGCGCCGAAATCATCCAACAACTCGCCGACCGCGGCATCGACTTCCAGCAAGTCGCCCTCTAGGCCGGCCAACCTGACGCCGACCCCTTCGACCTCCTCTGCCACCTGGGCTTCAATGCCCCGATCCACACCCGCCGCCAACGCGCCGACCGGGTAAAGAAAGACCAAGCCGAATTCTTCGCTCTGTTTGGTGCGGAAGCCCGCGAAATCCTGACCGACCTCCTCGAGAAGTACGCCGCCGACGGCGAACTATCCTTCTCCCTACCCGACGTCCTCAAAGTCCCGCCGGTTTCCCAACACGGCAACGTGAACGAAATCATCGGCAAATTCGGCAACTCGGAAAAGCTCCGGGATGCGGTAAATCAACTGCAAGTTCTGCTGTATGCCTCATAGACACGCCAACCCTGGAGTGCGGTGGCATCACACCGCTTTGAAGCCGGATCCCGGCGCGCCGGGATCGCCCCGAAAGAAAACCGCGGAAAGGTCCGCGCACCCCACGGTTCACATCAAATTTGTTGTTGCTGCGTATGGAATTCACAGTAGAGTTTTATGAATCGAAAGAAGGACGGTGTCCGATGCGTGAATTTCTCGACGATCTCAAGGCAACCGATCCCGGCGATTTTGCTGCCGTTGTCGCCGGGCTGGCCAAGCTGCGCATCAGCCAGTACCACCGCCCGCCGCTCTCCAAGGCGCTCGGCGACGGTTTGCTGGAACTGCGCCACGTCGGCAAGCTCAATACCCGCGTGCTTTGGTTTTTTGTGAAAGGACGCCGCATCGTCGCCGTTCATGGTATCCGCAACAAAGGCCAGAGCATTCCCGCCCGCGATCTCGCAACGGCTCGGGCACGCAGGACCGACTGGCTGGAAAGGCATCGCCCATGAAGAAGGCGAATTTCGATCAATACCTGGAGGAACAACTCAAGGATCCCGAGTTCGCCCAACGCTTTGCGAAGGCAGGCGAGGCATGGGAGTTGGCGCTTGAGATCGCCCGCCTTCGCGAAGAAGCCGGCCTTTCTCAAAAGGAACTCGCCAAACGCCTCGGAACCACCCAGCAACAAATCAGCCGTATCGAGTCCCCGGCCTACGAAGGCCATTCCCTAAGCATGCTCCGCCGCCTGGCGGCCGCACTCGATAGGGACGTGAAAGTGATCTTTGAACCTCGGCATCGCGAGAAAACCCACGCCGTGAACGAGAAACCCGCCCGTTACAGAACCCGAGGGACAAAAAGATGACAACTCGTCGGACACACCGCATTTGATATTCAAAGACAAGCTGGGCCGCACTACCGTCAACGACGCGGCACTTTACGAACGGCTAAAAAAGGAATTTGCACCATGAAGAAAGCGAAAAAGCCATCACTCACACAACAGGCGACACAGGCCATGGCTGATGCCGTCGCCAAGGTAATCGAGGACCACCGCCGCCGGGCAAAGCCGATGGCTGTTTGGCGTGATGGCAAGGCGGTCTGGATTCCCGCCCCTGAAGCCGGCGCTCTCCGCGAGACGACGGCTCCTTATCGCGTCAAATCCGGCCGCAAAAAACCTTAGACCGACAATGCCAAACAAACAAAAAACCCAATTTCAACAAGATTTCCCCACCGCTGAAGTGCTTTCGCCGGAGTTGAAAGCTCTGTTGGCTGACACCCGTCCCGTCGAGAGCCTCGATCTCGACGATTTGGCCGCCTCGGTGCGCGATCTTGATCGCGATCCGGAACACGTAGCCGAAACCCTGAAAGGGGTTTTCGTGGAAGACGTCTTGCGCGCCCTGGAAGAAGAAGGGATGAACAAGAGCCGGCTCGGCAAAACCCGGCAGCAGATCTCCTACCTGCTGAATGAGGAGAAGCTGAACAATTTCACCATCGAGACCATGGCCGAAATGGCCGCCGCACTCGGACGGCATCTGGTTGTCCGGATGCTTGGGCCGAACGAACGGGTGCGGATCGAGCCGACCAACTGGCCGACCGCTATCGAGGATTGTGAGCGTGACGCAAAAACCTCCAGGGAGTGAGCCCACGAACGTTCCTGTGAAAGCTGTAACGCGACGATGTGCGGGCCTTCTGGATCGCTACCGACCAACGCGCCGAAATTCTCCAACAACTCACCGAACCCGGCATCCTTCAATCAACTCGCCTACCCGCATTGCTCGGAACATATCCTTTTTGTACTCGACTGCCATAGCGTCGGCTTCAACCTAACGACATGTCCACCCGCTTCTTTACCAACGCAGGCACGAAGACGCTCTTCGCCAAATTGGAAGGGGTGTTCCATCACAATCCCGATATTGAGCGATTCGACGCCCTCGTTGGCTACCTGCGCGCCTCCGGCTACTTTGCACTGCGGCCACACCTTTCCAAGGTTTCGAAAGTTCGCATCCTCGTTGGGATCGACGTGGATGAAATCGTTTCCGACTACCACAAGCGAGGACTCCTCTTCCTCGCCGATCCGACCAAGGCCCTCGAGGATTTTCAGAGCCGTCTCAAGGCCGACATTCAAAACGCCGAATACCGGGCCGATATTGAGGCTGGCATTTTGAGTTTCGTGGAGGATGTCGTCTCCGGAAAACTGACGATCAAGGCTCACCCCACGAAGCGGTTGCACGCTAAGATCTACATATTTCTTCCCATCGGCTGGTGCGAGCACAAACCCGGCGCCGTTATCACGGGCTCATCGAATTTAACCGCCGCCGGACTCGGCGTCGAGGAGCAGTCGCGCAATTACGAGTTCAACGTCCTCCTTCACGACTATGACGATGTGAAATTCGCGTCCGACGAGTTCCATAAACTTTGGGAGGAATCTGTCGATGTTCTGCCCAAAACCGTCCTGGCGGTTCGCGATTCCACCTACCTTGCAACCACAATCACCCCCTACGAACTCTACTACAAACTTCTCGCCGAATACTTTGGTCCGGCGGTGGATTACGATCCCAACGCCGTCTCAGACCTTCCCGACGGCTTCAAACGCCTGAGTTACCAAATTGACGCTGTGAACAACGGTTATCGTCTACTTGAAAGGCACAATGGCTTTTTCCTTTCCGATGTCGTCGGCCTCGGAAAAACCGTCGTGGCGTGTCTCATCGCGCGGAAATTCTTTTTCCATAACGGGTTTCCCGACCATCGCTCCAACACACTCGCGATCTGTCCGCCTGCGATGGAGGATGATTGGCGTGAAACTAAAGACCGCTTCCGCCTCGACAACTTCGACATCGTTACCAACGGCTCACTACACAAGGTCCGCAATCCGCAAAAATACGACCTCATCATTATCGACGAGGCCCACAAGTTCCGCAACGACACCGCCGAAGCCTTTGACGATCTCCAGCGCCTCTGTAAATCCGGCACATTGCGCAAATTGTCCGACGGATCCGTTGCCGAAAAGAAGGTCATCCTCGTCTCGGCTACTCCGCTCAATAACGCTCCGCAAGACATCCGCAACCAGCTTGCCCTGTTCCAGGATCTGAAGCGCTCCACGCTCAGCGTTGGCAACCTCCAGCACTTCTTCGCGCAGTGTGACCGTGAGTTCCGCGCGGCCAAGAGGGAACCGAATATTGAGGCCGCACGCCGAGCGGTGGTCGCTATCTACGAGCGCATCCGCACCAAGGTCATCAGCGAGATCATCGTTCGACGCACCCGCACGGATCTCCACGAAAATGAAGACTACCGTCGCGATTTGGAAGAGCAGGGTGTGCAGTTCCCGCAAATCGAGCGGCCCCGGCACATTCTCTACCCGTTGACACCGGAGCTTGAGGCACTCTACGACCGCACCATCCAGATGCTCACCTCTGGGACCCCGACCAGCCTTACCTATAACCGCTACCGCGCCCTGACATTCCTGCGTGCCGACCTCAAGAAGAAGTATCACAACGCCGATCGCATCTCCCAGCAACTCGCCACCATCATGCGCACCTTGCTGGTGAAGAGGCTCGATAGCTCCTTCTACGCCTTCACCGCCTCCCTACGCCGCTTTCAGGAAGCCACCCGCGTCATGATCGAAATGTTCGAGCGCGGCACCATTTACATCGCCCCCAACCTGCCGGTGAATCAGCTCATCCTCGAAGGGCGCGAAGAGGATCTTGTTTCCCTGATCGCCGAAAAACGGGATGCCGATCCCACCATCGAGGTTTGCGAACCCGCGGATTTTTCCGATGACCTTCTCTCCGGGCTCCGCCTCGATCTTGATCGTGTGGCACCCATCCTCGCCGACTGGGAGGAAGTGGTCGCCTCCAATCAGGATCCCAAGTTCGACCTGTTTTTACGCCGTCTGCGCGACGAACTGCTCAACCGCGAAATCAACCGTGACGGCAAACTCGTTGTCTTCTCCGAATCCCGTGAGACGACCGATTACCTCACCAAGCGCCTTTCCATCGCCGGAATTGACCGCGTCCTCACCGTCGACGCGGGTAACCGTAACGCCAGCCGCGACGATATCCGCGCCAACTTCGACGCCAATTACCCCGGCAAGCGGCGCAATGACTACGATCTCATCATCTCCACCGAAGTGCTCGCCGAGGGCGTCAACCTGCATCGTTCCAACATTATAGTTAATTACGATACCCCGTGGAACTCCACCCGCCTCATGCAGCGCATCGGCCGCGTTAACCGCATCGGTTCGCTCGCGCCCCGAGTCTTCATCTACAACTTCTACCCGACCGCGCGCGTGGATGACGACATCGAGCTGCGCAAGAAGGCCATCATGAAGCTTCAGGCCTTCCACTCCGCCCTCGGCGAGGATAGCCAAATTTACTCGACCGATGAAGAAGTGGATACCTTCGGCCTCTTCGACAAGACCCCCGAGGACAACGAGCGCGACGAGCGTCTCACACTCCTCATGGAATTACGCCGCTTCCGTGCCGAGAATCCGGAGCAGTTCCGCCGCCTCGCGAAACTTCCCGCCCGCTGCCGCGTCGGGCGTGCCGACGCCGTCCGCGCCCGAAGCACTATTGCCTTCATCCGCAATGCCCACCGCGACGCCTTCTATCGCATTCAGCCCGATGCCGACCCCGAGGAAATCAGCTTTACCGAAGCAGCCATTGAGTTCCGCGCCACCCACATCGATGAACCCGCGATTCCCCTGCACGCGGAGCACCATGCGCAGGTCAATACCGCCACCGCCGCTTTCCGCGAGGCGGTCGTCGCCGACACACTCGCGCCGCTGGCGGTCGAGGCGAAACAAGGACCCAATGAAAAACGCGCTCGCGACTTTGTGGATGCATTTCTCGCCTTCGACTTCATCAGCGATGAAGAGCGCCGCCTCATCCGCCTCGCCAAGCTCGCACTAGCCCGCGCCCGCTACGCGAGCCTTCAACGCGAAATCAACAAACTCCAGCGTAACACGAAAAAGGTGAAGGTGACTCCCGCCGTCCTCGCCGATAAACTTTTCGACATCCTCCGGGAGTATAAGCTGGAGGACATGGAAAATCAGGGTGTTGGCGTGACCGAGGCCATCCGTCGGGCCGAAACCGAGCCCGAGATCATCCTCACCGAATCCTTCGACCATCTGACCCAAGCATGACCCGCGACGAATTCCGCTCCCTCCTTCAATCCCCCTATGACCGCTCGCGGTGGCTGGCGGCACTCCCGGCCTTCCTGCCCGCGATCGAAATCTTCGCGCGGCCACAATCGCTCGATTTTTCGACCGAGGCGGTCAGTTCCGCCGTGCAACTCGCCCGCATCCCACTGCCCGACGACCGCAACGTCGCCGTGCTCGAAGTCCGCGTCAGCGGCCAGGTGGATCTGCAACGCAATCGCGCGGGCCTGCGCAAGCTCGTCGCCCGCTACATCGGCTCGCCTTCGGCGGATGCCGTGCTCGCCTTTTTTGTCGGCGCTTCACCGGACTACCGTTTCTCCTTTGCCGCCCGCACCAACGCCATCACCACCGACGGCCAACATGAGCAAAAGGATACGGCTCCCCGCCGCTACACCTACCTCTTTGGTCCCGGCCAACCCTGCCGCACCGCGGTGGAACGCTTTGAACTGCTGCGTTCGCTTGGAAACCGCACGCAACTCGCCGATCTCATCAATGCCTTCCAGGTCGAGCCGCTGTTCAAAGAGTTTTACCGCGACTACGGAAGAGTTTTTGATGCCGTTGAAAACCATATCCGCCCGTCTCTCACCGGAAAGGAGCCGCTGCGCCTCTTCACCCAGCGTCTCTTCAACCGTCTCATGTTTCTGGCTTTCGTCGAGCGCAAGGGCTGGTTAAAGATGGGGGAACGCACGGACTACCTTGCCGCGCTGTGGGACGACTACACGAGCAAGCGCCGTACCGCGTCCGCCTCCGCCAACTTTTACGCCGACCGCCTGGTCCCGCTTTTCTTCGAGGGATTGAATCAACCCGACCGCGCCCCCGGCACCGTCGATCCGCGCTTTGGCGCCGTGCCCTACCTCAACGGCGGACTCTTTGAATACGCCGAAGACGGCACCGACCGCCTGCCCAAACTCCGCGTGCCCGATGAGGCCATCGCTCTCATCCTCGACCCCGAGACCGGCCTCTTTTCCCGCTATAATTTCACTGTGGTCGAGGACGACCCTTTCGAGAAAACTGTGGCCGTCGATCCCGAGATGCTCGGCAAGGTTTTTGAGGAACTCGTCACCGGCCGCCATGAACAGGGCAGCTACTACACGCCCAAGCCCATCGTCGCCTTCATGGCCCGCGCCGCCCTGGTTGAGCACCTTGCCGACCGCTGCCCGGGCGAACCCCGCGCCGCCCTGGAAGCCTTTGTCCACGAGGACGACGCCTCCGGACTCCACGATCCCGAGGCCGTGCACCGGGCATTGATCACCATCAAAGTCTGCGATCCCGCCTGTGGTTCCGGCGCCTACCTGCTCGGCATGCTACACGAGCTGCTCGATCTGCGCACTCGCATCTTCGCCTCACGGCAAAAGGCCGATCCCGAGACCGCCTACCAACGCCGCCTCCAGATCATCGAGCGCAACCTCTACGGGGTTGATAAAGACGCCTTCGCCGTCAATATCGCCCGCCTGCGCCTTTGGCTCGCCCTCGCGGTCGAGTTCGAAGGCCCGGTCCCGCCACCCCTGCCCAACCTCGATTTCAAAATCGAGATCGGTGACGCCCTCGCCGCCCCCGCGCCCCAGGACATTTTTCAACGCCCGGCGGTCGAAGAGTTTCGCGACAGAAAGGCCGCTTACCTCCGCGCCCACGGCGAAGAGAAGGAGAAACTAAAGGCCGAACTCGACCAAATCCGCGCCGATCTCGCCCTCTGGCAGCAGGCCGACCTCTCCGGCCATGGCTTCAACTGGGCCGTCGAATTCGCCGAAGTGTTTCTACCCGACGCTGAGGAACGCGCCTTGCTCGGCGACCTGCTCGTGCAAGAAGACGCACCGCCCTCCGTCCGGCCAGGCGGCTTCGACATCATCGTCGCCAATCCGCCCTACGTGCGCATGGAGTTGATCAAGCCGCAAAAACCCATCCTGCGCAAACGCTTCCCCCAAGTCCACGCCGAGCGGGCCGACCTCTACGTCTATTTCTACGCCCGCGCCCACGAACTCCTCCGGCCCGGCGGTGTCGCCGCCTTCATCTCCTCCAATAAATGGCTCCGCGCCGGCTACGGCGAAAAACTTCGCCAACATCTGCTCGATGATCAGGCGTTTCGGCTGGTTATGGACTTTGGGGCCTTGCCGGTCTTCCAATCCGCGACCGCTTACCCATGTATTTTCGTTTGGCAGAAGCAAGACCGCGGTGAAATTTCAACAGCGTGGGCCAAGGTGACAGATTTGGATCGCTGCTACGCTGACGGGGTTCGGCAGCACTTTCTTTCGCTGAATACTCAGGTGCCTGCAGATCAGTTCGGCGTTGGTCGGCCACGCTTGGCTACGGGTGCGACTGCCAACCTTAAAGACAAGATGGTGCAGAATGGCCGTCGGTTGGGAGAGGTTTGCAACGGGCTTTTGGGTTGGGGAGTTAAAACGGGCCTAAACGAAGCGTTCATCATTGACGAGGCGACACGCAACCGCCTGATCCATGAGACCCCGGATGCAAGTGAGATCATAAAGCCTCTCGTTGCAGGCAACGACGTCAGGCGGTTCGACGTCCAATTTCGCCGGAAGTATCTAATCTATGCCTACCGCGGAATAGAAGTTTCTCGGTATCCATCCATCGAGCGGCATTTAAGGCCGTTTCGCTCCTTCAAGAACGCTAAGGGCCAAACCGTTGGTCTGGATCATCGTGCGACTAAGCAGGAGTGGTATGAATTGCAGCAACCCCAGATGGCCTATAAGAACTACTTCGAGAGCCGGAAAATCATTTATCCTGACATTGGCAAAGAGCTTCGTTTTGCAATGGACGATGTAGGCTATTACGGTGCGAATACGACCTACTTTTTACCGGTCGCGGATTGGTTTCTTTGCGGTGTGCTTAACTCGTCTCCAGTTCTGAAATGGATCGAGCTTAGCTTGGCCGACATTCGAGGCGGCTACCTCCGTTTCTTCGGCCAACACATGGAACAGCTTCCCATACCCGACGCATCTCCGGCCGACCGCGAGATCGTCGGCAACCTCGCCAAGCAGGCCCAGACCCTCCACGCCCAACGCCGTGCCCGCAGCGAGCAATTTCTCCGTGCCCTCGGGCTGGATCCGGCCGACAGCACCTCGCGCAACCCGCTGGAGCAGCCGTGGTCCCTTGCGTCCGACGACTATGCAAAACGCGTCCGCAAGCTTCAGGGCCGCGCCGCGGACCTAAAACTCTATGAAGCAGCGCGTGACGAAACGGCTGCTCTGACAGAACAGATCGCCAAGGTCGAGGCCGAGATTGATGCCCGCGTGGCCGCCCTCTACGGCCTCGATGCCGAGGACCAGCGCTGGGCCGCCCAATCCGCCCCCGCCGACGGCAAGCAAACCCTCTTCTTCGATCTACTCGGCAAACTCAAGGGCCGCCGTGCTCACTTCTCGCTAACGGAAGTTCAGGCGGCCGTCAACGAGGCCGAACTCTCCCTCAGGGACGACACCCTGAAGGTTTACCTCAGCGAGGCGACCCAACAGGGGCTCATCCACGATGCCGGACGCGGTTGGTATACCCGCCACGCCAAACCGCTCAAACTGGATCCCAAACCGGTGCAAAAGCTCATTCGCGCGACCAAAAAAGCGCTGCCGCTACTCGACTTTTGCGCCTGGAGCACCGCCCAGCTCAACCCGTGGATGCAGCACCTCCTCGCCCAGCCCGTCGCCTTTCTCTACGTGCCCCGCGATACCCTCGAATCCGTCGGCGAAACCCTCCGCGCTCAGGGCTGGAATGTCGCCGTCAACCCCGGCAAAAACGCCGCCCGCGAAGTGGTGCCCGGCGAGAAAACCGTCGTCCTCCGCCCCAGCCATTCCAAGCAGCCCCCGGATCACAATCACCACGCCGCTCCCGAGCAAATCCTCGTCGAATTACTAATCGAAACCGAAGCCCTTGCGCTCATGGATGATTCCGAAGCCCGTGCCGCATGGATCGCTGCCACCGAAAGTGGTTCTGTGAAAATGGCTGAGATCAAACGATTTGCGGAATTCAAACATCTCCAATGGGACGATATTTGGCCAGCTAACTAACGCCACAAATTCAAAAAATATGGCATTAGTTAATCGCATGTGAAGTTATGTTCTCGGATCAGATTTACACCCGCGCCTGGGCCGACCGGGAACGCAAGAAGCTGGGAAATTGCGATCCCGGCTTGCTCGAAAAATGCGTCCGGGCGCTGACCCTGTTGGGGCATCTGGCGGAAAGCGAGCTCCCCTTTATGTTCAAAGGCGGCACCAGCATCCTACTTCACCTGCCGGAGATCCGCCGCCTCTCGATCGACATCGACATTGTTTCCCCGGCTTCGGATGCCGATCTGAACCGCGTCGTCGCTCAAATCGCCCAGACCGCTCCCTTCATTCGCAGCGAAGAAGACATTCGCGGGACTGCTTCGGGACGCGAACTCTTGCCCAACCGCCGTCACTTCAAGTTCTGGTTCCCCAGCGAACGCGCCCAAACCGGAGAGGACTTCGTCCTGCTCGACGTGGTGCGGGAGGAGCACTGTCCGCATGACACCGTGACCTTGCCTATCCGCACCTCTTTCCTTGTCCCGGACCGGGAGATCACCGTCACGCTGCCCAGCATTGAGAGCCTGCTCGGCGATAAGCTCACCGCCTTTGCCCCGACGACGACCGGCATCCGCCTGCGGAAGCACGGGGGAGAACCCGGCGATGTCATGCAAGTGGCGAAACAACTCTTCGATGTCGGCGTCCTCTTCGAACACGCTACCGATTTTGAGGCAGTCGCCCGCGCCTACAACGGCGTACAGGCGCAGGAATCCGGCTACCGGGACAATCTCCACACCCGCGAGGCCAGCCTCACCGACACCCTAAACGCCTGTCTCGGAATCACAGGTGAAGGGGTGCGCTACGCCCCGCCTACCCTCTTTCCCGAAAGGGCTTTGCTCCTCGATGGTTTCCATCGCCTACGGGGACACCTGACTCGAAGTCCTCCCAACGACAATGCCCGGCGCATTCTCGCCGCCCGCGCCGGTGTCTTGGCCGCGCATTTGCAAGCCAACCGGCTTCTCGACTTCTCCAGCGCCCGCTACACCCAAAGTCCCGATCAAATCGAGGCCCTGCGCGCTGCCACCCTAAACAACCACCCCCACGGCTGGCTAGACCGCATCAAGCAAACCAACCCGGAAGCCTACCACTACTGGCACCTCGGCCTGAATCTCTAACTGCAAATCACTTATCCACGTGGAACCGCCACCCCCAAATCGCCTCTTAATCAGTCACACCACCCCGGCCGACAATGGAATTTCGGAATGGCTCGGCCTGCGGCTCATGCGGGAGGGACAACTTACCGTTCCGGCGAACGTGATCGCAATATATCAATAAACGTAATATAAGGCCCGCTAATGCTCAATGCATTCATTCATCCACCGTTTCATAACTGTCCTTATTGCGGTGCGCAAAAGACGTTCGGCAGAATCTCGGTTGGGGACGAGCACTATATCCGTGAATGCAAGTCGTGTGGAAAGCGGAAGCGGATTCGACTTCCTCCACTTAAAAAGCGGGTGATCTACTTGGATCAGTGGTTTCTCAGTGATTTGACCAAGCTCGACGATTCTAGGTTTGATCGTTCGAAGTTCAGACAACACCAGAGGTTTTTCGAGGAGGCTAACGATCTGCTGCATGATCTTGTCAGGCTCAAACTGGTGATTTGCCCCGCGAGCCCGATTCATTTCCGCGAATCAATTAGGTCAGCCAAAGTCGCACCAAAACGGGTGCTTGCCGTTCTAAAAGACCTCTCATGCGGCATCGTCCTTAAGGATCCTGACCAAGTTTTGTGCCATCAAGTTGAGCAGGCTCTAGACTGTTGGATCTCTGGAAGAGATTGCAACCATGACATCTATGCGCAGGAGATAGCCAAAGGTAAAATCAACTCATGGGCATCCGCTCAACTCAGTCACGACTTCACGCCTTATCGATGTTGTGAGCAGCAGCGCTTCGAAACCGAAAAAGATAGGCGTGCGGATCGACTGAGGTCCGTCATTAGCCGTTGGAAGCACCAATGCGCTAGAAGCTTCAGCGAAGACTTTGAAGAGGAGCGTCGAAGCGTCGCAAACACGTTCAGATTGAAGTGGGCAGATTTAGTGAACGATGCCGGAGCTTGCACAACGGATGGGCAGGAAGATGCGCTTTGGCGTCTTCTTGGGAATGATCGTGCCCACCTATTATCCAGGGCGATCAGAAAGATTGATCGACCTGAGGATCTCCGTGAGTTTTTTCAGTCGAAGGAGTATTATGGCATCCCGGCGATCAACGTTGAAGCCACGATCTGGGCGACCATTGCTCATATGGTCCAAGCTGGATCGAAAAACCTCGAAGACCCCGGCCTCGGCAATGATGTCGCCTTTATCTCACGGTACCTCCCTTACGTTGATGTGCTTTGTGTGGACCGTGCTTTGTTCAATGCGCTTTCGCATCCTCACTGTAAATCAGTCATCCGGGGCCGAGAGGTATTCTGCCTCAAAAATGGCAAAGAAAGCTTTCTCAAATTTCTGCGCGATCTTAGGATTTCGCCGGAGGCCAGGAGAAACGAGAAGCTCTTGGATGAAATCTATTCAACACACGGTCGAGGCCAACACTCAAAATAAGATTCCGACAACAAACCCTCCGCAGGATCGCCGTGATTGGCGGGCGGGCGTGATTCTTGTTGAAGGAAGACAGAAGACGTCAGGTAACATGAAAGGGGAAACCTTTGGATTTGGGCTATACTAGAGCCTGTCCCAAGTTGCAATCGACTCTTAATCAGTGATTTTTTTAATATTTTCGTTCAATTGGTACAATTCGAAATTTTAAGGGAATGCATGGGCCTTGCCACTGAAATACTAAGATTCTTCCATATGGACTTTTCCGGACGCTCTAAGGCGCAAACTGTTCGGACTATCGAGGACTTTTCAAAGCTCAAACCCGAATGGCAAGAAACGCTTGATCTGGGGAGCGTCTTCAGGAATTGTTCGCATTTAGAACAACATGGATACCTTTTTGAAGCCACCTCTCGGCATCCTCACCCTATCCTTGGCCGATCCTATGTTTCGCCTAGTTTCGATTATCGGCGTGCAGAGTATGGTGAGTATGATTTCATAGGCCATGGTTTCGGTTTAATCGTCGAAAAGCTCGGCCCAGCAGTACGCCCTGTCGTTGTGTCAAAGGCAGATGGAGAGGAAGATATTGGAACTTGTTTCCTTCTGGGAAATCAACAAACTATCGTCACCGCCCGTCATGTAGTGGAGGGAATGGCGCGCATTGTTATCCCTGATCCTGAAGGCAATCCTATAAGAATTCGTCAAATCACAGTTTCCGAAAACCCAAATCTTGACGTAGCTGTCATTCTTGCTGAATCTATATTGTCTAACCTACCTTGCTTTCGCTGTAGTGAATCGAACATTCTCGATGAGGTTCTTTGCCTTGGTTTTCCTCCGATCCCGGGATTCGAAGCTACGTTGATTGCGGATCTTGCAACTATTAATTCCGAAATTAGGGCATCGCGTGGTCGTGTGGTCGCATTGAGCGATTCGTATCTGGACCGACAGAGTTACATTTTAATAAATGCGCGAGTCAAAGGTGGAAATAGCGGCGGTCCAATCGTTAATCGGCAGGGATATGTAGTGGCTATTCTCGTTCAGGCTTCCATGAGCTCGGAAGATTTGCATAGCCTTGATTCTCTTGGATATGGTGTCGCTACTCCTAAAGGTGAATGGATTGGGCTTTTTAGGGAATCGGAAACAGGTATATGTTCCGGAGTTGATCTGCCATTTGAGAACTTTCCAGATGGTGGATTTCGAACAAAACTTTAGGGCGGACTGCAAGACGTTCAGGTCTCGACCTTTGACAAGATGCTCATCGGGGCCGAAGGAATAGCTCCGTCAATTTTCGCCGGTGCTGCTCCAAGAATTCCGAATCCGGAACGCAGCGTTCGGGCAGGGCAATCCGCGTCCCTTCGAAGTGCAGGAAGTTTTCGTGGAGACTTTCCAGGGTAAGACGGTGACGGACGTTTCGGCTTACACGCCCAGATACTGATGAAAAACAGTGAAGCGTCGCGGCAGATGATGGACCGTTTCACTGATGCGCTTTTCGCCGGGGACAATTTTGGAATCGACCAGGGTTTTCGGGTTTGTGCACTTCAGCTTTTCCGCATTTTTTTGAATTGCGGCGGCTATTGAGACGCGCGCTTCGGCAACGTGTCCGTCGAAGACGTATCCCAGCATCCCACCAAACGCGAGTCCGCGTGCGTACCGGCCCTTCACGAAGCACAGCATTCCCTGTTCGCCGGTCACGTACTCGGACACCAATGAGTGCCAGCCCGAAGGAAACGTGACGTGCAGCCGTTTGGCTTCCGTGAGAAAGTAGGGCCAGGGTTTCTTCGCGCCGGTCGCAGCCAGAAAGGCAAGGTCTCCTCGTCCCAATGGTTTTTTCATCGCGTTGCGCCGGTCGTAGATGGGGATTTCACGTAACAGCTCGATCGGGCGTCTGCGAAATTCGAGAAGGCCGTTGGGGTCAGCCCTTAAATTAAAAGTTAGGGGTACAAGCAAAGGACATCGGTTACACTTCAATATGGCAATTATGCCATGGAAGAAGAGTGTTCCGAGTGAAACGACAAGACTGGGTTTGCAGAGAACTGGACCACCGACGGACGAAAAAGAACGATTTGTCGTACTGGTCGGGAGGCATTTTGTTTGCCCACGAAAGGCACGAAACACACGAAAGGGGAGAGGGAGGGCATTGGTCTGAGCGAAAGTGGTGGTTCATTTTTCGTGTGTTTCGTGGGCAAATTTTCCTGAGATCAGGAAGTCGGGCTTAAAACACCGAGCTGCGTGGCGGAGTGGTGACGTGGTGGCACCGCCTTTCTTCGGACGGCGGAGGGTGGCGGGACGTGGGAGCTAAGAGTGCCGCGCAGACGAATGTGCGATCTCGGATCAGCCAGATTTTATAAAATGACTCTTTACATTCAGACGTCTAATTGTAAAATACGGATCTCATGATTGCACGACCTTTCTGGGAAAAGCGCATTCGCGAGGCGTGGGAGCGGGCGCCGATCGCATGGCTCGCGGGGGTACGTCGGGTTGGAAAGACGACGCTCGCGAAGTTCTTTCGCGATGGCGAGTACCTGAACTGTGATCTGGCCCGCAATCGGGAGCGGTTGTCGGATCCGGAATTCTTCTTTCAGCAATGCGACGCCGGATTGATCGTGCTGGATGAAGTTCATAAGTTGGAGGATCCAAGCGAAGTTCTGAAAATCGCAGCGGATGAGTTTCCGGAAAAGCGTATCCTTGCCACTGGTTCTTCAACCTTGGCCGCCACTTCAAAATTCAGAGACAGTTTGACCGGGCGAAAACGCGTGGTCTTTCTACCCCCCGTGCTGGCGTCGGAATTGAAGGCATTCGGAAAGGCGTCGCTGGAGGATCGCCTCTTGTGGGGCGGTTTGCCACCGTGCCTTCTCGGCTCCGGCTCCGATCCCGAGTTTTACAGTGAATGGTTCGACTCCTATTTTGCCAGGGATGTCCAGGAATTGTTCCGTGTCGGCAAGCGTACGGAATTTCTGAAGCTCACGGAATTATTGTTGCGCAACAATGGAGGACTGGCGGACATCACGACACTGGCAAAGCATAGCGGTCTCACCCGCCCCACGGTGATGAACTACCTCGATATACTGGAAATCACCCATGTGATACACCGTTTGCGTCCGTTCCATAACGGCGGGAAGCGTGAACTGCTCGCCCGACCCAAAATTTACGGCTTCGACACCGGTTTCGTGTGCTACACCCGCGCGTGGTCCGAACTGCGCCCGGAGGACCGTGGAGGCCTTTTGGAAAATCTCGTACTCGATCTCCTCAAGGCCGCCCTCCCCACGACGCCCCCGCTCTATTGGAGGGACAAACAGGACCGTGAAATCGATTTCGTCCTGCCCGGCAAACGCGACCACACGATCGCTGTCGAGTGCAAATGGAGCAGCACAAAGTTCAATCCTTCAAACCTCGAGGTCTTTCGGCGCTATTACCCCAAAGGGGAAAATCTGGTCGTCACCGCAGGACCCGGAGACTCGGAGAGGCGACGTTTCGGTCAACTTGAAGCAACCGTCGTACCGGTTTATCGGCTGTTGGATTGGATGGACGCGCGCAAGAGTTAGGGGGTACAACCCAAAGACATCGGTAACAGTTATCCCAAGGACATCGGTTACACATCGGCGTGGCGTTTATGCCATGGAAGAAGGCCGTTCGGAGCGGAGCGACAAGACCGGGTTCGGAGAGAGGCGGACCACCGATGGACGAAAAAGAACGATTTCCCGTACGGGCCGGGAGGTATTTGTTTGCCCACAAAAGGCGCGAATCACACGAAAGGGGGAGAACGGAGGTTATCGCTCTGAGCGAAAGCGGCGGCTCGTATTTCGTGTGATTCGTGTGTTTCGTGGGCCAATTTTCCTGGCAAGCAAACGCGAGGGTGGCACTCGCCTCGCGGCCTTCACGAACTTCGGGATCGTTCAAGGTGGAGGCGGATCGGCGACCGGTTCACTCCTATCGGAGACCCCGGAACTTTCCGGACTTTCTTCTCCATCCGGGTTCGCTCCTTCGTGCAATACACCGGAGTCACCCGGTTCCATCGGAGCGCGGCTCGCCGCCAGATATACCAGCGACGCGACGACAAAAAGAGATATCGGGGCGAGCACCACGGCTGCGAGCATCACCACAATCCTCCTCGGCCAGGGATTCGCCAGGTCTGCTTCTCTTGTCTTGAATGCCCGCAACAATCCAACGAGCACCGCCACTAAACCGAGCCCGATGCCGATCATCACACCGATAATCACCACAATCCCGGTGGCGCCGGCGCCCTCCCGCGCCAGTTGCGGCAAGAGTAGTGACAGAAGAATCAGTCCAATCGGCACGGCGAAACCTGTCGCGATTATCCAGAAGACCCGGCGGGACCACGTTCCCGTTTCCCAGGATTCGGGTCGCGAGCCGTTGTCCGCCGATTTGCGCGCATTGCTCCTTTTCCCTCCTTCCGTATCAGATTGTGCCGCATCTCTTCGGTCGTCCTGCAATGTGGCCGAGATCGTCTCCAGATGCGTTTTCATCTGCCCGGCCTGCTGATAGCGCCTGTCCGGTTCCCTTTCGAGCGCTCGCAATACCACTTCGTCGAGGCGGACATCGATCCGAACCTTCCGGGACGGAAGCTCCAACGGAGTACCCGGGAGTTCTCCGGTAAGCATCTGATAGAGCATGACACCCAACGCATAGATGTCCGCCCGATGGTCCACAGCGCGCGGACTCTCTTTCTGCTCGGGGGCCAAGGCACCGAGAAGACGTCACGTCTTGACTTTCGACAAAATTCTCACGGGAGGGCACAGAGTCGTCCCGTTAATTTTTCCCGGTGCTGGTCCAAGAAATCCAAATCCGGAACAAAGCGCTTTCGTGACCTGGAGTCCCTCACCCAATACAGTCAAAACCCTCAGGGGGCCTCCAGCAGTCGGCGCAACACCACGGGAGCTTGTGTGCCTTCAACCGCAAAGTGGATTTCGTCGTGGGCTACGTTCACGCAAATGACTTTGAAAGCCCCGGCACCGACTTCGACGGTAAACTCCTGACCTGTCGCGACAAGGCTGTCGTTTATGAGTGCGATTGTTTCACCACCGCGTTCCATCGTTCCGGTGAATCGAAGGTATCGTTCGAGCACGGAACCGAGGACGATCTCCGCGGCGATGCTCTTTCCGGCTTCAAGCTCCTGCGCTCGCTCTCGGGCATTCCGGACGGCGTCGATCGGAAGCGATTGGAGCAGCCGTGTCTCCATGCTCCCGTGGCTATTCCGCCCACCCGGATGACGCTCCGCAACCACAAGCCAGTAATATGCCATCTCATGGTCCCTCTCAACGCCGCGACCATAATAAAATCCTTCAGCCAGTAGCCCGGTGGAACGGCTGCTTCCGAGATCGGCGGCCCACGCGGCCCAAATGATTCCTTCGTCATACGACGCGGACAAATACGTCCTACCCGGAAGGCGTCCCATCAGGAACGTTGCCAACTGTTCCATTGCGGGAGGATAATGCTGGTCGGCGGATTTCCGTAGCCACATTATGAAATCTTCCCTGTCCCGAAAAGTATTGGCGAAACGGTATTGCGCCTCGGCATCACCCTCTTCTGCCTGCACCTTAAGTGCGGCCAGATTGGGGTCCCTGTTTGTTTGTGCGTTCAAGGTTAAACCGGAGAGCCCAAGCAAGCTGACAATCAGCGCGAAAACTTTGAGGCGCAGCATAATAGTCTTAGAGTATGAAAGAAGTCCCCGAAAACAATCGGAATTTCCCAAGGCAGTGGGGATTCGCAGGGCGGGATCCGCCGGCGGTCAAAATTAGTGAGGCGGACATTCCTGTCTGCGAAGTATTGAGGAGGGAGCACAGACAGGAATGGCTGTGTCACTGTCCTTGGCGACCGAAAGATGCCGGATTTCCATATTCGGCGTGCCGGAGCGGTACAACCCAGAGACATCGGTAACCGTTATCCCATGGTCATCGGTTGCCCTTTATCGTGGCGTTTACGCCATGGAAGAAGGCCGTTCGGAGCGGATCCGACAAGACCGGGCTCGGAGAGAGTCGGACCACCGATGGACGAAAAAGAACGATTTGCCGTACTGGTCGGGAGGCATTTTTTTTGCCCACGAAAGACACGAAACACACGAAAGAGGAAGAGGGGAGGGCATTGGTCTGAGCGAACGAGGTGGCTCGTTTTTCGTGTGTTTGGTGTGTTTCGTGGGCAAATCTTCCTTCCTGCCTGTCCTTACAAGGCACAAACAAACCTTGGGATTAAATATTCAATGCGGTGTGTGCCATTGCGGTTGTTGTCCGAGAACGGACGCTTGGTGCGCCGTCCGTTCACTGTTTGCCGGAGAAAAGGGGGGCGCGGGATTCAGCGAGGCGGAGTGGGGGACGCTGATCGAGTCATGATTGGAGTGTATTAGACTTTGGTTCTCGGGAAATGACGGACTCGAGGCAGATTCTCAAAATGGTCATCCTGCGTCCAGAGAGTCGCATCGCGGACGAGCGCGAGCGCGTAAATCAACGAATCGGCGAGCGGGAGCTTGTGTTTGATGAAAAGGTCGGCCGCCGCAACGGCGATCTCTTCGTCGATGGAAACGACGATTCCGGACCGCATCGATTGGGTGACCCTGTCCGCCATTTCGCGGGTGCGTTGTTTGAGGACGACCTTGCGAACCTCGGCGATGACGATGGCGGGAACGATCAATTCGGGCAGTTTTTTCAGGACCGGAGCAAAATGCCGGGTGTTGGGGCCGTCGTCCAAACACTCGATCCAGGCTGACGAATCCAGAAGGTCGAGCCGGGCAGACTTGGCTTGTTTGCTCACAGCTCCCGATCCTCCTCACGCTCGAACTCCAGCGGCTCACCTTTTCTCTTCAAGTAGCCGATCAGTTGATCCGGGGACAGGATTGGACGCAGCTCGATGCCGCCCTCTTTTTCGGTGACCTGGAGTTTCTGGCCAGGTTTGAGGGCAAGCTTTCGCCGAACATCCTTCGGGATGACGATTTGGAATTTGGGTGATATTGTGGAAGTTGTCATACGAAAGGAATATCGTAAAACAAGAATGAATTTGCAAGAGAATTGTTCAAAGGAGGAAAGCGTCGGTATTGGTCGGTGCATTCCGGGAGGGCGGACTGGCGGCGGATCAGCCCGCGGACGTTCGCCCATGACGGGTTGCGGTGGTCCATGCGGATACGTTCCGGGCACGAACGGCAGTCTATTGTTAGACGCCGGAATGGTTTGAAAATCCAGCGCCGTCCATAGTGAGTGTGCTCGACGAAAATTCCAAGGCGCGATAGATTCACCCAATCTCCTCAATGGCGTTTCCGCTTGGAATTCACCTCTAACAGTTCGAATCAAGGTTTTGCTGATGAATGCCTCGCTCATTATCTCGGGAGTTCTCTTCGCCTGGGGCAGCATGCTTGCCGCCGAAGCACTTACGGAACGCTCGTTCGAGGAGATTGATGGCGACCGGCCGGCCAGCTCCGATCACCACGCCCCTGCTCAGGTTTCGGATCCCGGGAGCGAGGGGGAAAACGGTGTCGAGGTCCCCGCAGGATTGCGTGTCTTTACCGCCGGGCATAGTTTGCATTGGTATGTCCCGGACATCCTGACCGAGTTGGCGGCGGCATCCGGAATCGAGGGACATGCGAAGGTGGGCGTGCAGAGTATCGGCGCCTCGCGCACCATTCAGCACTGGGATCTCGGTGGAGGGCAAAATGAAGCCCGAAGGGCGCTGGAGCGAGGGAATGTCGACGTGATGACCCTGTCCCCGATTCAGTTTCCGGACGAGGGCATCGACAATTTCGTCAGGCTCGGACTGGAGCACAATCCGGATATGACATTCGTCGTTCAAATCTCCTGGGGCGGTCCCGATATCGATAACCAGGACTTCAGTTTTGCCGCTCTCCGTACGATACCCGACAGGGAGGTTTCCCCTGAACGCCTCAGGACCATGAACGAAAGAAACGTAAGAGCCGGCGAGGCCCATGCCGAAAAGATCAACGACCACTATGGACGGCAGGTTGTCGTTCTCGTGCCGTCGTCGCAGGCCCTTGTTTCGTTGCGCACGATGATTTATAACGATGAGATCCCCGGCGTGCCGAGACAGGCGGAACTGTTTACCGACAATATTGGACACCCGGCTCCACCGTTGGAAGCGCTTAACGCTTATCTGCATTATGCCGTCATTTACGGACTCAGCCCCGTTGGGTTGCCGGTTCCGGAGGTATTGAAGAACTCCGGAAAGCCGGAGTGGAGCAACGAGAAGTTCAATCTCACCTTGCAGAACTTGGCCTGGGAAACCGTAAAGAACTATTCCCCGAGCGGCGTAGTATCATATGCGCCGCTTCTTGATGGGGAGTAGGTGAACGTATCCATCTTAACGAATCAAATGATCCAACCAATCAAATCCAACATGTCAGAAAGCCGTCCTATGAAATCCCTAAAAAGCATTCTATCAGGTTCTATATTTACCTGCATTCTCTGTTTCGTTTCGGCTAACGTGCACGCCGAAGCGGAGGAATCGAATTCGGATCAGCCGATCGAGCCGATTCGGATCAATGCCGGAGCCTACGAATCGTACACGGATTCGAACGGCAACGTTTGGCAGCCGGACCGGGGGTTTGTGGGCGGTGCAGTTATTGAACGTTATATGGTTCCTGTCATTTCCGGGACCGAGGACGATACGCTGTTTCATACCGAGCGGTACTCGATGGACGCCTTCTCCGTCGACATTCCCAACGGGCATTATGTCGTGAACCTCTACTTCGCCGAGACGTTCGAGGGAATCTACGGACCCGGAGGTCGCGTTTTCTCGTTTTCTGTCCAGGGGCAGGAGTTTGCGGACTTTGACATTTGGGAGAAAACCGGCGGATACGAGAGAGCCCACATCGAAACGGTTCCGGTGGAAGTGACCGAGGGAACACTTCGCATTGATTTCACTCATCAGGTTGAGAATCCGGCGATCAACGCGATCGAAATTCTGCCACAGCCTGGCGAACAGGCGGGTGCCGTCCGCCGCGCTCCCGACGGAATCTTCGCTTTGGGTGAACCGCCTGAGGGATTCCGTTCGGAGCGGGACGACATCGAGCGCGGCAGTAATGAAATGATCGAATACGAGTCGTCGACCGTTGGAACGACCCGAAGGATGCTGGTGTACACCCCCCCGGGCTATTCAACCGATCGCGAATACCCGGTGCTTTACCTTTTG
Organism: Opitutia bacterium; assembly: GCA_050506795.1. Lineage (GTDB taxonomy): Bacteria > Verrucomicrobiota > Verrucomicrobiia > Opitutales > T3Sed10-336 > SLOW01. Next base: position 60,151 of record JBJHCF010000014.1, read on the forward strand.
CACGGAATCGGCGGTGATGAGACCGAGTGGCAGCGGTTTGCCACGCCGAATTTAATCCTGGATAATCTGATCGCGGACGGCAAGGCGGAGCCGATGATTGTCGTCATGCCCAACGGTCGGGCCCAGGTCAACGATCGCGCCGAAGGAAATGTCTTTGCCGCGGCGCCGGCTTTTGCCGTTTTCGAGAATGATCTGCTGGACGATGTGATTCCGGCCATCGAAGCCCGGTACTCGGTGGCGGCTGATCGTGAACATCGAGCCCTGGCCGGACTGAGTATGGGCGGGGGGCAATCGCTGAATTTTGGTCTGGGCAATCTGGAGACCTTTTCCTGGGTCGGCGGTTTTTCGTCAGCGCCCAATACCAGGTCCCCTGCCGAACTGGTTCCCGATCCGGAGGCGGCAAAAGCAAAGTTGAATCTGTTGTACGTCAGTTGTGGCGACCAGGACAATTTGTTTCATATAAGTCAGGGCGTCCATGATTACCTCAGCGAACATGAGGTTCCGCATATCTGGAATGTCAGCAATCACGGCCACGATCCGGTGGACTGGGCCAACAACCTGTATTTCTTTGTCCAGCACCTTTTCAAATAAGGATACCTGGCAACGAGCCTTTGTCCGCGACGGAGTTCGGCGCTGATCTCCAGGAAATAAGGGATGTTCTGGTCGGACCGCACTGTGAAATTCAGCGACGGACCGCATCCCGGACCCGTCTGGGACGAGTGAGAAAACCAACGAAAGATGACCGGACAGCCGAACGGAAGAACCTTTTTGACGATCCCGCCTATGCCGAGGTTCCGCCGGGACCTCACGGATCGCCTGATGAACTGGTTTGTCCGGCAACAGCTTCAATTCGGCGGCCGCGGAGGGCGGACATTTAGCCAAGTGAAGATCATGAACACCCTGAAGTAGGGGCCGATAAAGGAGGGCGGTGCCGAGCCCTCGGAACGGAAAACCGATGAGCCGTGTTTGTTCTCTGTTGCCTGTAAAAACCTTTTCCTGCGTTATGATCGTCGTTGTTGTGGGTATCGGCACTATGTTTAGTGGAAGCACAAAAGGCGGGGAAACGCCCGCGGCGCGGGGAGGCGGTGTGGAACGGCAGGTCACCGCTGCGGCGCAGGGGCATATTCTCACCAACACGGGGGTCTGGTCGCCGGACGGCGCGTGGCTCGTTTACGACGTCCGCGAACGTGGCGAGGTGTTCAGTGGAGACCGCATCGAACGGGTGAACGTGGAAACCGGAGAAGTGGAGCTTCTTTATCGGAGCCGCAACGGCGCCAAGTGCGGGGTGGTCACGTACAGTCCGGTGGAGGAAAAGGTGGTCTTTATCCACGGACCCGAAAATCCCACCGACGAGTGGTCCTACGCGGCCAATCGCCGTCGCGGGGTAGTCGTCGACGTCACCGGAGAACGGGAGCCGTTCACGCTCGACGCCCGTGATCTGACCGAGCCGCTCACGCCTGGGGCGTTGCGGGGCGGAACCCACGTTCACGTTTTCAGCGGTGACGGGCAATGGTTGAGTTTCACCTATGAGGATTACCTCCTGGAACGGATCGAGGAGGAAAGGGAAGGGCGGGAGATCAATCTTCGGAATGTCGGGGTGTCGATTCCCGCGGGACCGGTGATCGTCGGCAGGGATCACCCCCGAAATCACGACGGCGAGTATTTCAGTGTCCTGGTCTCCGATACGGTTGCGGATCCCGAACCGGGAAGCGACCGGATTGCCCGGGCGTTCGAGGACGCGTGGGTGGGGACAGGCGGCTATCTTCGTCCGGACGGAACCCGTATGGAACGCGCTCTGGCCTTCCAGGGACTGGTTCGCGCGCCCGGCGGAGAGCTAATATCCGAGGTTTTTATCGCCGACCTTCCGCATGACTTGACCCGGCCCTCGGAGGCGGGGCCTCTTGAGGGCACCCTGACCACCCGTCCGCGTCCGCCCGCCGGTGTCGTGCAACGCCGGTTGACCTATACCGCGGATCGGAAATATCCCGGATTGCAGGGGCCCAGGCACTGGCTGCGCAGTTCCCCGGACGGCTCGCGGATCGGGTTTTTTATGAAAGACGATACGGGGATCGTTCAGTTCTGGACGGTTTCGCCCAACGGAGGGGAGCCCCGCCAGATCACATCGAATGCATGGGACCCGACATCGGCCTTTAGTTGGAGCCCCGATGGCCGATGGGTGGCTTATGCGATGGACAATAGTATTTTCATGACGGATACCGCCACCGGCGAGAGTCGTCGTCTGACCGCGCGAACAGGCGACGAGCGTGCGCCGACGCACCATGCGTGCGTGTTTTCTCCGAACGGACTCAGGCTCGCCTACCTGCGGACCGTGCCTGCCGGACAGCGGGTTTTTAAACAGATCTTCGTGCTGGAAGTTTCCGCCGCTCCCGAAAGCGAATAGAGATGATCGGCGGCATGGGCCTGGCGGGCATGCCGCTCGGTTCGACCGAAGTCGACGACGTGCTCGTGATTTATCAGGCCCAAAGCGGCACGGTGACGACGGGCGACCGGGAACTCATTCCCGCCACCAATTTGTCCGGCTGAAGCGACTCCTTCGGGCGCTCCAGCCGACTGGGCGTATTACCGTCAATTGATTTTGGCCGGAATTTGTGATCTCAGCGTGTCACTGGGCCAGGTTTTTCGCTATAGGAATCAACGAGATAATTCAATATAGGTTGCACCAGTGAAGAAAAAAATCCAAGCGAACTCCAATAGGAAATCATCCACGTCCAATGCGGGGGTTAAAGGAAGCGCGTTGATCGGATTGGCGGCCGGGCTGCTTTCCGTGAATCCGGCCGTTGGATCGTCACCGTTGGAGGCGGTGCGGGGAAGTCAGCCGAACATCATCTTTATCATGGCCGATGATCTGGGGTATGGCGACCTGAGTGCCCTGGGCCAGACAAACTTTCAAACCCCTAATCTCGACAAGATGATGGAAGAGGGTCTGTTCCTGTCCAACCATTACGCGGGTTCCACGGTGTGCGCGCCTTCGCGTGCGGCGTTGCTCACCGGCAACCACACCGGCCGCGTGTGGCAGCGGGCCAATTTCATTCCGGGACCCCCGCGCGAGCAAATCGAATTTCGGCGCGATCCCCACGATATCACTATTGCAACCCGCCTCCAAGAAGCCGGGTACCATACCGCGATGATCGGGAAATCCGGGGTGGCCTGTAACAGCGATGACCCGGATCTACCCAACGACAAAGGCTTCGATCATTTCTTCGGGTTCCTGGCCCACCAGGCGGCGCACCGGTTTTACCCGGAAGAATTGACCCGGAACGGGGAAACGGTCGCATTGCCGCACAACGAAGGGCACGAGGGTAGAATCTACAGCGGGGACCTGTTTCTGGACGAAAGCCTGCGCTACCTGGATGAACGGGCCGGGAGCGGGCAGCCGTTTTTCCTGCATCTGGCGCTGCAGCAGCCCCATGCGGACCTTTCGGTGCCGGATGAGTTCGAGTCGCCGTTTGTCGGGCGATTCGAGGAAGTTCCGCGCCCCACAGGAGGCTACCGAGACGCGCCGCATCCTGCGGCCACCTACGCAGGAATGGTCCTTTCCGTCGATCACACCGTCCGTCGCGTTCTTCAGAAGTTGCGCGAACTGGGAATTGAAGAGAATACCCTGGTGATTTTTTCCTCGGACAACGGTTCCTATTCCGAAGGCGGCTATCACTACAGCATGCACGATTCGAACGCGCCCTTTCGCGGGGGGAAGCGCGATCTGTATGAAGGTGGCATCCGGGTACCGACGATTGCCTGGTGGCCCGGCACTGTGAAGGCGGGAAGCCGCACCGACCATGTCTCGGCGTTCTGGGATTTTCCCGCCACCGCGCTGGAACTGGCGGGAGTGACGGTGCCCGAAGAATTTGACGGAATCTCCTACCTTCCGGCGTTGCTGGGGTTGGAAGACGAGCAGCCCGCGCACCGGTACCTGTACTGGGAGTTTCACGAACTAGGGGGGCGTCAGGCCGTGCGGTATGGCGACTGGAAGGGCGTTCGCTTGAACGTACACAACAATCCCGATGCGCCCCTGGAGCTGTACAACCTCGCCGAGGATCCAGCGGAGCAAAACGATGTAGGGGGGCAGCACCCGGATGTCGTTGAGCGTATCCTCGGATTCATGCGCGAAGCCCATGAACCGAACGAGCATTTCCGACTCTACGAATGAAGCGAGTCAGGGCGATTTAACCAGGCGGAATCCGGTGTGGATGGCGCCGGAGTCGGGCTCGCCGCGGCCGCGGGTGCCGACCATGTAGCGGGTGCAGTACTGATCGGTGCAGAGGAAGGATCCGCCGCGGGTGACGCGTTTGGGGAGGTGGGGTTCGTTGGGGTCGAAACCGCTGGCCGGGCCGGTGGGATTGCGAACCGCTTCGTCGGCATTGGCGCGGCGGGCGTAGGTGTCCGGACGGTACCAGTCGGCCGTCCATTCCCAGACGTTGCCGCCCATATCGTACAGCCCGTAACCGTTGGCGGGAAACCGGGCGACGGGGGCCAGGCCCTCAAAGCCGTCATCCGCCGTGTTTTCCACGGGGAAGCGTCCCTGCCAGATGTTGGCGGCCCAGTCACCGTCCGGCTTCAGCTCGCGCCCCCACGGGTACGGATTGCCGGTGAGGCCGCCGCGGGCGGCGAACTCCCATTCCGCCTCCGTGGGCAGGCGTTTTCCCGCCCAATCCGCATAGGCCTCGGCGTCTTCCCAGGCAATATGCACCACGGGGAGATCGGGTTTGTCGTCAACTGACGACCCCGGCCCGAACGGAGCATGCCAGGACGCACCGGGAGTCCACTGCCACCACTGGGTGAAATTGTTGGGATTGTCGACTCGTGAGGGGTAAACGAAGACGAGCGCTCCCGGTACGAGGTTCTCTTCGGCTACGCCGGGAAACTCCGCCGGGTCCAATGGGCGTTCCGCAACGGTTTGGTATCCGGTTGCTTCGACGAAGCGGGCGAACTGCGCGTTGGTGACCGGGGTCTTGTCCATCCAGAAGCCGTCCACATACACGCGGTGAATTGGTCGCGCGTCCGCCATGGCATCGCGGCCGCCGGACGGAAGACTCCGGGGGTCGGCGATGCCCATTGAAAATTCTCCTCCCGGGATCCATACCATGCCGTCGGGCGCCGGTTCATCAGGAAGCGCCTCGTTTTCCACGGTCGGCTCGAATTGGGAGTGGAACCGGCTCCAGGCATCGTCGGCAGAAGCTCCGGTCGTCATAAGCAGGAAGAGTGAGAGTGAAATCTTACCAACTGAGAAGTACACCATGGTTTGGGTCAATAGAAGGGTGTACCCGATGAATTTCAACCTCCGAAATATGATTTTTCCTCCCGGGAATATCGATCAGCTTCGCCCCGCTGCCTCCGATTGCTCCTCGGCCGGAAGTATACACCGAGGTCACTGCCGGCCTGCAACAAACATCTGTAGTGTCGATTGGGCCGCTGGTGGAGATCAAGAGAATCCGACTGGCAGCAGTCCCGGGAAGTAAACAAGTCCTTCGGACTTAACGTCGATTGATCGAGGTACGGAGTAAGCGTCCGGTCGTCTGCCCCCTTCACGGACGGCGCTGTGCGTGGTAGGCTTGAGTGAGTTCTTTCTCAGATGGCTTAGAACCGAGAGTTGTGGACCGGCGTGTTAGCCGAAGGGGTGTTGCCGTTTAAGTGCAATAGAAGCCGTTACGTTTTCTATCGAGAGGTCGTTACGATCTCTACGTCGGCTTTTATTGGCGGAACGCCAGGCTTCCACTTCGAGGGCAACAGGGCGCTCAGGTCGTCCTGGTTTGTCATTGCCGGCAGCTTGCCAAGGACCTCGCGCAGGTAGTGGTGAGGGTTGATTCCATGGCGGCGGCAGGAAGCAATGATGGAATAGAGTATCGCCGAACGCCCACCTGCCTGCGGATGACCGATGAACAGCCAATTTCTTTTCCCGAGCGCCGAGGGCCGGATGGCGTTTTCGACCAAGTTGTTGTCGATCTCAGTGTGACCGAGCCGGCTGTGGGCGACAAGGCTCTCCCATTGGTTGAGGAGATAAAAGCAGGCCTTTCCCAGCAGGGACTTCGGGAGGGCTCTTTGCTGGAGCTTTTCGGCGGTGCGCTTGAGCAGTTGGAGAGTCAATCCAAAGTGCGAGGACCTCAGGCTCGATCTGAGGGCGCGGCCGCTCTGGCGGCGATCTTTCCACTCCCGTTCATAGCGATAGAGATGGCCGATCAGGCGCAGCATGTGCAGGGCCGCCACGGGAGACTCTTTCAAGGCTTCGTGGAACTTGCGGCGAGCGTGCGCCCAGCAGCCGACGTGGTCGATTGATCCACTGCCTTTGGCGAATCCCGCATATGCCTGGTATCCATCGCCTTGCAATGTTTCACGGTAGTTTGGCAGGAGCTTCGGCAGTTCGTCATGGCTACGGGAGAGCCGCCAAGCGAAGACGACATCCCCGCCGGGTCTGCTGATTACCCAGAGCCAACCTTGGGTGGTTTTGCCTCGTTTAACATCCGGGTCGTGACATCGAACCGGCGTTTCATCGACCTGGACGTATCCGCTTTCTCGTAACCTACAAAGCATCAACTTGTAGATCGGTTCAAGGGCCTCGGCCGCCAAAGCTATCCAGTTGGCCATCGTTTGGCGGGCGATTTTAGCGCCCCAGCGCTCGAACATCTTTTCCTGACGGTAAAGCGGAAGATGATCGGCGTATTTGGACATTGCCACCCAGGCGATCAGCCCGGCCGAGGCATAACCGCCTTGAGCCAAACGGGCCGGCGCGGGTGCGACCACAGGAGGACGGCTCCGGTCGAGACGGTGGCGAAACTTCGGCAACAAGATCCGACGCTTGATAAGCTGCGGCGGGATTATATCCACCTCAAAGGTCTCTTCCCGGCCAATGCGCTCGAACATCTCCGGATCGGCTTTCACCTCGTCGGGAACGATCTCCACGGTTTCTGTTACCGGAAGGTTCTTGAACTGCTCGGCTGGCGCCTGCCGCGGTTTTGACCGGGCAGCCCGCTCGTAGCTGACAACTTGCGGCTTTATTTCCGTTTGTTCTTCAAGTTTCTCCAGGGCCTCGAGAGCCAACAGCAGTTGCGCCTGATCGAGCTTTTCGCTTTTGCCGCCGCCAAACACCTTTTTCTTCAGCCACTCGATTTGAGTGCGCAGGGCGGCGTTCTCCTGTTTCAGAGACCGGTTCTCCTCAAGCACTGCTTCCATCGGCGGCATTGAGCAGGTGTATCTACTATATGGATACCACAGGCAAGCTTTTTCTTCGATGTTTTTCGTTTTTCATCGCTCATACCACGCCTTCTGGCAGCCGTCGCGAAGGTCGATTCCGGCCAGCAGCATTGTCAGCGCCTAAGGTTTGAGCGGCAGTTTCGTGCCGTCGCTTCCCAGGGGCCAGCTGAACCTTCCCTTTTCCAGCCGTTTGGCAAAAATCCACGCACCCGTTCCATCCCAGTAAAGCATCTTGAGGCGATCCCGGTTCTTGTTGGTGAACACAAACAAAGCTCCCAGTTTTGGGTCCTCCCTCAGCTTTAACTCAGCGAGGCTCCACAAGCCATTGAACTGTTTGCGCATATCGACCGGTTCGACAGCCAGGTAGATTTTAGCGGCAGAAGGTAATGTCAGCATCGGATTACCTTTTGAGCGCCAGCACCAAAGTCGCCAAATCCTGAGGTGAGCTTCCCTTCAGAATCAAGCCCTCCGGCAGATGTACCTCCAGAAGGGACGGTGACGATGAACTCAACGACAACTCCCGGAAACGAACCGGTTGGGCTTGCCGACCAACAGCCGCCCGCTTACGGCGACGCCCGAGCCAAGCCACAAGCGTGTGGACATTGATCCCCTCGCGACGAGCAAAGGCCTTCTGGGTCAGGCCACTCTTATCATACTCCTCTAGCCGTTGGTTCCACTCTTGCTCTGACACCACGCGCCGCCCCCGGGTATCTCTCCTCCCTGAATCCAATACTTCTGCTTCAATTGCTTCCATCCCCAAAGCATACCCAAACTCGCCCTCCATTCATAGGGGGACGCCGAGCGGACGCTTACGGTACGGATTGTCGCAAATTCGAAAAAATATTCCGCAAAAGAAGGTATATGAAAATGGCGAGACGAGGTAATCTTGATCTGGATGGACCTATTCTTTTATCTGGTGTGGATGGGTCGAATTGTTTTTTCCATTATTTAACCACCCGAATATCTGATCGGGTTCTTATGGTTTATGTTAAGCGAAGAGCCAATAAACAAACGCGAACTTAAAACAGAAACGATTTCCAGTGATTTGGTCGTTTGCGGCGGGGGAATGGCCGGCACC
>JBJHCF010000014.1:68444-97774 GCA_050506795.1 Opitutia bacterium
TTTTTTTTTGTTTTTTTTTACGCCACCCCCAAAAAAAAAACCCCAAACTAAAACATTAAATTTTTACCTTTGTTTGGGTGTTTGGGGGGGGGGGATGGCCGGCCCCCGTCCCGATTGTCCCCCCCCCGCGCCAGGGGTTGAAGGTTACCTTGGTCCAGGACCGTCCGGTTCTGGGCGGCAACGCGTCCAGCGAGGTCCGGCTTTGGGTTCTCGGGGCCACGGCGCACATGGGAAATAACAACCGTTGGGCTCGCGAGGGAGGTGTGATCGACGAGATTATGGTGGAGAACTGTTATCGCAATCCGGAAGGGAATCCGGTGCTGTACGATCCACTGATTTTGGAAAAGGTTGTCTCGGAGCCAAACATCACCCTTCTGCTGAACACCGCGGTTTACGAGGTGGAGAAGCAGGACGGAGATCCCGACAAAATATCATTTCTGAATGCTTTCTGCAGTCAAAACTCAACACGTTACATACTGGAGGCGAAGGTATTTTGTGATGCTTCCGGAGATGGTGTTGTCGGTTTTCTTGCGGGCGCGGCGTTTCGAATGGGCGCGGAGGGGGCGGATGAGTTTGACGAGGGGTTCGCTCCGTCGCTGGAGTACGGGCATTTGCTCGGACACTCGATTTATTTCATGACCAAAGACCTGGGCAGACCGGTCAAGTTCGTGCCTCCCAGTTTTGCGCACAAGAACGCTGAGGAGCTTATCCCCCGTTTCCGTGAATTCGATATTGCCCACCAGGCCTGCCAGTTTTGGTGGATCGAGTACGGAGGACGACTGGACACCGTGCACCAGACCGAGGAAATCAAGTGGGAATTGTGGAAGACGGTTTATGGCGTTTGGGATTATGTGAAGAACTCGGGTAAATTCCCGGAGGCGGAGACCAAAACGCTTGAGTGGGTAGGGCACATTCCCGGCAAAAGGGAAAGTCGACGGTTCGAAGGTGATTACATGATGGTCCAGAAGGACCTTGTTGAACAGGTCCGCCATGAGGATGCGGTCAGTTTTGGCGGATGGTGTCTCGACCTGCATCCCGCCGACGGCGTTTTCACGGAGAAGCCAGGTTGTACGCAATGGCACAGTAAGGGTGTGTATCAGATTCCGTACCGAAGCATGTACAGCCGCAACATCAAGAACCTGTTTCTTGCGGGACGGATAATCAGTTGTTCACATATTGCGTTCAGCTCCACGCGTGTCATGGCGACGTGCGCACATGGAGCTCAGGCGGTGGGCATGGCGGCTGCGTTGTGTTGTGAGAACGACTGCCTACCCGCGGAGGTTTATGCAAGCGGACACATTCCTGAGTTGCAGAAGCGTTTGCTTCGAATGGGCCAACATATTCCGCACGTCACGTTAAAGGATTCGGAGGACCTGATCCAGAGCGCGCGTATCGAGGCATCGAGCCGTTATGCGCTGGATTTTCTTCCTGAAGATGGGCCTCTTTTGAAATTGAGTTCTTCGCGTGCGGTTCTGTTACCAGTGGCAGCCGGGAGGGTGCCTCGCTTCGAATTTAATGTCGCCGCCAAAGAGGATACGGAAATAAAAGTCGAATTGCGGGCGACGAGTCGCATCGGGAATTTCACACCGGATAGAATTCTGGCCAGCAAATCGGTCAAGCTTAACTCCACTGTCGCGGAATCCGTAGGCGCGGCTGGTATGGCTCAGAACCGCGACCGGGGGTCTCAAATCGCACTGGGCCGTCGAGACGGTTGGAGTGACGGGTCAGCGGAAGAGGCGGTTTCCGGTTCGAGGGGAGAGCCAGGGACGCAAACGATCACTATTGATTTTGACCGGGAGGTGGACCGGCCACAATACCTCTTTGTCTGCCTAATGGCCAATCCGGCGGTATCGGTGCGGGCTTCCCAGCATCGCGTGACGGGGGTGCTTTCCTTGGCAAACAAGGTCAATTCCCGTGTGGCGAAAGACAGCATCCAGACGCCTCCCGACGAGTTGGGTTTTGATTCGTTTGAATTCTGGTTGCCGGAACGTCGCCCTAAGGGATGGAATTTGGCTATGAAGGTTGAGCCGGCTCTGGACGTGTTTGGCGAGGAAAACCTGCGTAGCGGGTGTGATCGGCCGTTCTCCGGTCCAAACGCATGGGTTGCCGACCTTGGCGATAAGGCGCCAAGAATGACTCTTTCGTGGGAAACGCCGCAAAATATTCGACGTATTGATCTGGTTTTCGACAGCGACATGGACAACCCTTTGGAGACCGTAATCTGGGAGCACAGCGATCGAGTCATGCCCTTCTGTACGCGCGTGTACCGGATTAGCGACGACAAGGGAAATGTAATTGCAGAGTGCGTTGACAACCATCAGACGATCAATCGGATCACTTTGCCCGAGGCGATTACCACGCGGGAGCTTCATGTTGACGTCGAACATCCCTCGGCACTGGTACCCGCGGCGTTAATGAGCGTTCGGTGTTACAGTTAGTTTTCCCTGGAGGAATTGCGGGGGCTGCGGGAATGGGCTGACTCGCTGACTCGAATTGTTATGAATTTTTGTTGAAATGGGACCTGGTCAGGTATTAGGATCCCTAACGGTTCTGTTGTTTGCCGTCCAATCCGGCTATTATTTTTAATTTCCGAAAAGTGTGGGTGGCAAGAGAAAAAACGTAAAACCAAAGGTTCGTGCCGGTAGTCCCGACAATCCGTGGATCATGGTACTAGTGGACACATCCACGACTTGGGGCCGTGAAATTATAAACGGAGTGATCCGGTTCACCAATCGGCGCCCCCTTGGGAGAATCTTCGTGGAGGCGCGCGGGATGCAGGAGAGGCTTCGGGTTCCTAAGACCGTAAACGTCCAAGGAGTTATCGCTCGTGTAAGATCCGATGAGATGGCGAGTGACCTCAAAGCAATGAAGGTACCTGTCGTCAATGTCTCGGGCATCAAACTTACAGAGTGTGTTTTTCCTCAGGTCACCAGCAATATGCGAAAGGTCGCCGAGTTGGCCGTTGAACACTTCGTGGAGAAAGGATTTCTCCACTTTGGGTATTTTGGCTTGAAGGGGCTGCGTTACGTCACAGAGCAGCAGCACCAGTTCGAGGAGAAAGTTTCCCAAATGGGGTATTCCTGTGCTTCCTTTCGAGAAACGACCCACCGGGGAGTTGAACCCGATTGGTGCCACAATAGGGAATTGCTCCTCTGGATCAAAGAGCTTCCTAAACCGGTTGGGATTTTTTCTTGGAACGCAAGCAGCGCTCGCGAGATACTATATGCCTGCCTCGATGCGGGCCTGAGAGTTCCGGATGAAGTTGCTATTTTAAGCGGGTCAGAAGATGATTTGCTTTGTCAGGCCGCGCCTATTCCCATTTCGGCCGTCGTTCCCGCCACGCAGCTTCTTGGGTTTCGAGCGACTGAAGTTCTGCACAATCTAATCAGGGGAGGCCCTTCCCAAAGCGAGCCCATTCTGATTCCTCCGATCGGGGTGAAAACCCGTCAGTCGACGGAAATCCTCGCGGTACAGGACCCGGCATTGGTGAAAGCGCTCAATTTTCTTTCACAGAATCCGGATAAACAAATCAACGTCGATTACCTGGCTCGTCAGGCGGGAGTTTCTCGTCGTGCCTTGGAGCGCCGCTTCCGGGATGTTTTAAAGCGGACGCCGGCGGACGAAATCCGCCGCGTTCGTCTCGAAACGGCACGTCGCTTGTTGGCGGAGACCGATTTGCCCATATCTGCGGTGGCTGATGCGCTCGGTTTTGAATCACAAGGTTATTTCGCCTCCCTGCACAGGAGATATTTCAAAAAATCACCGATTCAGTACCGTCTTGAGTGCCGCCCGCGTTGATCCGTTGGGGGAATCGTGTTGTTTCCGCGCGCCAAAAGAAAAAACCGGTGATCTATTGATAGGAAGTATACATATCAATTAATTGATATAAAGCGAGTTGGGGGTTTTGTTCAGGTGGGAGAATGACGCAAATTCAAAAAGTTATTCCGCAATTTTCCATAGTGCCGAAATCAATCTTTTGGTAAATTACGAGTTAGATCTTTTCTGAAATTGATCTCCAAGAATGAGCGAGAATCTCTTCTTTATCGAAAACCCAACACGCAATCATTACAATGAAATCCAAACCCTGCTTCTCTTGGTCCGTACGTCCGGTTGCGAGCTGTTGTTTTGACTATACCCCCGCAGTATCGTCTGACGCCCATAGGCAAACCGATACATTTGCCTTTAAAAAGTTTAGTCAACACGGATTTACCCTGATCGAATTGCTTACGGTGATTGCGATCATCGCGATCCTGGCAGCCATATTGATTCCGGTCGTCTCATCAGTGAGAAACTCTGCGCGAACAGCACAGGCGACCAGCAATGTTCGGGAGATTGGGACCCTTACCCATCTTTATATGGACGAGAATAACGGTAGGTTGCCAACCGACCTGTTCGGCAACGCTAATGCCAAACCATGGATTGAAGATCTTTGGGAGATAGCTTATCCGGGGCGTGAGTTTCCGGAATTCAATGCCAGTGTCCATGGAAATGAATTGCGCGATACGGTCTTTTACACACCGCTCCTGGAAGAGGAAGCGGCTAACGGGGGAATTGCGAGGAGCTTTGGCTGGAGCGTTTCGTTGCGGGTTAACTCTAGAGGGAGTGTTGCGCAAGGCATGTACCATGGGCACATTTCCGGCGTCCGCAACCCGTCATTGACGGTTGCTTTGTCCGATAGCATGAGCTCGAGTAATATTCGCGCCGGCAGTCCCCAGATAAATTTCCGCAATAATGGCCGGGCGCTTTTTCTCTTTCTGGACGGCCACGTTGAGTCGCTCAGGCCCGATCAGGTTCCTGAGAATGAGAACCACGTGTTTTGGGGCGGGACAAGCGGTGACGAAAGCGGTCCGACTCCTCGCCGGTGAAGGGTCGAAAAAGACGGTTGAGGAGGTAGGGGGTTCACCGATGTGTCCCCTTTATGGCCTCCTTGAAATTCAAACGAATAAACGAAGTAAAGAAAAAATGAGAGCAAATCTTATAACACTATTGATAGTTTCCGCCTTGAGTTTTTCATTGGCCAGTTCGGTAAGCGCTGATCTCAGGGTGTTCGAACCGTTCGATTTTACTGGTGAAAGACTGGATGGCGCCGGATCCGGAACGGGCTGGAATGGGGACTGGGTCGGGGGGACCAACGAAGGATTGGAAATGGCTGAGGATGGCCAAAGCCTGGCCTATCCGGATGGGGTTGATTTGGAGGCGACGGGTGGGCGTGTCGATTCCTATCGCCCAATGGTTGACGGGGAGTTATCCGGTGCGGCAAGCGAGCGTCTATTGGAGAGCGATTTCGGCCTTGGGGCCGGGAATCCTACGTATTACCTGAGCTTCCTGGCACGCAAGGATGAGGACGGCTTCTTTCGAATTGAGGCGATGCGTTCCGACGGCATTTCGCGCTGGCGGGTGCGTGTTGGCGAAGAGGGATCCGTAGGTGTTGGGATGGACATTTGGAGCGACAGTGATGAGGGTGTGATCGAAAGCGGCAGCACGTATCTCGTGGTCAGCAAGTTTACACCCGGAAACCCGGCTGTTGCCCAGGTGAAAACCTTTGAGACTGGGGTGGACACGGTTCCCTCAAGCGACGCGGGTATCCAATGGGACGCCACCGTCAACCGGGCAACCGGCGTGAGTCAGGATCGCTTCTTCATTGCCGTATCGGCCGGCCGGGTCGAGCTGGATGAGTTTCGGTTCGGCACCTCCTGGGAGGCGGTTGTATTGGGAGCGGAGAAGCCGACATTTGAGAGTTGGCAGGCAACGCACTTTACCCCGCAGGAGCGGGATAATCCGGCTATTAGCGGACCGGATGCCGACCCGTCCGGGGAGGGGGTGCCGAACCTGATGAAGTACGCCTTTTTCAATGTGGATCCCAAGGAACCGATTGCCAGAAGAATGCTGCCCCAACCTGAGTTTGTCGATGGGGTTCTTCAATTGACCTATCCCGAGCGTCCTGATGTCGATGACGTCCTGTATACTGTCGAAGTGTCGACGGACTTGGAGGAATGGAGCAGCGATGCTTCGAGGGTTGCGGAAGTCGCACGGGTCTTCGACGGTGAGTTTGCCGAGCAGGTGACGATGATGGCCTTGCAGCTGGGCGCTTTTTCGGTCGAGCCATTCGATCTGGCCGGAGACGGCCTGGACGGAAGCGGTTCTGGTAGAGGTTGGGACGGCGAATGGTTTACGACCGAGGGAGACGGTCTCGCTCTTGCCGCGGATGGCGAAAGCTTGGCGTATCCGGACGGAAGCCTGCTGGTTGCGAGCGGTTCGCGCGTGATGAGTGAAGTGCTGGGCGAGGAGGAAGTTGCGAGCACGAGGTTGCTCCGCTCGCCGATTTCCCTCGCGGCAGGGAACCCTCCGATTTACATAAGTTTTCTGGCACGCAGGAGCGAAGACGGGAGTTTCCTTGTGGAGACCAGGCGCCCGGACGGAATTTCCCGCTGGGGAATCGATGTGTTGTCCAACGGAATCGTGGGGACTCGGGTCGGAGACTGGGTCGACAGCGATCCGGGAACCTTTGAGGCTAACAATACCTACCTGGTGGTGAGTAAGTTTATACCCGGGGTCGCGGACGTGCAAGTGAAAGTGTTCGAGGTCGGCGTCGACACCGTTCCGGAAGACGATGCCGACGTGGAGTGGGACGTGGCTGCCAGCGGCCTCACCGGCGTTCAACAGGATCGGATCTCCCTGACGATTCGATCAGGGACGGTCGAGCTGGATGAACTGCGGATGAGTTCCACCTGGAAGGGAGCGGTGATCGAGGACGAGTCGGTCGATCGCAACTTCATGCGAATACGGCTCACTCAGATTCAAGAGTAGTAGGAGACAACCTGTCACTTTCGCATCATAAACCATCTACGCCATTACCGTCGTAGCTGCCTGCGTCGATATAGCCGTGAAAGAATTTAAAGTATCCAACCAGTTCTTGACGTTAGGCGGCCCATATCGCAAGGCATTATGATTATATAATCCAATGTTACACAAGACCAAGAATGAATGCGACCGGCCTATTGCGTTCAGGGTGACGCTGTCGGGCGTGGTTGTGGCAGCCGTTGCCTTCAGCCTTCGGGGTCCCATTCGCCTTGTTATTGGCGTGGTCCTCCTGGTGTTATATGCTGGGATCGCATCAATCTCGGTAGCGGAAACCCGGAAAACCGAGGGCCACGCCTTTCAGTTTGGTAGTGGTGGCTATCAATTGAGCGTCGAAACCAAAGCCTTTCGATTCAGCTTCATGGATTCCGAAGGCGCGATCCTGGCGCCGCCCCATGCCGACTCTGGCATTATGATTAACCATCGTCCGGTGCTCAGGGTGGAAAGGGGCGACAGTCGAGATAACGTATTCATTGTCGAAACGGAGGACGGCACGAAGGCTCGTATCCAGTTTCATCTCGAGGACGGGCACGTCGCTGTCACGGTGACCCCTAAGAAGAGCGAGCTTCACAGAATTGCGATACAATTGGGCGGGATGCCGGCGGCGTACGGTCTTGGCGACCATGGAGGCTACCACCACTCCTTTAATCTTGTTGGCGACGAAGCAACCGAATTCCGTATAGCAGGGCGGCGATGGGTGAGTTCGTTTGCGATCCTTCCTCAGAATCAGCTTGGCGGCGTCGTTTTCGGTGGAAAGTCTCGCTCTGTGATCCTCGGGCCGGATCAATATACCATGACGGCTGATACCGTGGAACCGATTACGTTCCATTACTTTCTTGGGGATCCTTATAAGATTTATGAGAGCTACCTGACGCTGCGGATTCGGGAAGGTTATCCGAATGTTAAACCGAAGTTTCGTTTCTTCGAACTCGGCTGGGAGTCGTGGGCCGCCCTTGGCTGGCAGGTCAATCAGGAGATGGTGATGCAATCAATCGCTGATTTTCAACGTAATGGCTATCCGATCCGCTGGGCGGTCACCGGGTCGGGCTTCTGGAGGGAAGGGGGAACCACCACCAGTTTTGGCGAATTCGGCGACACCTTCTCCGATCCCAGGAAATTCAGGGAGCAACTTCACGAGCGGGATGTGAAGTGGTTGATTGGATTGCGTACCAATTTCGTTCCACCGGGAGGCCCGTACAAGCCCTATACGGAAAGGCGCGATGTAAATCTCGAGGTCGAGTATTTCGATGGCAATCCGTTATCCGAAATCGCTATTGAGAAGGGGTATTTCCTGAAAGATGATGACGGCAACCTGTTCAGCAGACCCTCACCGGTCTTCCCGCTCGTCAACTGTTACCTTCTGGACGGTCGAAACGAGGCCGCCGCCAAATGGTTCGCCGAGCTGTTCGAAAAGTGGAATGTCGATGGTATCAAGGAAGATACGATGATGAGTGTAGGGGAAGAATGGATTGACATCTTCAATCGTCCGCAAATCGAAATCGCGAAGAACGGACATTTGGTCATGGCGAGAAACGGTAGCTTCACCGCGCCAGGGACGCTTCTGCGTACTGAAGATACCCTGGGCACTCGAAGTTTGCGACACCGGCTTCCGGTCAACTACCTTCAATACGCCGCCTCCGGGGCGCCGAACGTTTATTCCGATACCATCGGTTTTCGAAATATGGACCGGTATTCCAAGGAGGTGATGCGGCACGGCTGGCTGATGGCCACCACTGCCGGTCTGTCTGTAGGGGAATCACCGACCGACTGGGCGCCGGATCAGCAGGCGATGTTCAAAAAGATCATCGACTTTCACTATCAGATCGGTCCCTACCTTTATGATGCTGCGGTAAAATCCTATGAGACCGGTTATCCCTATACCTTAACCCCTCTGCCAATTGCCTATCCGCACGACCCGGCAACAAGTGAAACGCCCGACTTTCAATGGATGGCGGGAGAGTCACTGCTCGCCGTGCCGCCGGCAAAGCGACCTGACGAAGACACAATCGACGTGTATCTGCCGGAAGGGATTTGGTTCGATTATGAGACAGGTGAACAATACAAAGGGCCGGTGATGCTGGAGGATTTTTTTATGCCGGTTGATAAAACGCCCGTATTTGTCGGAGGGAAGGGAGTCATGGTCATGAGAGAAAAGGACGAAGAGCTGTTGCGGGCCCGCGTGTATCCGATGGAGCGAGAAGATGAAGTGTTCGTGTTTCACCATCCCGACGGCACGTCAAAAAGCAGGATTATACTGAATGGCTGGGGCGAGGTTAAACCGATTGTAATCGACGAAGACACAGGAAAGGAAGTCCAGGTTCAGGAGCGAAAACCTGAGGGTAGTATTTCATTTTTCATCGAGCCAGGGCATAATTACAAGATACTTGAAACGAATGAAGGCTCCTGACCTACCTGAATGCCACTCGGATAAGGCGCTTGATCGCAGCATTCCGTCTTGCAGGATGACCCTGAACAAGGAAGCGTTCTTCAATCACAGATTGCACAGATGGGCACAGATAAGAATTTTCGTCTTTAAATCTGTGGTCATCTGAGCAATCTGTGGTCAAAAATATCCCTGATAGGCCAGAGCTGGAGGCGCCGAACCCTGGATAAGTGTCGGAAATTCAAAAAACCTTTGCGCATTTCTCCATAGCGCCGGAATCGTTGAAGTGTTAGCTTATGAGAGGCGTATTCAACAGGGAATGATTGTTAAATAACAATTTAGCAGTATAATCAACATCAAGAATGTATCCAAGAAAAGGATTATAATGAAACACAGAACCCCGTTTTCTCGATTGGCAGTTCCGTTTGCCGACTTTCGAACAGACTATTCCCCGGCGGCATCCTCTGGTAGTCGGCGGCATCCAAGTACGTTTGGGTTTAGAAGGCCTAATCGACACGGTTTTACCCTGATCGAATTGCTTACTGTGATTGCAATTATCGCGATCCTGGCAGCCATATTGATTCCGGTTGTGTCATCAGTACGTAACTCTGCGAGAACTGCACAAGCAACCAGTAATGTTCGCGAGATTGGCACCCTGACTCATCTTTATATGGATGAGAATAATGGTCGGCTTCCAAGCGACCTCTTCAATAATGCCAATGCGAGACCATGGATCAACGACCTTTGGAATATCGCCTATCCAGGCCGTGCTTTTCCGGAAGGATTTGGTGCCGGTGGCCATGGAAGAGTATTGCGTGATACGGTCTTTTACACACCGCTCCTGGAAGAGGAAGCGGCTGACGGGGGAATTCCGAGAAGCTTCGGCTGGAGCGTTTCACTGCGGCTTAACACTGCCGGGAGTGTTGCTCAAGACAGATTTCATGGACATATTTCCAAGGTCCACAATCCGTCATTGACGGTTGCTTTATCCGATAGCATGAGCTCGAGTAATATCCGCGCCGGCAGTCCCCAGATAAATTTCCGCAATAATGGCCGGGCGCTTTTTCTCTTTCTTGACGGCCACGTGGAGTCGCTCAGGCCCGATCAGGTTCCTGAGAATGAGAACCACTTTTTTTGGGGCGGGACAGAAGGTGATGTAAGCGCTCCGACCCCGCGCCGATGAGTTTCGAGCCAGACAGTTGAGGAGGTAGGAGTTTCACCGATGTGCCCCCTTGAGAGCCTCCCCGAAAATGTTTGACTTTATGGATGCGCACTTGGATGGCGCCGATACCGTTCCGGAGGATGATGCCGATGTGGACTGGGACGTGGCTGCCAGCGGCCTCACCGGCGTTCAACAGGATCGGATTTCCCTGACAATTCGAGCGGGAACGGTCGAGCTGGATGAACTGCGGGTGAGTTCGACCTGGAAGGGAGCGGTGATCGAGGACCAAGCGCTCGATCGCAACTTCATGCGGGTACGGCTGACCCAGATTACAGAGGATTAGGAAGAGGAGGAGGACGACGAGGGGTAGGGAATAGTTGAATGTAACGATTTTGAGAGGGGCTCCAGGTCCGCACGCGAACGGACGCCCCCGGCAACGCTAATGTTTTGTGATAAGAGGCCTATGTTTAGATATCCAATGTTCCGCAAGCGATCGAAGTTCTTTCTCCTCGGCCTGGCGTTCTCGTTAGGCGTCGGATGCCCGGCGGCGTTGGCGGGTTCCCTTGAAGACGGCTTTCGTAATCCCTCCGATACCGCCCGCCCCCATACATGGTGGCATTGGATGAACGGGCATGTTTCGAGCGAAGGGATTACTCGCGAGCTTGAGGCGATGAAGGAGGCGGGGCTGGGCGGTTTCACGCTCTTTAACGCCAGCGAGGGCACCCCGGCGGCGGGGCCGGTGGATTATTTGAGCGAGGAATGGTGGGCGTTGCTCGAGCATACGATGCGGGAGGCGGACCGGCTCGGCCTCGAGATGGGAATCCATAATTCCGCCGGATGGGCCACCACCGGGGGTCCGTGGGTGACGCCCGAGTTGGCGATGCAGGAGGTGGTTTGGACCGAGAAGCGGGTTGCGGGTCCGGCGACCTTCGACGGAGTGCTCGAAATACCCGAGCCGGCGCTGGGCATCGAGCGGGATATGGCGCGCGATCCCGAGGTGAACCAGAGGTATTATGTGCCGAGGGAGAAAGTGCGCGGTTATTATCGGGATATCGCTCTATTCGCGTTCCCGACGCTAGGTTCGGACGTAAGTGGCAGGCCGTTTCGGCTGGAGAACTGGCGTCCGAAGGCTGGCTTCGCGAAATTGAGAGGTGGGTACTCTCCCGATGACCGTCTGGCGCCGGTCGAAGACCGAATCGATCCGAGTGAAATGATAGAGCTGACCTCCCGGCTCGACAGCGACGGACGGCTCGTGTGGGACGTGCCGCCGGGAGATTGGACGCTGCTTCGTATTGGCTATCAGCCCACCGGCCGGCAAAACCATCCGGCGCCCGTGGGCGGGCGGGGATTGGAGATCGACAAGCTTTCAGCCGCCGCGGTCGATCATCACTGGAGCAACTCGATCGCGAAGATCATCCACGCCGCGGACGATAATGCGGGCGGGGCGTTCAATGCCGTCTTGATCGACAGCTATGAAGTGGGGCACCAAAACTGGAATCATTCCATTGCTCAGGATTTTCGCCATCAGCGGGGTTACGACCTGACCGGCTATCTCCCCGCTCTGACCGGCCGCGTTGTCGGCGATGTGGAAACGACCGAGCGGTTTCTGTGGGATTTTCGCAAGACGATCAACGATTTGATGGTGCGTAACTACTTTGGCCGTTTTGCTGAGCTTAGTCGCGGAAGCGGTCTGACGTTTTCGGCGCAAACTTATGGAATATACGGCAACTTCGACGATTTTCTCGCATCCGGCGTCCCGGATCGGCCCATGACGGAGTGGTGGGCCTTTCGTAACAGTCCCTATTACGCCGTGACGGCGAAGATGTCCTCTTCCGCGGCGAACACTTACGGGCGGAAAATCGTCGACTCCGAAGCCTTTACCGGCCCGCCGGACAGCATATTTGAAGAGCATCCGTACAGCTTGAAGGCGCAGGGAGATTACTTCTTCACCCTGGGTGTGAACCGGTACACGTTCCACACGTTCGTACACGATCCTTACAATGTGCCGCCCGGCATCGGGCTGGGCACCTACGGATCGCGCTTCGATTCACGCAATACGTGGTGGCCTTATGCGCGAGCATGGACGGATTACGTCGCCCGCTGTCAGCATATGCTCCAGGAAGGCCGTTTTGTGGCGGATCTCCTCTATTTTACCGGCGAAGATGCCCCGCAGGAAGGGACGCCACGGGACGGGCTCGTTCCGCCTCCGCTCGCCGGTTTCGATTACGATTTCGGAACGCGGGAGATTCTGGAGCGAATCGAGGTCCGCGATGGGCATCTGGAGCTTCCGAGCGGAATGAGCTATCGCGTGCTGGTCCTGCCCGACTCCCCGCACATGCGCCCGGATGTTTTGCGCACCATCGAAGAACTGGTGGCTGCCGGTGCGGTTGTCGTGGGACCGAAGCCGGAACGGGTGCCCGGATTGGAAGGGGGAGTGGAGGCCGAGGAGAAACTCCTGCGGTTGGCGGATCGTTTGTGGGGAGAAAGTGACGGAGAGCCGGTCACGGTGAGCCGTTATGGAGAGGGACGCATCCACCGGGGAGCGCCGCTGGAGTCGATCCTTGCCGAAATGGAGTTGAAGCCCGACTTTTCCTTCGAGCTCCTGAGCGAAGGCGACTTCGGAGAAACCCAGTATCCCGGGGACGGCGTGGAATACATTCATCGCCGTGCCGATGACGCCGACTATTATTTTGTCAGCAATCAGCATCACAAGCCGAAGCGGATTGAAGCGACCTTCCGAATCTCCGGGCGGTTGCCGGAGTTGTGGCACCCGGATACGGGTCGAACGGAGATTGCGCCCCGGTTTCGCGACACGGGGGACGGGCGGACGGCGGTGACGCTCGACCTGGATCCCGCGGGCTCTCTTTTCGTCGTCTTCCGGCGCCCCATCGAAGGGCATTCCGGAGTTGTGGCGGTGGAAGGAGGCGACGGCGGTTCCAATGACGTGTGCCTGCGACGAAACGGGGAAACCCTGGTTTTGCGGAGCCGTGAGCCGGGCGATTTCCAGGTAACGATGGAGGGAGGCCAGGTCAAACAGGCAACGGTTGCCTCGGTTCCCGCTCCGGTGGATTTATCCGGCCCGTGGGAAGTGTCGTTTCCGGAGGGATGGGGCGCACCCGAACGGATTGAAATACCCGAACTCATTTGCTGGACCGGGCATGAGGATTACGACGTGCGGCATTTTTCGGGAACGGCGACCTATCGCAAGGAGTTGGACCTTCATGACGATCTGTTCAAAGACGACGTGGTATTGACCCTCGATCTGGGCGCAGTGGAGGTTCTGGCCGAGGTGTGGGTGAATGGCAGGAATCTCGGTGTCTTATGGAAGCAACCTTACGCGGTGGAGGTCACCGATGCGCTGCAACCCGGAAACAATGACATGGAGATCCGCGTGACGAACCTGTGGGTCAACCGGATTTTGGGGGACAGGCGCTACCCGGATGACTTGGAATGGACCGGGGATACCGGTTCGACGGCGAGAGGCGAAGGGTTGGCGGAATTTCCCGACTGGGTGATCGACGGTACAGCGCGTCCTGCATCGGAGCGCAAAACCTTTGTCACCTGGCGCTGGCCGCACATGGAAGACAAAGAGCTGCTGCCGTCCGGCCTTCTCGGCCCGGTCCGGGTGATCGCCGAGATCGAAGCGGAGGTCAATCGAGAGGAATCGCGATAAACCGCGTTTGGGGAACCAAACCCGCATCCCGGAAACGAATATGCATAGAACGTTCTTTAGCCGTTATTCTTTAGAGCATAACCGGACTCGGTCCATGGTAAGCTTTCTTCTTGGTCTTCGGGAGCGCGTTTGGCGCCGGGTTTTTTTCCCTGTCAGCGCGCACAAGCGAACGGTGCCGAGACCGGCAATGGCCGTTCTCGTTGCCGGCCTCGCTTTGAGCGGGAGCGTGAGCGCTGAAAGCGGTGGGGCGTCGTTTTCCGTGGAGGAGCAAGACGGTATTGTTCGGATCGCTACCGATCATTATACGATTCATGTGGAGCTCGACGGCTTCCGCTACTCTTTCCCCCGTCATGGCTTTGCCGCGGTCAATGTCGAACCGAAGAAGAAGATCGTAAGGGTGCTGCCGGATGAGAATGCCCAGGGAGCCGGAGCGCGCCCCGGAGGAACTGTATGACTTGAGAAAAGACCCGTATGAAACGCACAACGTCGCGGATCACCCGCATTATCAGGAAGTGCTGGAGGGACTCCGGGAGCGCCTGCGGCACTGGTCGCGCGAAACCGGCGATCCGGGACAATCACTTCGAGGCGAGCTACTTCCCGCATTCATCCACCTTTGGCGGATTCACAATCAACACCTATCTCGGAGCCGGAGGAGCCGATACGGGAGCCGAAGATCGCGCGATCCGGAACCTTGTGATCCGTGACAACACGTTTATCGATCCGGGCCGCGGAGCTCTTTGGTTGAGCAATGTGACGGATGTCGAGATTGCGGGGAACACGATCACGGCTCTGGAATCGACGCCGCTTTACGATGGAACCGGCCGAGGGATCTGGTTGGAGAACAGCACAGGGATCGTGATCAACGGGCTCAAACTGACCGACCCGAGGCCTTCGATCACCGGAGGTATTGTGATTGAAGCGGATGTCGGGACCGTCGACTTGGTCGATCTCGAGTTTGAGTTGGCTCCCGGAAACGAGGAAATCGTCGATCATCGATAGGGAGGGGTGAGGTGATTCAGGATGAGTTCCCTCACCGGAACTTGATACAGCTAATAATTATGCAGGTTTGCTGTGCGGAGGGACTTGAAGGTGCTTGAAAATAAATGCGGACGAGACAGGCGAATGGTCGGCGTGACGCAAATTCGAAAAAACATTCCGTAATTTCAGATAGCATCGGAATGGTCTTATCGGTAGGGTGTCGAAGGGTTTTACCAAAAAAGAACCCGGAGAATGTATTCTGCCTCATATATAGCTCGAATCCGTTTGCATGAAGATAATATCTCGCTTTTCCTGTCCGGTGAGCCCAGGTTCCGGGCCTGAGTCCAATTCTATATCACCGGCATTTTCAGGCGGTCGTGGACAACTCGGAGACGAAAACCGGGGAAACCATGGGCAACCCGGATTCACATTGGCCGAATTGCTCACCGTGATCGGGGTCATCGGGATCTTCGCGGCCATATTGATCCTTGTTGTACGGAGTCTCGTTTATCCCTCTGAAACATTGAACGAGGGGGCCGTTACTCATAGCCACGAGGGAGCCGAAGAGCCGTTTGACGTCGAAATCCACGTGAGCGATTTCGACGCGGTCGGTGACGGGGTGACGGATGACGGGCCTGCCATCGAAAGCGCGATCGAACATGCGTTGGCCACTCCCGGAGAGAGGCGAAGAGTGGTGTTTGACGAGAAGACTTACTTCGTCGGTGAGAGAATGGACCGCTGGCCCTATTTCATCATTCGACAGCAGGAAGGATTGGTCATTGACGGCAATGGGGCGGAGCTTCTCTTTTCGCCTGCGCAGACCCCCTTCCGGATCGAGGATTCTCAAAACATCACGATCCGGAATATGCGGGTCGATTATGTCGAGCCCACCTACATGCAGGGACGGGTTGTCAAGGTGGATTCGGGTGGCTCGGGGTTTTCATTCGATGTTCAGGTTGATGAAGGCTATCCCTCGCCCCCGACGGGAGATAATATTGAAGGCGGTGGGGGGCGTCACGGCCTTGTCTTCGAGCCGGACCGGTATCACCGAAAAGTGGCCTGCGGCAGTCACTTCAAAGTGGACTCGATCGCGAGCGCCGGCGAAGGGGTCTATCGCTTTTATCCGGCTGCACGGTATCCCCGGATCCACAACATCGAAATCGGTGACCGCGTCACCCATGGCGGGCTCTTTCTGAAGCTTCCCCAGGAGTACCGCACAAATCAACGCTATGCCCAGGGGCGAATGTTCGCCTTTCAGATTGAGCGCAGCGCTGACATCCTGATTGAGGACGTGGCCCTTTACGCCACGGTAACGATGGCGTTCAACCTGATCGATAACCAGGGGGATGTTGTGTTTCGCCGGACGGAGTTACGGCGGCGGCCGGGGTCCGACCGGCTGCTTGCTTCCTTATCGGACGGGATTCATTCGAGGAACAGCAGGGGCGCGGTGATTTTGGACGAGTGTTTCCTGGAGGCGGCGGGGGACGACCTGTTTGCCGTGACAGCGGATGAAGGGAGCGTGCTGGAAGTCAACGGGCCGAGCACGCTTGTGGTTCGCGGCAGCCGGGGAGCCGCGGTGAGGATTCACGACCGGCTATGGTTTCGCAACCCCGACGGCGACCTGGGCATGCGCACGGTTAGCCGGGTCGAGGATGGCGGCGGGGGCAGCGCGAACGTTACCCTCGACCAACCCATCGAAGGGGTGCAGCCAGGGACGACCACTTTTTTGAATCTGAATGAGACGGCAAGGGGAACGACCGTCCGCGACACGACCTTTCAGCCGGTGATGCGGCAGGCAATGCAGATCCGCAGGGTGACGGACGTCTCGATTGAGCGAAACGAGGTAAACGGATACGGCGGCGAGGTGGGCGTGGCCCTTGGCTCGCCGATGCCG
The DNA here is from genome assembly GCA_050506795.1 of Opitutia bacterium. Taxonomy (GTDB): domain Bacteria; phylum Verrucomicrobiota; class Verrucomicrobiia; order Opitutales; family T3Sed10-336; genus SLOW01. Next base: position 85,393 of record JBJHCF010000014.1, read on the forward strand.
GAGACTCTCCGCGTCCAGGGAAACCGTCTTCAGAATCTCGGGCTGTGGGGGATCCGGGTGGGAGCGGATCTCTCCGACCGGGCGGTCGGAAATGTGGTTATCCAGGATAATGAGGTATCCATGCGTGACGGACATGCCCTCTACATTCATCGAAACATGGATGGAGTCGCGATCGCCGACAATCAGGTCACCATCGATGAGGGATCAACCCAGCACGGAATTTATATTACGGACTGCTTTGACATCACGATAGACGGACTCGTGCTGACCGACCGGAGGCCCGCGGCCGAGGCCGGCATTTTTTTTCTACGGGTGGATCCTTCGGAGGTTGTTCTCCGGAATATCGAGGCGGACTTGGCGACCGGCGTGCCGGTTCACGTATTCAGATGAACGGATTCTCTCGAAAAATACGCCATAGGGCATCCCCGTTCGGCGCCGCGGGAGCAGTGAAAGGGATGGATCTTTTTCTTTTTCTCGGCCAGTCGAACATGCGCGGCCGGGGAAATCTGCAACCCGAGACGTGCGGGAGCAAGCGAATTGTCATGCTGCACCTGGAGGACGACCGGTGGTATTTGGCGCAGGATCCATTGCACGCCCGATCACCGGTTCCTTCTCCTGAGGAACGTGACAACGCCGGGGTTGGTCCCGGAATGTCGTTTGCGAAGAAGGCTGCCGATTCGCCGAACAATATTTTGAACTATTCGAATGAAAGGAAAATCCAATAAAGATGAGAACCTCGAATATGAATCCAGTAAAAACTAAAACCGCGATAATCATATCGCTTGCGACACTCGGTTCGATGGCAGGACTGATTCTTTCAGTAGCCGATGCCAACGCCACGGATCGGGAAAGACCGAACATGATCGTGATCCTGGCGGACGACCTTGGTATCGGCGACATTGGGGCCTACCGTTCCATGTATCCGGGAGAAGATGACAAGCCCCGCGCCTATCGGCACACGTCACAGCTCGATCGGCTTGCCGAGCAGGGGATTCGCTTCACCCGCGCCTATGCGACGAGTTGGTGCGCACCGAGTCGCCAGATGCTGCTGAGCGGTCAATGGGCCAATCGGACCGACGCTTACGATTATCCGTGGATCGGCGCCATGCTGCGTGAGCAAGGCTACGTTACCGGTATGATCGGCAAATCCCACGGCGCCCGTCCCACTCACAAGGTCTTCTCAGACACCGATCCGAAAACGGCCGAGTTCGACGACGGCCTTCTCTTCATTGGGGGTGAGCGGGACTTTTACATGACGCGTGGCGAGACACTCCCGGGCCGGAGGGATTTCGAGGGGGCGCCCTTTACCGCCGAAGGGGGCGAATACCTCACCGATGTCTTCACGGACCGCGCCGTTGAGTTCATTGATCGGCACGCCGGCGGCGAGCGTCCCTTCATGCTCTACCTGGCTCATCTCGCGCCACATTCGCCGCTCCAGGGGGAGCCCGGGGATATGCGCAAGCTCTTCCCCGACATCTTCGGAGACCTGTCAGATGAGGAAATTCGGGCCACCGGTTGGCCCTTGGGGCGGGGCGGCAAATACGAGGCGCATCACTACGCCGCCCTGGTTTACTCGCTTGACCGCAGCCTGGCTCGCATCATGGAAGCATTGGAAAAAACCGGTGTTTCGGACAATACGCTTATTATCGTTTCCAGCGACAACGGTGCGGTCCATGGCTCGAACTACCCGCTTACCGGAAAGAAGTGGGATCTTCTGGAGGGCGGCATCCGCGTGCCCTTTATCGTCTGGTCGCGGGAGATCGCGAATTCGGCGGCATCCGGATCGATCTATGACGGCCTGGTCTCGCTGGCTGATATTGCTCCGACACTGCTGGCACGGGCGACCAACGATGCTTATCCCCAACCGACGGATGGAATTGACTTAATTCCTTACGCCATGGGCGAGCGATCAATGCCCACAGCCCGGCTCTATTTCTGGGCTAATAGGTCGATCCGGCAGTTCCTCAACGATTTCGACCTGTTTGAGCCGGAGGGTGAGCATCGGGAAATGGTCCAGTCGGTGTTGATCGAAGACCATCAGAAGCTGTTGCGCTGGCGGATTCCCGGAACGACGAGGATTGGCGCCGTTCACGTCCGTTTGCCCGACGCCCGGGGTGCTGCCGATCCGGTGGAAGTCCTGCGCGAACGGGTGCCGCGGGCGGGCGTGCTGCCCGAAGATGAAGCGGGAGGGAGAATGCTTCAAGAATGGCGTCAACTGGTGCTGACCCAAGAGACACTCTTCCCGGAATGGACCGGAACCGAGTCGCAGCGCATGAAGGAAACCGAACCGTTTCAGATCAAGAATCACTGATAGAACCCGTTCAGCTGACGCTCATGGGGATAAGGCGAATGCTACTCGGTAAGGCCCTCGCTCGTAGTATCGACGCTTCCATGCTCAACGAGCTCGTCGAAGTTCGATGACCCCGAACCAGGAAGCGTTCTTCAACCAGTAGAGTGGAGAGTGACGGGCGGCTGTCGCAGAGCGGTGCCTTTCCCGTCACTCCCCCTCGTCGAACCGGACGTGCGGTTTTCCCGCATCCGGCTCTCCTGCAAGCATTTCGTCATGGGCGTGTCAGTCCCAGTTTCTGGAGGTACTGATAATGTCTCATTCCCGGTGGTCGGGAGTATTTGCGTTGGCTGCGCCGGTTCAGATGCGTGATCATTCTTTGGCGGGTGCAGTGGCCGAGGTCGCGGAACGTTTTTCGCGGATTGCCGAAGTTGAAGTACCCACACCACCCTCGCAGGAAGGTGTTCAGATCCTCCACGATCATCGGACTGGGCTTGTAACACATGCGCGGTCCAGTTTTCTCTCGGATCGCTTCACGTGCCTTGCCCAGGGACTTCTTTGAGGGGATCACATTCAGGTATTTTCGGTTACGACCGTCCAAGTCACGGTCGACAGGGCAGAACCCGCAGCAGTGGTATCGGTTGTTCTTGGCGCAATTTCGAAAGGTTTTTGCCAAGTGGCGCAAATTCGAAAATCATTTCCGCATTTTGGGGTAGTGCCGGGATCGATATTTCGGCACCATCAGGTATTCGCAAAAAGTTGAATGATATTAACCCAAAAGATGAACCCAATAAAAATGAAAACCTCCAAACTCACATCGTGCGCAGCGCTCGGCTCAGTCGCAGCCTTGCTGTTCTCGGCAGCCAATACCAACGCGGCCCTTATCGCCTACGAGGGCTTCGACTATGCCGGAGGTCAAAGTTTAACGGCTGTAACCGAGAACGGAGGCACCGGCTGGGCTGCTGCTTGGGAACAAGGGGTCACCGGTGTTCCTGGAATCCCAGTCAGCGGCACCGGCATGAGTCTGAATTTCTCCCAGTCTCCGGTCTTGATAAACGATGGGTCCAGTCACATTTTTGCAACGGGCAACACGGCAAATAAAAGAGACTTGGCGACCGGCGTAAATATGGGGTCCTCCACATTGTATGCAACGATGCTCATTCGATCGTTTATCGATGATGATCAGTCTGGAGGCGGATCGCTGATGCGTCTGGAGTTCTTTGATGGTGCCGGGGCCACGGGGAACATGCGGGGAAATGTGGGAATCGATAATGGCGCGCTCTTTGTTTCCGCTGCCAGCGGTGGTTTTTCTCCAGCAAGCGGCGATAGTTTGAGTGATGCCTTCCAGGACGAAACAACCTACCTGCTCGCGATGAAACGCACCGGCTCGGGCATTTCCGCCTCATTGATCGAGGCCGATGGCGACCTTTCGACCCTTGAACCGGAGCCAACTTCCTGGCAGGTTAACCACGACGGACTTACCGGGGTAACTTTCAACTCCTTGAGACTTATTATGAACGGAACGGACACGGGCCTGCGTGCGGATGAGTTGCGTGTGGCGACCAGCTGGGACGATGCGGTGGCGGGAATGGCTATTCCGGAGCCAGGCACGTACGCCGTCATGATGTCTCTACTCTGCGGTGGTTTGGTATTCTATCGCCGTCGAATGTCACGCAGATAGTGCTTCAGTTAATTTCTTCGGAAATTCGTTCAAAATTTGGCCCGGTCTCTTAGCTGTCGCGCAAGGAGCACCGGGCCTTTTTCTGATTCGAGACGGTTATCAAATAGCCGCCTATTTCAACTTTTGATTGCACCAGCAAGGAGGAGAGCGCCCTCCATTTCGGTGCACGAAAAGTTATTCTTTGCCCGGACCGGGGAAAGAAGCAGGCAGATTGAAAATGAGATTCTGAAAGAGCTTGATCTTTATGAAAGGAAATACGTGGAAACCAGGAAAACAATTGTTTCACCGGAAACTTCTTATGACCGGTTTACTGGCAGGCGGCACGTTGCTCGGTGGTTTGAGTAATAGTGAAGCAAGCAACGGGGAAAGGCCGAACATCCTGTTCATCCTGGTGGATGACCAGCGGAACGACACGCTCGGTTGTGCGGGACACCCGGTGATCCAGACGCCTCATATCGACAGACTGGCGCGCGATGGGGTGCGTTTCGAAAACGCCTTTGTCACCACCTCTATTTGTATGGCCAGCCGCGCGACCATTCTGACCGGTCTGACCGAGACCGGTCACGGTTACACCGGTGGTCAGCTCCCCGCGACGCCTTTGTTGAAGGAGGACATCGATACTTCTTTTCCCATCAAACTCCGGGACGTTGGGTATCGAACCGGTTTCTTTGGCAAGGTGCACCTCAGATTCCAGGAGGCGAAACAGGCTGAGATCGACCGTCTTTTTCACGAATTCGAGGAGATCAACCTCAACCCCTACTTCAAGGAGTTGCCCGACGGCACCCTGCGGCATGAGGCGGACTTAATCGGGGACTATTCGGTCGAGTTTCTCGAAGACCAGCCGAAGGAGCTGCCGTTCTTTCTCTACATGAGTTTCAATATCGCCCACGCCGAGGACAGCGACCACCGGCCCGGGATCGGCCACTTCCCCTGGCCCCCTTCGGCCGATGGATTGTATGAGGATATCGATCCGGCTCCGCCGCGTCTGGGCGACGAGCGTTATTTCGACGTTCACCCCGATTTCCTGAAAAACTCGCTCAACCGTGAGCGCTGGTACTGGCGCTGGGATACTCCGGAAAAATACAGGCTCAATATGCGCGCTTATTACCGGATGCTGACCGGGATGGACAACGTGGTGGCCCGCGTGCACCGGAAGTTGGAGGACTTGGGGCTGGCCGACAACACCGTGGTGATCTACAGCGCCGACAACGGGTTCTACATGGGCGATCGCGGATTTGCCGGCAAATGGAGCTACTACGAGGAGTCCTTGCGGGTGCCGCTGATCGTTTACGATCCGCGTCTGCCCGAGGAACAACGCGGCCGGGTTGTCGATCCCCTGGCTTTGAATCTCGATTTTCCGTCGACGATCCTTGAACTCGCGGGCACCGAGGTCCCCGAAAAGTACCAGGGCCGCAGCCTTTTGCCCATCATTCAAGGGGAGACGCCGGTCGACTGGCGGACCGACTTCTTCTGCGAGCACCGTTACAATCACGAACAGTTGCCGAAGTGGCGCGGCGTGCGCGGGGAGCGCTTCACCTATGCGCACTATTATGAAGAGGACTACGAGTTCCTTTTCGACCTGAAGCGCGATCCCACGCAGTTCCAGAACCTGGCAAAGTATCCGAACCACCGATCCACGCTCGAGCAACTCCGGGCTCGGGCCAAAGAGTTTGAGGAGAAGTACACCCGCCCGGAGGTCGTGTCTTTCAAGGAAGTTCTTCAATAACGGGAGAAAACCGGAATGATGAAAAAGGGTCCTTTGGAAGAATTCATGAGGCACTTCTTGCACTTAAGATTACTCATTGGGTACCCCAAGTCCTTTGAGAATCTCAGGTAGAATCACGTACCGGCATGCTGTTTCGTCCGGGTGAACACCGTCCGGCAGATGAACAGCAAACAAATCGGGATGCTCGGCACGCCATTGATTCCAGGCGGCGTTGATATCGATTGAACGGATGTTCCAGGCTGCGGCCACTTCACGCACCATCTGATAATATGCCGGGAGATTCCCACGGTAATAAGGGTGACTTTCCGGCCGTTCAGATGCTTCGCCTCCAACGGGATTCATAGTCAGCAGGATAATTTCAATATTCGGATTGTTTCGCTGCAGCTCAACGATCATGGCCACAAGATTTTCGCGTGCTTTCTTAACGGAAATATTCCGACTTGCAATTGCGTCATTCATGGAAAATTCAATCGTCACCACATCCGGATTGAAAGACAGTACCCGATCAGCGATATTCTTAAGCCCCCACTCCGAATCCCTCCCGCCCGATGCCCGGCTCTGTGCTTTGATTAGATCTCCATAACGGGACCTCAGCACCTCGGTCGTTTGATCAGTCCACTCTCCGCTCGAAAGACTGGTTCCGTAATAGATCAATTCTTGCGGGTTGCCGGCTTCCAGGTTTTGAATCAATCGGGAGGGCATTTCGGCTGTCGCCAACGATCCCAAAGCAGCCGCAAATAAACTGAATAGCCAAATCTTCATTTTGCCCAATTTTTTGTTTTCTCTTCAAAATTCTCCCGCCTTCTTGTCATGATATTTCCTCTTTTAGTCCCTTAATTCTGAAATCTTGCGCAAATCGCGCAAAATTTTTTGGAAGGCAACGCTCCGCCGTTGCCGCCGGATCGGCGAATCGGCAACGGCGGAGCGTTGCCCTCCACGTAACTCCTTATTGGCACCGGCTTCGCCGGGTTGGGAGTCTGTCGGCGAAGCCCGACAGAGTCATAGCCTCGGCGGGTTCGTTGGGATGTCATGGTGCCACGCCGATCCGTTTTGTTTCGCTTTCGAAAGTGGAGCTGTCCGGGAGTTGGCCGCTGGCGCGGAATTCGAGGAAGTCAACGCCGTTGGGCACGGGGATGGTGAATTCGAAGGGATAATCCTCATCGGTCAGGCGGCCGGAATTGTCTCCGGCGGACCATTCGACCGTGAAGTTCCTGAGATCCTGCTGGTAGCCGGCATTCCAGATGAAGGCGCTCCAGTCACCGGGCGCGGCCTGGATGGCGGCGGCGGAGGTTTTTGGGGCGCCTTCGGTTTGGACTTCGACGAAGCCCGGCGCGCTGGGTTCACCGGGATCGGAAAAACGTTGATGGGTGGGCACTGAAATGGAGAGCCCGTCGATCCGGAGAACCACAAGCCCGCGCGGTTCGATCGTCAATGAGGCGGTGTTGTCGCTGAGGGGCAATTCGGCGTTGTTGTCGCCGACAAGCCGCGCACGGGTGAAGTTGCCCGCCTGCGGCGAAATCGCCTCGGGATGCATGCGAACGCCGACGGTTTCGGACTCACGGTTCTGGTTCATCAGAATGACGTAGAAGCTGTCCCCGTCATGGGCGGTGAGGTGGTTGATTTGCGGATTGTCCAGTTTCACCAGTCCCCGCCGCAACCAGAGCCAGACATTGTCGTCGCCGAAAACATGGCCGGGGGCATGGCCGTACACGAGGTTGTCGAAGTAGGCGTAGTTGACCTGGCGCAGCCCGGGGAAGTCGACGGCGCCCTCGGAGAGAAGGAAGGCGTCGCTGACGAGGTAGTCGATATTCCAGGCGAGGTGCGTGGGAATGTGGTGGTAGTAGATGAAGCCGAAATCCGGACCCTCGTAGGGGAAGCTTGGATTTTGGGCGAGGTCGGTGAAGGTGGTGTAGTAGTAGCCGGGGTAATTGCTCCAGCGGCCGACGGTGGCGTTGCGCGCGTAGGCGGCGAACTGTTCGTCGCCGGTGTGGTGCGCCAGCCGCAGGAACCAGGGCGCCCAGTTGGCCATCGTGATCATGCGGCCGCCGTTGTCCCGATAGGAGTAGGTGGAGGGCTGTTCCAGACCAAGCCCGACGTTGGAGACCAGCCAGTCGGCCACCCGGGTTTCGGAGACGTCGCCGGGAGCGATGGGGAAACCGAGACGAAAGGTTTCGCCTCCCTTGTGAAGGCGCAGGTGCATTTTGTCGCCGTCGATCCGGCCGCCCGGATGAATGGTGACCTCCTCCATTGCCGGGGTCGGCTGGGTCCACATCCCGGTCATGACCTGGCGGGCGCCGAAGACGGCAGCGTCGAGGAAGCGTGGCTCGCCGGTTACTTCGTAAAGCCGAAGCAAGCCTTCCCAGTCGGGCGTATGATGTATCAGAAAGAACCCGGAAATATTCACCTCTCCGGTGGAAGGAACCTCAAGGACCTCCTCGATATAGGCGTCCGCGGTGCGGATCGCGCGGTCCAGCGCGAACCGCTCGCCGGTCAGAAGATAGCGTTCCAGCCAGTCATTGAGACTGCCCCCCTTGACTTCGTCGCCGGAGAGCGCGATCTCCCGGAAAATGGGCGTGCGCTCGTTGAGGGCCTTCCAATAGCCGCCGTAAACAGCAGTCCCGTAGCCGCCGACCGGTCCGCTCATCCGGCCTCTCATATCGCCGCGGAAGTCGGAGGGTACCGGGGCGAAGTGAAAGGCATCGCGCGAGAGCAGGTATTCGATGGTCGGGCGGGCGCGTCGCTCGAAAACCTCACGGTCGCCGGTGAGATTATAGAGGGAAAGGGAGAGCAGGGGGGAGGATTGGGTGACCGCGTTCCTGCCTTCGATCTGGTAGAAACCTTTCCCCTCCTTCCACCAGCCGCCGTAGGTGTCGTCCATGAACAGATCGATCATGTTGAGCACCGCCTCGGTCAGGGAAACCCGGCCGCTCTTGCGGTAGTCACGCCATTGAAAGATTTCATCGGCGCCGTGCGGTAGCCGGCGTACCAGTCACCGTTTTCGGCCAAAAGGCGAAGGGTGAACTCGATCGGTTGCCGCGCCTCGGCCGCCGCGTGCCGGGTGCCGATCAGCGGTCCGTAAATGGACGACTGAACCTTGCCATTGGGGCTGCGGATCTGCAGGCCGAAACGCGAATCGATGGGAGTGGGAAACTCGAATGGCACGGATTCGGCGTCCGCCGCCAGGCCGAGCGTAATCGAGCCCTCGGGATGCCGGAGCTCCGCCAGCGAAACGGGTGTCGGGCTGCTGGCTCCAAGCACGGTGTAGGCTTGCGTGGGAAAGCGTCGCCGGTTGACCACCGGCGGCAGGAGAAGCTCCTGCACATCGGACATGTCGAATTCACCGGGGAAGAAGTAGCCCAGCGAGTATTGGCCCGAATGGGACGGGGTGAAGCGGAGACGGATTTTAACGCTCGTTTCTCCGGAGGCGAGCTCCCAGTCCGCTTCCAGGCGACCGGTTTCGCTGGGGTGGAATTCGAGTTGAATTCTGTTTTCCGAAGCCTGGCGAACGGATTGAACAATGAATTCCTCACCGATCCCGGCGTCCCATACGACGTACGGGGAGGTTGCGGTGGACACTTCGGTGCTCACACCATCGACTTCAATGCGGTTCGTCTTGTCCGGACGGTTGCTCCAGCGGGGATGAAAGGTGTTGACCACGCCCAGCAGTTCGGTTTCCGGAAGGGCGGAGAGGACTTGGTAGGATTCCGCCGACGGATCGCCGGGGAATGCGCGCCAGGAGTCGCCGTCCCGAACCCTTATGACGGGCGCGGCGCTGTCTTGGCCGTTGCGGGTCACCGGGTGGAAGCGCACCTGGACGTGTTCATTCTCCAGCTCTGCCAGAACCACCGTGGAATCGAGGTTGCCGGCGGACGAGACCGGAACCGAAGGGTCGGGGAGCTCGATCGGAACGGACTCGAGGGCGGGAAGACCCATCTCGTCGAGCGTCCCCTCGGGCACGAAATCCGGGTCCGCGCTCAGGATGATTGCGTCGGCCCGGGCGAAGTGAACGCTGTCGTTGTCGGTAATGCTCAACAGTGTCTTGCCGCTCTCAAGCTCGAAACGGTCGCCTTTCTCCCATGTCCAGCCGCTTTTGCCGCTGACACCGAACGGGGTGGAGTTCATGCGTCCTCCAATGGAAACGTTGAAATACCGGCTCCCCGGATTCTGCTCCGGAAAATCGGTGGAGCGAACCCATAGCGTGTATCGGCCCTCGCGGGGAATTTGGACCGCGGTGACCGCCGGGGTGGAAGCGCCGTCGTTTCCGGAGAAAAGAATGCGACCGCCGGAAGCTCCAGGGGCTGAGGGGAGCTCCCAGTGGCCGGTGAGTTGGAAATCCTCGCATTCCAGGCCGTGGTTTTGAGCGGGAATCGTTGTCCAGGGCGACAGAAAGAGGGTCGCGAGAAAAGCTTTGAGGGCGACGGTGCGAAAGGTCGGGAGGTACATGTATTGAATTTAACAAGCATATCTTTCCGCTACTATCGAATAATACGGAAAGAGTTTTAGGATTTGCGTCACTATAAGCTGTTGAATCGCGGGCGATGGGGCGTTTCGTCAAGGGTGGCAAGTATAAGGAATTAGTGGAGGAATCTCTCCAAGCCGAAGGACGTTGGCAATAAGTTGAGATCGTATAAGAGGGGAAGTGAGGTGCATTCATACTGGTCCTCTTCTTTAAATTTTCCTGATGCGTGCTTGTCTTTCGCATTGTTTCGCGAGAGAACTGCCGTGGGGAGACATGCCGTGGAGGGTAAATGACGTTTTCCGATTCTTTCGTTATGACCGATTCCGATTCTGTTCAACAAACCGCTTCAATGCCGGTTCCCCCTGAGGAATTCGAGCGCGAACCGGTGCCCAAGCGTTCGCGCCTGGGTTTCAAAAATTTCATCGGCATGTATGCGGGAGAGCATACTGCCGGTACTGAACTGATGATCGGTCCGTTGTTCATTCTCGCCGGTGTCGGCGCGTTCGATGTGGTGGTGGGGCTTTTGGTGGGAAATCTGCTGGCCGTTTTGAGCTGGGTGTTTCTGACGGCACCGATTGCGACTCGGGCGCGTATGACGCTATATTTTCAACTCGAGAAAATAGGGGGGCGGAATTTTGTGGTCATGTACAATTTGGCGAACGGCGTTGCTTTCTGTTTTCTCGCAGGGGCGATGATCACGGTTTCCGCCACGGCCGTGGGTGTCTGGTTCGGTTTTCCGATGCCCGGACTCCAGGACTGGTACCCCAATAGTATCGGCTGGGTTCTGGGCGTGGCGGCGGTCGGGGTGGTCATTGCCGTGGTCGCGGCGTACGGGTATCGATACGTCGCCTGGTTCGCGAACATTGCCGCCCCCTGGATGGTGCTTATGTTTCTGGTTTTCGGGTTGGTTTCTTTGCGTTGGTTCATCGATGCGACGGAAGCCGAGATGGCTTCGTTCGGCGATTTGTGGGAGCTCGCCGAAACGTCGATTTGGCCCGGTTACGAAGTGCCCGGGCAACTGCAGTTTACGGTCTGGCACGTGATCTTTTTCGCCTGGTTTGCCAATATGGCGATGCACGTGGGGATGTCCGACCTGTCGGTCCTGCGTTACGCGAAGAAGAGTTGGTATGCCGTCGCGTCGGGGGCCGGAATGTACCTGGGGCATTTCATGGCGTGGCTCGCGGCTTCGATGCTTTTCGCCTTCCAGTTGCACAAGGGGGGATTGACGAGTGAAGCGGCAATTGCCGCGGCGGTGGAAGCAGGCGAACTGCCCGCGCCGTTGCCCGGTCCTCTTGCTTATGAAGCGGCCGGGGTGGCGGGATTGATCCTGGTGATCATTGCGGGGTGGACGACGGCGAACCCGACTATTTACCGTTCGGGATTGGCGTTTCAGGCGATCGTGCCAAAGGCTTCCCGGTTCAAGATCACTCTATTCACCGGGCTTCTGACCACGGTTGTCGCGATGTTCCCGGGGGTCACAATGCGGCTGTTGGAGTTCGTCGCCATATACGGGATGATATTGATGCCGATCGGGGCGATTATCTTCGTCGATTTCTGGGTGTTGCCGCGTATGGGGATGCAAAGCCAGATCGCTGAAAAGATCGGCGCCCGTTTCAACTGGGCGGCGTTCGCCACGTGGATTTTCACCGTTCTGGTCTGCCTCTTGCTCGTGCGGTATGGGGGCGTCGAGATTTTCTTCGTTTCACTTCCGGGTTGGTTTCTTGCAGCCCTCCTGTTTCTGGGGCTGAGCTACCTGTATCAGCGGTCGAGATCAGGCGGATTTATCAAACCGTCGGCAGGAGGCGGTGTGGACTGAATGCTCCGGGTGCGATTCTGACGGTAACGAAACATTTCCACGATAAACCGGAAGTATTGAAATACAGACATCCAAGCATAGTACATTTTAATTTGAGTCACTGATGCGTCGCATACTATTACAATTGATCTCGTGGGCTGCGCTGTTCTTCACGCTCCTTCCGGCAATCCTGTACCTTGCCGGCAGAATTGAGACGGAAACGCTGGCAAGAATCATGCTCGTCGCGAGCCTGGTCTGGTTTGCGGTCACACCGTTCTGGATGGGAAGGGAGTCCGGTGCTGGAGGGGAGCCGGACTAGCGCTTGTCGGGCTTAGGCAACCGCCAAAGCCCGACCGACACCTAGCGGAGCCAGTTTCCCGGTGTACCCGATTCTTGGGGCTGAGTTTACTAACCAGCCAACGGGACGGGGTTGA
>JBJHCF010000015.1:0-97029 GCA_050506795.1 Opitutia bacterium
CCCCCCGACCCCGGGGAACTCACCGATGTCGAGCCCGAAGGCGTAGCGAATCAGGTTGGTCACCCCGAAAGCATCCTCGTTGAGATCGGCCGCGTCGCCGGAATTTTCCGCCGTTCCGTGGTTGGCGAGCCGCCATTCCAGGAGTTGTGACAGGGTGGTCACTTCCGGACCCAGGGTCGGAGCCGATTCGGTCCAGGGCGTGAGGGTGGTGACCCGGTAGCGGAGGGTGGCCTGGGAAGGGGCCAATTCATCGATGAAATCGGGGGACGGTTGTGCACCCACGGTTGTGAGAACGGTCCAATCTTTGTCATCATGCCGTCGTTCGATCAGAAAGCGGTAGGGATTGTTCGCGGGATTCAGCGAACCGAGTCCCTCCGGTTGCGGTAGCGGCCAGGTCAAGAGCACCGTGCTGGCATTGAGGGCGTGCGTCTGCAGCGTTTCCGGCGCGGGCGGGTCCGGAACGAACTCCGAGATCACCCGCACATTGTCGATCGCCCAGTTGCCGGTGGTGAACGAGGGGACCATTCGCCAGCGAAAGCGGGTGGTGGCCGAATGGGCGCCCGCCGGCAATTCGAGCGCAATGTTTTCCCACCGGCGAAAATCGGGATAGTCCAGGCGAAGAAACCTCATGGTTTGCCAGGTTTGGGCATCCAGGCTGTATTCGACATACACATACCTTTGATCGAGATGCGAGCTCGCCCAGTACTCCGGACCGTCCACCGGGGCATTGCCCCCGCGAATGGAAAACGTCAAATAGCCCCCGTTGCGCAGGTCGACCGGATAGGTTTCGGCGCGACCGGCTTCCGGGATGAACCAGAGTGCGGCGCCCGTATCGAATCCCGGACCGCCGTCGACGGACTGACCGTTTTGCACGTCGCGCCAAATGCGGGGGTTCGTGCCTTCTTCAAAGTCGTCATGAATCAGATTGACGACCGAACGCGGAATGCCGGCGAGAGGAGAGGAGTAATGCGACGTCGCGTTCTGGTTGAAGGCCCGGACACGGTATTGGTAGATGTGGTCCGGAGTCAGTCCAGTGTGAAGGAAGCTGGTTTGGTCGGCGTCGGTGGTGGCGGCGGTTTCCCATTCCAGGGCGCCCTGCGGACGATACTGCAGTCGATAATTTTCCGCTCGTCCCAATGGGTCGGGACTCCAATGGACCATCAGGGAGGTTGAGTCGTTGGGGTAGGTGATCACCATTTGGGGCGTTGAAGGTTGGGTAAGATTGACGGCAGTAATCGACCGCTCGGCCGAGTACTCGGTCGAGCTTTCACCACGTACCCGTTGCACGCGGTAGGAATATTCGGAGGCCGGCTCGACGTCTTCGTCGACATAGCTGTGCTGCGGTGAAAAGAGGCGAATTATCTCCTGCCATTCCTGGGAACCCGCCGGACGCCGTTCGACGATGAGAATGTCTTCGGGATGCGGGAAGGCCGTGGCGATTCGAATGAGAATCTCCCGCGTACCCAATGGCTCGAGTGAAAAGATTTCCGCCGGGGTAAATGGCAGTGGTTCGGTAGTCGCTGTCACCACATTGCTCCAAGGGCCTTCGGTCATGGGGGTGAACGCTTTGATGCGGAAGGAATAGGTGCTTTCCGCGTTCAGGGAAGTTATCTGGTGGGAGGTGGTGTTGCGGTTGAGCGTATCCTGATTGGGAGTGATAAATACGTTCCGCCAGGAATCACTGTCCGGGTCGCTCCTTTGCAGGATGAAGCCGGTTTCAAGGGAGTTGTCGATCCACTCCAGCGCAACGGAATTGTGGGTGACGGAAGCGACCGAAAGTTCCGGGGCCGTCAGCGCGGCTTCGTCGGTCAGTTCGTAGAACCCGAAGCCGCCGTTTTCGGCCGTTACCAGCCGGTTGGCGGTTGAGTTGTAGGCGCTGCCGGCGACGCCGGCGGGCATGCCCCAGAGGGTCGTCTGGGTGGGGACGTCGTAAATGAAGCTGCCCCCTACGAGCAGTGAGCCGTCCGAGGTGGTGGCATAGGCGCGAGGCGCGTTAGCCCATTGGACGGCCAGGTCGGAGGAAACGACTTGTGATCCCGTGAAAAGCCGGGATCCGTCTTCGGAGATCAACAGCCGGGGCGGGCTGATGCTGCTTGTCGAGATGCTGGCCAGTTGCACGGCCCGGTCGCCGAACAGGTCGAATTTTGAAAGCGAAGCGTTGGAAGTGCCGGTGGTTCTGAAGTAGAGGTAGCGTCCGGTCGGGTCCGAAACGCTCCAGCCGTGATGAACCCCGAATGCATCGAGGCTCGCTCCGGTGGCGGTGTCGATCAGGTGCTGGTTCCACCGGTCGGCTTCCTGTACGACCAGGCGCCCTTCGCTTGTGGCGGCTATTCGGCGCATGTCGCCGCGAATGCCGGAGCGGGCAAAGGACAGGACGCTTGTCAGTTCCATCGAGTCCTGGTCGAAGTACAGGAGGTGGCCGTCCTGGAAATTCATGACGTAGATCCGGCCTTCGTGGGGATGCAGTGCGAAATCGCTGACGACGCGTCCGGCGTTTCGCACACGGGTAACGCGTTCCTCCTGCGCGTCGATTTCCACAAGGTACGCGTTGCGGGTGTCCGGGGTGTCGCTGAGAGCGTAAACACGACTCGAAAACCGGTCGGATTGCATAATGGTAATGTTTACCGGCTCGACCTCCAGCCGAACCGGGACCAATAGCGTGAAATCATGATCGATGGAAACTTCGATCTCACCGTGATGAACGCCGGGCTCCAGAAGAGTGGTGTCGAGGTTGACGAGCAAAGGCTCCGGAACGACGCCTGTGGCGGCCGGGAAACGGATCCAGTCCGCATCGCTGTGCGCGTGCCACTGGTACGCGATTTCATCGGCCGGTACTGACTGGCCGATGGAGGTACTCGAAGAAACGGGGTGGGAGAAAAGGTTGATTGTTACGATTTGGTTGGAGTCGATTTCCAGGGTCCGACGAGAGATGGAGACGGGGGAAACCCCGACGGGAGAGGCGCTGAAGGAGCGGACGGCTGTGGTTTTGGTACCTTGGCCGGTGACGCCTTCGACGCGCCAGAAATAGGTTTCATGGGGAGAGAGGATGGTCTCCAACTCGAACTCGGGCGTCTGGCTTTCGCCGAGGAAAGCGGCATCACCCGGTTCCGCGAGGGCGGTGTCCTCCGCCGAATGGCTCAGGTAGATCCGGTACGATTGGGCCTCTGGAATGGCGGGCCAGGTAAGCGTGGGCGGGGAAGGGACGATTCCGTTGTCGGGGGGATAAAGAGTCGCGGAAGGGCCTTCGGGAAGCGCCTCATGAGAAATGTTCAGCGTTCGCAGTCCTTCCGATGCCGGATCGAAATAAACCAGCCAGGAGGAATCCGAGGTGATCGTTTGCACCGCATAGGAGTCGGGGAGCCGGAAAAAGGGAAGGCCGCTGTCCACGAAATAGAGGTAGGATTCGGTGGCCGCAATGTCGGCTGCCGGGGTGATGGAGCGCACGGGTGAAGGAAAACGATTGATGACTGCTTCGAGATCGGAAGCGTCGAAGGCGAAGCGCGGGGCCATCACGATCGTGTCGTCGCGGCTGACGAAGACGGGGGCGTCGGGCCGGATTCCGAAGATTTCCATGGGACGGTTTTTGTTGCTCGCCACATACTCCAACTGGTTTTGGACATCGATTTGAAATTTCGAAATCAGCGTGCCCTGGTTGGGGTCGGGCGATGTCCACCTTGCTGCGGAGTAGGTGTAAAGCCGGGTTCTGTCGTGTGAAAGGGCGAACTGGCCGATTCCGCGCGAATCGCCGGGAGCGATGGTGCCGACGGTTTGCAGAACTTCTCCCGAGTCGCGTGAAAGCCGGTGGAGGACCGCGTTTCCGTCGGTGTAGAAAATCTGATTGTTGGCGCCGGCGGCGATATTTCCGACGTCGCGGTGATTGCGAGTGGCGAAGGAAGGCAAGGAGAGCACTTCGGAGACCGTCAGGTTTCCGAGGTCGATTATGTGAATCTCGGCGCTGCCTCCGGAAATCACCAGCAGTTCGTCGCCATCCGTGGTGATCGCCATGCCGGACGGTCTCAGGCCAAGGGTGATCGGTTCGTGGTAGTTTTCGGTGGCCGGATCGAAGATGATCAGCGCGCCCGGGCCGCCGTCGGCAGGCTGGTGCGTCCCGTACACGCGGGAGCGAAAAGGGTCGTCGAGAACGCGGACGACGTTTAGGGATTCGACTCCGGGACCGGATGTCGCGGATGCTTCCGAGGTCCAGGCGCAGCAAGACGCTACAACGAGCAGGCATGACCCGGCGGTGCTCCAAAATCTGTGCCGGAATCGTTTTTGATTTTCTGGAAGAGGTAAGTGGGTGCCGTGGGTGGTCATGCGAGCGGATTGGTTTGGCTGATTGTGGGCTGTAGGGGTCAGAGGTTGATGCGGCGGACTTTGACGCGGGCGAAGATGTGGGGTGTGGCGCCGAGTGATGCGGGCTGGACAAAACGCACTTCCTCCCAGAGATCGTTGACCGCTGTAATCGCGTAGGGCGCCGCGGGTTCCGTCCATTCGTTCAGGTCGTCGCTGTATTCGGTCAGGTATTCGATCTCCGGATGGGTCGAAGGTTTGCGGCGAAGGAAGGCCACATGCACCAGTCCGGTTTCAGGATCGATCCAGATCGCCGGTAAACCAGGAATTGAGGCGCAGGGTGAGTAGGTAACAGCGGGGCTTCCCGTTCCCAGTCCGAAGGCGTACCGAGTGAGGTTGGTCAAACCGAAGCTGTCGAGCGCCAGGTCGGCGGCAAGACCGGCGTTCTCCATGCTGCCGTAATGGGTCTGTCGCCAGGCTTCCAACTGGGTTCCCAGGGACACGGTCACGGGAAGCGAGGGGCGCGATTCGGTCCAGGGCCTCAGCGTGCTGACGCGGTAAAACACGGTTCCGTAAGCCGGCGCATTGACATCCACGAACGATGGTTCGGCGCCGCCGGTTACCGTGCCGATCGGTTGCCACACACGGCCGGCGAGCCGGCGTTCGATGCGGAACTGGTAGAGGCTTTCGGGGTGGCTCAGGGTGGCGGAACCGCCGGGATGGGGCACGGGCCAGCGCAGGCGAATTTGCGATTCGGCTTCCAGGCCGGCGAGGACGTACGCCGGAGCAGGAGGGGGCGCGGCGCTTTCGGAGAGCATGCGAATGTTGGCCACGGCCCAGTTTCCCTGACCGCCTCCGGTGGCGACTCGCCAACGGAACCGTGTCGCCGCCGTTCTTGCCTGGGGCGGCACCTCGAGAAACACGCTGTCCCAGCGCAGGAAGTTGGGGTACCCGAGGTCCAACCGCTCAATCAGGGTCCAGTTGTGTCCGTCCGTGGAGTAACTGACGTCGAGGTTCCTCGAGTCGAAATTTTCCCAGTAGTCGGGTCCGTCATCCAGCGTGTTGCCCGCCCGGAGGTCGAAGGAGAGAATTCCGCCGTTGCGGGCATCGACCGACAGGGCTTCCAGGGACACCGTCTCTGATTCAAACCAAAGCGCGCTTCCGCGGTCGAATCCCGGCATTCCCTCCAGCACCTGTCCGCCGAGGACCCGGGCCCAGTTTCGCGGGTTGGGGGCCTCGGCGAAATCCTCCCGGAGCAAGGCGGTCCATTCGGCTACGGTGGCGGCGACGACGTCGGAGGGAGTCGCCGTGGTCAACTCGTTACCCGCCCGGAGGCGGTATTCATAGGTTTGGCCGAAATCCAGGCCGGTGTGCCGGTACGCGTTCTGTTCGCGTCCGACGGTGGCGGCGTGGGTCCATTCCGCGGCGCCCGCGGCCCGGTATTCGATTGTGTACCATTGTGCCCGGGGAGAGCGTTCCCAGGTCAGGGTCAGCGAAGTGGGCGTGTCGGGAATAAGGTTGGCGATCTGAACCCGTTGCAGGGATTCAAAGCTATCTGGCCGGGCGGAACGCGCCGGGGAGGGTTCGGAGAGTACTCCGTCACGTTCCAGGAAAACGCGGTAGTGGTGGAGTACTCCCGGCAGCAGGTTGTCTTCGTCGAGGTACCGGTCCACTTCCGCTGGAATCGTCCGCAAATGGGTCCAGGGATCCTCCGGTGAGATGCGTCGTTCGACGATCGCGGATTCGTAGGTCTCGCTGGTGTTCCAGCGTAAAAGCACCGCGAACGCGGATTGTGCGGTTACGTTCAAACCGGGGGCCGCCGGCGGTGGAGCGGAGGTCATTACGTCGATGGCCTCGCTCCATTCGGAATTTCCGGAAGTGGAGGTGGCTCGCAGACGGAACCGATAGTCGGTTTGCGGGTTGAGTCCGGTGACCCGGAAAGAGGTGGCGTTCTGCGGCGGCGAAGCCACCGGACTCCAGGAGGAATCTCCGTTCGCCTGCATTTCCAGTGAAAACCCGGTTTCCAGTGACCGGTCGATCCATTCCAGGTCGATCCAGGTGTCTGCGCGGGCGGCGATCTTCAATTCCGGCGCGGCGAGGGCCGCGGGTGCTTCTGGATCGAAGAACGCCAGGCGATTGCCGGTCTGCACGACGAATTTCCCGGAGGTGGCATTGAAGACGCTGGGTCCGGGGTCCTTGGGCATGCCGAGAACGGCTTCCTGTTGGTCGATATCGTAGATCAGAGTCTCGCCGGCGGCCAGGCGCCCGTCGGCGGAAGCCGAGTGAATCAGGGCGCCGATTTCCCATTCCTCCGCCAGGTTCGGTGAAAAAACCGAGCCGTTCCAGAAAAGCCGGGAGCCGTCGTGGGAGATGGTGACAATCGGGGAGCCGAAGTTGCTCACGCTGGTGACTCGAACGCTCGACGCTTCGGTGAACTGATCCGCGTTCAAGCTGTACCGGCGCAGGTGGGCGCCCGAACTGTTCGACTCACCGTGATAGTAGATCAGCCCGTTCTGGGCGGAAGCGCCACCGCCGGTGCGGACCGATCCGGCGTTGGTGACGGTGTTGCCGGTGGTCGTATCGATAACCCGAATACCGTAGCTCGGGTCGGTGTGGCCGACGATCAGCCGTCCGGCCGCCCCGGGGTAAACCCCCATGATGTTCGGAGGCGAGGTCGAGGAGCCGGTCAGGGAAAAGGCGTTCATGGTTTCCAGGTTGGCGGGATTGACCGTCAGGACTCGCGCTCCGGGGGAGGCCGACAGGTAAATGCGGTTGTCGTGGGAATGTACGGCGATCCCGGATACGCCCGGAGCGATGTAGCGGCTGCGGACGATCCGCTCCTCCGTACTGTCCAGTTCCAGCAGGTAGGCCCTGTGGCCGCGGTTCTGTTGGAATTGACTGATGGCGTAAACCCGGTCGGAGTCGGGGTCGGTTGCGATCCGGCTGATCTGCAGGGGAAGCACTTTCAGCTCGACCGGGATGCGGAACGGAGTGCCGCCGTTCGCCGAGACCGAAACCACGCCCCGGTGCCATCCGGGGCCGGCCAGCTTGGCGTTCAGTTCCAGGACCAGGGGTCCGGGAGTGATGCCTTCCGATTCGCGCAGCGAGATCCAATTCCGGTCGGATTGCCCTTCCCAGGCGACGGAGGGCGAGTCTTCGGGATCGCGAATAAAGGGGTGGGACAAGTGGATGGAGACTTCGTGCCGGGTTGCCGATTCAAATGCCTCCGTGCGGACGACGTTGGGGGCGACGTAAATCGGGGCGGTGGTGAATGACCGGGTCGGTCCCGGGACAATGCCGTCGACGGTTACGGCGTCCACGCGCCAGAAATAGGTTGTGTCGAGCGCGAGGCTCGGCAACTGAGACCAGGCGTTCTTGTGGGTGGCGCCGCGAAAAAGGGGACTTTCCGGATTGGCCGCGGCGACGTTTTGCTCGGAGTTGCCGAAATAAACGTGGTATTCCCCGGCCCCGGGAACCGGCAACCAGTTCAGCAGTACCGGAAGCGATGCGGTCTCGCCGTCTGCCGGGGTCGTGGTCAATCCGAGTTGCCCGTCGCTCAGGACGGTCCCCAGGTCCAGGGTGCGCAGGCTGCGGGAGGTGCGGTGGAAATAAACAAAGCGGGAAAAATCCGAAGTGAACGCCTGGACGGTGACGGTGGGGTGCAGTTCGACCAGACGTTCTCCAGTGTGAATATCGTAAAGCCCGTTGGCGGCTCCGGCGATGCGGGCGTTGGGGGTCATGGAGTAGACCGGTGAGGGAAGGGTGTTGACCCATTCACTCAAGGAGGCGGTACGGAGCACCTCGTCGCGGACCACCGCGGTCGTGCCGTCCCGGTCCAGCAGCACGGGACTTTCTCCCGGCTCCACTGAGTTGTTTAGAAGCTGCGGGAGATGCTGGAATTCCCGGTGGGTGAGCGTTCCGGCGCCGCCGATGGAGAAGCGGGAAATCAACGCATCCCTGGGCGTGAAGCCCCAATTCGATTGCGACCAGCCGAAGAGATGCGTCCGGCCGGGATTGACGGCGAAGTTGCCAAAGCCGGCGTTGTTGCCGGGGGCGATGGTGACAGTTTGGATGACGTCGCCGGTGTTGCGGCTGTAGACCCGCAACCGGGGAGGTTCAGCCCCGTCGGTGTAATACAGAACATTGTTGGGTCCGGTGGCGACATTTCCGACGAACGGGTGGTCCCGGGTTTCGAATTCAGGGAGAGAAATCACTTCGGACACTGTCAGGCTCTGCAAATCGACCACGTGGATCTCAGCGCTGCCGCCGGAGACGACGAAGAGTTCGGCGCCGCCGGCGCTCAGCGCCATCCCGGAAGGACGGACGCCGACGGTGGTGTGACCCAGGTAGTGTTCGTTTACCGGGTCGAAGAAGATCACTGCCCCGGGCCCGCCGTCTTCGGCCTGGTGGGCGCCGTAGACATGGGAGCGAAACGGATCGTCCTGCAATCGGACGATCTGCAACGGTTGCAGCCGGGCGTGGATCGATACGGTGCCGCTGAGTTCGCCCCAGTTGACGAATAGGGTGGCATTCGGCTCAAGCACGGTCAGGTGGCTCGTGGCGAACTCCAGTGTGATGGTGCCGGCAGTGGCGTCGACCGACGGGATCACCCAGCCCTGGTCGGAATGGGCTTGCAGATCGCCGCCATTCGGGTCCGCGGGAGCACCGCTTACTGAAAGGGTCACCGGCCGGTGATCGCCGGCAGGTGTGATAGTGAGCGTCAGTTCGGCGGGATCGAGCTCAAGGGCGGCGAGTTGGGCGACCGGAATGAGCGCGACGAAAACCGCCCGCAAGATCCACCGAAAAGTGGATGCCGCGGAGGTGGGGATCGGATTCGGAGGAAGCGGTTCCGCGTGCGTGCGGGATCTCGGAGGCAGGAAGGTTCTCATGGCCTGGGTGGTTGCTGGAGGGGATGAACGGAATCAATGAATCCTGTCCGAAACCGTGGAATAGACTGAGTAAATTCCAAGGAGGATGCAAGGCATTTGAGCCCGTCATCAAAGGTTCGAACGATGAACCGATGATCCGTCCGAATCCACCCTGGCATCGACCGACCGGATCAGGTTTCGGCTTCGGGTTGGCCGCGCTTGGTGGCGGAAATCGACACTCCACCGGTGAGGACGGTGCGCATGGCGTCTTCGATGGACAGGTCGAGCGGTTGAGTCATGGATTCCGGAAGCACCATGGTGTAACCGCCGATCTGGTAGCTCATGGGCATGTAGACGGCGATGAGCTTTTCCTCGCCCGGCTCTTCGTCGACCATCACGTGGGCGTCCTCACGGGTGACAAAACCGATGAGACGGCATTGCGGGGTGAGGTGCACGCAGACCACTTTGCTGAACTTGCGTTCGTTAGAGGCGGAAAAGAACTGAACGAAGTCACGCAAGGCGCCGTAGATGCTTTTGATCAGAGGAACGCGTTCGATAAGGCTGCCAATGTAGGAGACCAGGCTGCGGAAACCCCAGGCGTTGGCCAGAATTCCCACGATAAGCACGGCGGCGATTCCCACCGCGATTCCCATGCCGGGGATGTAGGCCGCTTCGGGAAGAACGCGTTTAAGCAGGGGGCCGAGACCGTTTTCCGTGGTGGCGAGCAGCCAGTAGAGCAGATAAAGGGTAATAAAAACAGGCAGGACCGAGCCGAGACCCTTGAGAAAAGCGTAACCAAGATTGCGCAGGAGACGTTTGATCGGGTTCATGGAGGGTCACAGTACTTCTCGAGACCGGAATGTCGAGAGAGGGGTGGCGCCGGGGCCGAAGTGCGCCTGACATTCTTTTGACATGGGTTTGACCCGGTGCTGACAAATTCGGGGGCAATGGATGGCAGACTGTGCCTTGAAGGACCGCCGCGACGGCGATCCGAAATCAAGGAGATCCGAACCATGAAAATACTGATAATGGCAATCTTGGGAGCGGCCCTGATGGCGCCCCCTCCAATGAAATCCGAAACGGTGGAACTCGAGTTGCACAGCGATCGTCCCTGGGTGGAAGCGGGGAAAGAGCAAACGGTGCTGGTGAAAATCGCCACCCGAGGCGGGGAACTTCCCGTCGCCGACCGGCCTCCGATCAACCTTTCGCTGGTCATCGACAAGTCCGGGTCGATGTCGGGCGATCGCATTGTCAACGCCCGCCAGGGCGCAATGGAAGCCATTCGGCGGCTGGGGCGTGACGATGTTTTTTCGGTGGTGGTTTACGACAGTCAGGTGCGCACTTTGATTCCCGCGGGCCGGTTGACCGATATCGACCGGGTGGAGCGTATCATCTCGGGAATTATGGCCGGAGGCACCACCAATATTTACGGGGGTCTGGAGGCGGGGTTTGCCGAACTGGACAAGCACTTCAATCGCCGGTACCTGAACCGCATGATCCTGTTGTCAGACGGCCTGGCCAACGTGGGACCGACCAGCCCGCAGGCGTTCGCCGAACTGGGGAGGTCTTTTTCGGGCAAAGGAGTGGTGGTTTCGACCGTTGGGCTCGGACTGGATTACAACGAGCGTCTCATGGCCGACCTGGCTCAGGCGGGAGAAGGGAACACCTATTTCGTCCGCGACGGTGAAAGCCTTCCGAAGATCTTTCGCGAGGAAATCGGTCACCTGGTCAGCACGGTGGCACGCAACGTGATCATCCGGATCGAAATTCCGGAAGGCGTGGAAGTGGAACGGGTGCTCGGACGCGGCCATCGCCGGGAGGGTCGGGTGGTGGAAATCGATTTCCACGATCTGGCCGCGGGGCACCTCAAGTACGGTCTGTTGGAATTGAAGGTGCCGGCGGGGGCCGATGGCGAGGTTCTGCCCGCTCTGAGGGCGACGGCGACCTACCGGCGCGCTTCCGACCTTGCGACGGGACGGGTCGCGGGACAGACCGAGGTGCGGTACACCGCTTCGGCGGATCAGGTGGAACGGGAGGTGCGTCAGGACGTGCGCGACGCCTGGGCCGAGTTGCGTCAGGCGGACTTGCAGGAAGAGGTCCTGGATCTCGTGGCGCAGGGACGGCGGGAAGAGGCCCGAGGGGCGCTCCGGCGGGTTTCCGATGAGGCCGTCGGCCTCGGTTTGTCGGGCATGCCGCCCGCCCTTGAGGAGTACCGCCTGCGGGAGGATGCGGTTCTCGGCGAGCGCGATTTCAGTCCCGAGGAGGTCCGTGCCCGGCGCGCGGAATCGTATCAACTCCGCACCCAACAGGCGACGGGAAGGGAGTGAGTTAAAGTGAGAAGTGAAAGGTAAGAAGTAAGAAGGAATCGATATGCAGGGTTGTCGGTAGCGGGCCGGCGCATACATTACAGATAACAAAGAACAAAGAACCAAGAACCAAGAACCATGCTCACGCGTTCGCGCATTGTTTTTTACTGGCTGATGCTGCTGGTCCCGACCGTCATCCTCGGAGTGTGGGGGTGGCGGTTGCTGGCGCGAGAGGAGGCGAGACTGGCGGAGGCGGAGGCGCTGGCCCGGCAGGAACGGTTGTCGCTGACGGCGGAGAATCTGGACCTGTTTTTCGAGGAGGTGAAAGGAGCGGTCCTCGAAGGGTTGAGCGGGTTGCCGGAGGAGTTCGAGCCGGCCGTGTTGTCCGCTTGGAGCGAAGCCAATCCGCTGGTCTCGAACGCCTTCATCTGGCGTCCGGGGGAGGCGTTGGTTTATCCGGATCCGAACGAGCCGGCGAGCGAGGTGCAGGCACGGTTTGTGAACCGTTACCAGAATCTGTTCTCCCGCCGCGATTCCTGGATGGGCTCGGAGCTGGCGGTTCCGGAGGACATGCCGGAATACGAACGACGTGACGAGGAGGCGGCCTTGCCTTTGTCGCCGCGTCGGGAAGTGCAAATGCTGGCGCAGCAGGACCGGTTCGCCGCGGCGCTGCGGCAAAGGGATACCCTCTCGGCGGAATCGTTCTTCGCGGAGGAAGAATCCGCGGTGGGGCTCGGTATGGCGGGTGCTTTGAGAGCCGACGAGGACGTTCACTCCCGGCGACCGGACGTCGTTCTCGAAGGCGAGAGTCTGGGCGATATAGCTATGGCGGAGCCGTTCTCGCCGCCGATGGAGGGTGTCGTGGGATCCCGGATACTGCCGGCCGGGCAGGGATGGATTCCCTGGCTGGGGGATGAGGATGACTGGGCGGTGCTGGGGTGGGTGAGGTCCCGTCCCTGGGGACCGGTGCACGGCGCGGAACTGAATCCGGATCACTTGCGGAGCCGGGTGCGGATACTGTTGAACGGCGCCGCATCGGGGGGCGAGCACCTGGCCCTGATCAACGGCAACGGGACAATCGTGGCGGCATCAGACAGGGAGTCGCCGGAGGTGGAGCCGGATCTGGTGCTGCCGGTGGGAGCGCTCTTTCCGGACTGGCGGCTGGCCGCCTTCCCGCCGGGCAACGGGTTGCTGCCCGGCAGCGGTTTTTTTCTGGTTTCCCTGTTGCTGCTCGGGGTGTTCCTCGCCGCCATCCTCTCCGGCGGGTCGCTCTTGCTCTGGCAGGCCTATCGCAACGCTCTCGACGCCCGGCGCAAAAGCGGATTTGTTTCCAACGTGTCGCACGAACTCAAGACGCCGCTGACCACTCTTCGGATGTATGCCGAGTTGCTCGAGACGGCTCCGGCGGATCCGCCGGAGCGGCGCGAACGTTATCTCGGGGTGATTCGTTCGGAGACGGATCGCCTGACGCGCCTGGTCAACAACGTACTCGATTTCAATCGGCTGGAACGAAAGCAGAAAACGTTGCGGGTGCGCGCGCTCGACGCGGGTGTCCTGCTGGCGGGTTTTTTGGAGAACCAGCGCCCCCGCGCCGAAGCGGCCGGTCTGACGGTGCGCGTTGACGGATGCCGGGAGGCGGAGCTGCCCGTGAAGGCGGACCGCGATGCCCTGGAGCAGGTTTTCCTCAATCTGTTGGACAACGCCATCAAGTACGCCGCGGAAGGGCGGGACCTGACGGTTTCCGCCGACCGGGAGAGTGTAGGGGTGTGTATCCGGTTTATGGATCGTGGTCCCGGTGTGCCGGCCGCGCACCGGGAGCGGATTTTTGAGGAGTTCCACCGGGTGGACGACAGCTTGACGGCGGAGAATCCGGGGTGTGGGCTCGGTCTGAACATAGCCCGTCAACTGGCGCGCGCCATGGGCGGCGACCTGGCCTATGAACCGCGACCGGGCGGCGGTTCTGTTTTTCTTTTGACCCTTCCCCTTGTTGCATCATGAAACGGACCAATATCCTGGTGGCGGAGGACGACACTCACATTCGCAACGGGCTGCGCGACGCGCTCACGGACGAGGGATATGAGGTGACGCCGGCCCGCAATGGCGACGAGGCGTTGAAACTGTTTCGGCAGGGGGAGTGCTCGCTGGTGATCCTGGACGTGATGATGCCCGGCATGAGCGGGTTCGATGTCTGTCGGGAGATCCGCAAGCGGAACGCCGGAGTGCCCATTCTATTTCTCACCGCCAAGAGCGAGGAAATCGACAAGGTGATCGGTTTGGAGCTGGGTGCGGATGATTACCTCACCAAGCCGTTTGGAGTTCGCGAAATGCTCGCCCGGGTGGCGGCGTTGCTGCGCCGGGCCCGCCATTCGGGGGGAGGGGAGGACGGGCCGTCGATTCCGGAGGAATTTGCCTTCGGCGCTGCGCGGGTCGACCGCAAACGCCATGTGTTTTTCGGCGCGGTGGGTGAGATCTCGCTGACCGCGCGCGAAATGAAGCTGGTTCAGGTGTTTTTCCTCGCGCCGGGGGAAACCCTTTCCCGGAACGTTCTCCTGGATCGCGTGTGGGGCGTCGATTACGTCGGCACCACGCGCACGCTCGATCAACACATTGCCCAGTTGCGGAAAAAAATAGAACCGCAACCGGAAAGCCCGCGTTTCCTCCACACCGTGCACGGAGTGGGTTACCGTTACGATCCTCCGGTTGAAGAGGGAAACTGACCGATGGTGCGGTCGCGGCTTATCCCGGTAGCGGGGCGTCAGGTCTTTTCCGTTCGGCGGCCATGAAAAGGTAAACCGCCGGCACCACAAAAAGAGTGAACGCGGTGCCGATCGTCATGCCGCTGGCGATGATCAGACCCATGGCGAAGCGCGACCCTGCCCCGGGACCGTCCGCGATAAGCAGAGGCACCATGGCGAGCACGGTGGCGGCGGTGGTCATCAGGATGGGACGCAGCCGAATGGAGGTGGCCTCTTCAATGGCCTCCCGTTTGCTGCGGCCTTCGTCCTGCAGCTTGTTGGCGAACTCCACGATGAGAATGCCGTGCTTGGCGATCAGTCCGATCAGGGTCAGGAGACCCACCTGGGTGTAGATGTTGAGGGTGGTGAGGCCGAGGCTGACGAAAATCATGGCGCCGCAGACGCTCATTGGCACCGTTACCAACATGATGAAGGCGTTGCGGAAGGACTCGAATTGGGCGGCGAGCACCAGGAAGATGACCAGCAGAGCGAAGAAAAAGGTCACCACCAACCCCTGCCCCTCGGCGCGGTATTGGCGGGATTGGCCGGAGTAATCGACGGTGAACTCCGTCGGCAAGACCTGGGCGGCGATTTGCTCCAGGACCTCGAGGGCTTCGCCCAGGGGAACCCCGGGACGCGGTACGCCGGAAATCGTCACGGCGTTGAGTTGCTGAAACCGCTTGAGCTGCTGGGGCTGGACCGATTCTTCCAGGGTGACCAATGCGGAAAAGGGCACCATTTCACCGTAGCGATTGCGGGTATGAAAGTTGGTGAGTTGATCGGGATTCAGTCTTTCGGTTCGCTGAACCTGCGGAATGACCCGATAGGAACGATTGTCGAGGGCGAAACGTCCCACGAAGCCCCCCGCCATCATACTCGAGAGGTCGGCCGAAATCTGCTGCATGTCGACTCCCATCAGCGCCGCCTTTTCGCGATCGATGCGAACGGTCTGCCGCGGCCGGTCGATTTTAAGGTCCGTATCCAAAAATATAAAGCGCCCGCTCTCCATGGCGCGTTGAACGATCTGGCTGGTCACCTCGTTCATGACCTCGAACGGCTGCGTGGATCCGACGATGAACTCGACCGGGGGACCGCCTCCGGGAGAAGGCAGGGAAGGGGGGATCAACGCGAAGAGGTTGAGGCCGGGCAGGGCGTCAAGCCGGTGCTGGACGTCGGATTGCAGGATCTCCTGGGTGGTGCGGTCTCGCCGCTCCCAGGGCGCCAGCACGATGCCGGCTCCGGCGGTGTTGGTGCCGCCGAATCCGTTGATGATGAAAATCTTTTCCACCTCGGGAATCTCCTCGATCATGCGGTTGATCTGGGAAGTATTCCGGCCCACGTAATCGAGGGTGGCGAAGCTGTCGGCTTCGCCGATGGTGAAGATGAAACCCTGGTCTTCCGCCGGTTCCAACTCGGAGGGGCTGGTCACAAACAGGAAATAACACGAAACCAGCACAATCATTCCGAACACCAGGACCACCGGATAGGTGTTGAGCGCGCCGTGCAGGCGTTGCTGGTACCAGCGCCGGAGTTGATCGAACCGGTGGTCAAGCCAGACTTCGAGCTTCGGGCGCGGTCCCCCGTGACGTCGGGAGCGCAGGACGCGGGAACAGAGCATGGGGGACAGCGTGATGGCGACCACCCCGGAAAGGATGACGGTGGCGGCCAGGGTGAAAGCGAACTCGACGAACAGTGTGCCGGTCAGGCCGCCCACGAAGCCGAGAGGGATAAACACCGCCACCAGCGTCGTTGACATGGCGACGATGGGCCAGGCGAGCTGGCGCGCGCCCAGGATGGCCGCGTCCAGACGCGACATTCCCTCCTCCAGGTGGCGCTGGATGTTTTCCAGCATGATGATGGCGTCGTCCACCACAATGCCGATGGCCAGCACCATGGCCAGGAGGGTGAGGAGGTTGATCGAGAACCCCATCAGCAGCATGAGGAAGAAGGTGCCCACCAGGGAAAGCGGCACCGCCAGGGCGGGAATGATCACGCTGCGCAGAGAACCAAGAAACGCGTAGATGACGACGATCACAATGATGAGCGCCAGCACGATGGTATTGAGCACTTCATTGATCGCGCCCTCGATGTATTCGGTGGAGTCATACGGAATCTCCGCCTGCAATCCCTCCGGCAGGGCCGGGATGATCTGGTTGTCCCAGACCCGGCGGACTTCGCCGATGACATCGAGCGCGTTGGCGTCGGGGGCCACTTCGATCCCCATAAAACTCGCTTCGAGGCCGTTGAACGAAACCGAGACGTCGTAGTTTTCCGAACCCAGCTCGATTTCGGCGACCTCCTCCAGGCGTACCAGTGCCCCGTTTTCCGAGCGGATGACCAGGCGCCGGAACTCCTCGGCGCTTTGCAGGTCGGTGGCGGCGTTGAGATCGATGGCCACCATTTGCCCCTTGGTGCGCCCGACGGCGGAGAGCACATTGTTGGCGCGAAGGGCGTTGGTGACGTCGCTGCCGGTGACTCCGAGGGAGGCCATGCGGTCGGGGTCCAGCCAGGCGCGAATGGCGAAGGTGCGTGCGCCCAGGATCTGCGCACGCTGCACTCCGGGGATGGTGGAGAGCTGGGGTTCGACGACCCGGACGAGGTAGTCTGTTATCTGGTTGTTTTCCAGGACGTCGCTGTAAAAAGAGAGGTACATGGCGGCGATCTGCTCGCCCACCGCCAGTTCCACCACCGGATCCAGGGCGTTTTCCGGCAGGTCGGACCGCAGCTTGTTCACCTGGGCGGCGATTTCAGTGAGCGCTTCGTTGGGATCGCGATCCATCCGGAGGTACGCCTGCACGGTGCTCATGCCGGCGACGGAGGTCGAAACGATGTAATCGATCCCCTCGGCGGCCGCCACTTCGCGCTCCAGCGGAGTGGTGATGAACCCCTGAATCAGGTCGGCGTCGGCGCCGATGTAGGAAGTCGAGACCGTAACCACCGCGTTCTGGATCTCGGGGAACTGACGGACGTTCAGATCGTAGACCGCGCGAATGCCGAGCAGCAGGATAAAAAGGCTGACCACGGTGGCCAGCACCGGCTTGTGAATGAAAACATCGGTGAAACGCATTGGAAAGCTGGAATCAGTTGTTGGCAGGCCGCGGATTCAGGTCGGAGGAGGGCTGGAGATCGCCGTTGTCGCTGATTTCCACCCGTGCGTTGTTGCGGAGCTTGAGCAATCCTGAACTGGCCACCCGATCCCCGGTATCCAGGCCCCCGAGAACGGTGACGAGGTCGCCGCGCCGCTCGCCGGTTTGGATAAAGCGTTGCCGCACCCTTGAAACGGACTCTTCATCGCCGTTCTCGGACACTTCCTCGAACAACACGTAGACCGAGTTGCCGTAGGGATTATACTGGATGGCGGTTTGCGGGATCACGAGAACCGCGGCGGGTTCGCCGATAACCAGGGAGACGCGGGCATACATTCCGGGCCGCAGGTTCTCGTCGGGATTGGCGAAGGTGGCCTGAATCTCCACCGTGCGGGTCGATTCCCGCACTCGCGGTTCGATGGCGGTGACCTCACCGGTAAAGGTTTGGTTCGGGAAGGAATCGACCCGGGCTTCCACCGTTTGCCCCGGATGCAGGTCGCTCAATCGTTGTTCCGGCAGGAAAAAGTTCAGGTACAGGGGATCCAGGGATTCGACGGCTACCGCCGGAGTTCCCGGAGCGACGTACTGTCCGAGATTGACCCGACGGATGCCGGCGACTCCGTCAAAGGGGCTGCGTATGGTTTTCTGGCGAATGCGCGCCTCCTGTCCTCTAACCGCGGCGCGGGCCTGGGCGGCCTCGCTTTCGCGTCTTTGGAGTTCGGATTCGGAAACGCTGTTTTCCGAGCGAAGCCGCTGAAAACGCTCCTCCTCCAGTTCCGCCAGCCGGGCGACGGCCCTCAGCCGTTCCAGTTCGGCTTCGTCGGCATCGGTGTCGAGCGACACCAGCCGCTGGCCGGCTTCCACCGCTGCGCCGTTTTCAAAGTGGATGGCGGTGACAATGCCGCCGACCTCAGTGGTCAGCTCGGCGCCGTTGCGGGCGGTGAAGCTGCCCACCGCCTGAACCGTGGGGGTCCAGTGGTCCTCCTTGACCTCCGCCGCGGTGATGGTGGCGGGCGGTTCGGTCATGGTGTCGAAGTACTGGTTCATGAAATAATTGCCAACGGCCTTGAAGCCGAAAATACCGCCGAAAAGCAAGGCAACGGCAGCCAACATGAGGAACATGCGTTTTTTCATCTGTGGTTTCCTTTCGAGAATTTGATTCGGTGCGTAGCGGGCAAACGGGAGCGGGTCAGGCGTCGAATACGTCCTTCCGAATCGTTTGCACCAGGTCGGCGATGGCTTCCGGTTCGATGGGATGGAGCAGGGGTTTCCACCCCATTCCGTTGAGCAGTATCTGGACGTGCAGGTAAAGCAGGACCTCCGGTCTTTCCACCTGGCAGGCCTCCAGGAGGCCCTGGGTGTGCACCAGACTGTGCATTCCTTCACAAAGACACCAGGGGCCGAGAGCCAACTCCATGGGGCGCAACCCGTTCGGTTCCAGTTCACCGTTTCGGCAGGCTTCGCTGACCAGTTGATTGATGATTTTGTTAATGGGTTCGCATTGGCTGAGCAATGACTCTCTCCGGGACGAGGAGGCGTTCTCCCACACCGCTTCGGCGAAGATATACTGCATCAGTTTGGCGTGCTCCGGGTTTTTCTGGGTGAAAAAGACATCGCCCACCGCGATGGCGAACATCCGGTTTCGTGTGCCGGCGTCCCAGGCGGCGGCCCGGCGAAAAATATTGATGTGCTCACAGGCGCCCTGCTCCGCCAGCGCGACAAGGAGGTCCTCCTTGGAGGAAAAATGCTGGTAGAGAGTTCCGGTGGCGTATTCGCAGGCCTCGGCCAGGCGAGCCATCTGCAGGTTCAGCAGGCCTTCCGTCCGAATCAATTCGGCCGCTTTTTCCAGAAAGAGCGTTTCCCGATCTTTTTTCTCCTTTTGTCTGCGTTCTGCGGTCCCCATAGCCAAGGCGGAAAATCCATTATTGAATTTAATCCAAAGAATGAATTGAGTTCAAAACTCGGGTCGTCGTCAAACGAGATCTTTCCGTGGACCGATTTTTCCCCCGGGCGGTGGGATTTGTGATTTAAGTTTGTGATACCTTATTGATATTAATGGGATTGTAGCGGATCGCCTGTTTCAGGTTTCGGGTCCGGTGTCGCGAGGCTTGAAGCCGTCGAACCGGAGGGTCGCTTCACAGAGATTTTTACTTTTTTCCCTTGACCTAAATGCCTCGTCTGGCATTAACAGATGAAACGGTAAAAAATTATGGCTAAAAAAATTATTTCCCCGATTGCTCTGCTTTCCGCCGCCGCGTTCATCAGTGGTTCGCTTCATGGTCAAACAACATTCGCTGACGAGCAGGCGTTTCTCGATGGTCTGTTGCCCTCTTACTACAACGAGGATTTTTCGGATTTTAACGACTCCGACAACAATGTGGGCAACCTCTCGCAGGTTTTTGATTTTTCGGACGATTTTTCATTTACAGCGACTACCCTTTCGGCTGACGGAACAACTTCTCCGAGCGGCGCGATTTGGTATACTGAAGGTCAAAACTATGCCGGCACGGGTTTGTCTGCTCTTGATGCAGGCGCTCAAGTCTTGTTTACCGATTTCACTGGTGGAGTGGATGCCATCGGCGGCCACTTCTTCCTGACGGCCGACGCTTTGAGTCCGAATGCCGATTGGGTTGATGGCTCACTGACCGTTACCGTCCGGTTCAGCGATACCACTTTCGTAACCGAAACGCTGACCAGTTCCACAGCCAGCGGGCAATTCGAGTTTTTCGGGGTATATGCCGCCGAAGGATTGGCGATCACCTCGATGGAAGTGGTTAGCAATACCGCGAACACCTTCCCGACGGTTGGCAATATCACTGTCGGCAGCCAGATTCCGGAACCCGCAACCGTGGTTCTCTGGTCCGGTTTGGGTGTATTTGCCTTGGTCGTCGCCTTGCGCCGTCGCAGGCGCTCCGCTTAATCAAGCGTTTTTCAGTCATAATTTTTTGCAAAGCCCCGCGAGAAATCGCGGGGCTTTTTGTTTTTCGTTCTGTTTCCTGACCACGAATTACGTGAACTGCACGAAATTTTGGCGGGCAGGCTGCCAGCCGGAGGTAATGTGATTCAGCAAATTAATCTGTCTATGGAATCGGGATCGATCGACGGGGCTATTCGATCGGAGACAATTCGATGGCGAACTGAAAAGGTTCCGGTTTAAGCAGGTAGGCGGGCAGCACTCCCGGGCCGCAGCTGTTGCTCCCGATGCCGTGCAGGCGGTGATTCAGGAGAAGGGTCAGGTTGTCGCGGCGCGGGAGTTCGTGCTGATGGCGCGCCTGGTCCAGGTCTTCCGGGGTGCATCGTTGGGCGCTGAACCCGATTTCGGGTTCGGCGGCGATGTCCAATCCGGCGCCGCTGCCGTCGCACAGGGAAATACGACGGCACCCCGAGCGGTTGCCGTTCTCCTGGGGGAAAATGTAGGGGGTGCTCAACTCGTCCACGGTGGCTTGAAAACGGCCGAAGCGTACCGATTGACAACTGTCCGGGTAGGATTCGCCCGGCCCGAATCCCAACCAGTTAACCCGGTCCAAATCCGGTGGAAGGTTCAGGCGAAGGCCCACCCGAGGCAGACTTTCCGGCCATTCGCCGTGCGGCCTCGCGGATACCTCCATCCGGATCGTCCCGTTTCCATGGATTTCATAGGCGTAGGTGGCCTCGAAAAAACGGTCCACGTAGGAAGGTGGCGCGATGCGGCTGGTGACGTCGAGGCGCAGGATGCTGTTTCCGTCCAATACGGTTTCCACATCAACCGTTCGGTGCCGCAGATCGTGGAGACCGGCCTCACGCCAGCTTTCGGCCACCCCCTGCCGTCCCCGGTCGTTGTCGGTCGGAGCCCGCCAGAAGTCGAGGCGCGGGCCTTCCCGCAGGAGGGGGCGTCCGCGGGCTTCCCAGGATAAAATCCGGCCGCGTACCCGGTCGAAGCTCAGTTCGAAGTCGTTGCCGGTAACCCGAATCACAGCCCCCTGGTCGTCGAAAAGGAGTTTTGCTTGAGGGCGTTTCGGCCGGGGTTTCGTCGTCGATTCGACGGGAAGCGGTAGCTGGGTCCAGGCCACTTCGTGGCCGCGGTCCGCCCAGGAGGTGTTGGCGGCCAGGGTTAAGCTCAGCAATAAATCGCAACGGGCGCTCGCTTTTCCCGAGCGGGGGAGCGCGACCGGGAGCTCCACTGTGGCGGTGGTTCCGGCTGGAATCTCGGGCAGGGGAAGGGATCCGCTCTGGACGATGTGTCCGTCTTCAGTCAGGGACCAGGAGCAAACCAGATGGTTGAGCGGTAGAAAATCGTACCGGTTGGTGATTTCAAGTCGGGCAGGGTTTGAAGATGAAAGTGCCACCGTCACCGGTTCCATCACCTTTTTCAGTTCGGTCAGCCCGGGAGAAGGCGTGCGGTCCGGGAAAACGAGGCCGTCAATGACGAAGTTTCCGTCGTGCGGCGATTCGCCGAAATCCCCGCCATAAGCGAAGTACTCGCGGCCGTCCGGGGTTTTTTGGCGGATACCGTGATCGATCCATTCCCATACCCAGCCGCCCTGCACGCGCGGGTGCTTGTAAAAGAGATCCCAATATTCCTTGATTCCTCCGGGGCCAAGGCCCATGGCGTGGACGTATTCACAGAGCAGGAACGGCTTGCCGGCGTAGGCCTCCGGTTTTAGGGTGGCGCGAATGCCTTCTTCCAGCGTTTCCTTGCCTTCACCGATCCTGTCCACCAACTCATGTGAGGCGTACATCAGGCTGAACACATCCGCCACTTCCAGTCCGTGATCCGGCTCGTAGTGAATCGGCCGCTCCGGGTCGATGTCGCGGGCGGCGCCGGCCATGGCGTGAATGTTGGGGCCCATACCGCACTCGTTGCCCAGCGACCAAAGGATTACGCTGGGACGGCTCTTATCGCGGTGGACCGTGCGGGTCATCCGGTCGATGCAGGCTGCTTTCCAGTCGGGGTCGATGACCGGGTTCAAATCGCTGTCCTGAACAAAAAATCCGTGGGTTTCCAGGTCGCACTCGGCCACCACATAGAGTCCGTATTCGTCGCACAGGTCGTACCACTTGGGATCGGAGGGGTAGTGGGAGGTGCGGACAGCGTTGACGTTGTGCCGCTTCATCAGGAGCACGTCCTGTAACATGGTATCGTAATCGACGGCCCGGCCGCGGTCGGGGTGGTGTTCGTGGCGATTGACTCCGCGAAAGAGGACCGCCCGGCCGTTGACCAGGAGCTGGCCATCGGCGATTTTCACCGTGCGCAATCCGATTCGAAACGGAATCACTTCCAGGGTCTGTCCCGCTTCGTCGTTGAGCGTCAAAAGCAGGCGGTAAAGATGGGGGGTTTCCGCCGTCCAGGGCAGGGCGGCGGGAATCTCGACCCGGGTGCTGAGCTCCCCTTGAGCGTCGCTATTGTTGGGAATATCGCATTCCAGGGTCTCACCGACCGGCCGGCCGTCGGGCGCCTGCAGACTGATGGCCAGGCGGCCTTTTGCTTCGTTAGGATCAAGGCCCGCAAAGCTCAGTTTCAGGTCGATTTCGCCATTCGACGTCTCCGGGTCGTATTTGGTCCGGATGCGCGCGTCGGCCAGATTGAGGCGTTCCGGACGGCTGAGCAGGTAAACATCGCGAAAGATTCCGCTCAGCCACCACATATCCTGGTCCTCCATGTAGGAACCGTCGGACCACTGCAAAACACGTACGGCGAGGGTGTTGGTCCCTGGGCGGAGGTGGGGAGTTACATCGAACTCCGCCGGAAGCCGACTGCCCTTGCTGAATCCGACCTCTTGTCCGTTCACGAAGACATAAAATGCGGAGTCGACTCCTTCGAAGCGCAGCGTCACCTGTCTGTCGTTCAGAAACTCCTCTTCGAGGCGAAAAGCCCGCAGGTAGGAGCCGGTGGGGTTGTCGTTCGGAACGAATGGAGGGTCGACCGGAAACGGGTAGGCAACGTTGGTGTAATGAGGACGCCCGTAACCGTGCATCTGCCAGCAGCCCGGCACCGGCAGACGGTCCCAGCCGGAGCTGTCGAAATCCTCCTGCTCAAAGCCGACCGGCGCTTCCATTGGGCTGGCGGCATAGTGGAAGCGCCAGGTCCCGTTGAGCGGGAGATAGCGTGACGAGCGGTCACGGTTTCCTGTCTGGGCCGATTCGGAATCGGGATACGGGTAGAAATGAGAACGGGGCGCCAGGCGGTGGCGACCCGTCAGTTGCGGATTTTCCCAGTCGTTCATGCCGGATTATTCACTATTGTAGCGACGTTCGTAAAGATCGTAGGCGAGTCGGCGATTGGTGGAGATGAGATCGAAATGGGGGGTATCGGTGATATTCACCAGGCCCCGCGGAATGGCTTCGCCGTCGGGTCGGCCGGAGATCGGTTGGTCTCGGAACTGAAAGAAGTGAGCGCCCACGAGCAGGGGGTGACGAAAACCGGCCTCCAGGTAACGGGCGAACGAATCGGCCCGTTCGCGGGGATTGGGTGAAATCGGGTCGTCGCCCCGGAAGGGAGTCTGCAAGGGATTTGAACGAATGCCCCATTCTCCCGAGATGATAGGCAAGTCGAGATGCAGGTACTGGTTAAGCCGTCCCTGGGGCGGGTTATCGTAGATGTTGTAGCTGACCACATCCGCGTATCGGCCGCAGAGCTCCACGACGGCCGGATCGATGTGGCCGTGGAAACGGACGCCCAGGTACATGTTGTCGGGAGCCACCCGTTTGACCTCTTCGCGAACGGTGGAGAAATAGTACTCGGCGAATTGCATGCCGAAATCTCCGCAGTCTTCGATCACTTGGGGGACCTCCGTGTTCGGCGTCCGACGTGATTCGAGCAGGGCATTCCAGGAGGCATATTCCGCTTCCCACGCTTCGTTCAAGGCTTCGATGGAATCGTATTTCTCCCGCAGCAGGTTGAGGAACTCCTGCTTGCTGTACGTCTCGGCGGGAGCTTCAATCGCGGTGAGACCCACTGACGCCGCGCGTGGTCGCCAGCCCCACCAGAGCTCGTTGTCCACGAAGTATCCGAGATTCCAGGGGTCGCCGGCGGTGGTTTCGCGCTCGCGCTCCATGGCCCGGCGCAGGTTGCGCCGCCAGTCGGGATGATAGATGTCGCGCATGCGGTAATGCATGGAAGGCCCTCCGGCGTGAATGGCGACGGTGTAGGGGGTTCGGCGGAGGAGGTAGACATCCGGCGAGGACCAGTTGGCCATGGTGTTGAAACCCCAGCTTCGCATCCGGTCATGCAGCAGGCCGGCGGCTTTTCTCTCAGCATCTTCTCCGAACTTGCGGTGAATATTATAGGTTCCGAAGTCGAAGCCGGTCCATTCGCGATTCTCGTAATACATGTAGGTGGCGCCGCGCCCCTCGCCGTAGAACTGTCCCGCCGGTCCATCCCGGTCGGGCAGGTGCGCGAACCAGTATTCGCGGTCGTTGATGGGGGTGAAATCCCCGCCGTAACCGACTCCGGTCGGGCCGTGCGACCAAAAAAGGCGGCCTTCCGGATCGACCAGCCACCATTTGCCGTTCACCTTCTCGGTGCGGAAAAAGCCGGTGGCTTCCAATTGAGGGCCTTCGTTCCAACCGCCGTATTGGTTCCAGGAGCCGGGGCCGGGCCAGTCCGCCATCTCCTGTCGCTCTTCTTCAATTTGTGCGGCAAAGCCGTCGTCTCCATGGATCTTGCCCGGCCAGTCCGAATGACGATACTGGCCGTACTGATCCACGAAGGGGAAAAACTCCGGCGTCCCCGTGCCTTCGCCCGAGGGCCAGACCTCGAGCAGATGAACGGCGTCGTCCTGTTCGGGCGCCTCGATCCAAAGCGAGACCGATTCAATTCGGGACGGGTCGATGGTATTGTCGCGAACATTGATGTTCCGGTAATACATCATAAACTGACGGAAAGGCTCGTATCCGGGATCCTCCGGGCGGCGATTTAGCCGAAGTTTAAGGGTTTTGGTTTCCTCCGGCATCAGCAGGATGGCGTTGCGGGTATTGTCCATGAGCTGTTCGGGGTCCGGGTTTGCCGCCCGCGCGTACACGACGATCGGGCGGGCTCCCGGGTTGTGCAGTTGGAAATTCAACGCTCCGTGCTCGGAAAAGTTCCAGAGGTTGGGGGTCGCGAAGGCGTCGGCTCGGGCTTCCCGCCCGGAACGGGTGGCTTCGAGACGCAGGTGGTCTTCCGTGGCGGAGAGGCGGGCGCCCTCACCGGCGGCGATGTGCCCATGCCGCAGAACTTCGGCGAAGTCGATGTCGATCCGCTGTTCCGACCGGTCTGAGGGGGCGTTGTCGGCGGTCAGCGCCGGGCAGGCGATGGCGGCCGCGGCAACGGCCAGAAGGGCGATCGTTTTGCCGTAGGCCCGGCCGGAGTTCGAGGATTGTGTGTTTGGCTTGCAGGTGAAAACTGCCATAGGGATCCAGGTGTTATTAAGCCTTTCAGAATAAGAGGGACATTCTCATGCTGCGTAAACGGTAGATGGAACACGGAAGAAACTCATTACTAGCTCGGGTGATTTTTGGAGCTTTCTCAGGTGATTGATGGCCATTCGTTTCATCTTGTCTTTTGTTTCATGACGTACACGCCCGAGCGTATTCTTGAGGTTGTTCCATACCTGCTCGTCAGGATTCAGTTCGGGACTGTAACCGGGAAGAATGAACAGCTCCAATCGTCCTTCAAGTGAAGCAACATATTGTTTTACCATCTTCGCCTTGTGACTGGGGTGGCCGTCAACGACAAGAAATACGGGATGATCCACGCCATGAATCAAGCGCTTGAGAAACTCGATGAATTTCGCCGCTCCGACTTTTCCTTCAACCACCATGAATCGAAGGCTGCCCTGCGAGCTCACGGCCGATATCATGTTGAATCCGAAACGCGCCCCGGTACTGGAAACAACAGGCGTCTTTCCTCGCGGCGCCCACGTAGTTCCAGAGTGATGGTCGGAACGTACGCCCGCCTCGTCGCCGAAGAAAATCTCGGCTCCGCGCCGCTTGGCAAGGCGCTTGATCTTCGGAAACTCGGTGTGAATCCAATGCTCAACCGCTTCGGGGTTTTGCTGATAAGCACGCCAAAGAGGTCTTTGGGGAGTCAGTCCAAGCTGGGCCAACAATCGCGTGACCGAAGAATAACTGAGTTTCACCCCAAATCGATCTTTGATCAGTACAATGATCATAGGAACCGTCCACAATGCGAACTCAAACTTCATTTGGAGGGGATTCTTCATTGTGAGGGTGTTGTAAAGCCAACGAAGGTCCCGACCTTTAAGCTTCGGTGGCCGTCCCCCTCTCTTGCGCGCATCCAATGCGTCCCACCCTCCACGTCGATACAAAGCGAGCCAGTCGTAAACGGTCGTTCGATTTACCCCGAAGGCAGTGGCAACCTCCGCAGGAGATTGACCACCCTGGACGGCCTTTACAGCACGAACGCGCAGCTGGGTTAATTCATTATGACTCAAGCAACGAGCATCGGTATCACGCACTTTCTTCATAGTCTTATAAGATTCGGCGTAATCTTGTAGATGTCCCTACTATTTTGCAAGTCTTAATATCTGCTTTCGATAGGCTCGATGGAGGAATCGGTAAGGGGTGACGGGTTGGCGGGCGGTGGTGATTTTAAAAAAGGCCGGCCGCCTTCCGGAGCGGCCGGCCTTTGCCGGTCATTCGAAATAGCTCAGATCCCAGGCGTCGTGCCACCGGAATGTCGGGTGCTCTTCATTTGCGCCGTCGGGCAGATCAATCGGCAGCCAGACGTGCGGGCTGGTATTCAGGCGTCCGGGTCGCCAGCGGTTGCCGACGTAGATAAACGCGTCCTCTTTCCCGGCGACTGGAATGACGTAGGTGGACTGTGAGTAAAAGGTGGTGCCGGCGCCTTCACCCCGGCCGGGGTTGCCAAGATGTTCCCAGGGGCCCCAAATCGAATCGGCCACGTGCAGTTGGGGCGCATTGGGATTCCAACCGGTGCAGGCGCTGGTGAGCAGGTAGAGCCGGCCGTTGTAGGGGAACAGGGCCGGAGCTTCCCGGTGCCGGCGAAAGAGCAATTCATCGCGTTCGGTCACCCCGAGATAATCTTCGGTCAGTTGAGCCACCCGCAGGTCGAAATTCACATCCGAAGCGTAAACGAGGTACGCGGTGCCGTCGGGTTTCCGGTACACGGTCATATCGCGCGAGTCGTGACCATTGGGCCGGAAACTGTGATGGTACTGGTAGGGGCCTTCAATGGTGTCGCTCGAAGCCACACCCACCAGTGCCGAGCCGTATCCCTCGCCCTTTAATTCCAGGTGGAACCAGAGCACGTACCGCCCGGTTTCCTCATTGTACACCAGTTTGGGGCGTTCCATGATGCAACCTTCCTCCAGGTCGTGCCCTTCCTCATCAACCGTGGGCAGGATGTTGGCGACGTGTTCCCAGTTGTAGAGATCGTTTGATCTGTAGAGATTGATTCCGATCGACGCCCAGCCTTCACGCGCTTCCCCGACCCAGTAGTAGGTGCCGTCTTCGTGGTAGAAGCCGCCGCCGTGGGCGTTGATATGGTTTCCCTCGGTATCCGGCCAGAAACCGCCGGGTTCAATCTGTTCGAGCTGGCCGGCTTTTGCTTTGAGGCGTTCGACGTCCTCGTCGGCGGCGGGCCCGGTGAGGGCGCCCTCATCAGCGAAGGTGTATGTCGTCGCTGCCGCTAAGAACAACAGTGAAAGAGTCAGTCGGGCGGGAGTGGGTTTTGGCATGTGTTTCATAACGGTATTCGCAAGTTGAATTTCAAAGGCATGGACGCACCGGCCGACGCGAAACGGTGGCCCGCAGCTCCGTCAAATCATCCTTGGCATCAGAAAAGCAAATCGGTGAAAATCGTGGCAACGCTAATCGAGCCGTTGGGCGGCATTCAGGCCGGTCTCGCTCGGTCGAATTGTTGACTTGCGACCGTGGCGGGTGCGGTGGGGTTCCGGTTTTCTTTTATGAATGCGATGATTTTGCCCAAGCCGTCCTTGATCGTCGCCGGGAGGTCACTCCGCTCCAAGGCTCGGTCTGAGGCGGTAAAAAGCTCTTCGACCTCCATTCGGGTTGCCTCCAAAGTCTTCGATTCCCGGAGGGCCCGAAGCAAACCAGAGTTATTTCCGTTTTGGAGTTGGTCCGAAGAGAAACCGTATGCGCTCGGCAGCCGGTGGGCCAGGCGAACCACCGGAAGGGAAAGCGATGCTTCCCGGAAGTCGCGTTCGTGTGTACCGCCGGCGACGAGTTTGTGTAATTCGTGGAGATCGTTTTCCAGTTGAAAGGCGGTCCCCAGAGGACGGCCGACTTCGGCCGCCGTTGTGAACCACTCGGGGTGGGCGCCGGAAAGTATGCCGGCCAGTGCCAGGGGAGCTTCGAAGGTGTATCGTGTGGTTTTTAGGTAGTAAGTGTCCAGGACCGAATCCGGCGCGACATCCCTTGGTTGTTTGCAGGCGTGCATAATGTCCATCAACTCTCCAATGCCGGTATCGCGGGCGATTTCCAGATGGTAGCGCAAGGCCTTCAATGAGCGATCGGGGTCGACGGTTTTGCGCAGGAACAGGTCGTTGGCCCAGGCGTAGACAATGTCGCCGAGAACTAAAGCCGTCGCTTCGCCGGCCTGGGGCGAGCCTATCCGGGCCAGGCATTGATGCAGTGAGGGCCGCCCGCGACGCTGATCGGATTGATCGACGATATCGTCGTGAATAAGAATAAAGGAATGGAAGAGTTCCAGCGCACAGGCGATTTCCATCGGCGCTTCGACCGGCGCCTGCCTCGAGGCGAGCAGTTGGTGGCCGGCGAGGAAGAGAAGTGGACGGATGCGTTTCCCGGGCTGCCGCAGGAAAGCCGACAGCTCCTCGGCTGCAGGCGAGAGCGTCGGGCGCAGGGAAAGGGTGTCCCGCAGGGCGTCGATCTCCCTGGCGAGGGAATCGTC
The DNA here is from genome assembly GCA_050506795.1 of Opitutia bacterium. Classification (GTDB taxonomy): domain Bacteria; phylum Verrucomicrobiota; class Verrucomicrobiia; order Opitutales; family T3Sed10-336; genus SLOW01. Next base: position 29,161 of record JBJHCF010000015.1, read on the forward strand.
GATGACTCTCCGGGCGGCGCGGAAGTCGAATTCCTTAATTGTTTGGCTGGTGGCGGTTGAATTCATCGGAAGGAATCGCGAAAGATATTGTCATTTTTTCGATCCGGCAACATAAGGAAGGAAAATGCCAGTGAATGCCAGTGCCACCGCCATAAAAGGTCGCGATCGCGCCATGACATCGTCGAAGTCTTCAACCCCGCAAACGAATCTTTACCTGGTGGGGTTTATGGGCACCGGGAAATCGACTTTGGGACGTATGGTGGCGTCGTCGTTGGGATTTGCTTTCCTCGACAGCGATCAGGAAATCGAACGAACCCGGAAGAAGAAGGTGAGTGATATTTTCGCCGAGGAGGGTGAAGCGGCTTTCCGGCGTTACGAGCGGGAGTTTATCGAGGACGGCCATCCGCGCAGCAGGTGTGTGGTGGCGTGTGGGGGAGGATTGGTGACGCAGCCCGGGATGTTGGCTCTATTGAAGGAGCGCGGGGTGGTGGTCTGCCTTTACGCTTCTCCGCGTGAGATTCTCAGCCGGACCCAGGGCAATCGCTCGCGTCCGCTGCTGGAGGTGGAGGATCCGGAAGCGAGAATTCGCCAGTTGATGGCTGAGCGGGAACCGGTGTACCGGCGGGCCGGTTCGTTGGTGCTGACCGAAAATCGCTCGCGTGCGGACGTTTTGGCCCACATCAAGAGAATCTATTTGCGGGAGGCCCGCCGCCGGCCGGGTGGAAAGGAGTCATGAATCCCGCGCGGCAGGAGGCATTCCGTGCCGCCGCGATTAGTGAGGGCTTCGACGAGGTGCGTTTCGCCTCGGCCGATGCCTTATCCGAATTTCATGCCGGACGTTTCGAAGGGTGGCTCGATCGGGGCATGCACGCCGACATGGCCTGGCTGGAGCGCGGGCGCGAGAAGCGGCTCGATCCGGAGGGTGTGCTTTCCGGAGTGCGCTCGATTGTGGCATTGGGGATCAATTATTGGCCGGATGAATCCCGGGCGACCGATCAATCCGTCTGGGCGAAATACGCCTTGTATAAGGATTATCATGACACGGTGGAATCGGGACTGAAGCGTATGGGGACCACTCTCGAGTCGATGTTTGGAGTCGATCGGTCCGACTATCGGTATTATGTGGATACCGGACCGATCATGGAGCGGGGCGTGGCCGCGCGATGCGGTATGGGGTTCCAGGGAAAGAACGGCATGCTGATCTCGCGCCGGCACGGCAATTGGCTTTTCCTTGCCTGCCTGCTGACGCGTATTCCGTTCGTACCCGATCCTCCCCTGCAGGGCGGGACGGGAGAAATCGACGGGGTGGGTCGGTTCTGCGGCACTTGCCGTCGTTGCATCGATGCCTGTCCGACGGATGCCATTCCCGAGCCCGGGCTGGTGGATGCCCGCCGTTGTATTTCCTATCAGACCATTGAGAACAAAGGAGTCATTCCCCGGGAACTGCGTCCGCTGATCGGCGAAAAGCTTTTCGGGTGCGATATCTGCCTGGATGTTTGCCCGTGGAATCGGTTCGCCCGCAGTGGACGGCGTCTGCTGCTCGAGTCCCGGTACTACCTGGCGGACCTGACCCTGCTCGACGTCCTCTGCCTGAGTCGGGAACGCTTCGCGGAGCTTTTCCGTCGCAGCCCGGTGAAACGTCTCAAATGGCGGGGATTGCTGCGCAATGCCTGTGTGGTGGCCGGAAACGCGACCGGCCTGGATGACGAAACCAGGGACGCCCTGCTGGATGCGTTGGAACGTCTTGTCCGTTGTGACGAGCCGCTGGTGCGGGCGCACGCCGTTTGGGCGGTCAGGCGGCTCGCCGGCGAGTCCGCCGCCGGGCGGCTGCGTAATGCCCGTGCAGCCGAAAGCGATCCCGTCGTGCTGCGGGAATTCACGCAGGCCGTCCCCGTCCTGAGGAATGCGGATTGAGCGGGTATTTCGGTTGCCTCCAAATGCAAATTCTGAAACATTCCGGCGGCATTGCCTTATGAGTGTTCAAGCCCGCCTATTCCTTTCGCTTTCCCTTGTTCTCTGCCTGTTGATAGCGACCGGCTGCCGCAGTTTTCGCCGGGACGACTTTCCTCGTCAGGTGGCCCGGTTCTATGTGGAAACCAGCGAAATGTATCCGGAGCGCTTTCGGGTTCCCGTTACCCTCCCGTACAGTGAGGCCACGATTCAGATTGATCCGCGAATCCGCATCGCGGAGTGGGATATCGCCATGGTGGATGTATTTGAAGCGGAGCTCGGTCCGGCCCTGATGTTCACGCTGACTTCGGACGCCGCACGCGATGTCCGCATTCTGACCTACAACAACCAGGGGCGCCGAATGGTGCTGCTGGTGAACGAAGTTCCGGTAGGGGCCAAACTGATCAGTCGTGGTATCGAGGATGGAAGGGTCCGGATGTATCTGGAAGTACCGGATGAGGATTTGGAGGATCTGGCCACCAATATTGCGAAAACCTCCGCCCTGGTCCGGAGGCGGATCGGAAACTGAAAGGAACGGCAAAAATGAGAACCTGGATTCCATCGTTTCTGATCGTTCTGCTATTGTTGAGCTTCGGGCCCGAATTGCGGGCGCTGGGACTGGTGTGGCCGACGCCCAACCCAGCCTGGCTGGAGGGGCGGGCGCTGGAGGATTTTGTTCAGCCCGCCGCCTCCGGCAGAACGGAGTCCGCGTTATTCGGCTGTACCCGCACGGACGGCACCCGGTTTCATGAAGCGATCGACTTGAAGCCGATTCAACGGGATCGCCGGGGTGAGCCGCTGGACGCGATTTTTTCGGTTATGGATGGTCGGGTCCTTTATGCCAACCGCACACCCTGGCACAGTTCCTACGGGAACTACGTGGTTATCGAACATACTGAGGTTTCCCCGTCGGTGATTTCCCTTTATGCCCACCTGGCCTCCATCGAGGATGCGGTGGTGGAGGGTCGCCGGGTGGTGTCGGGTCAGAAGATCGGGGTTATGGGTCGATCGGCGGGCGGCTATACGATTCCGGTGACCCGGGCCCACCTGCATTTCGAACTCGGACTGTGGTTGAGTGAGACGTTCCAGGACTGGTATGATTCCATGAACTACGAAAGTCCCAACCGCCATGGAGTGATGAGCGGACTCAATATGGTCGGCTTTGATCCGCTCGATTTCTACGACCGGTACCGTACCGGGGAAGTCCGCGATTTTGCCGATTACCTGCGCCGGGAACCAGTCGCTTTCACCGTTCGGGTCGCCTCGGCACGGGTGCCCGACTTTGTGGCACGCTATCCGGTTCTGCTGGAGGGAGACCTTCCCGAATTCGGTGTTTCCGGCTGGGAAATCGATTTTACCTGGTACGGGCTTCCCAAAATGTGGCGACCTTTGACCGAAACGATTGATTCTTCCGGCGGGAGGTTTCCGGTGGACGTTGTTTCCTTCGATGCGGATCTTCTGGCCGCCAACACCTGCCGCCCCACGGTGGGGTTGACGGCCGCCGGAACGCCTCGAATCGGTGCTCACACCGAGCGGGTGTTACGCATCCTGTTCGCGCTTTACGATTAGAGCGCGCCGTTGGCGGAGGTCAGCGGTTATTGTCCCCGGCCATGTCAATCAACTCCTCGATCTTCTGGAGAAGTTCCGCCGGACGAAAGGGTTTGGCTATGAAATCGGTATTGCCCGCCAGGTCTTCTTCGGTATTGAGCTGGCTGTCGAGGTACCCGGACATATAGAGGACTCCCACGTCGGGGCGCTCCCGGCGGCACTGTTGGGCCAGTTCCTTACCGTTCATTCGCGGCATGACGATATCGGTGACCACCAGGTCGAGCCGGCTGGCGTTTTCCTTGAAAAAACTGAATGCTTCCTGCCCGTCCGGATAGGAGAATACCTCGTAGCCGTCGTTCTTTAGAATCTCCTCGACCATTTCACGCACAATCTCAGCGTCTTCGGCTAAGAGAATGGTTTTATCGCGACTGGCGTGTTTTTTGGCTGCTGCATTCATTGGCTCTGTCAGGCAAACCTTGGAGGGAATGAGGAGCGTGACGATGTTAAACTTGGATCAATTAACAAATTAATTACACAATCGCGGGTCAATTCGATTTGAATTGTTTCTTCAAATCACTTTCGGTGTCCGGTCCTGATGCCGCCCATTGCATCCCGCCTCAGCGCGGCGGTCCGTTGCCGGCAACGTATTGATCGTGGAGGATCTGTATGCCCAGCAAGTGATTGAGAAGGGCGTCCTTGCGGGTGAGCGAAACGGAATCGGTGTCGGCTTCGTACTCTTTCATGAAACTTTCGATTTTCGCGGGATCCAGGAGGCCCGCTTCCTCCACCTTTTCCCGGCAAAGGTAGAGATCGGTGAGTTTGGCCAAAGCCGTTTGCTTCTTCTTTTCCGTGTGGCCGGGAGGCGCCATAAAGGCGAATTTCTCCCGTTTATAAAGCACCTCTGGGAGGACGCCTTTCATGGCTTCACGCAGAACCCACTTTTCAATATTGCCTTGGATGCGTAAACCGGGGGGGACCTGCACCGCCGCTTCGGCCACGTGGTGGTCGAGGAAGGCGGGGCGGGATTCCATGGAATTGGCCATGTCGACCCGGTCTCCACCCCAGTTGAGGATTTGCCCCTCCAACATCGTTTTGCTCCAGGTGTATTGGGCGATGTCGAGCGGGTGCCTGCCCTCGATCTGGGAGGGGTTCAGGGTTGCGGCGATGGCGTCGATGGGATCGTAGTCGCCGATCTCCTCCAGCGCTCCGCGGCTCAGCAGGGGACGGGCCAACTCCAGCGTGGCCATCCAGGGCTGAATCCACGACGGCGTGAAGCCGCAAAGCTCGTCGAACGAGGGGTGGTGGGCCTGGACCTCCGCCAGAATGGCCCCCTTGAAAATCCGGTTGCTCTTTTCCAGCGCCCGGTGGAAGGACTCCACCACCTCGGGGGGTTCGTCCTTGAGGCCGTGCATGAACATGTCGCGTTTGAACGACGGGTAGCCTCCGAAAAGTTCGTCGGCCCCTTCTCCGGTCACCACGCTCTTATAACCGGCCTCGCGCACGTGACGGCTCATGCAGAACTTGGCCACCCCCAGAGTATTGTAGAAGGTCCGTTCCGCGTGGTACATGGTGCGGAGGTAATTGTCGCCGTAAAGATCCTCCGCATTCAGGCGAATGAGGTCCTGCTCGGCGTTCATGCTTTCCGCCATTTGGGTCGCGATGACGGCCTCATCGTAATCGTCGCTGTCGAAACTGATGGTGAAGGCTTTGACCGGGGCCTGCTGGGCGCCGCTGGCCAGGCCGAGAATCGAACAGCTGTCGATACCGCCGGAGAGGTAACAACCCACGGGGACATCGGCTTCCAGGCGAAAGGTGACGGATTTGACCAACTCTTCGCGAATGCGCAGAATGTGTTCTTCCGGCGTAATCGCCGTGTCGCGCTCCTCGGGGAGCGGAAAATTCATATCCCAGTAGCATTGGTCCTCGATTTCCAGGCGTCCGTTCCGGCGCTGGACAATCAGCATGTGTCCGGGACGCAGGGCCTGGATGCCTTCGAAGGCGCTGGTTCCCGGCACCATGGTGTGCATGAGTTGGTGCAGGGCGGCTTTGCGGTCGAGTTTGCAGGGAACTTCGGGGTGCGCCAGCAGGGACTTGACCTCGGAGCCGTAGAATAGAGCGCCATCCTGTACGTGATAAAAAAGCGGCCGTACGCCAAAGCGATCCCGCACGAGAATCATGCGGTCCCGGGCCTGGTCGTAGAGGACGAAGGCGAACTCACCGCGCAGCTTGTGCACGAAGTCCAATCCCATGCGCTGGTAATAGTGTATGGCGATCTCGCTGTCCGAGCGGGTGCGGAAACGCGCGCCGTCCGCCATCAGCGAAGCCCGGTGACGCTTGTAGTCGTAGAACTCCCCGTTGGCCGTGAGTACGATCTCGCCGGAGTGCGAGCACATCGGCTGGCTGCCGGTGTGCAGGTCAATGATGGTGAGCCGGGCGTGGCCCAGGGCGAGACCGCGTTCGGCGTCGATATGCATGCCGGTGCCGTCGGGACCGCGGTGGTGAATCGATTTCACCATCGCCTGTAATTCCTGCTCCGCCCCGGCGTCGAGGCCCTTTGCTTTCCAGAATCCGGTTATTCCGCACATTTGATCAAAATAATTGAGTTCAGTCGCCGGTGCCAAGCTTCCTCTGGAACTCGGGGGCCGGCGATTTCGGGTGAATTCGGTTGAAACGGATCAGCTCAGCGGAATGCCGTCGGGCAGCCGGTCGAAGCGGTCAAAGACCGCGGTGAGAAGCGCCTGCCGCACGAACACCGCCCCGTGGGCCTGCGCGAAGTAAAGGTTGTGGTTGGTGTCATCGAGGCTGGTATCCAGCTCGGTGAGACGCGCAAGCGGGTGCATGATGACCGCCTCCTTTTTCAGCTGACTTGTCCCGTCAAGTTTGTTTTGGCTGTCCAGGGTGTGATAACTGCCACCGAGGTGGGCGATGGAATTGAGATATATCACGTCCAGATCGGAAACCAGTTCGCCGATGGAATTGGACTCGTTGAACTCGATGCCGGCGGCCTCGATATCGTGTCTCAGTTCCGGTCCGAGGGGATCGGCCATTTCCGAAATGACGCTGATGCGGCGGAAATTCTCCTCGAAAAGAAGCGACATGAGCAGGAAGCTCTTGACCGCGCGCATGCTGCCCGGGGTGCCCATGATGCCCAGATGGAGGCCGCCGTTACGTTTTCTTCCCTTGGCGTCGGCCAGTGCCGGGTTCCATTTGAGCAGTGCGTACCAGTCGGCCAGGGCCTGGGTGGGGTGTTCGCCCGAGCCGTTGCCCGCGTTGATCAGCGGGATACGCAGGTTCTTGCGAATGAGGTCGAGCGAATCGGTTTCGGTGTGACGCATGATCACGAGGTCGCCGTAGGCATTGAACATCTCGCCGATATCGCCCAGCGATTCGCCTTTCTTGACCCCGGTGATGGCGGCGTCCGGGATACTGATGATCTTTCCGTCGAGCCGTAGAGTGGCGCTTTCAAAAGAGGTCCGGGTGCGGGTGCTGGCTTCGAAGAAGGCGGTAATCACGATCTTGCCGTCCAGCAAATGGTAGGGCGCGATCTCCATCACTTCCAACAATGCGGCGAAACGGCACAGTTCAACCACCGTTTTGCGGTCGAAGTCCTTAACCGAAAGAATGGATTTTCCACTGAGATTCCGCAGGATCTTGAGGTCGATCGGCCGGTCGCCGAGCAGGTGCCTCGGGTCGGGTCTCAGGGTTTGGGAATCGGCGGGCGGTTCCAGTGCTTTGGTGCTTTGATTGGCCGGAAGGATGGAACCTGTCGCGGCGGATTTTCTGGTGACGTTTTTTTTCATCAGGATGCTGAAAATAAAATTGGTGCCATGTTAAATGGTGTTGAAGGTCGATGGTTCCGGATTTCCCTGGCCGGGACGGAGGTTTACCAGATCTGTTTGCGCAGATAGTCGACCAGAATCATCAGGAGCAGGATGAGGGCCGCGAGTCCGGTTAAGACCAGTGATCCGATAATTAAAAGCTGCAGCACGGGAGCGGGATAGTAGATCATTGCAGAGTCCCTTTCCTGAGTTCTTCGTTGGATTCGTTCAGCCTGGCCCAATCGAAATCATGGGGCCACGTGAGCGTACTGAACAAGGTGATGGTCATGGAAACGGCCGCCCCCACGAGCGCGCCCGAATACCAGCCGATTCCGAAATAGGCCCAGAGGCCAAGGCCGCTTCCCAGGACCATTGCGGCAATCACGCCCCAGGGATTGGTTTTTCGCCAGAACAGCCCGGCCGCCACCGGCCAGATCACCGCCCCGACCAGCGGGCCGGCGGCGAAGAGGAGTTGGGCCAGGGTCGCTTCGAAGACTGTGATGTTGAGGATACAGACCAGCCAGGTGGCGAATCCGAGACCCGCGATTATGACGATGGATGCGGTGCGGAGATGGCGTTCGCCGGGCTGGGATGCGATTCCCTTGCGGTAAATGTCTTCCGTGATCAGGTCGGAGGTGGCGGCCAGCAGACTGTCTATGCTGGAGGCCAGAGAGCAGAAGAGGACGATAAAAATAATCACCGCGCCGGCCGCACCGAGCACCTCGCTGGCCGCCAGGGGGCCGAGCATGTCGGGTCGCGGCAGGTTGATGCCGAGCGAATCGCTGGAGAGCGCGACGAATCCTACCGCGATGGGGATGGGCAGCCAAAAGAGGCCGCCCAGCAGGTAGGCCTTGAACGCGACCCCCTTTCGCATGGCAAAGGCCCGGCTCCACCAGACGTTGTTATGAAAGATCTCTCCGAAACCGAAGAGCATGTTGTTGAAAAAGGCGATGATCGCCGCCGGCAAAAGCACGTAGAGCAGGGCGGGTTGGTCGGCCATGACCGTGGTGTAAGTCGCGTCGAAATCGATGCGGTGGTAGATCACCGCGCCCACGATTACCACGCCGACCAGAATGATGATACTTTGAATGAAGTCGGTGCCGATGACCGCATAAAGTCCGCCAAAGAGGGTGTAGAGCACACAGACCAGCAAGATAACGGTCATGCCGAGCGGAATCGGAATCCCCGCCACGGCATTCATTAGCAAGCCTCCCGCCATGGCCATGGTCAACAGCCAGGCGAAACTGTAGAAGAGAGAAATCAAGAGAAAGATCACCCAGGCCAATCGACCGAACCGCAGGCGAATGAAATCGCCGCTGGTTAATCCATTGGGCATGATGCGGCGGATACGGCGGGCCATGGGCGCGAAGAGAAACAGACCGAAGCAGGCGGTGGAGTACCCGAGCATGCCCCAGACGCCCAGTTCCAGTGCGAATTGCGGCGCCAGCATGGTGGTGTTCGAGGTGATCCAGGTCGCCATTGCGGTGGCGGCTCCGAGGGCCAGGCCCACGTTGCGTCCGGCCACCATGTAACCGTCCATGTTCTTCGCCTTCCGGCCCCACAGGACGCCCAGGAACACCCAGAGTACGCCCAGTGCGCCCAGCAACACCCAGCCGGTTTGCGTGGAAAGGACCGCGGTTTCATGGCCGGCGTTCATGACGAATTCTCCTCTTCTCGCGCTTCCTCGCGGTCTTTGCGGCTGCCCGCCACCACGAGGACCAGGGTCGCCAGGACCACGATTCCGCCAATGGCGAACAACAGAATCGCGTCCCGCATTGATTGATACGTTATCCGGACCTGCAGCGGACGACTCCATTCGCCCGGCGGTCCGTCGTCAACCGCCGCGCGGACGCGGAAGTAAACCTCCCCTTCCGGCAGACCTCCCCGAAACGAAGTCCGATCCTGTCCTTCGTAAAGGGTTCGGGCCTCGCTGAAATCGGCAGACGCGGATTGTTGGAGCGTAAAGATCCTAATCTGGCCGTCGGGGGTTTCCTCCTCCCCGTCGATAGACCAGGACAGGCTGACGTGGGGAACGTTGGTTTCCATGACATCGACCACGGTTCCGTCGACCTCGGCTTCGCCGGGTTCGTCGATCCCAAAAACGGCCCGGGGCCCCTGCGTTTCGTCCGCCGCGAGGGGAAACCTTGGGATCACGGTCAGGCAAAGGATCAAGGCGCAGGTCGCAAGGCGTTGCGGGAGGGGGCGGGGGTAGGGGCTTCGGCCGCCCCCGGAAGGCTGCGGACGGTATTCCACTTTGGCGTTGAACGTTGCGTTGGAAAAAAAGATGGACGGGCTCCTTTCAGCGTACGAGAGAACAGGAAACAGAATTGTGCCGAAAAGTAACACCTTATGCCACGAACCGGAGACCGGTTCAACCGAAAACTGCAGGGAGGCTCCTGCGGGGGGGGTCGTGCGGCGCCGTTGAGCCGAGGGTATAGGCAGACGAAACGAGCGGACTCAAGGCCGAAGCAAACCGTTGAAATCAAATACGTTCTGTTGCCAGCACGGACGAGGAAGGGGGGCGGTTTCCGGTGTGAAGTTCAGTCCTCCGATCGGACCGGGAGGTCGCCGTCGGCGAATTGATTGATCAGTCGGGTTCCCGGTGAGATTCCCTCCCGGCGCGACAGCGGGACGCCGTTTTCGTCGCGTACCAGAACGAATCCGCGCTGGAGAACGGAATCCGGCCCCAGGGTTTGCAGTCGTTTTCCGAGGTGAATCATTTTTTCGCGCCGGGCGGGAAGTTCGGTGGCCATGAGGCGTTCGAAGCGGGCCCGCAGAGCGGAATAGCTCGCCACCGCCAGATTAAGGCGATGGGAGGGCAACGATTGATCGAATCGCGACCGCAGTTCCGCGGTCAGGCTCTTTTTCTCCCAGAGAACCGCTTTGGCGCCCGCATGCAGGCGGTTTGCCAGGTCGTCCAGACGCAAGTACCCGTTTTCGATCCGGTTTACCGGGGAAACGCTCTGCAGGCGGTGGTGCAGCAGTTTCAATTCGCGTGCGCACGTTTCGAGGCGAAGGTCGACCTTTTCCCGCAGCCGGTCACGCGCCGCGGCCAGGCGGTCACGGCATTCGATGAAACCGCTGGAAATCACTTCCGCCGCGGCGGAGGGGGTTTCCGCCCGCAGGTCGGCCGCGAAATCACAAAGAGTGAAGTCGATTTCGTGCCCGACCGCGGAAACCACGGGCAGGGGACAGGCCGCCACCGCGCGAGCCAGGATTTCCTCGTTGAAGGGCCAAAGGTCCTCCAGGCTACCTCCTCCTCGACCGATCACCAGGGCGTCGAGAAAAGGCAGACTGGCCGCGTATTTCAACATGGAGACCATCTCGGCGGCCGCTTCCGCCCCCTGGACCCGTACCGGCATCAGGATGAGGCGTCCCCACCATCCGCGCCGTTTCAGGATTCGCAGGAAATCCTGGGCCGCCGCGCCGGTAGGGGAGGTGATGAATCCGACTGTGGACGGAATCTTGGGGATGGGGCGTTTGTTGGCAGAATCGAAAAGCCCTTCCGCCGCCAGTTTCCTTTTGAGGCGCTCGAATTCCATCTGCAAGCGCCCCTGACCGTCCTCCTGCAATTGCCGGACGATGAGTTGGTAGGCGCCCCGCGGTTCGTACACGTTCACCGCTCCCTGTGCCAGAACCTGTATTCCGTCGCGCAGCGTCGCCCCGGTTCGGGCCGCGTCGCCCCGAAATAAAACGCAGGGAAGCTGACTGCCCGCGTCCTTGAGCGAGAAATAGCAGTGCCCGCTGCTTTGCCGTCGAAAATTCGAAATCTCCCCCCGCACCCACACCTCCGGCAAGGACGTTTCCAGGAGCGCCTTGATGCGCCGGGTAAACTCCGTAATGGTCAGCGGGCGATCCGTGGTGTCGGTTGGCAGGTAAAAGTCGGTAGGCATGGGGGGCGATTCTTTGTTCTTTGTTCCTGGTGCTTTGTTCCTGGTTCTTGGTTCCTGGTTTTTTGCTTGGGAGAGTGGAGCGAGTTTTGAGGGGTGGGTTTCTGATCGTCAATGGCCTGTTTGCGATTGTTCACATCATTAACCATCGGTACAACCAACAACAAAGAACCAAGAAACAAGAACCAGGAACCATGGAACCGAGAACCAGGAACAAGGGAAGCCGGCAATCGGGTAAACCGAAGACTAGTTTTGGGCAAAATTCGCCGAGACGGTTCCGCGGCTCTCCAGTATTCAGAATGAGATGGGGATAACCAGTCGCTGGGAAAAAATATGGACCGAGGCAAGCCGGCGTGTTAGCGTCCGGACTCGTTTCGCATTGACTGGGCGTGTTTTCGGAGAATGACCGACAGTTCCGAAGCCCGCGGCCCTTCACGGGCCCCCATGATTGCCGGCCTTCCGCCTCATGGCGAATGACTTTTGATCCATAATCACACGAGGACATCAAATATGAGCGACCAGAAAGAGAAAAACCCAACCGCCGCCGCGGCATCAGACGACCGAAAGGCCTTTGCGCCCGACGCCGCCTTCGCCGCCAATTCCCATATCGGGTCTTTCGAGGAATACGAGAGTCTTTACCGGCGTTCGCTGGCCGATCCGGATGGATTCTGGGCCGAGGTTGCCGAGGGATTCGAGTGGAAGGAAAAATGGACGAAGGTTCGCGAGGAATCCTTTGACCCTCCGGTTTCGATCAAATGGTTCATCGGGGGCAAGACCAATGTCTCGGTGAACTGCCTGGATCGTCACCTGGAAAGCCGGGGAGACGAAACCGCGATTCTCTGGGAGGGCAACACTCCCGGCGATGACTCGAAGCTCACCTACCGGGAGCTGTATGAACGGGTCTGCCGCCTGGCCAACGCCATGCGGTCCCTGGGAGTCGGTAAAGGCGACCGGGTCAGCATTTATCTCCAGATGATTCCCGAAGCCGCCGTCGCCTGTCTGGCTTGTGCCCGCATCGGCGCCATTCATTCCGTGGTGTTCGGCGCTTTCAGTCCGGATGCGTTGCGGGACCGTATCCAGGATTCCGAATGCAAGCTGCTCATCACCCAGGACACCGCCCTGCGTGGCGCCAAGACCGACATCCCCATGAAGGCGGCCGCCGACAAGGCGGTGGCGCAGTGTCCCAGCATCGAAAACGTGATCGTTGTCAAGAGGACCGGGCACGAGGTCCCGATGACGGATGGGCGGGACCACTGGTACGATGACCTGGTCGCTGAGGCCGCCACCGAATGCGAGCCGGAATGGGTGGATGCCGAGGATCCATTGTTTATTCTCTACACTTCCGGGTCCACCGGCAAACCCAAGGGGGTGGTGCACACCACCGGCGGCTACATGGTGTACGCCGCCACCACCTTCAAGTACATTTTCGACTACCATCCGGGCGATGTCTGGTGGTGCACCGCCGATATCGGCTGGATCACCGGTCACAGTTATATCATTTACGGGCCGATGGCCAACGGAGCCACCTCGGTGATGTTCGAGGGGGTGCCTACCTATCCGGATTCCGGAAGGTTCTGGGACGTGGTCGACAAGTACCAGGTCACTCAGTTCTACACCGCGCCCACCGCCATCCGCACCCTCATGAAAGAGGGGGTGGACCCGATCAAGAAACGGAATCTCTCCAGCCTGAAGCTCCTGGGTACCGTCGGCGAGCCGATCAATCCCGAGGTATGGCTCTGGTACCGGGACAACGTCGGGCATGGACGCACTCCAGTGGTGGATACCTGGTGGCAGACCGAGACCGGCGGCATCCTCATCACGCCTCTTCCGGGAGCGCACACCCTGAAGCCCGGCAGCGCCTCCCGCCCCTTCTTCGGAGTCAATCCGATTGTGGTCGACGACCAGGGCAAGGAGGTTGCGCCCAACGAATCGGGAAAACTGTGCATGAAACACTCCTGGCCCGGCATGATGCGCACCACCTGGGGCGACCACGAGCGTTTTGTGCAAACCTACTTCAGTGCCTACAAGGGGCTCTACTTCAGCGGCGACGGCTGCCGAATCGATGACGACGGCGACTATTGGCTGCAGGGACGTGTCGATGACGTGATCAACATCTCCGGTCACCGTTTGGGCACCGCCGAGGTCGAGAGCGCCCTGGTATCCCATCCCGCCGTGGCCGAGTCGGCTGTGGTGGGCTACCCGCATGATATCAAGGGTCAGGGGATCTACGCCTACGTCACGTTGAAAAACGGCTTCGAGCCCAGCGATGACCTTAAAAAGGAACTCGCCAAACACGTGCGCGTCGAGATCGGTCCCATCGCCACTCCGGACGTGATTCAGTGGGCCCCCGGCCTGCCCAAGACCCGGTCCGGAAAAATCATGCGCCGTATTCTCCGCAAAATCGCCGAAGGCGAATCGGACAAAGTCGGCGATACCTCCACCCTGGCCGATCCTTCGGTGGTGGAGAATCTTATCGCGTCAGCCGCCCCCAAAGGGTGAGCGGTTGACTTGCGGGGGTGGGAGCGTAGCGAGCGGGAGAACGGGTGAGGGGCGAACGGCAACTGCTGCCGCCCCGATCCCCGCTCCGCTCAATTTCCGTTTACGGTCAGGGAAACCGGTGTGCCAAGGGTAACGATTATCTGATATCGGATAACCGGTTACCCTTTCCGCACCTTTTCTTTCCGCTCTTCCCGTTCCTCTTCCAGGCGGGCCTTTTCATTGGCCAACTGCTTCTTGATCTTTTCGGCCTCTTCGAACTCTCCCTTTTTCAGAGCATCGGCCAGATGCTTTTGCAGGAAGATTTCCCGTTCGGCGATCTTGGCCGACATGGTTCGGTCGATTTCCGCCAGGGCTTCTTTTTGTTCCTCGGTCAGCGGTTTGGCCGCTTCCGGATCCGTCACCTGCAGGCGTTCCATTGCCAATTCGTAAGCACTTTTCATCCTGTGAACGATCCGTTACTGCACGGGAAATGTCAATCGCACCCCCAGGGCCACCAGGATTCCGACCACCAGGAACGGGAGGGTGGCGTTGATCCAGGAGGGGCGACCGCGCCGTTCGGCGTAAAGCAGCAGGCTGCCAAGGAGCGCCGCGGTGGTGGCGCCCGCGAGGAGATCGTGACGGTATTCCGCGCTCCAAAAATGGATGGGAAAATACTGCCAGGTTCCGACCGCGGCCTCCATAATCACGATCACCAGCCAACCGGCGTGATTGAAGAGCGAAGCCAGGGGCGCCAGGCCCAGAAGTCCGAGGGCCAGTGCCAGCATCCCGGCCGAGATCACCAGGGAGGCCAGACTGACGAGGATAATGTTCAATACCACCGCGCCCGGGGCGAAGACGTTGAAGTAGTGGATGCTTAAGGGACTGCTGGCCAGGGTGGCGGTCAGACTTACGGCGGCTGTGACCAGAAAGAATCCGAGACAGTCCTCGATCACACGGTGGGTGCGGCTGAGGTCGTTTGCCGGCAACCACCCGAACAGGCGGCACCTGGCCTTCCAGTGCTCGGAAATCGGTATGCCGAGCAGCAGAATGGCGGTGACCACAGTGTAGGAAAGCTGGAAACCGGCGTTCCAAAGTTGGTGGGGAAATAGCAACAACACACACACTGCGGAACAACCCAGGGCGGAAACGGGGTTTCCAGGACGGGCAAACAACGACGAACTCCAGAAAAAGGCGACCATGATGTAAGCCCTGACCGCTGAAGGCGCGCCGCCGGTGACCTCCACGTAAAACAGCAGCAGACCCAGCCCGATCATCGCCGCGGGCAGGGGTGGCGTGCGGGCCAGGGTCAGGATCGAATGCAGGGCGAAGGCGATGACCCCGATGTGGAGCCCGCTGATAGCGAAGAGATGCAGCGTGCCGGTTCGGGTGAAAGCATCGCGTTGTGAATCCTCCAATACATGACGTTTTCCCAGCAGCATGGCCACGTAAACGCGGACATGTCCGGCGGCATTATCCCGCGCTCCCTGACGCAGGTGGGCGGCAAAACGGTCGCGGTAATCGCGACAAAATCGAAAAAAACTCCGGGCCGGCCGGGTTTGTTCCGGAGGAGGACCGCGCCCAAAGCGAAACTGAACGCCCGATTGCTGCAAAAACCGGGAAAAACCGTCGTCGTAAGTCTCCTCCAACGGGATCGACTCCAGGACGCCTCGGGTGCTCAGCCGTGCGGTCCGGGCGGGCGACGGCGAACCGGGATTTAGGCCAAAGGAAAAATGCAACTTTGAACCCACCAGGTCCTCGAGAACCGGCGGCGTGGCGGTGATACGACCGATGCCGGAAATCCGTTCCGGGTCCGCGGAAGCGAAAACTCGCTCGACTTGAAATTCCAGTTGGGCTTCCCGGGGCGGCAACGTATCCCATTCCGGCAGGCGGCCGTGGCGGTGCTGGTAATAGGCGAACGACAGGCAAAAGGCGGCGCCGGAAAAACAGGCCGTCCAGGCGAGTCCCGCGGATGCAGGACGGCCGCGCCGGTCGAAAATCAACAGCGTCGCGGCCAGTGCCAGCAACACTCCCAGGGCCAGCGCGGTGGCCGGGAATCCAAAAACCAAATACTCCGCCGCGCTGTACCCGGCGATCAGGGGCAGCAGCAGTCGAAGGATCGGACAACGGTGGTTGACGGGGCGCATAGGGGTGGTGCGGGGGAATCATTCCCAGTCCAAAACGGCGGGCGCGTTCAAGGCAAGCCGCGAATCGCGGTCCTCTCCGGACAATTATTCGATTTCCACGTTCCCGGGTTGGGTGGTGGGGTTGATAAAGCGACACCCACTCAGCGTTTTTGCCTCCAGCATGGCTGCCTGCAAATAGGCCCTGGCACGTCCCACGGCTTGTTCGAGGGGGAGTCCCCGCGCGAGGTAAGCGGTGATCGCGGCGGAGAAGATACACCCGCTGCCGTGGGTGTTGAGCTCGGCAACCCGGGCGTACTCAAAAATCCGGGGATCGCCGCCAACGGTCACCAGGGCGTCGGTCACCCGGTCACCCTCCAGGTGGCCCCCTTTCATCAGAACCGCGCAATTGTACTCGGCCGCGAGCAGCCTTCCCGCGGCGATCATGCCGTCCATATCCGCCGGACGTTCCGCCAGGAGCACAGCGACTTCATCCAGGTTCGGGGTGATGAGCGTGGCCCGGGGAAGCAGCTCCGCTTTCACCGCCTCGATGGCGTCGGGTTGCAGGAGCACCGCGCCGCTGGTGGCGACCATGACCGGGTCGATAACGGTCTGGATGGAGGGGTTTTCTTGAAGGAAACCGGCGAACGAGCGGATGATTTCGGCTGAGAACAGCATGCCGGACTTCAGGGCCGCGATTCGAAAGTACCGCCCGACCTGGTCCATTTGCTCGCGGACAAAGGCCCCCGTGGCCGGAAACACCTCGGTCACCGAATCCGGATTCTGAGCTGTGAGGCAGGTGATGGCGGAGGCGCCGTGGACCCTGAGCGCGTTGAAGGTGGCCAGGTCGGCCTGAATACCGGCGCCGCCTCCACTGTCGGAGCCGGCGACGGTCATTGCGGTGGGAAGGTCGGAGGTGTGTTTTGATACTGACGGCACGACGGGAATTGAAAGCCCGACAGGGTAGCTTGGCAAAACGATTCCCTTTGGATTAACAGCCAACGCTCAATCATTCCGCAGGGCTTGGGCGGCCGCCTAAGTCCGACAGGATGCTCGGGTTTGCCAAACCGCAAAAAATCGGGAATGGTGGGAGGCGTTGTGAACAATCGCAAAAATTCGCGGCAGATATCCGTTTACCGCCGGGGGCTCCTGGTCGTTCAATCCTGGTTGTTGCTGGCGGTTGGCATTCTGGTGGCCGCCGCCCTGATTCCGGGGATCCGCTACGATACCTTCGGCACTCTGTTGCTGGTGGTGGTTTTGCTCAGCCTGCTGAACGCTTTTCTCAAGCCGATACTGATGCTGTTCACGCTGCCATTCATTATGCTGACCATGGGCCTGGGCATCGTGATCATCAATGCGGTTTTGTTTCTGCTGGCCGGTTTGCTGGTGCCGGGATTCGCGGTGGACGGATTCGGAGTGGCTTTACTTGGAGCGCTGATTATCAGTGGGATAAATCTTCTGGTGAACCTTATCCTTCCCCTTGAGGTTTCCTATCGGGCGACCCTGCGTCATCACCGGCAAACCCGGCAAAAACCGAAAAACGACGACGATATTATCGACATCTGAAGCGATCCTCTGTCTTATCGAATCTTTAAACACCGACAAAATATCATGGCTGAAAACACGAATTACGACCTGGTGGTGATCGGCGGGGGACCCGCCGGCTACGCCGCCGCCATCCGGGCGGGGCAACTTGGCAGGAAAGTGGCCTGCATCGAATCGGAGCGCGCCGGCGGGACCTGTCTTAACTGGGGTTGCATCCCGAGCAAGGCGCTGTTGAAAACGGCGGAGCTGTATCGCAAGCTCCACCACTTGGAAGAGTTCGGCCTTTCCTGCCAGAAACCGAGCTTCGACTTTCAAAAGGTTATTGCCCGCTCGCGCTCGGTCTCGGATCAGATGGCCAAAGGCATCGAATTTCTTTTCAAGAAAAACAAGGTCGATTATGTTGTCGGTACCGGACAGATCAACGTGCCGGGCATGGTCGAAGTGACCTCCGGCCCCGATCAGGGGAAATTCTTCAAGACGGAAAATATCCTGCTCGCGACCGGGTGCCGGGCGCGGAAGTTGCCGGGGATCGAGGTTGATGGCGAGCGGGTTATGACTTCGCGCGAAGCGCTGGTGACCAAGAAGTTGCCCAAATCGATTACCATTCTCGGAGCCGGCGCGATCGGCGCCGAGTTCGCCTATTTTTTTAACGCTCTTGGCAGTGAGGTCACCCTGGTGGAGATGTTGCCGCAGGTCCTTCCCCAGGAGGACGCGGAGATTGCGCGCGTCCTGGAACGAAGTTTCAAGAAGCAGGGAATGACCGTGCATAAGGCCACCCGGCTCGAGGACGTCAAAGTTCTCAAGAACGAGGTCACCTACACGTTGAAACCGGAAAAGGGCGACGCCGTGAAGGGCCGTTCGGAGAGCCTTCTGCTGGCTATCGGTGTGGTGCCCAATCTGGAGGGGGCCGTGTCGCCGAAAGCGCGCGTGGACCTGGACGACCGGGGTTACGTCAAGGTGGGCGACGACTACCAGACGTCGGTTCCCGGCGTGTACGCGGCCGGAGACATTATCGGACCTCCCTGGCTGGCGCATACCGCCACCTACGAGGCCGTCCAGGCGGTAAACGGAATGTTCGGCGAGGCCAAACCACGGCGGGTGACGCTTTTTCCGGCCTGCACTTATTGTCAACCGCAGGTGGCTAGCCAGGGAATGACCGAACAGGCGGCCAAGGAAAAGGGAGTCGCCTACAAGGTCGGCAAATTCCCCTTCGCCGCCTCAGGGAAGGCGGTGGCGTCCGGTGATTCCGATGGTTTTATCAAGATTCTATCGGCGGAGGCCGACGGCGAGATCCTCGGCGTTCACATCATCGGCGCCGAGGCGACGGAGCTTATTGCCGAATACGGTCTGGCAATGTCGCTGGAGGCCACGGCGGAAGAGATTCACGCCAGCATCCACGCCCATCCCACCTTGTCGGAAGGTCTCGGCGAAGCCGCCGCCGCGGTCAGCGGCGAAGCGATTCATATCTGATTGGATCCTGAGGACGGGAAGCTCCGTTATCATCCGACGGCCGACTGGATGGCAGGCACGTTGTCTTCCAGTCACCGCTTTTTGGAGACGCGGAGCTTCCCCGAAGTCCCGAGCCGCAGGTGTTTCAGCAGGAAAGTTTGACCCAGAGCCAGATTTTTTTGCTATTTGCTTGCCTGCGGACCGGATTTGGGCACCATCGAGTTTGTTCTAGAGATTTGTCCGTTCTACTACCGAGAGGCTACCCGGTTTCATTCAGGCATGGTGCTTGAATGGTTGGATTCCGAGAATCGAGGGCAGAGAGCGCAGCTAACCGAAACCAAGAAGACAAACTCTCTGCATCGATTATGAAGTTATATGTTGGAAACCTGCCGTTTAGTGCCACCCGTGAGGATATCGAAGGAGTTTTTGAACCTTACGGACCGATCGACGACATTCATGTCGTCATGGATCGCGAGACCCAGCGTCCGCGTGGATTCGCCTTTGTGACCTTGGCTGAGAAGTCTCAGGCCATCAAGGCCGTCGAAGCATTGAACGAAAGTGATATGGGAGGACGTAAGTTGGTCGTCAACGAAGCTCGGCCGCGTGAAGAACGTGCGCCCGGCGGTGGTGGTGGCGGTCGTCGCTCCTTCGGTGGTGGCGGTGGCCATCGCGGAGGAAACCAGGGTTACCGCGGACGTTAATTCCCGGCCTCGAACCTTTTACCAGACGCCCTCCGGTATTCCGGAGGGCGTTTTTTGTGTTTGATATCCGGCCTGCCGGAATGGGACTCGCTTAAGGGCGTGGATCGAAGTCGCTTGGGCGCAACCGAATCGTATTCACTCTCCTCGTGTAGGTCGGTGCGTCACATAGGACAATTCCGAGATTGAGACGCCGAGTGAAATGCGGCGAACTTCGCGAATTTCGAGGCCTCGGCGTACGCCATGATTTGGGTTTGGGAGAAGTCCTATCGTCGCTTCCACACCTGCCAAAACTCCATGCCGGCAAAGATCGGAAGCGGATCAGAACTGGGACGGCTTACCAGCAGATCAAAATCTTCCAGGAAAGCGGTCCGTTCTTTTTCGGGAGGCATCGGATACGGCGGCGGATCTTCCTCTTCGCCGTATAGAAAGTATCCCATCAACAATCCACCCGGTCGCAAGAGTGATTGAACCCGCTTCGAATATTTCATTGCCAGGTCCGGTGGCAGGGCGCAGAGAAACGTCCGCTCGTAAATCGCGTCAAAGGACGCCTCAGGTAACGGAGCTTCGAAGAAATCGGCTTGGCACAGGGCCTCCCCGCCGACATCTCCGAGAACCGACCTCGCTTGAATCACGGCCTCGTGGCTGAGCTCGACACCGATCGCCTCGTTCCCCCTGTCGAGTAATTCTCCGACCTCATAGGCCGACCCACACCCTGGAATCAAAACTCGTCCCAGGTTTCCGCTCTCTACCAAAAACGATCGAAAGTCCGCGGGGACACCTCCAAAGTCCCACGGTGTACGGCCGCTTTGGTAGCGCTCGTTCCAAAATGCTTCGTTGGTCATCGTTCTGTTCTCCGGCCGAGCAGCGTGGTTGATCAAGGATTCAAGGGCTCTCCCGGATGACGAGGGCGCGGATTTCGGTCATGTCTTCCATGGCGTAGCGGACGCCTTCGCGGCCGATGCCGCTCTCCTTGACCCCGCCGTAGGGCATGTTGTCGACGCGCCAGGAGGGGACTTCGTTGATGAGCACGCCACCCACGTCGAGTTCATCCCAGGCGCGCATGGCGTTTGCCAGGGAGGGGGTGAAGATGCCCGCGTGAATTCCGTACTTGGCGTCGTTCACCCGCCGCAGGGCCTCATCGAAATCGGCGAAAGTGTCGATGACCGCCACCGGCCCGAAAGCTTCCTCGCACGAGAGCGGCTGGTCGGGCGGTACGTTCTTCAGGAGGGTTGCCTCCACAATGGGTCCGTTGCGTCTTCCGCCGCACAGGATCGACGCCCCCGCGTCGGTGGCTTGTCGTATCCATTTTTCCAGGCGGGCCGCTTCCTTTTCGGAGATCATCGGCCCGATGAAAACGTCCTCGTCCGACGGATCTCCCGATTTCAACTCGCGGGTGGCGTTCACCAGTTTTTCCTCAAACTCTTCGGCGAGCGATTCATGAACGAGTATCCGCTGGACCGATATGCAGCTTTGACCGGATTGGTAGAAGGCGCCGAAAATGATGCGTTTGACGGCGTCGTCGACGTCCGCTCCCCGGTCCACCACACAGGCCGCGTTGCCTCCGAGTTCCAGCACCACCTTTTTCTTCCCCGCCTTAGCCTTGAGCGCCCAGCCGACTTCCGGGGAGCCGGTGAAGCTGAGCAGTTTGAGGCGTTCGTCGGTGGTGAACAGCTCCGCTCCGTCGCGGCTGCACGGCAGAATGGAAAACGCTCCTCGCGGCAGGTCGGTTTCGGCGAGGATCTCCCCGATCAGCAGTGCTCCGACGGGAGTGCGGCTGGCGGGTTTCAGAACGAAAGGACAACCGGTCGCGAGGGCGGGGGCGATTTTGTGAGCGGCCAGGTTGAGAGGGAAATTGAAGGGAGAAATAAACGAACACGGCCCGATCGGAACGCGTTTGGTCCAACCGCGGTACCCGCGGGTGCGGCCGCTGATTTGCGGCTCCAGCATTTCCCCTGAAGGTCGGACCGACTCGTCCGCCGCGATCTGAAAGGTGTCGATCAACCGCGTCACTTCCCCCCGGCTGTCCTTGATCGGTTTACCGGCCTCGACTCGCAGCGCCTGCGCCAACTCCTCGGCGCGCTCCTTGAAACGCGCCACGCAGTGATCGAGCACGGCGCGTCGGTCACACGGCGCCATGCGGGCCATCGCGGACGCCGCCTCCACGGCGGCGGAGATCGCGCGATCGATCGTGTCGGGATCGGCCAGGGGCACGCGGGTGGCGAGTTCGCCCGAATACTTGTCGAAGACCTCAAGGTCCTTATTTGGTGATTCGGGCCGGTTCGCGAGATAGAATGGATAAGTGGATTTCATTGATGCTGTCATGTATGGGTTTTCTCCAATTTTGGCCCTTTGGCGACCAACACGATTTTTGTACCAGAAAAATCCCCGGAATGCGAATTCGAGTGGTCGATATTCTTGATCTGCTCTGGTTGGTGACCTCAATGGGTTGTGCCGGAATCCAGCTAGAATTTCATCCGCAACCCGGCCCGCGCGTGGCGGCCGGGGAGGGGGGCGAGGTCTTTGACGAACGACGTGTGATTGCGTGCTTCTTCGTCGAGGAGGTTTTCCAGTCGGAAGAAGAAATCCAGGGTGATATTCCGAAAGTCTTCGCGGTACCCGAAACCGCTCCCAAGCAGCGTGTATCCCGGGGTGGCCGTCTCATTCGCCGCGGTTTGACTTTGCCGCAGGACCCGCAGCAGGTCGGCCGAGGCGAAGAAACCGTTATGCTGCCAGAGGATCTCAGTGCCGAGTCTTACGGGAGGAATCCGCGGCAGCGGCTCGTTTTCGTCCAGATCGCGCGCCCGAATCCAGTCCGCCCGAAGGATCCAGTCCAGGGATTCGTCCGTTGGTCTCATCGCTTCCTTGAGCGCAAACACCACCTCGGCCTCGGCGCCGATAAACAGGGCCTCGGTCAATTGGTAGCGTGTCACATCCAGGAACTCGTTGCCTTCACCGTCGTCTTCCCGCCCCTGGAGAAAGGCGTCGTCCACCTCTTCGCGCCGTCGCAGGTCGAAGGTTCCATCCATATTCTCAAATGCGAGTTCGTCGGTTCGGCGCAGGCTGACGAAGTCGGGGAAAAACTGGGCAAAGCCTGTCAGCTCTCCCGATACCCGGCCCGCCTTCCGGCGCAACGCGGCGTCCAGACCGATCGAACGTTCCCGGTCGAAGTTCCCGGTTTCAAGGTGATCGCTGATCTCGAACGCAAAGGTGCCGACGTGCGGACCATCCGCGTAAAGCTCCTGGGCATTGAAGAGGCGTTCGGTGTAGCTGAGATTGATCGCCGCCTCATGATTCTCCACAAATTCGAAAATGACGCCCGCGGCCCCGCTGGCTCCTGTCTTTTGGTAGTCTGCCGGCCGCACGGGATCGGGGGACAACTCGTCGCGCTCGAACAGCTCCGGGCGGATGTGCTGCTGCTCGAGGCGGGCTCCAAATTGAAGGGTAATCGGGTCGCGCTGCCACTCCTGGAAGGAGAAAACACCGCCCTTCCAGGTCCGTGTCGGGCGCAGGAACGCTTCGGCGCCGGTCGCCGAAAAGCGGCTGTGCGCGGCGTCGAATCCCACTCCGCCCTCGATCTCCCCCAGGGGGCGGTGCGAAAGCTCCAGGCGCGAATCGAACCCCCGGTTGCGGAACGTGGTTCCGATCACGCCGTTTTCCAACTCGTGGTGAACATAATCGACGGCGCCGACGCGAACATCCACCCGTTCAATCAAGCTACCACGTGTTTCGAACTCCGATTGCAGGTCAAGACGTTTGCGATCGAGGTCAATGCTCACGAATTCATCGAATGCGCGGTCCACGATCAACCGGCCTTCGGCGTCGCGCCCGACCGCCATCTGTTCGACCTCCCGGCCGATCCCGTAGTCGGCTCCGAACCGGCTCACCGCCACCCCCACATAGCCGTTCTCTAAGAATCGACTGGCCCCGAAAAAGAATTCGTCGGTGTTGTTGTGGCTCTGTTCGAGCCGACGGAAGGGCTGGTCCTCCCGCAGCGCCGGGTCAACCGCTCCGAATCCCGGTATCCTCAGATCGCCGCCGCGCCTCTTGAGCCCGCCAAACGCCAACGCGACTTCGTCGCCGTTGATCTGGGTTCTGAACGCTCCGGTTGTGCCGCGATTGGAGCCGTCGGCCACGCCGGAAAAATCACCTTCCACATCCTGGGCACCCAGAGATCGCGGAATCATCGAATCGGTCACATTGACGACACCGCCGACCGCGCCGCCCCCGTACAGAAGGGCTCCCGGACCGCGTATGATCTCGACGCTCTCGGCCCGGTAGGGCTCGATCGCCACGGCATGATCGAGACTGCCGGCGGACGCGTCCACCGGATCCAGACCGCCCTGCAGGACCCGAACGCGGAAGTTGCTGAAACCGCGCACAATCGGGCGGCTCGCTCCGGGAAAGTAGTTCGTGCTCGAAACTCCGGGCAATCCCGACAGCGTTTCACCCAGCGACTGATCCAGCCGCCGCTGCAGTTCCCGCTCCTCGAGCAGAATCACCGGCTGTGCATACTCGCCGGGACCTCGAGCCAGGGGACCGCCCAACACCCGGAGCGCCGGCAGATCGACTGCCTCGTTATCCCCTCGGCGTTCGCCATCCGGCGTTCCCGAAGCGCGAAACGTGTCCGTACGCCCCGCACCGGAGGGCTCAATTTCGTCCTCGGCAAACACGACTCCGGAAGCCGAATACAGGAAGAACAAGATCAGGAAACTCAATCGAGCAATCATGCCGACCCAGATTTCCGGAGTTTCTTCGGGGGTCAATAAGAATTTTGAGTAATCAAAATAAAAATTTATACTAGGATCATACTTGGCTGGTCCCCTCAATGCCACGGAAGGTTACGGCTCGCGTTCCAGGCGACCGCTTTCTTCGGGAATTTCGTGAAAGAGGGCGGAGACGTTCTGGGAGTAGTCAACCGGAAGATCGATCAGGTGAACGCCGCCCGCGGTGAAGGCTTTTTCGAGCGTGGGCGCGAGATCGGCGGTGGCGGCGATGCGGTGTCCGGCGGCGCCGTAGCTTTCGGCGTATTTGACGAAGTCCGGGTTGTTGAACTGGAGGCCGAAATCCTTGAATCCCATGTCGGCCTGCTTCCAGCGAATCATTCCGTAGGAGGCGTCGTTGAGAATGAGAACGACCAGGTCGAGCCCGAGGCGGACGGCGGTTTCCAGGTCCTGGGAATTCATCATGAAACCGCCGTCTCCCACTACGGCGAGAACCCGTCGGTCGGGGTGAACGAGTTTCGCCGCCATGGCGGAGGGGAGTCCGGCCCCCATGCTGGCGAGGGCGTTGTCCAGCAAAACGGTGTTGGGACGGCGGGCCATGTAGTTGCGAGCAAACCAAATCTTGTAGATGCCGTTGTCGAGCGCGATGACGCCGTCGTCGGGCATGACGTCGCGCACCACTGAGACCAGATGCTGCGGGAGTACGGGAAAGCGGTCGTCGTCCATGTCGCGGCAAGTGTGTTCGCGCAGGGCGGAGGCGACTTTTTCGAAAAAGGAAAAGTCCCAGTGCGCCTGGGGTTCGAGGGCTTCGTTCAACTGCCAGATGCTGTTGGCGATGTCGCCGATCATCCCGGCCTGGGGGAAGTAAACCGAGTCGATCTCGGCAGACAGGAAATTGATGTGAATGACCTTGCGCGCGGCGTCGTTCATGAAAAAGGGCGGCTTTTCCACGACATCGTGTCCGACGTTAAGAATGAGATCGGCGGCGGCGAGGGCGCGGTGGGGGAAATCCTTGTCGGAGACGGCGCAGTTGCCGAGGAAGAGCGGATGGGTCTCGTCCACCACGCCTTTGCCCATTTGGGTGGTCACGAAGGGAATGCCCTGTTTGTCCACGAAAGCGCGCAGCATTTTCGCGGTCATTTTCCGGTTGGCGGCGGCTCCGATGAGGAGCACCGGTCGCTTGCTTTCGCGCAGCAGGGTGAGCGCGCGATCGAGCGCCTTCCCTTCGAGAATCGGACGCCGGGCTTGACTCAATTGAATCGGTTCGGCGGTGACCTCCTCACGGGCGATGTCCTCGGGCAGTTCAATGTGCACGGCGCCGGGGCGTTCCTCCTCGGCGAGCCGAAAGGCGTTGCGCACGCGTGCGGGGATGGCGGCGCCGCTGATGATCTGGCGCGTGTATTTGGTGATGGGCGTCATCATGTCCACCACGTCGATGATCTGAAACTGGCCCTGCTTGCTCGTCTTGATCGGCTTCTGGCCGGTGATCATGAGCATGGGCATGGCACCGAGCTGGGCGTAGGCGGCGGCGGTGACCAGGTTCGTGGCGCCGGGCCCGAGGGTGGCGAGGCAAACGCCGGTTTTGCCGGTCAGGCGACCGTAGGTCGCGGCCATGAACCCGGCGGTCTGCTCGTGGCGCGTGAGGATGAGTTTGATCTTCGAGCCCGAAAGGGATTCCAGAAAATCGAGGTTTTCCTCTCCGGGAACGCCGAAGATGTAGTCCACGCCCTCGTTTTCGAGGCAGCGGATAAAGAGATCGGAGGCTTTTTCGGGCATGGTGGATTCGGTTTCGTGAATGGCTCGAGCATTGGGTGAAAGAATCAAGGCACTCTATCATTAAACCCGTTCGAAGTCATGAGGAATGAAAGAACCTTATGGCCGCGGACTATCGCCCGATAAACCGGTTCAGGGACTTTTCATTTGCTCCAATTAGAAGTCTTATTGTCAAAAATAAACTTTTGACGACTCAAAATAAAAACTTTCAATATGGACGAATGAGACCTATCGACGAAGATTCGGAAACCTTCCGGCGTTGTTTGAAACGCTCCATATGGCGAGTTTGTCGGCCGGCCTTACCGGCGGCTTTTTTTGCGGCATTGACGGCGCTGAATGCTTCGCCGGTCGGTGCGGAGACTGAAGACACCCGGTCCCGAGGGGCGGAGTCGGCCGGTTTCAATGAAGACGAAGTGCGCCGTGTGATGCGGGAGATTCTTGCCGAGGAAGGGATCGGGGTGGCGGGACTCGAGAACGGGCGATTTTTTATCCAGTCGGCCGATGGCAAGAACCGGCTGAACATCGGCGGACGCATTCAGCCGCGGTTCGAGTTCGAGCGGCGCGAGGGCGAGGATAACATCAGCCAAGCTCGATTCCGCCGGCTGAGGGTGGACTTTCGAGGGCATGTGATCGACGAGAACCTGACGTTCCGGATCATGCCGGAGTTGAGGGACAATGCCCGGCTGGATACGGCCTACGTGAATTACCGCTTCTCTGACGCCGTCCAGATACGGGTGGGTCAGTACAACGTCCCGTTTGCCTGGGAACGGGACTCCTCCAGCAGTCGCCACCAGTTGACGGAGCGCTCGACCGCTCACAACGAATTCCAGTGGCCCGGAGGCGGCGGAAAGGACGTCGGCGCAACGCTCCATGGACGGCTCGCCGATGATGTGCGTTACGCGGCCGGCGTCTTCGGTGGAGGGGGGCGAAACCTCTCGGGCGAAAGCACCGAAGGGATCATGGTGTCCGGTCGCGTCACCTGGTCGCCGCTTGGCGAATACCCGGGCAGCGAGGCGTTGGTCCAACCTGTCGAAGGAACCAACCTTTCTTTCGGCGCCGGCGCCTGGTACGCCAATCAAAGTGCCGTGCGCGACTGGTACCCGTGGGACGATGACGAGGATCAAACCGCCCACGCCTTCGCGAACACCCTGGACGCACAGTGGCAGAAAGGGAGATTCTCCGCTTCCGCCGCCGTTTTCTTCCGTCAGGTGAATCCGCGGGAGGATGGTTTTTCCACCTTTGATGGCTTTGGATTCAACGTGCAGGGCGGATACCTGATTCTGCCCGAGCGCCTGTTCGGTGGGTTGCGGTACTCGCAGGCCGCCCCGGATGATACCGTGGACGAGGGGAAGACGCGCGAAGTGCTCGGCGGGATTCAGTTCTATCACAAAGGTCACCGCTCAAAAGTCCATCTGGAAGCGGGTTGGGCGCAGCGACACGACGCCGACGACTGGCGCGACACCGAGGTCGTTCGAATGCAGTATCAATTGTTGTTTTGAGGTGATCAGAAGCCCAAAATCAGAACAAACTGAACGGGCATCCGGTTGGCGCCGGGACTGCTAAAATCGGGGGCGCCGGGCAGCCGAGGGCGGCGGCTACGGCGCGCAGGAGTTCGGCTTCCTCGGGAGAGACCGTTCCGTCGGATGCGGCGCAATGCACGGCGGCGTTGAGCACCCGGCGACGGATCCCGGGGCTGAGTTGATGCAGGACGCTGAATGCCCGGTGCAGGGCTTGCGGGGTGGCCGGCTTTTGCAACGGCTCTTTGTGAAACGTTGCCGGCAATTTGGATAAGGCGGCCTTCCAGGCGGTTTCGTTGTCCTTCCGTCCGGCGCGGGCCAGGGAGCCCAACAGGATCGAAATTTCCTCCCAATGGCTTCCGATCGAGTAAATGCGTTTCTCCGTCCGTCGATCACAACCGAATTGCCGGTCGAAGTGCTCGGTGACGATCTGAAAAATGCAGATCTGGTAAATCGTTCCACCCGTTTTCTCCAGGAGGATTTCCGCCCGTTGCCGGAAGACTTCGTAATCGCCTTTCTCTATTGAATGAAGCGCCGGGATGGCCAGTTCCACCAAGGCCAGACGAGATTTCCGGTCCAGCGACCCGCATGCCGGTGCGAGTTGGTTCGGATCCGGCCGGTGGTGTTCGTCCGGGAAGGGGACGGATAATTCATCCATCGAGAGACCCTCGCCGTCTTCGCCGTCCGCTCCAATCAGGAACAAGAGGACGGCGGCGGCGCCGTCGGGGGTGCGTACCGCTTCGCGCAGTCGTATTGGAATTCGCTCGAGAATCGCCCGGGAGCGCTCGAGTCGTGACGCCTCCAGTTGTCCGATGGCGGCGGTGATGGCTTGCGCCTGCACGCGGTCCAACACGGGTTTCGACGGAGGGGGCGGATCGGGCAGTTTGATGTCGGGTACCCGGATGATCTTCGACCGGCGAAGGGCGCGTTCGTCGAGGATCACCGGAAAACGACCGTCGAAAGTGGGATCCAGAATGCGGATACGTGCTTCCAGCGGAGGGTGGGTGGTGAGGATTCGGGCGAGCACGCCGTTGACGCCGTCCACGAAAAAAATGTGGCCGGCCTCTTCGGCGAACGGGTGTTCAATCCCTCCCCCGCGCGACCATCCTCCCACCTTAAGGAGGGCTCCCGCCAGACCCTGAGGGTTGCGGGTGAATTCGACCGCCGCCGCATCGGCGATCCATTCGCGCTGTCGTGAGATGGCGCACTGGACGAGGCGTCCGAACATAAACCCGACATAGCCGATCGCCATGAGAACGGCTCCCAGGGCGGCGACGATCACGTTGCCGATAACGTTCGAGCCGCGTTGGGTCCAGTTTGACGCAATCGATCCGCCTTCGTCGGGGATTATCGAGTGCACGGCCTCCACTCCCAGCTCATGCACGGCAAACAGGCCGTGCAGCAGGCAGATCATCCACAGATTCAACCGCATGTCGCCGTTGAGGATGTGACTGAATTCATGGGCCACCACCGCTTGCAGTTCGGCGCGATTGAGGTTGTCGACGGCGCCGCGGGTCAAACCGATGATGGAATCTTCAATGGTGAAACCGGCCACCAGGGCGTTGATTCCGAGCTCGTTTTCGAAGATGTAGATTTCCGGCTTCGCGATGCCGGCCGCCACCGCCATTTCCTCGACCACATTGTGCAATTGTCTTTCTTTCAGGTTGCTCGCGGTTTCGGACAGACGCTTCCCCCGCAGAAGGCTCGCTACGGCCGGCCCGCCGTTCCTCAGCAGGAAATAGCGCCGGAGTACGGTCGCCGCGACGAATCCGCCGAATCCCAGACAGGTCCATCCGAAAATCTCCCAGTTCCAGAAGGGTTTGTCCCACGAGGCGAAAAGGGTTCCCCAGACATGGACGCAGATCGCCACCAGCGGATACAGCAACAGCGCCACCGCCAGAAACGTGACAAAGTAGATGATCAGAAAGAACCGCAAGCGCCTCCGCGCTAAAATCTGGCGATCGAAGAAGTCCATGGAAAGATGTAGGTGGGCTAGAAAGTGACGGTAACCTCCTCGTCGGTCCACGTGACGCTCCGGCGCTCTCCATCGGGGATCAGTTCGATCTCGAATTCCCGGTCGTTATGGATTGGGGCGCTCCCGTCCGGAGCGGCGGGACGGAGGGTGAGTGTCAGTTCCGTGTCGTTCCACTCCATTCCGATCCAGGTTCCCTGTCCATTGAGGTATTCGAGGTTGACGCCGTCGTCGTCGTAGAGCGTAAACTCTCCATCGGCGCCTCGGAAAATCTTGAGGGTGATGGGTTCGTCCACCACCTGGCTCGAGTACTGGCGAATCGGGTCGATCGGAATGATCGCGCCTGCGCGGGCGTAAAGCGGCATGATCGTGAGATCAACCTCCCGGCTCACGGTTCGACCGCCCTTGATCGGTTCATGAGACCACCAGTCGTACCATAGGCCTTCGGGAAGGTAGAGCGCCCTGTTTTCAGCGCCCTGCTGATAGACCGGAGCCACAAGGATATCGCGTCCCCAGAGGTATTGGTCGCCGAGGGAGGTGGCATAATCGTCATTCGGATAGTGAAGCCACATCGCGCGCATCAGCGGCAGCCCGGTCTCCCGGGCCTGCCAGGCGAGTGAATAGACGTAAGACTGAAGCTGGTACCGGAGTTCCGTGAACTTTTTTGTGACCGGTTCGATTTCCGGGTTGTTCATTTCCGACTCCAGCGGCGGGGTGTTCGATTCGAGCGGTCCGCGCTCGATCAAGCCCCAGCCCCATGGGAGCCGAGTCCACCAGGTCCGTCCGTGGCTGCGGAACGAAGGGGTGAATGCGGCGAATTGAAACCACCTCGCAAAAAGCTCTCCAGTCAGCTCCGTGGTGGGGTAAAAACCGCCGATATCAGACCCCCACCACGGTGAGAGGCTCAGGGAATGGTTCAAACCGACCGCTATTTGGCCTTCAAGCGTTTTCCAGGTGGAGGTGGTATCGCCCGACCAGATCCAGCCACCCCAACGGGCAATCCCGAGATGGCCATTCCGGTTGATGTTCCATGGCCGAACGTTCGGCGTGGTGGAGATCGGGCCTTCGTAGTACATTTGGTGCCGCTTCATTCGCTCCCACAGGTTGAACCAATCCCCCTCATCGGGCCACCAGCCGTCGATGCCGTCATTGACCAGATCGACATGTTCCTGCCAGTAGTTGTCAATGTGGGACGCGTCTAGAATTTCGCCGGGTTGGGGCGGAATGGTCCCCTGGAGAGTCGGCAGGCGATTACGGCTCCAGGGGATCATGTGCAGAATCACTTTCACGTTTCGCTCGTGCAAATCGGCGATTACGTCCCGCGGGTCCCGCTTAAAAACTTCGGGATTGTATTGATAGGACGGTTGGTTCTCATTCCAACCGCGGGGGGTGAAGCCGGTTCCGAGATAGATGACGGCATCCACCGGGATCTCTTTCTCGCGGAATGTATCCACGATATCGATCATTTGATGCTCATCCTCCAGCGTGCGGTGCGACTGCATGTAGCCCAAAGCCCATTTCGGAGGCAGGACGGTCGGGCCGGTCAGTTCCGAGAGGTCCTTCATGAACCCGGCCGGATCGCCGGCGTCAAAAACGAAAAGATCATAAACTCCGGGGTACATCGTCTCGAGCGGAGGGATCCCCTGGCCCTCATCGCGATGCTGCTGAGCCCGGTCCTGCACGGGGCTTGCGAGGCTGGTGCGATCCCTTGGGATGTAGAGCCCCTCGTTGATCGTCCGCTCCTCCACGTTGTCAAACTCCAGGTCGATCCTACCCCAGGGAGTGGCGAACCAGAGGGCCCAGCCGTCCGTCCCGACCAGCAGTGGGACCGGATTTCGGGAACCGTAGGCGTTAGCCTGCCAGCGGGGGTGCATGTTGTGGAAACGTCCGCGCCGGTCGAATTCAATCGGTTCTTCACGCCAGTCGGAGCCGGGCTGCGGTCGCGGACCACCAGGGCCCATGCCGAGAACCGGCGCATCCTGCACCTGAAATCCGACTGTTCCGTTTTCCTTGAAAACGAGCCGTTGGATCGTTCTACCCTCCCCGTTTATAACAGTGACGGTGAGCGGGTCGGGTTCCACCTCCACACGGAAACGCCCGACCTGGCTGGATACTCCGGAATCGAGATGCCGGATACTCAGTGCCGGGGTGGGGTAGTCCCGTTCGATCAGGGCGGGGGTGAAGGGAAATTCTTCTTCGAAATGAATCGGTTTCAGCGTGATCCGGACACTTTCGTGTCCCGCTTCGCGGATGTCGAGTTGAGCGGGCATGCCGTAGGAGCGAATTGGAGTTTGTGCCTCGATCGCCGAAGCGGTGAGGCCGGTCAGTGACACCGCACCCGCGATCACAAGACTCCGAACCCAGCCGCGCCACCTGAGTCTGCCGGAAGGGGTTTCACCCTGATCGGAATGATTGTTCAAGGTGAAAGGGAGCCACAGGTAATCGATCATGGTATTCCCGGATTCGGTGCGGGGAAGCGGACCGCTTCAAGCAGAGCCCCTATGGGAAAATCCCCTGATTTGAGCAAAGTTTGATTAACCCGAAATAAGGTTGAATGCAATCAAACGGATCGGCCTGCCCGGGGGCAAGGTTGGAATTCGGTAATGTTGCCATTCCCGGGCATGCTTTGTTATGAAGAGTTGGAAACGGCCGGAGATTCTTTCGGATCTCAATCATCCCGACACGAGGTCTTTCGAGACCCCTCAATACGCACCTTGACGTGAAATCTGCCTGCATTTTAAAATGTCAAAATGAGCTGTTATCCCGCCTCCTGGTTTCTTTGTGGTTTTTTGGTTTTCAGTAGCGTTGTCTCGGTCGGTCAACCGGCGATTGCCGCGGATAATCCGGAAAGGTGCGAGGGGCGGGGTATTGCTGGTGTCGGCGCAGTTGACGGGCAGGTGTTGGACCCGGAACAGCCGGCTCCGCGAGAGCTGGTATTGGAAACGTTTCGACAAATGTTGGCTCTGCCTCCGGAGGACCAGATCAACTGGGACAAAGCGGTGGAGGCGGGACGGATACCTCCGAACGTCCAGGTTTTGCACGAGTACCTTCGCGATCGGCCGCACGAGGACGTTTGGGACGCGGTGCCTCCGCCCGAAATGCGGGTCCTCCCAGACGGACGAGAGGTGGAGGTTTTTCCAGTGGAAGTTCTTGGTCCAAACCTGGGGGCGAACGTAACGCAGGAGGACCTGGACCGACTGCTGCCGGAATTGGCCGATGCTCATGAACGAATTGAGGCGTATTCGCGAACTCGATACGATGACCCGGACCCCTGGAGTCGCGTTCGATTTGAGCCCGAGGATTTTGAAATCGCAATTGCGTACGAGGAGGAACAACCGGGGACGGAGAAGAAGGTGCTTACCCGGGGAGAGGCCGGCATGGAATATTTCGTGGAGCGAGACCGTCTGCTCGCCGGCCGACATGTCCATCGGGCATGGCAAGTCACGGATGACAGTGGTCGGGCCATTATGTACCTCGATTTTTCCGAGGAGGGTGCCGAAATTATAGCGCAAGCGACTCGCGAGGCGGTGGGAGGGTACCTTGCCCTGATGGTAAGAGGTGAGCTGCTATCCGTTCCGCGAATTCGCGCCGAGATCACAGGAGGCGAAGTGAGCATAACCGGTCTTGATCCCGAGACATTCCGGGCGATTATCGAGGAGGGCAAATCGCGTTTTCTGAACGAGAAAAGCGATCGCCAGGAACAGTGAAGGCTTATAGGTTGCTAAAGCGAGTGGTACTCGGTTAAGGCCGTTGATCGAAACAGCGCAGTCCTGCTTTGGCAAGTTCACCAAAAACCACGCCCGGTTTTAAAGCATTGCTGAACTGTGAAGGTTCTCACACGGAGGCACGGAGAGTTCAATCGGACCCACCTCCGTGAGCTCCGTGGCTCCGTGTGAGTCCAATTTCCGCTGTATTTTTTGCTTCATCAAACGATGAAACGCCTTAACCGAGTGCCATTCGGGCTAGCGCACTTCGATCTGCGTTCCGGCACTTTCCGAGCGAACCTCGGGATTGTAGTAATCGTAAATGGCGGCGGTTGGCGCGGTAACGCGCAGGGGATGTTTCGCGCGGAGTTGATAGCTGAATTGAAAGGGCTGCCGAACGGGTAGTTCGTGCAGGTAGAGAATAAGCTGATTTCCGGTGATCTCGTAGCGTGCGATTCGTTCTCGGGCGACCAGAATGTCGAGGGAGTCTGCCAGGAGTTCGAACCCGGGAGGCACGCCCAGGTCGATCAACGGCATGAACACCGGGCCGGCGGTCTCGTTCACGACGGTCACGTGCGCGGTCAGAAGGTCGTTCACGCTGAGGGTCCCCCGATCGTAGGACACCTCGATAGAGAGTGCCTCCGCATTCAATGGGTCCGGTTTGATCTCCTCGGCATCGTCGCGGACCCAGTAAGAGGCCGCCAATTGCACGCCGAGGTCGCTCGGGTTCCCGGTCTGCAAACGCACGGCATTTTCACCGGTGACTACCTTCGAGGTCAGCGAAATTAAACGCATGACTTCATACTCCTCCGGCGTGATCTCCAGGCTTTCTACCGGGTCTTCGTTGAGCGAGACCGCGAGCCGAATCGTTTCCTCGGATGCGGCCACCGTGGACGTCGCCTTGAGAAGGGCCTGTATCGAGAGAATCGTCGCTTGTGTCGATCCGAAATGCCCCCAGGAGGTTCGCTGTCGTGAGATCCATGATACAGCCTCGAGCCCAAGTGGAACGGTTGCCGGGTCGTTCAGAAGCACGAGGGCGGCCAGCGCCGTCGCCTCGACGTCCGCGGCACTGCCCGATGAGCGGGCTATGCTCCGACTTCCCGCCGTCCAGTAAGCGGCGCCACCTTCCACGCTCTGAACGGTCTGCACCAATCGCCGGGCAAAAGCCCTTCCGGTTGCGTCCGAGCGATCCAGCGCCAGGAGTGCGTTGGCGGCCAGCGCCGTTTCGTACGGCGTCTCGAATTCTCCGGCGTTTCGGCGCAGCCAAGCCGCCCCGGCTTGCACGCGCTGACCGCGCTGGTTTGCCGATGCCAGGGACCAGACCGTGTAGGCGGTGGTTAATTGCCGAGAGCCGAATCCGCGACTGTTCCATGATCCGTCCTGTGCCTGTTCGCCATAAAGCCAGTCCATTGCGCTCGCCGTCACGCTCGGATCCACGGAGTGAATGCGCGCCATGTCAGTGAACTGCCGGACCCCGTAAGCGGTCAGCCAAACGTTTGCCGGAGAGCGTCCGAACCAATCGAATCCTCCCTCCGGGGTCTGGAAGGTGAGCAGGCGCTGGTAGCCGGTGTTGATGAGCTTTCGGGCGCGAACCTCAACTTCCGGCGTAAGCGTCTCTGTCTCCTCCAGGTAGGCGAGCACCAGGACATTGGGATAGTTCACCGATGAAGTCTGCTCGAAACACCCGAACGGAACCCGCAACAACCCGTCCATTCCGTCCAGGACTTCAGAGAACCGTGACGGATACAACTTCAGCAAAAGCGACTCCGACCCGGGTATAGCGTTCGCCGGAAAATGCACGCTCCAATCAAGCCCCTCGCCCAGCGCCTCATTAAAAACCGTCTCAAACCGGCGCCCTGTCGGCACAACTCTTACAATCCGTTCGATCGCGTCGGATTCCCGCTCGCCGATGGCCGTGACCAGAAAGGGGTGTTCGCCGACCTGGACCGCGCGCAACGGAAAATGAATGGCCCTGACTTCGCCCGGGCCCAGATGCACGGTCACCTCGGCGCCGTCGCCCAGGGGTTCGAACCATTCGTGCTCTTCGAATCGTAAGCGCACCGTCTGTTCCCGGTCGAGGTAGTTGTAGCAGACAACCGGAAGGGCCACCTCATCCTCGAGTGAAAGTGCGACCGGCAGGTCGAGATCGACAAAAAAACTCTGAAACACCGGTACGCGCACTTCTCCTTGTCCCATCCTTCCCCGGGCATCCACGATATCGTAGGTTCCCAGCCAGGTCGTAATCGAATCCGCCAACGCCAGGTCGAGGGTGACCCTGCCGGCATCGTCGGTGATTAATTCGGGCGCCCAAAGGA
Source organism: Opitutia bacterium (assembly GCA_050506795.1). GTDB lineage: Bacteria > Verrucomicrobiota > Verrucomicrobiia > Opitutales > T3Sed10-336 > SLOW01. The sequence continues at coordinate 64,662 of JBJHCF010000015.1, forward strand.
GCGTTTCGGGAAAGTCCCTGCGAACCCGCGGCGACTCACCGCTTGCTTCCTCCTGTGCCTGAACGCTGTCGCGTTCGTTATCCCGGATGACCATGGCCTGCTCGATTTGTCGCAAGTCGCTCGAGTGCACCGTTCGCCGTGCCGACTCACGAACTTTCGAGACCGTTGGAACAAACCCCGAAATCAGCAGGATCACCAGGAAGAACCAAATGAACGCCTGTACGATTGGAAATCCTGTGCCCGGCCAGGAAGTCGATTTGCGCCGCATCCATTTTCCACCCTTGAATCGAACGATCAATCCGGTCAGCAGAGGCAGCAAAATATGAGCGAACCACAGGAGGAGGACTCCGTGCTCATCAAAATGATGATAAGCCCACGGCACGGATCCGCGCAGCAGGGCGAATCCGGCGAGATAAAGCCAGGCGGAGGTTATAAGCACGCTCCGAATACGCGGCCCGTCGGTGTCGTCAGCAGCCGGGATACTGAGGAGAGCCTTCGAGAAAATCACCAACAAAGCCGCCGCCTCGACAACCGTGATTGTCCAGAAGAACGTGGTTTCGCTGATGAAATTCAACCCCCAGCGGACATCGTCCAGGAAGACAAAGGTAAAAAAGACTATAGGCGGCACAATGAGGTGAACCGATGCGGCAATCAGGTAAAGATTCACGCTTCTCAGCAACGAGTAAGCCGTTTCCCTCGATCTCGAGTTCCAGTCTTCACGGATCGCATTTGAGGTTCTGGCGGCACTGGCCACCGAAAGATAAACCGGCAAGACCAAGAAAGCCAGGAGGCCGAGTCCAAATGCCCCTCCGACCAATACCCTCACCGTACGCTCCCGGGCACGCTCCCGCTCCATGACCTTTCGCGCGCCCGTCGCGACCCGTATCGGGTAGAGCGTCTCGGCGCCCTCGATCAATTCAACGATCGGCCCGAATTGCCGGTGATCGCGAAAAAACTCCAACTCGTCCCGGTCCCTTAATTCCCGCAGATGATCCAACATCGCCCGAGGAATCAATCCTCCATCCACCAGTTCGTCCAGGGGCGAGCCGCGCGGCTCCGACAACGATTGAAGCCACGCCGCCGCCAGCGCCTGCCGATGCTTGTCGTCGGTCAGCGCCATTAGAGGCGGAACCCGAAATGCGATTTGATAGCGCGGTTTCTGAATATCGGTTTCCGTATCCAGAAAATCCTGCAGGAGTCCACGCGCCACCGGCTGAACATGCAGGACGCTTTCGTCGATGACTGAGATTCCGATCGCCCCGGGCGTCGGCGCGCCCTCGGCGTCGTGCACCGAAAAAGTGATTTGAGCGTCATCGCCCGGCCGGTACGGCCCTTCGCGGTCGAGGCGTGTCTCAACCTGCAACCCGTCGGCCGGAGAAACAAAGATCGTACGCGTCTGTCCGCGAGTTTGGCCTCCCGGTGAAATGACATACACGTTCAGTCGTACCAGGCCGGTAATATCCGATGGCAACGGAACCGTGAACCGCGCCGTTCGGTTTCGCATGGGAAACGAACGCGTCAGGACCGTTTGCCGCTCTCGGATGGCGTCGAAGAACACGCGGTTCGCTTCTTCGGTTGAGTACACCGTCACCTCGGCGATCTCGCCGGTCCGATAAACCGCCTTGTCCGTCCGCACCAGCAACGGCGACCGCCCGAAACTGCCGTTCGCCTGGAATGTCGCGCTCGCCGTCGCGCCGTCCACTGCACGGGCGATCGCTGTAACGCTGAAGTCTTCTTCGGGGGTAGCGCTCCAAACCAGAACGCCATCTTCACCAGTGGCATACCTCTCCCCGTCGATCTCCACTTCCGCCGCGGCCGGACGTCCGTCGGGATACGACACGAGAACGACGAAATCGTTCTCCACCCCGGGAACGACCTGACCGCTTTCGGGAAGAATGTCCACCGTCAACCCGGTGGCCGAAAGGGTCAACGGCCGCACGGCCCGCCCCGCCTGGCCCGCCGTGTCCACGACCTCGGCCTCCAACTCCAGAAACGCCTGGCCCGCCATTTCAGGACGCCCCGCGAAGAAATCGGGCAATTGAATGGAAAAGGACATGTCACCCGCATCATCCGTCCGCCCTTCGATACGGCCGACCTCCCGCTCCTCCTCTTCCAGTGAGAAAGCCCGCACCACCACTGTGGCGGCGCTCACTGGCTGGCCAAAAAAATACTCGGCGCTCAAGGTGCCGCTTATTTCGTCTCCGGGGCGGAAGAATGCCCGGTCGATCTCCAGTTCCACCCGAAAACGGGGAAGAACGTAACGCATCACTTCGACGCTCCTGGAGGTGTATTCCTCACCATAATACACCCGGATTTCATAGCGGCCGAGACTGACTTCGTCGGCGAGCGCGAAGTCAGTCGATGCGATTCCAAACCGGGAAGCGGCGCGTTCGTCCCGGAACACCAGGGCGCCGTCGGCATTGCGGACCTCGAAGCGAAGACGCTCGTTCGCCGCCGGTTGGCTCCGGATCGGGTTGGTTGCCAGCGCGCGCAGGTGAATTGTCTGCCCGGGCTGATAGATGGGTTTGTCGGTGGTCAGCAGAACCCGAAGCGGCCGGTAGACCGTCACATTGCGCTCGATCCGGTCGCTGCCCCGCCGCGAACGCGTCGCGATTTCCAGGCGATACTCCCCGGGCGGCAGCGACGGAACAAGAACACCCTCACTGATCGTACCGCCCTCATCCGTGGAAAACGACCCCAGACCAGAGGTCCTTCCGTCCGAATCGGTCAGGGAGAAGCGGACCGAGGCGCCTTCAATCGGCTCGCCGTTTCGACGATTCAAAACCGCAACGCGAATCGCGGTCTCGGTTTCGGCGGCCAACCGGTCCTGGCTGAAGACAAATGTCTCATGGGCCTCCGCCGGACGAAACAAATATGCCAGAACACCAACCGCCGCGATCACGCCGAACAGCCAGAGCAAGGGGGATTTGAAGATTTTCATAAGAAAGGGGGCGAAAGGGTTTTTGCGTCCGTTTCCTGACTTCCCTGGAGCTTATCGTTTTTCTACAGCGGATCAATAAAAACTTGCAGGCAAAGCGCCAACCGGGATGGAGCGGCACCGCCGCCACCTGGAATGTGGACGGGCAGATGAGCATGAAGAGTTACCAGCCCTTCCGTGCCCGGAGCCTGCGAACGAAGAAACTATGGGCGAACGTGGTGACAACCGACGTATCGGGAATTGACCGGGAGTAAGTCAACGCATCCCGTGGGCGGTGCCGAACGAGAGCAGCAAGAAGCGGGGTTCGTCGATGCCGCAATGGAGCCTATCGTGTCGGACCTCACAGCGACTTGGAATCACCTCACGGTGGAAAACCTGGAACCGGAAACGACGTATTATTGGACGGTGGAAGCAGTGGTGGACCGCTCCCGGTCCAATCGCGGTGTTCGTTTGGCCCAGGGCGAACCCTGGCGCGTGGTCATCGGTGGAAACGACTGAAACAAAGCAACAGTCCGGTTTTCGGTTTCTGGAGGCTAGTCGATTCGCATTGACCGCACCCGGTGGTTCCGCTATCCTAAGAAAACCTCTAGAACACTAGAACAATGAGTGCCATTACCTCCAATTTCCTGCGATCGAGCCGGATCTACCCCGATTTAATCGGTGTGTTCCAGGCGTCGCTTCTGGTGTTCGCTCTCGTTGCCATACCCCTGTCCGCCCGTTCGGAACCGAATTGTGGAATATTGGATACCGGTTCTCCGTACCCGGAGTATATTGCGATCAATGCCGACCAACAGGGCGTCGTCGAAAGCAAGGTCACTTTCATTTTCCCTCACACCGGTTTTAGATTGGAGTGGGGCGATCTAGAGGTTGCGGATCGGAGGTTTTCGGTTGCGTTGGATTGGGAGGAACTCGACGCCGGATGGCAGGTGGTCGCCGAGTGCTCGAACACCTACTCGCTCGGCCCGCTGGCCGACGGAGCCTATGTTTTTGAGGTTTATGATTTTGCGGGAAACCTCCGGGAAGCGAAGCGCTTTTTTATCGTGGACGGAAAGCCGCAGGGGCCTCCCGTGCCGGCGGATGTGTTGCTCGACTCGAGACCACTGGAGAGCGGAGTGGAGATCGAGGCCCAAGTCCGCTTTCTCGAGCGCGGCTATGCGATAGCCAGTTGGGGTGATCCGGAGGTCGGGGACGGAACAATAACGATCGAAGCCGAGGCCGTTCGGCGATCGGACAGCACTAATCAGGTTCGGTTTAACCGCCACACTTATGCCATTCACGATCTCGACCACGGCGAATATTCGGTGCGTTTCCTTCTGAAGGGACACGAAATGGCCGATCACGTTTTTACCGTTGAAGATCACTCGTGGCGGACCACGGTTCGCCTGTTCACCGAATCGATCACTGACCATCGGACCGCCGGCCACTCCCTGCAGGTCGATTTCAGGCATCCCGATGGAATTGACACCGATTCCTTCGGCCATCGGGACCTGCGGGTTACCGGTCCGGAGAATTTCGCGCGTCATGCCCGATTCGTGGAGTGGACGCATTCTATGGACGCGGCATGGCCGAATGGCGTGATCGCAACTTACGAAATCGATCCTCCGGGAGGGTTTTGGACCGCCGAAGAAAACGGGCGTTATGCGGTTTTTCTTCAGGACGGTGCGGTTAAATCCGGCGGCGGCGAGCCGCTTTCCGGCCGGCGGATCGGCGAGTTCGATGTGAGGTTGGAGCGACCGGCGCACCCGCTCGTCCGAGTCGAGGAACTCGAATTGGTGGTGGACCACTCTTCCGATACTCTGGAATACGGCGTGGAGCTCACGTTGGAAATCGCCCATAGCGGCATTCAGGTTCGATCGTGGGGAACTCCGGAATCGCGCGAGGGGCTGTTCGCAGTCGAGCTGGATATTGAGACCGACGAGGTCGGGCGTCCGGCCGTTCGTGAGGAGAGTCATTCTTACAGTCTGGAGGCTTTGCCGGCGCAGGTATTCGACTTCGTGGTGTACGCCTCTAACGTACGCATCGGCTCCAGGCGATTCGCCGTCACCGACGACGATCCGATCCGGGCACAGGCGATGGCTGGGCGTATCGATCGGCAATCCATTCGGCCTTTCCCGTTGATGGTGTATTACACCTCGGTGGATCCTCTCGACCTGGAGTCGATTCACGATACGGCAGTCGATATCTCCGGTCCCGGCGGGTACCGCTTAACCGTTACTCCCGACGAAATTGTGAGTAACCAAGAAGTGAACGGCGAGTATCGGGTTGGAGTCCTTTACAGCGCTCCGGCGCCCGGTGGTGTGTGGCGCGCGGCCGACAATGGGTATTACCGGGTTTCCGTTCCGGGGCGCAGTATCCGTGACGAGGCCGGGCGCTTCTTTGATGGTGGCGTTCTATCCGGATTTCTGGTCGCGATTTCCCCTCCGGCCGAGCCGCCGGCCCGGCCGTTGGTCACGGTATCCCGAAGGATAGTCGATGACGTCGCGTTTGCCGACCTTACCTTCGACCCCCGTGACTCCGGGTGGAGCATTGTCGACTGGCCCGAAAGACTCCATTTTTCCGGCACGGAGGTCATCGCTTTCCTCGCTATCGACGAAGAGGCCAAAGCCACCGAAACACAATTCCACAGCTTTCGCCTCGGCAAGCTGCCTCCAGGTTATTATACTTTTCGAGTCGAGGGCTCGAATGGATTTGTCAGCCGCCACACCGTACGCATCTCCAATCAACCTCCGGTCCGTCCGATCGACGCCTGGCGCACCGCCGCCGGGGAAGCGGCGAATATGCCGGTGGAGGAACGCCAAGAACGGCTTTCGCTGCGGGAATACGCGTTTGGCCTGGATGGCGAGGAGAACGGTCGCGGGACCATTCTCACCGCCGAAACCGTGACGACGCCGGACGGGGGGACCCGTCTCCTCGCGCGCTACCCGGAAACCTTTTCCGCGTCCGACTTGAACTACCGCATCGAGATCTCCAATGACCTGAACAACTGGGTCGACGCGACCGGGTTGGTCGAAACGATCGAAGCGGTAAGCGATGCCGACGGCCGCATCTGGTGCACTATCCAATTGAACGAACCCGTGACTCACGGCGCCCGCTTCCTTCGGGTTCGTGCGATCCTGAGTGAATGAGACAAGCGACTTTCGAGCTCTTCGCGACATCAGAAATCGGCCGCGACGAACTGGGAGCCGGTCAGGATGCTTATCATTCTTGTATTCTGGGGTTGGGCGAAGCAACCTAGGCATAAATCGAATCGTATCGGGTATTCCTCTGGAGGGCCATGCTCCGGCATGGCCGGGGTCGTCCCGGACCGAGGTGGTGACCCGTTCCCTTCGCAATGGCTGACACCGGGGCCACACCTTACGGCGGCGGCGCGGGAGCCTGCACCTTACACGTATTTCCGCACTGACAAACAGACGAATGGTACGCGCGCATTGGACGCAGTGATCGGCGAATTTGCGACGGAAAGGCGAGATTGTCCCGAAGGGACTATATGAAAATAGCCCGGCGTTTTAACGCCGAGTGGAGAATATCAGTCCCAATGGGATTCTTTGTCGAACCACGAAACACTCGAAATACACGAAATTGAAGCAAACCCGCCGTTATTCCGAGCGACAACGCCGAAGGCCCAACCCGGACTATTCTGAATGGCACGTTTAAGGCGGTTCATCGTTTGATGAAGCAAAAAATACAGCGGAGAATGGACTCACACGGAGCCACAAGACACGGAGAGTTCAACCGGACCCACCTCCGTGAGCTCTCTCCGGCCTGAGCTCGTCGAGGGCGTGACTCCGTGTGAGAACCTTCACAGTTAAGCAATGCTCTAAAACCAGGCGGGTTTCGGTTAACTTACCAAGGTAGGACTACGCTGTTTCGATCAACGGCCTTGACTGAGTGGCATTCCGGTTAAGGCGGTGGATTGTTGAATCGCCGCCTTCGCGCTCGACGAAGTCCAGTGACCCCCGAACCAGGAACCGATCTTCAACCGGATTCTCCAGAGCGGCACAGACAGGGGCGAGGGGCAAGAGGCCGGAATCATCGGGGGCGTGGGTATCCTGCCCACCATAATTTCGTGCAGTTCGGGTAACTCGTGGTCAAGAATTTCCTAACCGAGCGCTATTTGAACTATCGTCACTCGTCCCGCCCGGGACGGAAGAAAGAAGCGCGTAAGGTGCAGGCGGGAACGCCGCCCTCCAGGAAGCCGAAGCGCGATCTTGATCTTGATTCGGTTCCTCAGACGATCAGCTGCTGAAACGAGCGCCATTCCTTCTACTGTGGATTCGGCCTTTGTTTCGGTGTTGGGAGGGACGGGCTTTGAGCAAGGATCCGCAGGTTTTTTCGCAACTGGATTCAGATTTCGATTAAAGCTTTACCTGTTGATTTGTCTGCTGAATATAGTAGCGAGAGTAGGTTTATTTGATTTGAAAAAGGTAACGAAAAGAGGGCCGGATTTTCTGGTGATTGGCGCTCAACGGTCTGGTACCAGTTGGCTTTATCAGGTTTTGCGCCGCCATCCGGAACTCTGGTTGCCGCCGGTGAAGGAACTGCATTATTTTGACGACCCTGAGCGAAAGAGATATTATAAACATCTCAAGTTGCGATGGCGTGGCATTTCGAAGTTTCGTCATCCTTTGTCGCGGTGGGATTTTTACTATTTTCTGGGGAAACCCTGTGACGAATGGTACATGCGTTTATTCTCCCCGGGTCGTCGCCGCGGTCTGTTGACGGGTGAGGTGACTCCGGCTTATGCGACATTGGATGAAAGTACCTTCGAACGGATCAGATCGATGAATCCTGATGTCAGGTTGATTTTTATCATGCGCGATCCGGTCCTGCGAGCTTGGTCCGCGGTAGTCAATCACAGCAGGAAATCGGGGGAGGCAGTCCTGCCTGGTATGGATGTGGCATTGGAGCGCTCCCGGAATCCCGGTTTTCAGATGCGCTCGAACTATCTGGAGACGATCAAACGTCTGGAGAAGGTTTTTTCGCCGGAGCGGATATTTTACGGCTTCTTTGATGACCTCTCACAGCGCCCCGAGGCCTTTGTAAGCGATATACTCAAGTTTCTCGGAGTCGTTCCGGGAGAGATTGCTCCATTACTGCCGGCCTCGGCACGCAACTCCGCAGCGGGAGGGCGGCGGCCGCCATTGGAGTTTGAGCGCGAGTTGGCGGAGCGGTTTATGCCGTGGCTGAACGAATTGTGCGACCGGTTCGAGGGTCCGCCACATGTCTGGCGTGCCCGCTATCAAACCCTCCTGCTGGATGGGGGTGCCGGGGAGGAGCCGCACTCCACCCGATCCTGATTCCCGGGCGGCGTTACGACGTTAAGGGAGCCAGGGAGGATTCGGATATCGATGGTTTTACCCGTCCAGTGGGATTCGCCGTCGGTGTGCATCCAGCCTTCATTTTCCCTGGTGATCAGTAAACGCGAGCTCCGGGAGGTGGTCACGGCGGGGTGTCGATTGAGGTTGCGGGCGAACAGGCGGACGGCGAGGGAAGCGAATTCCGGAAGGGAGGCCGGACGGATGGTCACGCAGTCGAGCAGTCCGTCGGCGATGTCCGCGCCGGGGGCGATGACGGCGTTGTTGCCGTACTGCGACGCGTTGGCCACCGCGATCTGCCAGGCGTGGCGGTCGCCTGATCGGTCTGCGGGCGCGTCCGGTGTCTCGATCGAGTACCGGAAGGGCTTCCAGCGCCGGAAGGTGCGCAGGCCCACCAGAAAGTAGGGGAATGCGCCGCGCCGGGCGAGTCGGTTGAACTGTTCGCTGATTTCAGCGTCGAACCCGATCCCCATCACGTTCAGGAACGGAAACCCGTTGGCCGTTCCGGTATCCATCAGGCGCGTGGGACCATGCAGCGCCAGGTTTACCGCCCGCCGGGTATTCGAGGGCAGGCGCAGGTGACGGGCCAGTCCGTTTCCCGACCCGCAGGGAACGATTCCCAGCGCGACCCGGGTGCCGATCAATTCCTGCCCGACCTCGTTGACCGTACCGTCGCCGCCGACGGCGATCACTCGATCCATGCCGTCCGCCACCGCCTGTCTGGCCAACTCCTTTGTGTGCCCGCGGTACTCCGAGTACACCATCGAAACCGCGGCGTCGCGCGGTACGCGCTTTTCCACGGTTCGCTGTTTCCGCCCTTTCCCGGAAAGCGGATTGATGATAAAACGAACGTTCATTCCCGGTCGAAGCGTGGAGAGTGAAGATTTAATGGTGAATTTGGAAGAGTGAATTTCGATGATTCTCATCCAATGTTGGTATGATCTCACTTTTCGTTATTCTCCGGGTATTCTACAGGTGTTCTTGAATTGTCACAAAACCGTAACACAAGATCCCGGGTTTTTGTGTATGATTCAGGGAGTTGATTTTTAAACGGCTCATTATTGTGACCATCAACTTTTCCATAACACTTGAGAATCGCACTGGTAACGGAGACTTTTCCGCCCGAAGTTAACGGGGTGGCTATGACGCTGGAGCGTCTGGTGAGCGGGTTGAGCGCCCGAGGGCATACAATGCACCTGGTGCGGCCCCGGCAGGGGAGTGATCGGGATCAGGGTGGGGATCGTGCGGAACAGACCCTCGTGGCCGGGATGAAGATTCCGGGCTACCGCGAGCTGAATTTTGGGTTTCCTTCGACGAGGCGTTTGTCGCGGGTGTGGCGTGAGCGGCGGCCGGATGTGGTCCATGTCGCGACCGAAGGTCCGCTCGGTTGGAGCGCGCTGCGCGCCGCTGGACGACTCGGAATTCCGGTTTCGTCGAGCTTCCACACCAATTTTCACAGCTACGGCGGCCATTATGGTTTTGGCGCCCTGCGCAACCTGGCGCTGCGTTACCTGCGGCGATTCCACCGGCGAACACGCGTGACTTTCGCTCCCACGGCCGAAATGTGCGAGCGGTTGGAAAAGGACGGTTTCGGCGACCTCCGGGTGCTGGGACGAGGAGTAGACACCGAGCTTTTTTCACCCGACAAACGGTCCGAGACCCTTCGCCGCGAATGGGGCGCCGGACCGGAAACCCTGGTCGTGGGGTATTTCGGTCGGGTGGCAGCGGAGAAGAATATCCATCTGGCGGCGCGGGCGTTTCTCACCATCCGCGAGGTTCGACGGGACAGCGCGTTTGTTCTGGTGGGCGACGGTCCTTTGGCGGCGGAGTTGAAACTGAAGTATCCGGAGTTCCATTACCAAGGCATGCGTCGAGGCGACGATCTGGCGCGGCATTACGCCTCGGTGGATCTCTTTCCTTTCCCCAGCGTGACGGAGACGTTCGGCAACGTGATCACGGAAGCGATGGCCAGCGGCGTGCCGGTACTGTCATATGATTACGCCGCCGCCCGGGCCTTCATCCGTGACGGTGAAAACGGAGCGAAAGTTACCCTCGACGACGAGAAGGCGTTTCTGGCAAAGGCGCGCCAACTGGCAGCCGATCCGGCGATCCTCCGTTTGATGGGGAAACAGGCCCGCGAGACCGCGCTCGGCATAAGCTGGGAGCGGGTAGTGGAGTCCTTTGAGCGGGAACTGATAGCAATTTCGGCGAATTCCGAGCGAACCAAATGAAAAAGTTCAAATACAAGACCATTATTCTTTCGGATGTCCACCTGGGGACGTTCGATTGCAAGATCGAGGAGGTGAACGACTTCCTCAAGTACACCGAGTCGGAAAAGCTGATCCTTAACGGCGATATCATTGACGGATGGAGCTTGCGAGGATCCAGGCGTTGGGACTCGGGCGGTTGGACCACCAATCACACGCGTTTCGTGCGGCTGGTGCTGAAGAAGATGGAGAAAAAGAACACTGAGGTCATCTATCTCCGCGGAAATCACGACGATATCCTCAGCCGGTTTCTGCCTCTCAGTTTTGTCAATCTTCGCGTCGTGGAGGAGTACGTTCACGAGACTCCCAAAGGCGACTACCTGGTCCTTCACGGGGATGTGCTTGACGCGGTCACCATGAACTACGTGCTGCTCGCCCATGCCGGAGATATCGGCTACAAATGGCTGATGCGCTTCAACCGGATGTACAACCGTTGGCGCGCCTGGCGCGGCAAGGAGTACTTTTCGCTCAGCAAATACGTCAAAGGACGGGTCAAGAGCGCCGTCAGTTTTGTATCCCGGTACGAGGAGCAAATTGCAAAACTGGCCCGGAAGAAGCAATGTGTCGGAGTGATTTGCGGTCACATCCATACCCCGGACGACAAATTGATCGATGGGATTCACTATCTCAATTCCGGCGACTGGGTGGAATCCTTGACCGCGTTGGTCGAGCACATCGACGGTACGTTCGAAATTATCGAGTATTCGGAATTTCGTCGAAAGCTGGAAGCGATGCACGGCGCTGATGCCGTTCCCGGGAAGGCTGATTTGGACAAGGATGACGAGTCGCCATGGATAGGTTCACTGCCGTTCGGTTGCGTGCAAACCTCGTAGCGCCCAGCTTCAGCGGGCGTCTCTGCGGTGTGAGGACGGTCGTCAAGAAGGAACTCCTGCTAAAGCAAGGAGCTACGGTGAATGCTGAACCCGTAGCGCCCAGCTTCAGCGGGCGTCTTTGCGGTGTGAGGACGGCCGCCGTTTCAAAGAAGGAACTCCTGCTAAAGCAAGGAGCTACGGGGAATGCTGAACCCGTAGCGCCCAGCTTCAGCAGGCGTCTCTGCGGTGTGAGGACGGTCGTCAAGAAGGAACTCCTGCTAAAGCAAGGAGCTACGGTGAATGCTGAACCCGTAGCGCCCAGCTTCAGCGGGCGTCTCTGCGGTGTGAGGACGGTCGCCAAGAAGGAACTCCTGCTAAAGCAAGGAGCTACGGTGAATGCTGAACCCGTAGCGCCCAGCTTCAGCGGGCGTCTCTGCGGTGTGAGGACGGCCGCCGTTTCAAAGAAGGAACTCCTGCTAAAGCAAGGAGCTACGTAGGGCCAGGGACGTGGGGAACGATAATCTGTCTTTTGCGCCAATGTAACGCGAAAGCCACACGTTCGTAACAAAGTTCAGGTAGATTCAGGCCGTCTCGCAGAGATGAATAACCACTCAAAACAATAGAAAAGAGATGATGATTATTAACACGAAGAAGATTATCGCTCCCCTGAGCGGACTGATTGCCCTCGGAGGGATTTCGCTCCAGGCGGCCGAAGACCTTGTCGATCCGAACCTGCCCGAGTACACTCGTGTTTCCGGCGTGTCGGGTAACTTGAATTCCATTGGTTCGGACACCCTGAACAACCTAATGCAGCTCTGGGCTGAAGGTTTCCGGGAAATTTACCCGAACGTCAACGTGCAGATCGAAGGCGCGGGGTCCGGCACCGCTCCGGTCGCGCTGATCGAAGGCACCGCCCAGATCGGCCCGATGAGCCGCGAAATGCGTCAAACGGAAATCGAAAGCTTCGAGGGTGTGTATGGCTACGCGCCGACCGAGGTTCGCGTTGCTATCGATGGAATAGCCGTTTACGTCCACCGCGAAAACCCGATCCGGGGATTGACCCTTCAGCAGGTGGACGGAATCTTTTCCAGCACCAACCGTTTGGGAGGAACTACCCTCAACACCTGGGGCGACGCCGGAATGACTGGGGTCTGGGCCAACCGTTCCATCTCCATCTACGGACGTAACTCCGCGTCGGGTACCTACGGATTCTTTCGCAACGCCGCCATGGGCGGAGGAGACTTCCGTTCGGCGGTCGCGGAACAGCCCGGTTCTTCCGCCGTGGTGCAGAGTGTCGCCGCGAATCGTTTTGGTATCGGTTACTCGGGCATCGGTTATTTGACTTCCGGGGTCCGTACCGTTCCGATTTCTCAGGACGGCGAGAACTTCTACGAAGTGAATGCGGAGAACTGCATCAGCGGAGATTATCCGATCGCCCGCTTTCTGATCTTGTATGTGAACAAGAATCCGCGTGAGGAAATGGACACCTTGACCTACGAGTTCCTGCGTTTCGCGCTTTCCCGCCAGGGACAGGAAATCGTGGCTCGCGAAGGTTTCTTCCCGATGCCTCTTCAGGTGGTCGATCAGGTCTTGGCCTCGTTGAAATAATTGCAAAGACCTATGAACCGGGGCGGGATTCGCTTTGAATCCCGCCTCCCTACTTTTAACGAGAAAAACAGAGCTGCCTCCAACCTAATCAGTCACCGGCTTTACTCCCAGACGCAATAGATCCGATCCATGCCCGAAAAATCCGAACAATCCAAACTCAAGAGCATTCCGGAACGTTTCAGGGTGTCGCGTTCCACCTTGGTCTTCGACCAGTTGATGAATCAACTGATCAAGGTCGGTGGCATTGCGATTATTGCGGCGGTTGGCAGTATCTTTCTTTTTATCTTCATACAAATTCTCCCCCTGTTCCGCGGGGCGTCGGTTTCGCACGATAGAACTTTCGATCTGGAAGATCTCGAAGTGGAGGCGGTGGGAATCGACCCTTGGTCGGAGTTGCCGCTTTTTGTGTCGCCTGATGGCACCTTCAAATTTTTCGACATCGCGTATCTCGACACGGATTACAATCGCGGATTTTTCACGGTGCGTCCGGATTTTCCGGAAGGCACCGAGTTTCCTTTCGTACGCTACGATCAACGACGCAATTCGGCCTTGTTCGGTACGGGCGACGGACGTTTTTCCGCCGTCGCAGTGACTTTCAATCAAACGCATCCTCCCCACCGGTCCCGCGAAGTTGTGCCCGAAGTGACGGCCAGCCCGTTGTTGCGGCTGGGACGGGACGACGCTCCTTACGAGCACATTGAGTACGTCGACGCCGGCCGCAATAAGCTGGCTGTCGCGATCCAGCGGGTCGATGGCCGGCAGGTACTGTATGCGCTGACGCTATCGCAGCGGCAGACGCTGCTCGGTCCGGGACCCCTGACCCGCGAGCGTGAGTTTGCTCTGACCGATTTGTTCGAAGGCGAACCGACCTTTGTGCGGATTACGGCGGACACTGATTTCGTAATCGTTGGCACGACGGATGGAGACGTGCACCTTCTGGCCCGTGCCGCCGACGGATTCTCGTTGCGGCAGACCGTGCGACCATTCGCCGGCACGGCCGATGAAACGATTCACTCCATGGATTTCATGTTCGGCGACCTTTCTCTGGTTTTCACGAACAGTGAAGGCCGAAACGTGATGTACAGCGTCTTCCATGAAGAGGAGCGAGGTTACCGGATTCTTGGGAGGACCAAAGAATTCGAACGCCTGCCTTTTGAGAGTGGGGCTACCTTCTATTCGACCAGTTTGCGAAACAAGGCGTTTTTGATCGGGGCTGGAGATTTTGCAGCGATCCGCTATGCCACCACAAAACGAACGCGTTGGGAAAGCACGTTGGACTTTGAGGTGCGTCACGCCGTTTTGGGACCGAGGTACGATAAGATCGTTTTTGTGGATACGGAGAATCGCCTTCACCTGTTCGACTTGGTAGACCGTCACCCGGAGACCGGATTGCGTGCCTATTTCGGACGGATTCACTACGAAGGCCGTGCGGGCCCGGAATTCATGTGGCAATCGACCGGCGGGGGGGACGATTTTGAACCGAAGATTTCGATGGTACCGCTGATCATAGGAACGATGAAAGGAACCGTTTACGCTATGATGTTCGCGGTGCCCATTGCGCTATTGGCGGCGTTGTACACCTCCCAGTTCCTGAAGCCCGAACTCAGACGCATTGTGAAACCGGTCATGGAGATTATGGAATCGGTGCCGACGGTGGTGCTCGGATTCCTCGCAGCTCTGTGGTTCGCGCCGATTATCAGTGGAAGCGTGCCTTCGGTGTTTCTGGTATGTCTGGCGCTTCCGGTTTCGGTGTTCGTCTTCGGCGCAATCATTGCTTCGTTGCCCAAACCTATTCGGGTCTTAATAAAAGACGGTTATGAGTTTCTCTATTTCGCGCCCTTTATGTTTTTGGTGGGCTGGGTGGCCTGGTCGCTCGGGCCGGTGTTTGAAGGCATCTTCTTCACGGTCGCGGATCCCGACAGCGGGGTGGTGGTCGCTGACTTCCGTTTGTGGTGGCAGTTGAATTCGGGGATGTCGTTCGAGCAGCGGAATGCTCTCGTGGTGGGGCTTTTCATGGGCTTCGCCATCATTCCGACTATTTTCACGATCGCCGAGGATTCCATGTCCAATGTCCCGGACGCATTTCGTTCCGGTTCGCTGGCGCTGGGCGCCAGCCGGTGGCAAACCGCGGTGAACGTGGTTCTTCCCACGGCGGCGGCGGGCATCTTTTCCGCGTTGATGATCGGCTTTGGCCGGGCGGTGGGCGAGACTATGATCGTGTTGATGGCGACCGGGAACACTCCGGTGATGAACTTTAATATGTTCGAGGGCATGCGAACACTGGCTGCGAACATCGCCGTTGAACTGCCGGAAGCGGCCCAGGGAGGCAGTCTTTATCGCTCCCTGTTCCTGGGAGCGATGCTGCTTTTTCTGATGACGTTTGTTGTCAACACGGTGGCCGAGGTTTTGCGCCAGCGACTTAGGGACCGGTTCAAGGCGGTCGAGTAACCCATGAATAACGTCGATAATATATTTTTCCCTGTCCGATGAATCGAATGAAAGGCAACGACAAATCCGTTCGCAATGTAAAGACACCCTCGGGTGAGGTGGGGGTGTGGTTCACCTCGATGGGTTTGGCTCTGGGCTTGAGCATGGTGGTGCTGCTGTTCGGACTGATCTTTGTCCGCGGGTTCGGCTTTTTCTGGCCGGTACCCGTGATGCAGATCGAATTGCAGGAGGACAGCGAGGCCGCGTTCCGTGGCGCCACCACCTTTGCGGGAGCTCTGGCGAAAACCCAGCAGCGAATCGACCGAATCGTTGCGGAGAGGGTTGAGGAGTTCGAAGAGGAACAAGAAGAAGGATCCGGGCCGCCGGCCATGATCGTGGATACCTACACGGAAATCCAACTCTTTGTCGGCAACCGCGATTTTTATGGGCAGTCCTTTCGGTATTTCCGCGAGGACGAGATCCTTGCGACCACGTTTCCCGAGGGCATCGTCCGGGCGGAGCGCCGTATCGAGGGCGATGGCATCTTTTTTCCGAAACGTATCGTCCAGGTGGATGGTTCGGAGATTACCGTGGATGAGGACGGGTTCGAGGAAACGATGGCCCGGTTGGTGCGGGAAGCCCGGGCGCGGCGGGCCGAGATCAATCGGATCGACCGTAGGGAAATTGGAGCGATCAATCTTGAGATTAACGACATCCAATTGGAACTTCGCTATCTGCAACGGCACTCGGAGGAAAGCGACGCACGGGACAGGCGAATCGCGACGCTCGAAGCGCGCGCCGATAGCCTGAGGGAATCGTTTGCGGTTCTGGAACAGAGGGCTGACGAATTGCGGCAACTCAACCGCGGCAACACGCTGTTTTTTCAACGGGCGGATGGAAGCGAAGGCCAAATGGCCATTGGTGATCTATATCGATTCCACTATCCGAACCGAATAGGTTTTCTCGATCGGGTCGGATTGTTTGGTATACATTTTTGGGATTTTGTGAGTGGTTACCCACGCGATGCCAATATGGAGGGCGGCATTTTCCCGGCGATTTTCGGGACCCTGGTCATGACGCTGATCATGAGTATCGCGGTGACGCCATTCGGCGTGATTGCCGCGATATATCTGCGTGAATACGCGCGGCAGGGACCGATGGTCCGTTCGGTGCGGATCGCGGTCAACAACCTCGCCGGTGTTCCCTCTATTGTGTACGGCGTTTTCGGTTTGGGATTCTTCGTTTATTTTGTGGGTGGGTCGATCGACGCCCTGTTTTATCCGATGTCGACCGAGATGAACGTTCCCACCTTCGGCACCGGAGGTATTCTCTGGGCCGGGTTGACCCTGGCATTGTTGAACCTGCCAGTGGTTATCGTCGCGACCGAGGAGGCGATCACGGCTGTCCCGAGGGGCGTCCGTGAGGGATCGCTTGCCTGTGGCGCCTCCAAATGGCAAACGATGCAGCGACTCGTCATCCCCTCGTCGGCCCCCGGTATCCTTACCGGAATGATCCTGGCAATGGCGCGCGGCGCCGGCGAGGTGGCGCCGTTGATGCTGGTCGGAGTGGTGGCGTTGGCGCCGAACTTGCCGGTCGACACCAATTTTCCGTTCGTGCATCTTGAGCGCAAGTTCATGCACCTGGGCTTTCACATTTATGATGTCGGTTTTCAATCTCCCGATTCGGAGGCGGCTATCCCGACCGTCTTTGCCACCACGCTGATCCTGATCATGCTGATCGTGGCGCTGAACCTGACCGCGATTCTGATACGAAACCACCTTCGTAAGCGGCACAAAGCAAGCGCTTTTTGATTAAAGGTTTATAAACAAGAGATTTAACGATGGATACAAGTAACGACAATTTGAAACGCAGACCGGACGCCGGGGGCGAAGTGTCGCAATCGCGTATGCAGGTCGAGCGGCAGGCGCTGGGCGACCGTGGAAAGTACCGGCAGGATTACATAAGTTTCCGGAGCTACAGCTTTTTCTACGGTCCGGCTCAGGTCCTGTACAATATCGACCTGGCGATGCCAGAGCGTCAGGTGACGGCGCTAATCGGTCCGTCCGGTTGCGGGAAGTCGACCTTGCTGAGGAACATTAATCGAATGAACGATCTGATCGACGGCATTCGCCACGAGGGAGAACTTTTGATCGGGGGAGAAAGCGTGTACGATCCCCATCTTGAAGTGATTTCGTTGCGGAAACAAATCGGGATGGTTTTTCAGAAATCCAATCCGTTTCCGAAGTCAATCTATGAAAACGTCATTTACGGGCTCCGTGTGGCGGGACGAAAGAAGAAGAGCGTTCTCGACGAAGCGGTGGAGCGCAGCCTTAGACGGGCGGCGTTGTGGGATGAGGTGAAAGACCGTTTGCATGAGAGCGCGTTCAGTCTTTCGGGGGGACAAATGCAGCGCCTTTGCATCGCACGCGCGATTGCCAACGATCCGGAAATCATCCTCATGGACGAACCGTGCTCGGCGTTGGATCCCATCGCCACTGGGAAAATCGAGGATTTGATTCACGAGTTGAAGGAGAACTACACGATCGTGATTGTGACTCATAACATGCAGCAGGCCGCCCGTGTTTCCGACCGAACCGCCTTTTTCTATCTCGGTAAGCTGATAGAATACGGCGAAACCCAACAAATCTTCATGAATCCAACCAACACCCAGACCGAAGCTTACGTCTCCGGACGTTTCGGTTGATCGGTTCTTTATGGCTCTGGAATCATTTCAACCTTATCAGAAATAGTATGAAACGATTTTTCGACGAAGAACTCAACACGCTCCGCTCCCACCTTTCGCTGATGGGTGAAAAGGCGATCGAGCAATTGCGTACTGCCATCAAGGCCCTGGTCGAGCGCGATCGTGAAGCGGCCGAACAAGTGCGGCGCAACGACGACATTCTCGACGAACTGGAAGTGAAGATCGACGAGGAGGCGATCCGCTTCGTCGGCCTGCGCGGACCGGTTGCGCGGGAACTACGGCTGGTTATTGTCGGTATGAAAGCGGGTCACGACCTCGAACGGGTGGGGGACGAAGCCAACAATATCGCCAAACGCGCGCTCAAGCTCGTGGACGAGCAACCGGTCAAGGAATACGTGGACATTCCACGGATGGCGTCCATGGCTGAGGAAATGCTCCGTGACGCCCTCAGCGCCTTTTTTGATGGCGATGAAGCCAAGGCGATCGATGTCTGTCAGCGCGACGGCGAGGTGGACAAGCTCAACAAGCAGCTCTACCGGGAACTGGTCGGCTGCATCTCGGAAAGACCGTCGACCACCACGGCGGCCATCGAGTTGATGTTCGTTTCCAAAGCGCTGGAACGCATCGCTGATCACGCTACCAATATCGCGGAGGAAGTGATTTACCTACTCAGGGGTAAGGATGTTCGCCATACCAAAGAGGTCAGTCCGGATTGACCGGTTGCTCAACCGCCGACACCAGGAGGCGGGAATGGTGCGGTGAGCGGCAAACCGGTTAGGTTCCGGTAATGCTTGCCAAGGCCGGGGGATATTGCTTATCCTGCGCTTATGCCCAGCAAGCATGTCCCGTTGAGTGCTTCTCTCGTCGATTACATCGAGCGGTGCCACAGTCACAGTGAAGATCCCCTCCTGCACGAACTCCGGGAGGAGACGCAGGCGCTTGGGGACATTAGCGTGATGCAGATTACGCCGGAGCAAGGTGCGTTTCTTTCGCTTCTGGTCGGTGCGCTTGGGGTTCGACGACCGATCGAAGTCGGCACCTTTACCGGTTACAGTGCCATTTGCTTGGCCCGGCCGTTGCCCGAGGATGGGACCTTGTTGTGCCTGGATTCCAGTGAGGAATGGACCGGTATGGCGCGTACGTACTGGGAGAGAGCGGGGGTTCTGGATCGCATTGAACTTATGCTGGGAGATGCGGAGGATTCACTTCAGTCCTTCCCGAATGAGCCTCTGTTCGATTTTGCTTTCATCGACGCCGATAAGACCCGCTACGACGCCTATTTCGAGCTGTTGCTCCCCAGGCTGGAGAAGGGCAGTGTCATGGTTTTCGACAATATGCTCTGGGGGGGGCGGGTTTTGCCGGAGCCGCTGGTGGAGCCCGACGCTCGGGCCATCAACTCTTTGAACCGCAAGTTGGCTTGCGATCTGCGAGTGGAATCGGTCCTGCTGCCGGTGGCGGACGGCTTGAATATCTGCCGTAAGCTTTAATCCGAAAAGGCAAAGGCCCCGGACCAGGTCCGGGGCCTTTGGTGGCGGATGAGGGTCTCCTCAATTTGCCGGTTCGATGCGGAAAAGGCTGGATGAGGAATGGTCGTTGAGCACGTAAATGTACCCGTCCGGACCCTCGCGAACATCACGAATCCGGCCGACCTTCCCGAGGAGAAGCTCCTCGTCGTGAATCACCTCGTGATCGCGAATCACCAGGCGGCGGATCCTTTCGCTTTGCAGGCCACCGGCCAGGAGGTCGCCTTGCCATCGGGGAAAGCGATCCGAAGTGACCAACGCCAAACCGGACGGAGCATGGGTCGGCAGAAGTTCGTAAACGGGGTCCACCATCCCTTCCATGGTCCGGGCCTGCGCCTCGCGAATCGGCGCCTGGCTTCCGTAGTCGAGACCGAGGGTGACGACCGGCCAGCCGTAGTTTTCGCCCGCCTGATGGAAATTCAACTCGTCACCTCCGCGCGGACCGTGCTCGGTCGACCAGATTTCGCCGTTTTCCGGATTAACGATCAGACCCTGGATGTTGCGGTGACCGTAGCTGTAGATCTCGTCGTGTGCCTCGTCGTTGTCCAAAAAGGGATTGCCGGCGGCGGGTGAACCGTCGTCATTCAACCGCAGCAGGGTTCCGGCATGGTCGCCAAGATCCTGGGCGCGCGGCGGCTGGGAGCCCCGGTCTCCGATGCTCATGAGCAGATGGCCGTCGTTGGTCCAGGCCAGACGCGAACCGTAGTGGCGCCCCGGACCGGAGCCGCGGTCCTGGGTGAAAATTTGTTCGACATCCACCAGAGAATCCCCGTCGAGCCTTCCCCGTACCAGGGTGGTGGCTGTGCCACCGCTTGCCCGGCGGGAGTAGGTCAGGTAGATCCAGTCCTGGTCGGGGTAATCGTGGTGCAGCAGGATGTCCATCAGTCCCCCCTGGCCGGTGGCTTGAATGTCGTTGGGCAGTCCGGAGACCCGGGTGAGTTCGCCGTTTTCGACCAACTGAAGCCGGCCTTCCCGTTCGGTGATCAACATGCGACCGTCCGGCAGGAAGGCTACCGCCCAGGGATGGCGCAGGCCGTCAACCACTTCGACAATGCGAATGTGATGATACTGGGTGCGTTCCTCGCCCACCACGTTCTCAGCCGGGGAAATCAGCGGCATTGCCAGCAGCGGCACGGTGGCTAGGAGCAGGGCTTTTTTCATAGAGCTACGTCGGGTGCGGGGTTGGGAGTTAGGATCGTAGGATTCGGTTCTGGGATGATTCATGGGCTAGGTGGTTTCTTTTTTCGATTTAGTTTCAAGAATGTGAAAGAGCTAATGTGCACGTTCGGCTCGATTGCTCAAGGCCTCATGGCAAATTCCTGGGTACGGGGAACAAGAAAGAGCCGGGGAATCCGACATCCCCGGCTCTCAATGTTTTCAGCATCTCACCAACGGCTCGATTACCTGTACCTTGCTAACGGGCCGGAGTGAAATTTCTTGCGGCGGGCCTGCACGTGTTCCGCTCAGGCCTCGCTTGTAATGAGACGAACTTTCCGTTACGGCTGCTGCGGCGCTTGCTGCTGCGGTCCCGGTTGTGGTTGCTGCTGCGGTTGCTGCTGCGGCTGTTGTTGCTGCATGAACTGCTGCTGAAGCACGGCGAATTCCTGTTGCAGGTTTTCGTATTCTCCAAGCAGGCGGTCTGTGGCCTCGTCGATTTCGTTCATGGCGGCCATAAGGGCCTGGTTGAACTCGTCACGGGCTTCCAGGAGTTCCTCATCCTGAATCAACTGTTGCTCGACGGGGGCCAGTTGCTGCTGGACCTGTTGATATTCGGTTTGCAGGCGCTGAAAGCTTTCGGGGTCCGCCTGAGGGTCCAACTCATCGAGTTCCTTGGTGATCTCCCGCTGACGTTCGATCTGCTCTTCAAGTTCGGGCGCCGCGGCCAGCATCTTTTCGCTGATCATGTCCTGGAATTCTTCGCGGGCTTCAGTGATGTCATCCCGTTCCAGGGCTTCCTCCTGAATGGCGATGAGCCGTTGAGTGACCTCTTGCAGCTGGGTTTGGATCTGTTGCAACTGTTGCTGGATCTGCTGCCCGGGCTGCTCCTGTGGCTGTGGTTGTGCCGGTTCCTGCGGAGGCGCCGTTTCCTGCGCCACCATGACGGAACCCGCAATGCTTAAGGACAAGCCGGTGGCTGCCACGAGTTTCCATTGTCGGTGAATCTTATCGGTTAGGATTTTCATACCGTTGGACTAACGCAGGGGCCGTGCCAGAACGGCGAAGGAATTGGGGCACCTTTTAGCAGATTCTATGTAAGCATTTGAATATCAGGTGGAAAAATTCTGAAGTGGAATTCGTGGCCTGGTAGGTGAAAACGAAGTGGTGCCGATTGAGATCACTTCACGTGTGCGGATTCCGCACATGTTTCGGATTGATCGATCGATTAATGAGTCCGATGAGGCGGGCTGCTTACTCATTATCAGGCGCCGGGAGAAGGTTCCTCGTCGGCGCCATCGAGTTTTTTGAGGTATTCGTACAGGGTGCGCCGTCCGATCCCAAGCAGGGCCGCCGCGCGCCGCTTGTTTCCCTGACAGCGTTCCAGGACATGCCGGACATACTTGAGCTTCAATTCCTCCAGGGGAGCGATTCGGCGATCGTCCATTTCCAGACCGGACCATCCCTGCGTTTCACCGGCGTCGTTGGAGGCCGGGGGCAGGGAGGTCTTGCCGCGGATTCGCTCGGGGAGGTCTTCCGGTCGAACGGTGCTCTCGTGGCAGAAGGTCACCGCCCGTTTGATGGCGTTTTGCAGTTCCCTGACGTTACCCGGAAAAGGGTAGTTGCGCAGGAGATCCAGAGCTTCCGCCGAAAACCCCCGCACGTTTTTCCCGATTTCCCGGCTGTACTGGGAAAGAAACCGAATCGCCAGCAATTCCAGGTCCTCGCCGCGCCGGCGCAGGGGAGGCAGGTTCAGGGCGAAGGTCTCCAGGCGAAAGTAGAGGTCCTCGCGGAACCGGCCCGCCGTCACCGCCCGCGCCAGGTCGCGGTGGGTCGCGACCACCACCCGCACATCGATGGCTTTTTCCTGGTTGCCGCCAACCGGACGAATCTTTCCGTCCTGCAGCACCCTCAGGAGTTTGGCCTGCATGGCCAGGGGGAGTTCGGCGACCTCGTCTAGAAAAAGGACTCCCTGATGCGCTTCCTCGAAGAGGCCTTTCTTGGTCTTGCGCGCGCCCGTGAAGGCGCCTTCAACGTGCCCGAAGAATTCGCTTTCGAGGAGGTTTTCAGGCATTCCCGCACAGTTGACGGGGACGAAGGGCTTGTCCCGGCGATCACTTTCCCGGTGAATGGCCTCCGCGACGAGTTCCTTGCCGCTGCCGCTTTCCCCGTGAATCATGACCGGACCGCTGGATTTCGCGATCTGTTGAATCTGATAGTAGAGTTTTCTCATCGGCTTGCTGCTGCCGATGATGTCGTGGAAGCGGGGCGTGCGGTCGGACCGGCGGAAGCGTTCCACCTCGAGGCGAAGTCGGCGCACCTCCAGGGCGCGTTCCAGGCAGAGGAGAAGGTGATCGAAATCCAGCGGTTTGGTCAGAAAATTGTCCGCGCCCGACTTCAGCGCTTCCACCGCCTCGG
Source organism: Opitutia bacterium (assembly GCA_050506795.1). Lineage (GTDB taxonomy): Bacteria > Verrucomicrobiota > Verrucomicrobiia > Opitutales > T3Sed10-336 > SLOW01. Next base: position 87,829 of record JBJHCF010000015.1, read on the forward strand.
GAATGGTTCCGAACGCGGTGATGACCAGGAAACAGGGCGATTGCGGTCCGGCCCGCACGGCTCGGAGCAGACTGAAACCGTCCTCTCCGGGCAAACGAAGGTCGCTGATGACGACGTCCGGATGCCAGGAACTCATGACTTCCAGCGCCTCTTCCGCCGAAGCCACCGAGTGCACCGCGTAACCGGCTTCCTTGACTTCGTCCGCCAGCATGGCCCGCAATTGGTCGTCGTCCTCCACCACCAGGATGCGCTCCATGAGCCCGGTGTCTTTCGCGTTTCCGTTGTCGGCCGCTTCGGTTTTTTCCAGCGTTTCTCCGGTCATGCGGTGACGACTTCCTGTGGTTTTGAGCTCATGGCTTTCACACGCGACTCGGCCGATGGAAACAGCAGATCGAAGCGGGCGCCGCCTTCGGGCGCCTCGGTGATTTCCACCCGGCCGTCGTGCTCGTTCACCACCTGCTGCACGATCGCCAGGCCCAGGCCGCGGCCGCGCCGTGCATCCTTGGTGGTAAAGAATGGACTGAAGATTTTCTCCCGCATTTCCGCCGGTATCCCCGGTCCTTCGTCGGCGACCGTGAAACGGACTCCCTGGTCCCCGGCTTCCCACTCGAAGTGCACCGTTCCTTCGTTCGATGCCTGGAGCGCGTTCTGGATCAGGTTCTTCAGGGCCAGTTCGATTCGTATCGGATCCCCGTATACCGTGGGCCCGGGCCTGGGTCCCTCCGGCCTCAGCCGGCTGGCGCTGCCGTCGACCATGCGTTCGGCTCCGCGCAGGGCTCGGTCCGCCAGTTGATCGGCCGGGATTTCGCGATGGCGGGCGCTGGCCGGTTTGCCGAATTCGAGCAATTGCCGGACCACGTTCTCCATGCCGCGAACCTCCTCCCGGATTTCGCGAAGGTACGTCTGCATTTCCTCGGGATCCTTTCCCGGGCGCAGGGCGCGTTGGGCTTTGCCGTCGAGAACGCTCAGAGGGGCGCCGAGTTCGTGCGCCACCCCGGCCGCCATTTCGCCGAGCGCCGCGAGTTTTTGGGAAGATTTCAGCTTTTCGGTCAGGCTTGCCTGGGCGGCGCGGCCGGCTTCGATTTCGCGTTCGGCGGCGATCATGGAGTCGAGCATGCGGTTAAGTGATCGCGCCAGTTCGGCGATCTCGCGCGGGCCTTCCGTCGAGGCCCGGTGCCGGCGATCCCCTTCGCGCACGCGGCTCATGGATTTGCGGAGACGTCCGAGCGAACGTCCCAGAGCGCCCTGGTATCCGAGGAGGACAATACCTGTCATCAGCCCGGTGCCCGCCAGGAGGTAAATAGCCGCCATGCCGCGCAGGCGGGAGAGGTATTCCTTGATTTCGCTCTCTCGCCGCGCGATCTGCAGCAGGCCGATCACTTCCCCGGCGGAACCCTCCAACGGCACGAAATAGGAATAGACGTTCCGGCCGTGCACCTGCCCGTACTCGCCGGTGCGTCGCTCCGCCTCCACCACCCGGGTAATACGATCGCGCAATTGGCGGTTGGTCGAAACCGTTCCGGCGGCCGCCACCATGACCCCGTTCTGGTCGTACAGGTAGGCTCCGTAGATGCGGCCGATGTCGAAAACCGAATCCAGGGTTTCCTGCACCGTGCCTCCGCGTTCGCGTTCCATGGAACGGCTGAGCGGTCCCTGCACCGCGCGGGCCACCAGTTCCACATCCTTTTGCATCTGGGACTCCAGATGATCCTCAAGCTTCGCGAGGACAAAATAACCGAGCCCCAGCACGAAAAGGCCGAGCGGCAGGACCACAAAGAGCAGCAGCCTGGTCGCGAGGCTGGCGTGGTTATGCAGTTTTCTTTTCAGCACGGTAGCAATAGTACCGGTACTACCGAATCAACGAAAGGGCAAACCGGTCGGGTCCCATCGTTAGTCCCTTAATTCTGAAATCTTGCGCAAATCGCGCAAAATTTTCTGGAGGGCCATGCTCCCGCATGGCCGGAGTCGCCCCAAAAGCGGACGTGGCGATCACTCCCCTTCGCAATGGCCACCACGCCAGGCAAACCTTCCGGCGGCGGCGTGAGAGCGACGTCCTCCACGTAATTCCTGATTGGTACCGGCTCCGCCGGGCTAGGTCGTCCGGCGTCGACCAGGCGAGTGGAATTGCGGTCGATCCGGAAACGATGCCCGTTCCGGGACAGAAACGCGCGTTGCTTTCGATCAGGTGGGACAGAATGACGCTTCCGTGAATGGCGAGATGGAGGGGTGTCCTTCTTTCATCGTTAACAAGAAGCTGGCATATAGTGCTTTATGATAATAAAACACCCGAGGGGGACCTCATCTGCCGACGGTATGGAAAATGCAGTTGGATAGTTATCATTGAAGATCAAAACCTGAGTTTTTCGCTCAAAACCCGAACGGATTTTTACCATGGATTCCAATAAACTTACCGAAAATGCCCAGAAAGCCATTCTTGATGCCCAGCAGGAGGGTCGCCGGCGGAATCACAACGAAATTGATACCTTGCACCTGATGGCCGCCTTGCTCGCACAGGAGAACGGTCTAGTGCCTGGTTTGCTGCGCAAACTGGAGATTACCCCCAATGCCGTGGAGCTGGCGCTGGGGCGTGAGCTCGACCGTTTGCCCAAGGTGACCGGGAGTGTCGACACTTCGAAGATCTACGTGAGCCAGGCGTTTAACGACTCCCTTACCGCTGCGGAAAAGGAGGCGAAGAGCCTCAAGGACGAATTTGTCAGCGTGGAACACCTTTTCCTGGGGCTTCTCGAGACGGCCCGCCCCGCGGCGTTGAAAAAGCTCTTCGCAAGTTTCGGTCTGGAGCGGAAGCGGGTCCTCCAGAAGCTGAGCGAAATGCGCGGCGGGCAGCGGGTGACCAGCCGGAACCCGGAGGCCACGTACGAGGCGCTGGAGAAATACGGAGTCGACCTGGTGCAAATGGTCAAGAAGGGGAAAATCGATCCGGTGATCGGGCGCGATTCGGAGATTCGGCGTGTCATTCGTATCCTCTCCCGCAAGACAAAAAACAATCCGGTGCTTATCGGTGAGCCCGGTGTCGGCAAGACCGCCATCGTTGAAGGACTGGCCCAACGCGTGGTGCGGGGAGACGTGCCGGAGGGGCTGAAGGACAAAACCATCTTCGCCCTGGATATGGGCTCGTTGCTGGCCGGGGCCAAATATCGCGGTGAATTCGAGGAACGTCTGAAGGCGGTTCTGCAGGAGATCAAGAACAGCGACGGACGCATCCTGCTCTTCATCGACGAACTCCACACCATCGTCGGCGCCGGCAAAGCGGAGGGCGCCATCGACGCGGGCAACATGCTCAAGCCAATGCTGGCCCGCGGAGAGCTTCATTGTATCGGCGCCACCACGCTCGATGAATACCGCAAGTATATCGAAAAGGACGCCGCGCTGGAACGGCGTTTTCAGACCGTCCTGGTCGACCAGCCCACCGTGGAGGACACCATTTCCATTCTCCGGGGTTTGCGCGAGCGCTTCGAACTCCATCACGGCGTGCGTATCCAGGACAACGCGCTGGTCAATGCGGCCGTGCTATCGCATCGCTACATAACCGACCGTTTCCTTCCGGATAAGGCCATCGATCTGGTGGATGAGGCCTGCGCCATGATTCGCACGGAAATGGACAGCATGCCGACCGAGCTGGATGAACTGACCCGGAAGGTCATGCAGCTGGAAATCGAAGAGGCGGCCCTGAAGCAGGAAAAGGACGAGGCCAGCAAGCAGCGCCTGGAGGCGTTGAAAAAGGAACTGGCCGATGTGCGGGAAAAGGCCGGCGAACTCCGTCGCCAGTGGGAGGACGAAAAAGAAGAGGTGCAGAAAGTGCAAAAGGTCCGTGCCGAAATCGACGAGGTGAAGCTCGAAATGCAACGGGCCGAACGCAATTACGACCTCAACAAAATGGCGGAACTGCGCCACGGCCGACTGCCCCAGCTCGAAGCGGAACTTCAGCGCCTGGAGGCCGGTGAGTCGGAGAAAACGTTGCTTAAGGAAGAGGTCTCCCAGGAGGAAATCGGCGAAATCGTGTCCAAGTGGACCGGTATTCCCGTGACCCGCCTGCTGGAGGGCGAAAAGGAAAAACTCCTTCGGCTCGAGGAGGTTTTGCACGAACGGGTGATCGGTCAGGACGAAGCCGTCACCGCCGTTTCCGAAGCCATCCTGCGCGCCCGTTCGGGAATCAAGGATCCGCGTCGTCCGATCGGCAGCTTCATCTTTCTCGGTCCCACCGGGGTGGGCAAAACCGAGCTGGCGAAAACGCTTGCCCGCAGCCTTTTCGATTCCGAGGACAATATCATCCGGATCGACATGTCCGAGTACATGGAGAAACACTCTGTGGCCCGGCTTATCGGGGCGCCGCCGGGGTACGTTGGCTTTGAAGAGGGAGGACAACTCTCCGAGGCCGTTCGGCGAAAACCGTACTCCGTGATCCTCTTCGACGAAATCGAAAAAGCCCACCACGACGTGTTTAACGTGCTGCTCCAGGTGCTCGACGACGGGAGGATTACCGATTCACACGGGCGCACCGTCGATTTCAAAAACACGGTGGTGATCATGACTTCCAATGTGGGAAGCCGTTATCTGATTGAGGGCGTGACCGGAGATTCGATTCCCGAGTCGGTGCGCAATCAGGTTTTCAGCGAGCTCCGCCAGGGATTCCGGCCCGAGTTCCTGAACCGGGTGGACGACATCATCCTTTTCAAACCACTTTCCCTGGAGGAAATCGGTTCGATCGTCGAACTGCTCCTGGTCGATCTCAATCAACGCCTGGCCGATCGTCGCATCGAAGTCGAACTCGACGCCGACGCCCGCAAATGGGTTGGCGAAAAGGGATATGACCCGGTTTACGGCGCCCGGCCATTAAAGCGATTCCTGCAGAAGCAGATCGAAAACAAACTGGCCCGTGCGATAATCGCCGGCGAGGTGGTCGAAGGAGGGAAGGTGCGTTTCGAGTTGGTCGACGACCAACTTGTGATGACTTGAGGGTAAAAAGACGTCAGGCAACACGACTGTTGACAAAAAACCGGGTTCAGCCGGAGCTGCTTCTTCCCCTCAAATTTTTAGTCCCACGTGGAAACACGCGTTCCGTTGAAATCGGTCTGCATGAACCGGGCGAAGGAAGCATCGGCAGTTGTTGTCTTTTACGAATTCCTCGGCCTTGAGCGCATCCTGAACGCGGCGAAGGCAAGGAATGCAAGCATTGCGACTCCGCCGATCGTCCATGGCAAAACCGCACGGCCGCCCGTTTCTTGGCTCTCTTCAAGTGTTCCGGAATCCGGTTCAAGCATTTCGTTTTCCGATTCAGGGAGTACGTTGAGAGGCGCCTCGTAATCCGCAGGTTCATCGTCGCGGTCAGGATCTTCGGTTTCCTCGTCCGGTTCCGGCTGCCTTTCCTGCCATTCCCGATACAGTTCCGTTCGCCTACCATGTGTTCTTCTCCGGATTTCAGTATTTATCTCCACCGTCCTGACCGCTTCGTCAACGAATGCATCCCCCCTCTCGAGTTCCTCTGAGAGTAGAGCCCGAAGGCGCTCGATTCCCCCTATTTCGCCAAGAACATTGAAACTGCGAATTGCAAAGTGGCGGGGCGTAACAATTTCGGGATCCATTCCGGCAGGTGCCCAATTCTGCTCCAATCGTCGCTTCTCCTCCCAGAACGACTCCTTCATCCTCGGCGCTAGAAATTCCTCACTTTTCTCAATACCGAAACGCCCCACTGCAATATACCCAATGCGAAGCGTACTCATCACTACACCGGTGGGTAAATCAGAATTCTCCACTTCAATCAGACGGCCTGTTAGCCGTTGAAAATCGACATGTTCAGGTTCCATGCTGGCCATGATTCCCAATGCGTGAAGCGATTCAGTCCAATAGTTTTGAAAACGATCATCCTCCAATAGAGTCAAACAAGCATCGGCGATATCGCTCGTTCCGGCAACAGAGTAGAAATCGCTGTGCATTAGGCCTTCAAAACGGTCAGGCTCATAGGGTTCTAGCTGAAAAATAAACCGAAGCGCTTCTTCCTGAGTTGGATCCACTGGAAAGTTATCCAAAATAGCACCAACGTCTTCCGGTCCAAATTGTTCGGGCAAAGGTTCACTTGCCAGTACCAATAGGCTCAACGATACAGTTGCGATAAAAGATAGGAAAAATTGAGGCTTTGTCATGGCATTACCGCATCATATTGATATTGTTTTACATGGGTCCGGTAGCCGGGGTCGGTTGTGCAGGGCGTTCCCCACATATAGTTATGGGTTTCACACTCGTGGTTAAGGCCTCGCACATGCGTGTGTTCGTGAATCATCGTGGATGGGCCTGGTGTTGCTATCATAACTATTCCCGGTGTTCCTACCCTCGCGTAGCCGGCTAACGGGTTGCCGTCATGATTAATAATCGAATGTACAACATATACCCTTATAGCTTCCTCATCAATATAATCCCAAAGTGCTTGAGTTTGTACGGTGTCATTACGACTGATTTCATTATAGGTGTTCGGCTCATCCCTAAATTCCTGTCCCGGATAAAATGCGATCGGCATGAGAATGTCGTTGCCGCCGTGGTAGTTTCTCACCTCGTCGCTATTACTGATATCGCCAAAATGTGTGTCTTTCACAGCATCGGCATAAGAAGTCCGCATGCTCTTAATGGTCGCCGTTGGAACGACCGTGACTTTGACCCTGTCCTCGATCTGAACGGCTCCATTCCACTCAAATTCCAGCTTCACAGTGCCCTGGCCGGTGCTCAAGCCTTCGACCCAGAGGACGCTCAGTGGCTGCATCAAGTCGAGCAATTCCTGTTTCTCCGCCGCATTCGACAAGTCCCAGGTTCGGCTTGATGTCCCGAGGGTCGACCCGGCAATGCCGATGTTCGCATTGCTCGGCGCGGGCGTGATGATTATTCCATCCGTTTTCGCCAGCAGGAGGTTGCTGTATGCTTTGCTGAAGCGCTCTTTCCAGATTCGTATGCCAAATTCTCCGAAATCTCGTTCAATTGATAAAGTGACCTTTCCTGAATCCATAGATTCGATTCCCGGAGCATAGATACGCAAAGCGGCGCTGTCATTGTCGCCTGAAACGGTGGTGCCGCTCGAGATGTGGAGCATATCCGGAACGCCGCTGGAATTGTCGTCGTCATTGTTAACCGCGATGAACATGCCGACGGTTTCTTTCTCATTTGCAGGCAACTGGAATGAAAGTGGCTGGTCAGGTAACAATTGAGCCAGGATTTGATGGGATTCGTCAGCGTATTTTGAGGCATGCAATTCCACCGGAATCAACAACGCCTCCTTGCCGGGGGTGGGGTTCTCGGATCCAAAAAAATCAAGTGTTCCCAGCAGTCCGTCCTTATTGTCCACGATCCAATGATTTTCGAGAACGAAGAAACGGTTTTGCCCTTCATGGGTGACACCGGTTCCAAGAACTTTAGTTCCGGGCATGCCATTAACCTGTGCTTCCCAGTCGTAGTCGGGTTGGTTTAGATTGGTTGCTACATGGGAAATGGTGATTCGGTAGCCGTTACCGCGGCGGAGCTTAACGGTTTGCTCTTTCACGCCGCCGAATCCTTGGTTGTGGAAACTCATCTGACGAAAATCCTCCGGTCCGGTGCCTTCAATAATCATCCTCCATTGCTCTGATTGGCTTCCGCTCGGATCTCCGACAGTGAACTGGACTTCGACGATATCCGTTGCTTCCGGAGGCAACCCGTCGTCGTTCGGGTTGAGGGGGTCGAGACCGTTGTCAACTTTCCAGCCGTCGGAGAGCAAGTCTCCACTGGTGTCCCACTTGTCCGGGTCGGTGCCGTGGAGGTATTCTTCGTAGTTGGTCAATCCGTCGCCGTCGGGATCGGCGTTGGGATCTACGTCGAGCTCACTGAATTGGTGCAGTTCCCAGGCATCCGGGAGACCGTTACCGGTACTGTCTACCCACGAAAAAGGATCCGTTCCGAGTTGCAGTTCGTCCCAGGTGGAAACGCGCGTTCCGTTGAAATCGGTCTGCATGATCGGAGCCTGCGGATCATAGGTGTGGATCAGTCGTAGAAAAAAGCGATCCTTGTTGCTGGCGAAGCCGTATTCGATCGTTTGGTCGGCGCCCGGTTCGACGATTCCCGTCCAATCCCAGTTTTCGAGATCTTCGGAGCCTTGCACAAAGTAATAATGGCCGGATCTTGCGAACCAGGAAAAAGTGTAGGCGTCAGTGGTCGAATCGTAGGTCAAGCGAGTGTCTTCGTTGTGACGAAGGTCCGGTACGCCACCCATCAAGCGGGCGATACGGCGATGCGTCAGATCACGGTAAAATCGAAAATTGCCTGCGAGTAATATTCGCCCGTTTTGATCCAAAACCAGGCTGCGGACCCTATCGTCGGGGCCGGTTCCCGGATCGAAGCTGGGATCCAGGAATCCCCCGGGGTGGAGTCGCGCGATCCGGCGTCGAGTTTCTTCCGCGATCGACACGAAATTTCCGCCGATGAGCACACGTCCCATTGAGTCCTCAAGCACGACGTGAACCGTACTGTTGATTGGACCCGGGTTGAAGGAGAGGTCGCGTTCACCGTTCGCCAACAGGCGAACAAGTCTGGACGCGGGAGACGATTGTTCTTTATTAAGTGCCTTTTAATCAAGTTGATGGAACGCTGAAAAGCAAGGAATTTATCAAGACCTTACGAGATAACGAACTATTGGGTCGTTTTGTCAACCCTCAGGCTCGGGCACAATCGGATGTGTCATCGCGGATTCCCAGAAGTGAGCAAACCGAAGAGCTGAAAAAGTTCGGGGTCCGGGTGCGGAACGAGAGATTGGCCCGGGCGCTGACTCAAGAGGAACTGGCGGAAGCGGCCGAGCTAGCGGTGCGCTCCTTGCAGAAGATCGAAGCCGGTCAGATCAACATCCTGATCACAACCGCCCGGCGGTTGCGGCGGGCGTTGGGGTGCCCCTGGGAGAGGCTGCTGGACTGATTCAACCCTGGAGCCATTCTTTTGGATTCCAGGCGGGGACGGCGCCGTTGCGGGGTGACTTGTATGATTTGAAGACATCGGTAGCACGTTTTGACCGCCATTAGTCCGAATGGCACGGTTAAGGCGTTTCATCGTTTGATGAAGCAAAAAATACAGCGGGAATTGGACTCACACGGAGCCACGGAGCTCACGGAGGTGGGTCCGATTGAACTCTCCGTGCCTCCGTGTGAGAACCTTCACAGTTCAGCAATGCTTTAAAAC
>JBJHCF010000016.1:0-26725 GCA_050506795.1 Opitutia bacterium
GACAGCCTATGTCCAATATCGCCCGGGGACCCGCCGTGCGCTCGCAAGCTCCCTTGTCGGGGGCGAGACTGGACATAGGGTGGCGTTGTGCGATCCATCCGGCAAATTAGCGTCAGCCTTTGCGGCGGCTACGGCTTGACAGGTGGGGCTCTGAGGATTCTACCGCCAAAATCGGCAAACAAGCTCCGTGGTCCTCGCCGTACTTGTGGAGGGCTCAGGGCCGCCCCCACACCCCAGGCCGAGTGGCGACTAAGGGCTAAAATCCAACTTGGTGTTTGGAAAGAACTGAGGGCCTGCTTGACGATTCGGGACAGCTTCATGCACGGTGTCACTGACATTCCTGTCTGTGCTTCGGGCACGCCCGACGCCAAGATTTCACAGACAGGAATGTCTGTGTCACTCCGTTTCAACCGCCGCCAGAGCAGTCGGCGCGGGTGATCACCCGTTTCGACGGACTTCTCCGGCGGCCGGGGGGATCCGTTGGGGGCGACGTGTTGACGGTAGAGTACACGCCAGGGAATTCAAGCTTCGCAAGCGACTCCGGGGAAACGAATGGGAGAGGGATTCAGAATCGCCAGATCCCTCGGCACCCTCGGTGGCCAATCTGACTTGACAGCATCGACAGCAATGCTAGCGTTTACCTATGAGCACGACGTTGACCATTCGCAATCTGGATGAGGGGGTAAAACAAAAGCTGCGCTTGCGGGCAGCAGGCCTGGGAACTTCCATGGAAGCCGAGGCGCGGGAGATTCTCCGTAAAGCGGTTGAGGAAGATCCAAGGCTGTCCCCTCCGAGAACACGGGAGGAACTGCGAAAACGCCTGCAAGGCGTGCGCGGCCTTTGGAAAGACCGTGGCACCAGCGATGAGCTCAGACATCTCACCCGAGGGGAAGACTGAGCGATGGCGGTGCTCGTCGATACCAATGTCATTTCCGATGTGATCCACGCCGATCCTCAGTGGGAACCTTGGGCGGAGGCGCGCATTTTTGAGTATTTCGGACAGTTGCTCATTAATCCGATCATTTACGCCGAACTTTCCTGCCGAGCGGCCAGCGTGCAGGAGTTGGAGGAGACCTTGTCACCGTTCGAACTGGAGTACCTGGAGCTTCCCAGAGAAGCCTTGTTTCTCGCCGCGCAGGCGTTTCTCAAATACCGCAAGCGCGGCGGAAACCGAACTTCCCCGCTTCCCGATTTTTTCATCGGAGCCCACGCCTCCGTCCTGAGTCTTCCCATTCTCACACGGGACGTGGACCGCTACCGCAAATATTTCCCGGAGGTTGACCTGATTGCTCCATGAGGAAGCAAAACCGGCGAGTTGGTGTCACAGAGGGATTGAAAATCAACGGACAACGGCCTGACCGCTTCCGCCTCTGGCCCTGATAGGTCACCGTGACCAGTGGGTTGAACCGGGGTGCGTCGAGAACCTCCCCGTGAATGACTACCCCGTCGGCGCCCGGCGCGGAGAACCAATCGGCTTCGGCTGGGCGGGTTTCCTGGCGCGACCGGCCGAGCGGGCGGCAGTCTCGAGTGCGGACTCCAGTGCATCGAGATACTTCAAGAACTGGTCGCGGCCGCTCCGGGTCAATTGAACCTCGGTGCGCGGGCGGCCTTCGCGCTTTTCACGCTTTTTCAGCGTCACCGCGCCGGCGTCCTCCAGAACCTTTAAATGGCGGTTCAGATTTCCATCGGTCAGCGAGCATTCCTCTTTCAGTTCGGTAAAGGCCACCGCGGAATCACCGCGGGCGGCCAGGGCCGAGAGGATTGCCAATCGCTTCGGTTCGTGAAACGCGCGTTCGAGACCGGCGAATGGTTCAGTCGATTTCGGTTTCATAGGTTCCTTCCGGGGCGCCAAGTCCGAAGAATGAGGTCCATCCGGACACACCTTTTCTTCCGTCGAAATGAAGCACGAGTCCGCCCATCCATTCTCCAATAAAAAACACGATACCCATCACCCACACACTGTGAAAAGTGACGGACGGAACCGCAAGACACACGATACCGGCCAAAAGGTAAAACCATCCGACCCAAACGATCCCGGGGGGCATCGAGTGGCGTGACGATAAACTCGCCAGTCCAAACAGACCCATCCAGATACCGTACAAATAATCGAAATCACCGCGCCAAACGACCACCGCGGTCAGAGCACCCGCAAACAGGAACGCGGGAACAACGTCCCACAACGGACGTAGACGTCGCGCATCCCGCCCGGCCTCCCCGTCGTTCAGGTACCAGTACAGAACGGCTCCGTAATTCAATAGGATCGCCGCGGTGCAAACGGCCGCCCAAACCCCCAGGATCGCCGTCTCCGTTGCCCGAACATAATTGAGCCCGACCAACGCCGCTCCCAGAAGCGCGAGACATCCGGAAAGCGCGCGGGCACGGCCCGAGTACCCCTTAAACCGCTGCTTGTCCAAAATCCGTCGCCTCAGCTCACGAACCTCGGAGAGTGCCTGGTGAATATGTTGCAACATGGCATTCGGCGATACAGAAGTGCTAATCTGATCTATCTCCCTCGAACGGTCGTGAAAATCCCGGATTCGCCGCCGAGAGGATCGGCACGGTCTTCAGGATAAAAGACGGGTTCGTGCGCAAGCAACTGCTTTTCCCAGGTACGGTGACGCCATTGCCAGGAACGCCAGGTTTGGTCGCGCAGGGAGGTCTCGAGCGAGTCGCGGGCTCTTCCCAAAGCGCGCCGGGCTTCGTGGACTTCGACCCCGCTTCCGGATTCAACAACGCGCAGCAAGGCCGGCCACGCCGGAGCGCCCAGCGATTGCAGATAACCCACGTCCAGTTCGGATGCCTTACCTTCGATCCAGCGATCGACGTTCCACCCCGCCACCCAGCCGGGAACGTTTGTGAACTGCAGCACGTAAAAAAGACCGAACACCACCGCCAGATTCGACAACACCAGCCATCTCATGGTCAGGCCCTTCAGCACATAAAGGGTCAGCAACCCAAAACCCGTCGCCGTCAAAACCAGAAAGGTCCCCACGTGAAAACGCAACACGCTCCACCCGAACGCGTCGATGTAGAGGTGCAGGCGCAACGCGACCCCGCTGAGGACCAGCAGGTTCTGCGCGATCCAGGCGAGTGCGAGCGCACGGGCTACCTTCGAACGGCCGGCCTCATCCGGCTGCTGGAAAAAGAAAGAAAGCACCGCCCCGGCAAGCAAGGTTGAGGCGATCAGGGCGTACACCCCTTCGTGGACAAATGCGCTGTATCCAACGCCGGCCGGCAACTCCACGCGTACCCAAAGATAAATGACATCCAGCGTATTAACAAAAAGAAACAATCCATTTAGTACGCCAAGACTGATCCAAGTCTGCCAGAGCGCCACGGAGCGGTCTCGCGAGAGCGACACGCGACGCCAATCCACGGTACACATCCGGACGACCGACTGGAATCGCGCCGGACGGCAGAGCGCCAGACCGATCGTCGCCATCAACCCCCAGAACACGACCCGCCACGGCGACACCTCGGTCAACACACGAACGTATTCCTCGATTGCCCGCCAGGCCCGTCCGAAGAGCTCTCCCGCAAGCGCGTTTCCCGCGCCGAGCAGGGCGCCGAAGACCAGCAGCAGGAGAAGTCCGGGCATTATCGATTTCAAGGCGAACGTAAGATTTCTCCGGATCGCGGTGTCACTCCATCCGGCGCGCCATTCCGCGATCGCGCCGCTCCACCGCCCCATCGCCTTGACCCAGGCCGCAAGCGCTTCCAACCACCCCGGCCAACGCTGGCGCCAGGGAAGGTCGAATCGCGTGCCGGCCAAAAAGGTCACCAGAATAAACAGGACCATCAGATTTACCCAGGAAAAAGCCACCGCCGCCTGAGCGACCGCGAAAAGAATGAGGAGCGCCGCCACCCAAAAACCTTTATCCTCACGCCATCCCGACCGATTGACCAGAATGACCGCCACCAGCAGTCCGGCAAAAAGAGAGAGCGCAAGCCCCGGATTCGCAACGCCGAACAGCAACCAATCCGCCGCCAGCGTCAACACCAGGACCGACCATCCCAGCCGCCACGGATCCATCCCAACATTCTGCCCCTCCCCTATCGGCAAGGCAGAATCCGACTCCGAACCCACTTCAGATAATGGTCTCACGGCCCTATACTTTGCATCGCAAAGTGGATGTCAACCCTGATTTCGTGAACAACTTTTACTTCGGGAAATGTCCGCGGAATATCCCCGGCCCGATGTGATACCAAAACAAAGTTTCGCATTTCGCGTTGCTCTACACGGAATGGCACTTGGTTAAGGTGGTTCATCGTTTGATGAAGCAAAAAATACAGCAAAAATTGGGCTCACACGGAGCCACGGAGACACGGAGATTTCTACCGGACATACCTCCGTGAGCTCCGTGGCTCCGTGTGAGAATCTTCACAATTCAGCAATGCTTTAAAGCCGGGTGTGATCTTCGGTAAACTTGCCACAGTTGGACAACGCTGCTTCGACTAATGGCCTTAACCGAGAGCCATTCAGCTTAGGCTTAACCGAATCGCATCGGCTCTTTCCCTGGAGGGTCATGCTCCTGCATGGCCGCGCGGGCCTCTTGCTCGCACACCGGCGGCGCGGGAGCGCCGCCCTCCAGGAAAGGGAAACGCGATCCCGACCTCAATTCGGTTGCATCAACCAGCCCAACCGAGTAGCATTCGCTCTATACCGTCCCGAATGGAGCACCAGGATAGCGGACAGGCCCGATGCCTTTTTCCTTTTCAGAGCAGGAAACGGTTCTCGGTGCCTTTCTCCGGGAGCCGGCACTGTTCGTAGCGGCCGAACCAGGCGTAGCGGTGACGGGCGATCCAGTCGTAGACCAGATCGCGGACCGGTCCAGGTATCAGCTTTGCCAGGACAAGCAGACGCCACTTTCCGCCGAGGTCGGCCATGATTTCCAGAATGGCCCGCGAGCGAAAGAACAGAACCTCCTCCGGAGTCCCGTAGCCGCGCACATAAACCACACTTTTCAGTCCCGGGTCCTTTCCCGGATGCCGGGCCCACACTTCCTTCACCGTTTCTCCCTGCAGGGGCGCAAATCGGAGGATGCCGTGCGTGTCATGGTCCAGCAAATACTGCACCGTCCGATTGCACAGCGCGCAAACGCCGTCGTAAAGCACCAACCCACCCTGCCCGGCGCCGCTCATTGTCCGCCGCCGAGCGCCCGTTGAAGCATTCCGGCCGCCTCGGGCGGAAGGCTTTCCGCCAGGGCCAGCGCCTGGTTTCGTCCGCGCTCGGACATCTTGGCCCAGGTTTTGCGAATAATGGTATGCATCTTCTCTTCGCTGTGTTTGGCGGAAAACTCCGCGAACTCATTTTCCAGGAAAACCAGGCAAATCACGTCTTCCAGGGTCTGCACTTCCGGATCGGTTTTCAGCCCCTTCTTTTGCAGAAGGTCCTTGACCCGCTGAATCACCGTTTCGTCGAAACCGCACCCCGGCAATACCTCCTCCGCCTGCTCCCCGTGAAACACCGCCAGGTCGCTCCGCCACTTCTTGTAGCCGAGTTTGCCCTCCGGATACTCGGTTCTGGGCACGGTCCACCGCCGGATATGCTGGCAACGTGCCGCCAGGCGCAGCGCGTCGCTCGCCTCCGGCTCCAGCCGGTCCAGCCAATGCGTCATGCGACGGTGGTAGTGCAGGCTCCAAGGAACCTCCATCCCGTGCTGCGGAATCCGCTTTGGATCCTCGGCGTGGATCTCATCAAACCGCCGAAAGGCCTCGGTTAATTGTGAATCTGATTCTCCCATATGCCAAAGTCATCCGGATTCCCCTTCTCCGCGATCGGTCGCGGTATCGAGGAGTCGATGACGAAAACGATGGTAGAGAAACCCGATTCCAAGCAAGACCAAACCCAGGACCGCGAACGCGATGATTCGATTCAAGGTGTCCTGGATATCCACAGCGAACAAACGGATCACTCCAAGCCCCACGCCTCCGAGGGCGATCAGTCGATACGGCTGCGCGCGGAAAACCAAACCGGTGACAAACAGCGCGATCGCTGCAGTTCCCCAGACGATCGTCGCGTAATCCAGCAGACCGAATGCTCGATGCACGACGGCGAAGAACGGCAATCCGAGCCCCGCCAAACCGCAGATGCTCCACCAGCGATTGGCGAAATCATCGGACGGCCAGGCAGCCGGGCGGGTCAGAAGCAAACCCATGGCGACCACCAGCAGTGCCGGAAACACCGCCACCCAGAGAAAAGCCCCTCCCGTGGCGGCCTGATCCGCCAGCCACAGATTTCCGATGTAGCGATACGAGGCCAAATGCGCCGCCGCCATCAACACCACCGATAAATACGCCCAGGGCGTCACCTTCCGCCAGCGCCACGCCAGCGTGCCCGCGATCGCCGCCGCCGCCAGGACGGTCGCCTGACCGGCATCGAACACCGTGTGGTGTACGGCGACCAATACCGCAATCGTCGCCGCCAGTCCGCCGCTCCACTCCAGGACCGATCGATGTTTGTCTCCCTCCGGCAAATCGGTGGCCAGGACCGGAACCGTTCCACCGGTCGCCAGCATGTACCCCGCCGCCAGCGCCAACGACAACCATGCCGCCGTCGCGGAAGCGGGAAACTGTCCCTCGACCACCCAGAAACAAATCGCGAAAAAATACACCAGCCCGGACAAAACCGCCGGCGTCGCGCCGGGGACTCCACGCGACAGCAGATAAACCGCGCACGTGGCCAGTATGGCCGAAAAGAGGAACCATTCCGGCGCCACCACCCGGAACAACATCAGCGTCACGACAAAGAGCCATGACGCGTGGAGCAATAACTCCAGTCGCGCCGCTGGAAAGGTCTCCCGGAACCGCATCCGTGACACCACTACCGACGCGCAAAAGAAGGCGCCGGCCACCCAAACCCCCGCCAGCACGGTCATTCCCCGGCCGGCGTCGCCCGGCCATCCGAGAAGGTAAGTCGCGTAAGCATAAATCCCGGCGATCGTTCCGGCAATAAACCACCGGCGGCTGCTGGAAGCGGTCAGGTCCATCCCGCTCAACAAAACCGCAAAGGCCAGGGCGAAACCCACCCGCCCAAGCGGTTCAAAAAATGCCTGCACGTAGGCAATCGCCACCACGCCCACGGCCACCTGTCCCACCACCGCCAGCAGTTCCGAGGGGTGGTTTTCCAAACAGGAGTCAGGCAGGAAGCGCCGGCGTACCGCCAACACCACTGGCAATCCAAGCGCGAATCCCAACGCCATCAATCCCGGCAGACTCCAGAACACGTGGGGACCGGCGGCGGACGAAAGTTCGTAGAGAAACAATCCCACCGCCGCCGCCAGCACGGCGTGAAAAACGACGTCAATGGAAACCCGCAGATGTTCCCTGAGCAGGGGCAGGAGGCAAGCCGCCTGCACCAGCAGCACGATCCAACGCACCTCACCGCTGAAATACGTGATCACAAAAAGGGCCACCAGGGAGGCGCCTTTGACAAAATAGCCGTTCGTCAAAAGCTCCGGCTCACGGCCATGGCGGAACATTCCCCACACCAGCAACAGCAAAACACCGAAAATCAGGTAAAACCATGCCAGGCTCTCCGGAATTCCTTCCCGTACAAAAAACCAGCCCAGGATCAGAACGGCGGTGCTATTGAAAAAGTGAAACAGGCAACGTGCCTGTTCCGCGTACCCCTTGTTTTGTTGCCGGCCAATGCGTTCAAAAATCAGGAAAAAGACGAACTGTCCCGCCAACAAGGTCATGGCGAAGCCAAAAGACGGCGCCTCGCCCTCCAGCCAAACCGTGAGGACCAGAAGGGCCACCACCGCCCAGGCGCCCACCAACGCGATCGCCAGCGGATAACGCCAGTTGCGCGCCAGCAGCAGCGCTCCCGCGCCGGCCCCCAGAAGCATACCGCCGCCCCAGGCGAAGGTTTCCAGGTCGGCGCCAAAAGCGAAAAGGCAGGAAACGTAGCCGAGGAAAACCGCCATGGCGGCGATGCTTTCCCGCTCCTTCCACACGCTTGCCGCGAAGATCAACCCCACCGCCAGCGCCTGCAGGATCCCGCCCGAGACCGGTCCCGCCGCCACCCGCATGGCGGGAACCGCGTAAGCGGCGAAGGCTGCGAAATAAACAATACCCAGCCCCCCGGCAAAAACCACCCGGCCGAAAGCTCCGATCGTTCGCTCCAGACGCAAACCGGCCAATGCCACCCCGAAACCCACCAGAAGCACCGCAACAAACCGCACCCAGGGCGGTGTGTTCTGGGACACATACACGCCGAAGAACACGGCGGCGATCACCGCCATAACGATTCCCAGACGGGTCGCCCACCAGGCCCCCAAACTCGCTTCGACCCGGTCATCATCCGCCGGGGGCAGACATCCGAACCGGCGCAGTGCTTCCACCAACCTTGCCATCGGATCGCCGAGTTGAAGCGGCGCCTCCAAGGGGAAAGTCTCCCCGGACGGTGACTCCTCCTCCAGGGGAACCCCACCGACCGCGGCAGGTTGAGACCAGGACGCCTCGTCTTCGGTCTTCCCCGTTTCCGTTTTGTAAGGCAGATCGTCACGAGCAACCTCTTCGGCGCGCGGACGGTCCGTCGCCCTCGCCTGTCGGAACGTCTCGGCTTTCGAATGCGGTTTACCGGGCTCAACAGGCGCCCGTCCTCCGGAGTCCTCTCCCAAACGTTGAACCTCCAGGCGCAGGGAACTCAGCGAATCCTGGAGCTCCTCGACCCGGCGACGCGCCCCTATCGCGTAGCAAAGGGCCACCACGGCCACCACCGGAACTGCCACGAACAAGGTAACCAAAAAAACAATTAAGACTTCCACAACGGGCCGGTCCTTTCGGAACCGTGATGACGAAAAACCCTGCCATTGTCAAGCGGATGGCCACCCTCCATACTTCCCGGTTTATGCCACTGCTCACGCTTAAAGATGTGTCCCTGAGCTTCGGAGGACCGCCGCTTTTCGAAAACCTTTCGATGGAAATCAACGAGGGTGAACGCATCTGCCTGCTGGGCCGCAACGGGGAAGGCAAGTCGTCGCTGATGAAGGTCATCACCGGCGAGATCCGTCCCGACACGGGCGAAGTGCACCGTCAGGCCGGCTCCCGTTTCGCCTTCCTCCAGCAGGAAATTCCCGCCGACCTCCGGGGCTCGGTGGGCGCCTTTGTGGAGGGAGGGGACGAACACCATCACGATTGGGAGCGGCACATCCGCGCCGAAAAATGGGTCCAACGCCTCGGGTTGTCCCCGGAAGCCGATGCCGGAGCCCTGTCCGCCGGGCTCAAACGCCGGGTGGCCCTGGCCCGCGAACTGGTCGAGGAGCCTTCGCTGATTCTCCTGGACGAACCGACCAACCACCTCGACCTCGACGCCATCCTTTGGTTGGAAAAGTTTCTCCGTGACTACCCCGGCGCCCTCCTCTTCGTGACCCACGACCGGCGATTCCTCCAAACCCTCGCCACCCGTATCCTCGAACTGGACCGCGGGCGGCTGACCAGTTGGTCCTGTGACTACGAAACCTTCCTCCGGCGCCGCGAGGAACAATTGGATGCGGAAGCCAAACAGCAGGCGGCCTTCGACCGCAAGCTGGCCCAGGAGGAAGCCTGGTTGCGACAGGGCATCAAGGCCCGCCGCACCCGCAACGAGGGACGCGTTCGTGCGCTCAAAGCCATGCGCGAGGAACGCCGCGCGCGGCGCGAACAACAGGGCCGCAGTCGCTTCCAACTGACCGACGACGACCGCTCCGGGGAAAAAGTCGTGGTGACGGAAAACCTTTCCTTCGGCTACGCGGGCGAGCCCGTGGTCCGCGACCTGACCACCCGCATCATGCGCGGCGACCGGGTCGGCATCCTCGGTCCCAACGGAGCAGGAAAAACCACCTTGCTCAACCTTCTGCTCGGTCGTCTAAAACCGCAGGAGGGTTCGGTGACCTTCGGCACGAACCTGACCATCGCCTATTTCGACCAGTTGCGCGAGCAACTCGACAACGAAAAAACCGTCCAGGAAAACGTCGCCGGCGAACAGACCGAGATCGAGGTGCAGGGGAAAAAGCGTCACATCATCAGTTACCTGCAGGACTTCCTGTTCTCTCCGGAACGCGCCCGCAGCAAGGTCAAGAGCCTGTCCGGCGGCGAGCGCAACCGCCTGCTCCTGGCCCGCCTCTTCACCCGTCCCTCCAATCTCCTGGTCCTGGACGAACCCACCAACGACCTCGACATGGAAACGCTGGAACTGCTGGAGGAGAGGCTCATGGAGTACAACGGCACCCTCCTGCTGGTCAGTCACGACCGGAGCTTCCTCAACAACGTGGTCACCCAGTTGCTGGTCTTTGAAGGCGACGGCCGGGTGGTCGAATACCTCGGAGGCTACGACGACTACCTGCGTCATCGTCCGGCGGATACAAAAACCTCAGCCCCGTCGTCATCGACCTCCGACTCCAAACCAACCGCCAATGCCGCCCCGGGACGCAAGTCGCGTCCCCGAAAATTCCTCAACCGGGAACGCCGCGAACTGGAGGAACTCCCGGGCCGGATCGAGGCCCTGGAGGCCGAGCAGGAAAAGCTCAGCGCCGAAATGGCCAACCCCGCCGTCTACCAGAATCCGGAAAAGGAACTCGCGCGGGTCAAAACCCGTCTCGACGACCTCCACCGGGAACTGGAGAACCTCTACCACCGCTGGCAGGAACTCGAAAGCCTCCGCTCCGAACTGGAGGGGTGACCGCGCGTTTCGCTCACACCACCAGCACCACCAGCACGGTGTACAGCACCGCGGCCAGGGCGGCGGCGGTCAGTGCCAGCGGGATCTGGGTGTACACGTGGTCCATGAGGTCGCACCCGGTGGCCAGAGAGGAGAGGATGGTGGTATCCGAAATGGGCGAACACTGGTCGCCGAAGAGACTGCCTCCGATCACGGCGGAAAAACAAATCATGAGGTAAAACGTATCGGGGTGAATGCTCCAGGCCAGCGGCAACGCGATGGGAAACATCACCGCGAAAGTTCCGAAGGAGGTTCCGGTGGAAAACGCAACCACCATGCAAAGCAGCATCAGGCCCGCCGGCAGAATGATCGCCGGCAGCACATCGCCCAGGGTGTCGACCACATAAAACCCGACCCCCAGGCTGTCGCTGACCTCGTTCAGGGTCGTCGCCAGGCCGAGAACGATGGCGCCGATGGTGACCCCCTTGCACCCGTTGACGAATCCGTCCATGGCGGTGCGCACGCTCATACCCTTGATCAGAGCGATCAGGATCGCGGTCGCCACCGCCAGGAAAAAGGCTTCGTTAATGTGCACCCGCGCCTGATCGATCCCCTGCGTGAGCGACACATAAACAAACGGTCCCACCGCCACCCCGATGAGGACCAAAATGGGCGCCAAAAAGTCGATCAGTCCGGGTCGATAACCTTTGGGCACCCGCTCCTCGGTCAATTCGGCCGCCGCCAAAGGCCGGGCGCCGTCGCGATCCAGTTTGCCTTCCTCCCGCGCCCGTTTGCGCGCCTGCAGCATGCGGCGGCTGGGCACCAGCGGCATCTTTTCCCAGGCCAGCAATAGGGTAAAGGTGACCGCGAAGATGGCGTAAAAATTGAGGGGAATCGCCTTGAAGAAAAACGTGATGCCCTCCTGTTCCGTGGCGATAATCGGCACACTGCCGGCCACGATGCCGCCCACAAAAATCGGCCAGAAATTGAAGGGCAGCAGGGTGGCGGCGGGCGACGCGGTGGAATCGACCACGTAGGCCAACTCCTCGTGCGACACCCGGTGACGATCGCTCACCGCACGCACCGTGGTGCCGGTCAAAACGGTGCTGGTGTTGCCGCCCTGATGAAACACGAATCCCATCACCCAGCCGAAAAATTTCGCCGAGCGCGGACCGCGCACCATGCGGCGGGCCGCCCATTCTGAAAAATGGCGCGCCCCTCCGGTACAGGTCCAGATTCCGATCAACCCGCCCAGGAACCACAGGTACACCAGCAGAATCTGCGCGTAGCGCGATGAGCCCAGGGACGGAATCAGGTAATGCTCGATCACGTTGATCTTCCCCGTGATCACTCCCCCAGCCAGGATCCCCAGCATCAGAGCCACCAGAACGTTGCGGGTGAGAAAGGCCAACACGATGGCCACCACCGCCGGCGCCAACGACCAGACGCCGAAGTGGTAAACGTCCTCCACCGCCCGGTCGGCCGATTCGGCCAAACGCTCGGCTCGCTCCGGATCCACCGGGCGCTGCGCGAACTCGCCCGCCACAAAATACGCCAGGACTAGGAACAGGACCACAACCACCGCCCACGACCAACGGGGGCGAGAGGAATGTCCGGATTTCGTGTTTTCGGTCGGATCGGACATGGATTCAGCCCCGTAAGCATGCCTGCCGGGGTCGCGGTGACAATCCTTATGTTTTTACCCGCGAAGACGAGTCGTGGCCCCGCACCATGATCCCGATTCCTTCGTCTGGCAGGAATGGGACTCGGTTAAGGCGGTGGATCGAAGGAGCTTAGCTTAATCGCATCGGCCGTTCCCCTCGAGGGCCATGCTCCCGCATGGTCGGCGGCGCGGGAGCCTGCACCTTACACGTATTTCCGCCGTTACAAGCAGACGAACCGTACGGGCGCATTGGGTGCAGCAAACGTCGAATTTGCGAAGGAAAGGTGAGCCTGTCCCGGAGGGACCATATGAAAATAGCCCGGCGTTTTAACGCCGGGTTGATCCACCACACGACGACAAGTCCCGAAGGGACGGCTGAATCTCAGTCCCAAAGGTATTTTTCATCGTACGAAACTCCGTGTTTCTCCAATTAAGCTATGAATTCCTCCCTAACCGGTCACGGATTTCCGGATCGATAAAAGGGCGACGTTGTTTCGTTGCGAAAACGCAATGAAAATAGGCACTTACATAAGACACGCGCGCCAATCAGCCGTCCCTTCGGGACTATTTCAACTCCAAAAACGAACCCGGCGTTAAAACGCCGGGCTATTTTCACTCGTCCCTCCGGGACGAAATGAGAAGCGTGTAAAGTGCAGGCGGGAGCGCCGCCCTCCACGAAGCAGAGGCGCGGAGGTAAACGGGGTTACTCGAAATAGTCAGCCAACGCCAGCATCAGGCGCATGATCATGTACAGGATGAAAAGCCCGGCCAAACCGCCCATAATCCAGGCCGCGGTGGGGTTCATGGAACTCAGGGGTTTGCCGCGATTCTCGGGCACCTCGTTTTCGTCTTCATCCACCCACTCGAAGTCGGTCTTTTCATCGTTGTCATCAGGATCTCTGATCATGCCGGCCCTTGTTTAGTGGAATCCCTTACCGGGGGTAAAGAAAATTCACTGCTATTTCATTTGAAATCCTACGCTGTCAGCGTACCTGATGCAACCGCTTAACCAAAAGCTCCCAGGCACGGGCGCGATGACTGATCCGGTTCTTCACCGTCTCTCCGAGTTCGGCAAACGTCCGCTCATACCCCTCGGGAACGAACAACGGATCATACCCGAAACCGCCCTTTCCCGCAACTGAAACAGCAATTCTTCCTTCGCAGGCCCCGGAAAACGTTTCCTCACGTCCATCGGGGGACACCAGCGCCAGTACACAGCGAAAGCGGGCGCGGCGGCCGGCGCCCGTCATGCCCTCCATTTCCCGCAGCAAGCGGGCGTTATTGGCGTCGTCGGTGGCGCCTTCGCCAGCGTAGCGGGCGGACCGCACCCCCGGCGCTCCCCCCAGGGCGTCCACCTCCAGGCCGCTGTCGTCGGCCAGGACCCATCCGCCGTCTCCCACGCGTGCTCGCATGGCGCGGGCTTTCAGCCAGGCATTGCCCTCAAAATTCTCCGCCGTCTCCTTCACCGCAGGCATGCCGCCCACCGCGGTCGCCGGGCGGACATGGATATCGGTCAAACCGCGTCCGGCCAGCAAAGCGGCGAACTCGGCGGCTTTATGTTCATTTGAAGTGGCTAAAAATAAGTTCATCGACCTGCAATGTGGCCGGGTACTGGATAAAACCGCGCACCAGGCGGTCGTCGCCCAAAACGGCGTGCCGCGTCTCCCGCAGTCGCACGCCCTGTTCGATACGCTCGGTACGCATTCCCCGAAGGCACGGCTTGGCCTTGTCGTCACCGAAAAACAGCGGCGCCTGATAAACGAAGAGGTAGTCGAGCGCCCGGTGATGAATCATGCCGCTCAGGAGTTGGGATCCGCCTTCGATAAATACTCCGTCAATTCCTTCCTCCCGGCAGCGATCACGGAACGCCTGGTAGGAAACCTGCGAGTTGTCGGCCGAAAGCACCCAGACCCGGATCCCCTCGCGCTCCAGGCGGCGCACGTAACCGGTGCCCGCCAGTTCGGTCGTCACCACCACCGTATGGTCGCGGAATTCGTCCGTGTAGAGACGCGGAAACTCGCGTTGAGTGGCGGTGCGCAGCAGACCGTCAAATACCATGCGGACGGGGCACCACTCGCCGTCCTCGCGTCGCGAGGTCAGGCGCGGGTTATCGGAGAGCACCGTACCCGCGCCCACCGCGACCGCCGGAAAGAGGCGCCGCCAGCGCATGACGTCCTCACGGGCGACTTCGCCCGTGATCCACTGGGACTGACCCGTGCGGCATGCGATCTTGCCGTCGAGGGTCGTCGCCATTTTGCCCGCGATC
Source organism: Opitutia bacterium (assembly GCA_050506795.1). Classification (GTDB taxonomy): domain Bacteria; phylum Verrucomicrobiota; class Verrucomicrobiia; order Opitutales; family T3Sed10-336; genus SLOW01. Next base: position 14,572 of record JBJHCF010000016.1, read on the forward strand.
AACGGCTGATCCTTCTCCATGCGGTGGTGGAAAATCAGATTGAGGTCCTCGCACTCCTCCCGCAGAACACCGGTCTCCACCTGAATGCCCTGCTCCTTCAGCAGTTCAATCCCTTTTCCGGCGTGGGCGGGGTTGGGGTCGAGCGCGCCCACCACCACATAACGAACCCCGGCCTCCTTGATGACCTCGGTGCAGGGACCGGTCCGTCCGGTGGTGGAACAGGGCTCCAGGGTCACATAAAGCACGGCGGTGTCCGACACCGGACCGGACACTTTTCGCAGCGCCTCCACCTCGGCGTGAGGTTCGCCGACCTTCCGGTGACACCCCTCGCCCAACACGGCGCCCTGGTCCACCAGGACAGCGCCCACCATGGGATTGGGATGAGTTTCGCCCCAGGCGAGTCTGGCCAGTTCCAATGCCCGCCCCATCCATTTTTCTTTTTCGGATCGATTCATGATCGGCTTTGGTTTCCGTCGTCCCGCACATAGGGGTTGCTTCGCTTTTCCCGCCCCACGGTCGTTTCCGGCCCGTGACCGGAGAAAATCTTCGTTTCATCGGGCAAGGTGTAGATTTGCCGGCGGATCGAGTTTTCCAGCGTTTGCCAGTCTCCGCCCGGCAGATCGAAACGTCCGACCCCCCCGCAAAAAAGGGCGTCTCCGACAAAGGCCGCCCGCAGCGCGGGAAAGTGGAACAACACATTGCCGGGAGCATGCCCGGGAACATGCCGCACCTCGATTTTCTGTCCAGCCCATTCCAGCGCCTCGCCATCATCGACCCAGCGGTCGATTCTTCCCGGAGCGATACGCATTCCCGGGATCATGAAGGCCCCCATCACGTCCGGATTCTCAATCCACTCACGGTCGCCGGGATGGGCGTAAACCGTGACCCCTTCTCCGCCCAGCTCCGCCAGATCCCCGATGTGATCCCAATGCCCGTGAGTCACCAGGAGGGCGGTCAAACGTGCGCCGCGAAGTTCAAGCTGACGGTTTACCAGTTCCGCCGCCCCGGAAGGCGCATCGATCAGGACGGCCTCGCCGGAATCGGTAGTGACCAGAAAGGCGTTGGTTTCGATGGGACCGGCGGGAATGACGTCGATGTGCATGGAGGGCGGGTTTCTGGTTCCTGGTGCTTGGTTCTTGGTTTCTGGTTCTTGGTTAACGGTGGAATCTGAAACAACCAACGTGTATTCGCGAATTACCGTTCGTTATTCACCGTTTTGAGCAGCTTGTACTCCACGGAATCGCGGAGGGCTTCCCAACTCGCTTCGATTAGATTGTCGCTGACCCCGACCGTGCCCCAGATCTCGTCGCCGTCACTGGACTCGATGAGCACGCGGATACGAGAGTGGGCTCCGTTGCCCCCGTCCAGGATGCGCACCTTGAAATCGCGCAGTTCCACGTCCTTGATTTGCGGGTAGGCGCCTTCCAGGGCGCGGCGCAGGGCCTGGTCCAGGGCGTCGACCGGGCCGCTGGACTCCGCCACCGTGTGCACGGTTTCCCCGTTAACCTCCAGCTTTACGGTGGCTTCAGCGATAAGGGTATCCTCCGAACCGCGCATTTCCACAATCACCCGGTAGCCCTGGAGGACAAAGTAGTCTTTGCGCTGCTTGAGCCATTTGGCCAGCAGGAGCTGAAACGAGGCGTCGGCCGCCTCGTATTCGTAACCGCGAAACTCGAGTTGTTTGAGCTCTTCCAGCATCGGCTTGAGGTCGGCGGACTTCTCGTCGAGATGCACTCCGAGCTCCTTGGCCTTCATCATAAAGCTGCTCCGTCCGGACATGTCCGAAATCAACACGCGCTGACGATTGCCCACCAGCGAGGGGTCGATGTGCTCGTAGCTCCGGGCGACCTTTTGGGCGGCGTTGGCGTGCACCCCCCCTTTGTGGGCGAAGGCCGAGGCGCCGACAAACGGCTCCTTGATGTTGGCCCGGGTGTTGGCCAGTTCGTCCAGGAACAGGGACAACTCCCGGAGTTCCGCCAGGTGCTCGCGGCAGTTCAATTTGTAGCCCATCTTGAGTGCGAGGTTGGGCAGGATGCTGGTGAGATTGGCGTTGCCGGTACGCTCGCCATAACCGTTCATCGTTCCCTGGACCATGGCCGCCCCGGCCTGAACCCCGGCCAGGGTGACCGCCACGCCGAGCCCCGAGTCGTTGTGACAGTGCACCCCGACCCTTTGATCGTGAAACCGGCGGTGCACTTCGGCGGTGATTTCCCGGACCTCGTCGACCAGTTTCCCGCCGTTGGTATCACAAAGCGCCAGCCAGGAAGCTCCTCCTTGAACCGCCGCCTCCAGGGTCTTGAGCGCGTATTCGGAGTCTTCCACGTACCCGTCGTAAAAATGTTCGGCGTCGTACACAACCTCGCGGCCGTTTTCCACCATCAAGCGCACGGATTCCTCGATCATGGCCAGATTCTCCTCCGGCGTGGTCCGCAGAACATCCGTCACATGGAGAATCCAGCTCTTGCCGAAAATGGTGACCACCGGCGTTTCCGCATCCAGCAGCAGCTTGAGCTGCGCGTCCTCGGCGGCCCGGGTGTTGGCCCGGCGGGTGGAGCCGAAGGCCGCCACCTTGGCGTGTTTCAAGTGCAATTTCCGCACCCCTTCGAAGTAGGCCATATCGCGGGGATTGGAGCCGGGCCAGCCCCCCTCGATGTAATCAACGCCAAAGTGATCAAGCTTTTCCGTAATGCGAATCTTATCCGCGACGGAAAACGAAATTCCCTCGCCCTGGGTGCCGTCACGCAGAGTTGTGTCGTAGATAATTACGGATGGATCACTGCTCATAGTCTTTCAGGTGATTCTATTTTCCAAGGAGTTTGGGCGACATCTGGCGCATCGCCAAAACGCCACCAATAGCGGAAACCGCCCCCGACTCACAATCTTTTAAATGAACGGGGCGCTCATCGGGCGCCGGACCGGCAGGCGGGCCGCGGACTCCGGTGCATTCTTACCGCCGTCAGGTTTTCGCTTGATCATTAGCCAAATGTTTTTCGAGCCAACGGTCGATCGATTCCCGGCCGGGCGCCGAAAGGCTGTCCCGCAGGCGTGCGGTATCGCGTTGGGTGGACTCGAGGCGGGCGGGCGACTCCAGGCAGGCGCGCAACTCGCCGGCGAGGTTCTCCGGGGAAGCCCGGTGCTGCAGGTACTCCGGATACATCGGTTTTCGCAGGAGGAGGTTGGCAATTCCCAGGTAGGGAATCTTGATGAGGAGTTTCCCCAATTGATAAGTGAATCCTCCCACCCGGTACACAATGGCCCCGGGTATCCCCGCCAGGGCGCAGGTCAACGACATGGTGCCGGAGCTGGTCAAAACCGCCTTCCCGCGAACGGGGTCATCTTTGTCCGCCAGAGCGATTTTGCCCTCCAGGTCGGGCCATTGGGCGAGTTCCCGCTCCACCAGGGCACGGACCTCGGGATCGGGGGTGATCACCGTGGCCCGCTCATTAGGACAATCCGCCAGGAGGCGGGAAAATCCTCCCAGCAGCGCCGGAAAAATACGTCCCACCGCGATGCGCCGGCTTCCGGGCAGGAGCAAAACCGTTCCCTCGGGATCGTAGCGCACGGACGGACGGTATCCCTCGGCCAGATAGGGGTGTCCGACGAAGGTCACGTCGAGGTCGGTGTCCGCGAACGAATCCACCTCGAACGGGAAGATCACCGCCAGCGCGTCGAGGTGTCGCGCCATGGCGAACCGTCGTTTCCCCTTCCAGGCCCAGACCTGGGGTGCGATATAGTACAACAGCCGGATATCTCCCCCGGCTTTGACGCTCAAACCCCGGCGGTGAAGCGCCTGACAAAGACGCAGATTGAGGCCGGGATTGTCCACAAAACAGACCGCGCGCGGTCGATACCGCTCGATCCAGTCCAGAATCCTGCCAAACAATTCACGGAAAAAACCGAAGTGCCGGATCACCTCGAACACTCCGACCACCGAGGACTGGGTCATGTCGTACAGGAAAGTCACCCCCGTCTCGCGAAGCGCCGAACCGCCCAGCGCGGCCACCTTCAGACCGGGATTTCGCTCCAACAGCTTCCGCACCGCCACGGCGGCGTGCTGATCGCCGGAATGCTCCCCGGCCACCACCAACAGGTCGGGGCGGCGCCCTTCGGGCATTGCGGGAAATTCCGCGGGTAAAGAAAAAGAAGACGCCATTGACCTAAAAGGCTCGTTCCGGGCGCGACCGACGCCCGCAGTTTAGCCGCCGCGACGGATCTGTTCGGTGATGGTAATGGCCAGCTCCAGGGCGGACTTCCCCAGTGCCCCGCCCACCTTGGGCTGCCCGGCGCCGGAAACGGACGCCAGAAACGACGCCAGTTCGAGCTTCAGCGGCTCTTCCCGCTCCAGGGGAATGTCGACCTTATTGAGCGAGGCGCCTTCCTTTTTGATCAGATGTCCCGCCTGATTCATAAAATCGAGGCTGAGATAAGCGGACGGCTGGAAAATCCGGATCTCACGCAGTTTTTTCAGGCTGACCCGGCTCGCATTGAGATTGGCCACACAACCTCCGGCAAAGCGGATCCGGGCATTGGCGATGTCCTCGGTGGGCGACAGCACATTGACCCCGATGCTCTCGACCTGCTCCACCGGCTGTTTCACCAGTTGCAGAATGATTCCGATATCGTGAATCATCAGGTCCAGCACCACCCCGACCTCAGTGCCACGCGGCTGAAACGGCGCCAGGCGGTCGGCGGTGATGAAGCGCGGCTTGTCGACCTCCTGCTCCAGGTAGGCCATCACGGGATTGAAGTGTTCGATATGGCCGACCTGCACCAGCCGATCATTCTTCTTGGCCGCCGCCAGAATACGCTCCGCCTCCTCCAGGCTGTAACAGAGGGGCTTTTCGATCAGGAGGTGACACCCGGCCTCCATCAGCGTCAGGGCGACTTCACAGTGGGCGTCGGTCGGCACCACCACACTGACCGCATCGCAGGCCGCACCCAACTCAGCCACCGAGTCAAACGCGGGACATCCGTAAAGCCCGGCTATCTCGTTCGCCCGGTCGCGGTCCGTGTCGCACACCCCGACCAGATCGCAGTCGGTCAGTTCATGATAAATACGGGCGTGATGCCGCCCCAGATAACCGACCCCGGCCACTCCGCAACGAATCCGGTTTGTGTTCGCGTTTTCAGTCATTTCTCCGCGAATTCAAACGGCGACCGTCACCGGTTGGCAACCTCTTACTCGGAAGTTTCCTCCGGCGCCTCGAAACGTCCCAGATGCAGCATGACTTCGCGGTCGGTACGGCTCGCGTGGGCCTTGTTGTGCGTCACCAGCAAAAGCGCGGCGTTCTCCTCGCGGCACACTGCGAGCAAAAGGTCCATCATGGCGTTGCCGGTGACTTCGTCCAGGTTCCCCGTCGGTTCGTCGGCCAGAAGGACCGCCGGCCGGTTCATCAGCGCCCGCGCCACCCCCACCCGCTGCTTTTCGCCTCCGGAAAGCTGACCGGGCAAATGGTGCGTCCGCTCTCCCAGGCCCACCCGATTCATCAACTCCTCCGCGCGCCGGCGCGCTTCCTCGTCCGGCGCCCCGATCATGCGACGGGCCATCAACACGTTGTCGAGCGCGTTCATTTCCGGAATCAAATAAAAAGACTGGAACACCATGCCCAGAAACCGGGCCCGCTCCCGGGCCAGGGCGCCGCGTCGCCAGCCCTTGAGCGACTTTCCCCGCCAGCGCAGCTCGCCGTCGTCAAACGACTCCAGGCCGGCCAGGATATGGACAAAGGTGGTTTTTCCCGACCCCGACTCACCGCGGATGCTCACGCTCTCGCCCTCATGGAGGGTCATGTCCACGCCGCGCAACACGTCGATGGTCCGCTCACCGCTGCGGAAACTCTTTCGCACCGCGGAGGCGTCGATGACTGCCTCACTCATGGCGGAAGGCCTCCGTGGGTTGCAGGCGGGCGGCGCGCAGGGCGGGAATACAGCCCGCCAGGGTGGAAATGACGATCGAGCAGGTCACGATGATGATAAAATCATCCGCCGCGTAATGCAGCGGAATGTAAGCGAATTCATAATACCGCTGCAGCGCTTCCTCGCTCTCGGTGAAACTGGCGAACCAGTAAACGATATCGTTGCGAAAAAAGAGGAGCACAATGGCCGACACAATCCCCAGCATGGTGCCGGCCACCCCGATAAAGAACCCCTGGAAGCAGAAACACAGCGCGATTTGTCGGGGGGTGGCTCCCAGCGCTCCCAGCAGGCCGATTTCCTTGATCTTGCGCACCACCGTGATCAGCAGGGAACTGGTGATGGCGAACGCAGCCACGATAACGATAAAAATCAGCAGGAAAAAGAGCACGTTTTTCTCCAACTGCAGGATCCACAAAAAGTCCCGGTTGGCATCCATCCAGGAAATCGCCCGCACGCTCCGGCCGAGATCCCGGTTCAGCATGGCCGTCACCGCGTCGGCGTCGTATCCGTCGTGCAGGCGCAAAGTGATGCCGTGCACGCCCTGTTCCAGCCCGTAAAGGTCCTGCATCAGGCGCAGGGTCACCACCAGCGAGTTTTCGTCCACCTGATGCCAGCCGGTCTCAAAAACACCGACCACCTCCAACTCGCGCGGAAGCAGTATTTCGTCCCGCTTGATCCGTTCCAGCATCAGCGGGGTGTAAACCTCGATTAGCGACCCGATTCCCACGCCTACCGCGGAAGCCAGGCCGGAGCTGATGAATACCCCGTCGTCGTAGAGGTCGTCCAGGTCTCCGCCAATGACATACTGGTCGAGCGCGATCACGCCACTCTCCCGCATGGGATCGATTCCCCGCACCATGGGCAGCGATGGACGCCGCTCGCTCTGCACCATCACCACCCCTTCGGCGTAGGGAGTCGCCGCCTTGATCGCCTCGTAACTCTCCAGGCGTTCGATCAAGGGTTCGTAATCATGCAGGATGTCGTCGACCGCCACCACCCGGATGTGGCCGCCGGTATCGACAATCTTGCCGCGCAATTCCTCGCCGAATCCGTTCATCACACTCTGGACGATGATCAGCAGCGCCACTCCCAGGGTGACTCCGCACGCCGAAACCACGGTAAAAAAGGAAATTAATTTTCCCGACGGAAAAAGCTGCTTCAGCGCCAGATAAAGGTACCAGGGCATTGGACTTTATCGTAACTGAGGGAAGAGGATAACGTCCCGGATGTTCTCGGCGCCGGTGAGCATGATCAGCAGGCGGTCGATGCCCACGCCCATGCCGCCGGCGGGCGGCATCCCGTGCTCCAGCGCGGTCAGAAAATCCTCGTCCATCTTCTGGATATCCTCGCCCACCTGATCCGCGAACATCTGCCGCTGCACCAGCGGATCGTTCTGCTCCGAATACGCCGGGGCGATTTCCTGACCGTTGATGCAAAGCTCGAAAACGTCGATGGTGGTCGGGTCGTCCCGGGTGATCTTGGCCAGGGGGCACAGCTCCTTGGGCAGATGAGTGACAAAGGTCGGCTGAATCAGGGTCGGTTCGACCCGCTTTTCGAACACGTCGCCGGTGATCTCGTAGTCCTCCAGTTCCGGATCGACCTCGATGCCCATTTCCCTCGCCCGGGTCAGTTTCTCCTCGCGCGAACGTGAAAACCAGTCCGGATCGCCGGTCGCTTCCAGGACCAGGTCCTTGTAACGGGCTTCCCGCCATTCGCCGCCCAGATTGATGACGGTGCCATCCGGCCGGGCAACCTCCTTCGTGCCCAGCACTTCGTCGCAGATCCGCTGGATCAGGTCGTAAATCAGCCGCATCATACCGCGGAAATCGCTGTAGGCCTGGTACACCTCCAGCATGGTGAACTCCGGATTGTGCCGCCGCGAAAGCCCCTCGTTGCGGAAATTTTTCCCGATTTCGAAGACTCGATCGAACCCGCCCACCAGCAAACGCTTCAGGTAGAGTTCAAGCGCGATGCGCAGAAAGAAATCCTTTCCCAGCGCCTTGTAGTGGGTGACAAACGGGCGCGCCGCGGCGCCCCCCGGGACGGACTGCAAAACCGGCGTTTCCACCTCCATGAAATCGCGTTCCTCCAGGAAACGCCGGATGCAACCGATGATCTGGCTGCGGACGCGGAAACGGGCGCGGGAGTCCGGATTCATCACCAGATCCAGGTAGCGTTGACGGTAGATCGCTTCGTTGTCGGTCAGCCCATGCCACTTCTCGGGCAGCGGCCGCAGCGACTTGCTGACCAGGGTAAAGGTCTTGATGCGGACCGTGATCTCCCCGGTCTTCGTTTTGAACAACGTCCCCTCGACGCCCAGGATATCGCCCAGGTCCAGCTTTTTGAACTCGGCGAAACGCTCGTCGCCCAGTTCTTCCTTCCGCGCGTAAACCTGGATCCCGCCGGCACGGTCCTGGATTTTGGCGAAAATGCTTTTGCCCATCACCCGATGCGCCATGAGACGGCCCGCAACCTTGACGGTTTCGCCGTTTTCCTCGTCCTCCCGGAACAGCGCCACCGCCTCGGCCGACGTCTGCGCCGGCTCGAACTCGGCCCGAAACGGATCGAACCCGGCCTCGCGCATCCGTTCCAGCTTGCCCAGCCGCACCGCATAAAGGTCGTGAGTATTCTCACTGACTGAAGATTCACTCATAAGCGGGCCAACCTAAGCCACCCCGCCGGCAAACTCAATCCCAATTGAAACGCCGCCCCCAGGCGATCAATCCACTTGAAACGCGGGGCGGGCGCTCGATTCGTTGCGGCGCCGGACGTTGTCCGTCATGGTGCGGAGACTTTCCGCCACCAGCTCTCCCATAGTCTCACAGGTCTGAAACTTCGGGTTCTTATGGTGATCGGCAAGCGCCTCGCGCAGGGTCAGCACATTCTCGCGCGGCGCGATCCCGTCCCTTTTCATCACCGCCAGCAACCGATTCAGACGATCCCGGCTGATCTGCACCCGCCGAAAGATCAACGCCTGCTCCTCGCGCTGGTACTGCAGGGCAGTCGCCCGATTCAGTTGCTCGAGGCAGTACATGGCGAGCGCGCTGTTCTCCTTGAAGAACTGGGGCAAATAGAAATTTTTGCGCCCGTCGTAGGATTGCTGGTCGAAATCCATGCAGCGGATACGCACCTGCACCCCTTCGAAATCCGGAGTGACGTCCACCACAAAATTATAGGAGCGCATGTCACCCAGCAGCCGGATAAAACAGCGTTCGTTGAATTTGATAAGTTCCTTGGCCACCCGCACCGGATTGAGCCTCTGACTGTGCAGCCATTCATCGATAAACACATCACCCGGAATACCGCTGATATGCTCCTCCACCAGGTTGGTGCCGCAGGTCAGGTAATTGATGCGATTGGGCGAGAGCAGGTGCTCGAGTTCCAGGCCGTACACGCGGGAGGCATCGGCCTTCTTGACGTAATAATAGTCCTGATTGTCGTTGTACGAATTCACGATGCGGATACGAAACGGATGCGAATTGCCGAACGTGCAGAAATCCACCCGATCCACATAAAGGTGCTGCATCACGCTCAGGTCCCCGTCCACCTTGAGCACCGCGTAAATCTCGGTCAGGTCCTGGTTCAATTGACGCATCTCCGCCGGATCGTAGATCACCGATTCCCACAACGTGTCGTTTCCCTTGGCATCCTGCAGCGGAATCGATTCCCGAAATCCCATCAGATCCTCATAAACCAGCGGCAAGGCCACCTCCCGGGTGTAGGCGCTCAAATACTCCCGCAGTTCGGGAACCACCGGGAAAGTCGGTTTGCGTTTGGTCGGTCCGTCCATGAAATCGGTTATGAGTTGTCGGTTATCGGTTAATGGTTATCAGTAATTGGCAATCAGAGCAAGGCTCCGCCACACGGGGCGAAACCCGGGCGAACGCCTCGGACCCCGGTCCGTCACTGTCAACCGATCACCGACAACCAATCACCACAGACAAATGCCAACCGAACCGACTCCGCAAACCGACGCCGCCTTGAGCGAAACCCTGGACTGGGGGCGGACCGGCTACCGGGATGCCTGGGAGCGCCAGGAGGAGCGGTTGCGGTTGCGGCAGGAGGGACGGGTACCTGATGCGCTCATTTTCACCGAGCACGATCCCGTGTTCACGGTGGGCAAACGCATCGGCGCGGACCGGCACCTGGTGTGGTCCGAAGACGAATGCGCCCGGCGGGGCATCGAGGTGATCCGAACCAACCGGGGAGGAGACATCACCTACCACGGACCCGGCCAAATCGTGGGTTATCCCATTGTCAGCCTGGCCGATTCGCGCGATCTCCACCGTTACCTGCGCCTGCTGGAACAGGTGCTCATCGAGGCTGTCGGCTGCCTGGGCCTGGCCGCTTCGCGCCGCGAAGGCAAAACGGGGATCTGGCTCGGTGAACGGAAACTGGCCGCCATCGGCGTGGCGGTGAAACGCTGGGTCACCCAACACGGTTTCGCCTTGAACCTCGACCCCGACCTCACCCATTTCGCCGGCATTGTTCCCTGCGGCCTCACCGATGCATCGGTCACCTCCATCGGCCGCGAACTCGGCACCGCCCCCGACCCGGACGAAGTCAAAAAGCTCCTCGCCGATGCCTTCTGGAAACATTTCGCACGACTTTGAGGCTGTCGGTTGTCGAGGTTGAATCCCGTAGCGCCCTGCTTCAGCGGGCATTTGTGCGGCGTGCGGACGGTAGTTCCCGGGAAGAGGTCTCCGGCTTAAGCACGGAGCTACGGGAGGAATCGGAACGCCCTCGTTAAGCGGGCGAACCGGCCTCCTCAGTCCGGAAATCAAGTCTCCGGCTAACGGCGCGGAGCTATACGGTGTCCCGTAGCGCCCTGCTTTAGCGGGCGAACCGGCCTCCTCAGTCCGGAAATCAAGTCTCCGGCTAACGGCGCGGAGCTATACGGTGTCCCGTAGCGCCCTGCTTCAGCGGGCGAACCGGCCTTCCCCAATTTCCCGGTTGAATTCCTTGAGTTCCCGGGGCAAAGTACCCGTTCTTCGTCATGTCGAATAGAAAACCAGAATGGCTGCGGGCCAAATTGCCGGGAGGCCCCGTTTACAAGGAAGTGCGCAAGGTCGTCGACGGCCACAAGCTCCACACCGTGTGCGAGAGCGCCAATTGTCCGAACATGGGAGAATGCTGGGCGCGCGGCACCGCCACGGTGATGATCCTCGGGAACGTGTGCACCCGGTCCTGCCGATTCTGCAACATCGAAACCGGACGTCCCACCGAACTCGATCTGGGCGAACCGGCGCGGGTGGCCGAGTCGGTGGCCAAGATGAATCTCAAGCACTGCGTCGTCACCTCGGTGGCCCGCGACGAACTCCAGGACGGCGGCGCTTCGGTCTGGGCGGCCACTATCCGGGCGATTCGCTACCGCAACCCCGGAACCGCCATCGAAGTGCTGATTCCGGACATGCAGGGGAAACAAGAGGACCTCGACACCATTTTGGACGCCGAGCCGGACATCCTGAACCACAATGTCGAAACCGTGGAACGGCTTCAGCGGCGGGTGCGCGTGCAGGCGCGCTACGACCGATCCCGCTGGGTGCTCCGTCACGCCAAGTCGCGCGGGTTCATCACCAAGACCAGCATCATGCTCGGCGTGGGGGAAACGCGCGAGGAGATCATTCAGACCATGAAGGATCTGCGTGAAGACGACGTGAACATTCTCACCTTCGGTCAATACCTCCAGCCCACCCCAAAACACCTGGCGGTGGAACGCTGGGTGACTCCCGAGGAATTCAAGGAGTGGCACGAATACGGTCTTTCCCTCGGTTTCGGAGTGGTGGAATCCGGTCCGCTGGTCCGTTCCTCCTACCATGCGGAGGAACAGTCCGCGCTCTATTTCGGCAAAAACCGGGGGCCCAAGTCCCTGGTAAGCGCTTAAAAGCCCGATTCGAGACAAATCCTTGAATCGCGCGCCGGCCACGGAAAACTTCGGGCGCAAACCGTCCGGAAAAGAAGCCTCCGGCTGAAGCACGGAGCTACCCAAAGCCCCACCCGTAACAAAAACCTCCACCTTCCCCTTCGCCCCTTCGCCCCTTCGCCCTTTCGCCCCCTCGCCCCACGCCCCTCGCCCCTCGTCCCACACGCCCCGTCACCCGCCCCCCGTGGCGGCCTCCGGGGCTCCTCTCCGACTGACCCGAGCAACGCTGCCCACGCAGAACTCCACCTCGCCACGATCCCCCCACACGAACTCTCCCGCCTGTCAGGGGTCGGCGCCGCTGTCCGCCGCGACGTCGCC
>JBJHCF010000016.1:26735-77203 GCA_050506795.1 Opitutia bacterium
CCTCGTCCCACACGCCCCGTCACCGGCCGCCGGTGATTTGCAGCAGGGTTCGCAGCACCACATTGGCGCCCGCTTCGATGTCCTCCCAGGCCGTCCATTCGGCGGGGGAATGACTGCGTCCGTCCTTGCTGGGGACAAAAACCATGCCGATGGGGGCGATGTGGGACATGATCTGGGCGTCGTGCGCCGCCCCGCTGGGCATGCGCAGACTGGGCAAGTCGAGTTGCTTGGCGACGGCCTCGATGGTTTTCACAATTCCCGAATCACAAGGCGCCGGCTCGACATCGCTCAGCAAGTCGAAATGAAACTGCAATTTTCGCCGGCGGGCGATGGCGCTGAGCGCCTTGCGAAAGGCGTCGGAGAGTTGGTCCATTACCTCGCGGGAGGTGTCGCGGACGTCCATGGAAAATACCACTTCCCCCGGGACCGTGTTGGCCGCACCGGGAAACAAATCGACCTTGCCAATGGTGGCCCGGCTCAATTCGCTGCCGTTTTCCTCCAGGATGCGGGGAATCTCCCCGGCAAACTCGGCCAGGCCCATAAAAGGATCGCGCCGCATGTCCATGGGCGTGGTGCCGGCGTGGTTGGGAACGCCTTCCAGGCGTACCGACCACTTGAAAAGCCCGGTGATATTTTCCACCACGCCGATGGGAATCCGCTCCCGGTCGAGCACCGGTCCCTGCTCGATGTGCAGTTCGAGATAGGAATGAATGGTGTCGCGATCCCGACGTGCGTTCAGCGCCTCCATGGCGTCAAACCCGCAATCCGCCATGGCGTCCACCAGGCTGACGCCATTGAGATCGCGCGCCGTGCGAATCCGGTCGGGATTCAGTTCCCCCGCGACCGCCTGCGAGCCGAACAGACCGCCGAACCGGCCTTCCTCGTCGGAAAAGGAAATCAGTTCCACCGGCAGCTTTGTCTCGATCGCTTCCTCCTTGAATCGCCGGACGGCCTCCAGACCGATCAGGACGCCCAACGTGCCGTCGAGGTATCCCGCGTTCGGCACCGTATCGATATGCGATCCCACCATCACAATCGGTTCGCCCGGCTGTCCGCCGTAACGGGTGCCCAGGTTGGCGGCGCCGTCCGTCAACGGCTCCAGCCCGGCCTCCTCGATCCGTTCCCGCAACCAGCGACGCCCTTCCATGTCGGCCGGAGTAAACGCCATGCGGTACAAACCACCCTCCGTCTCATCGCGCCCAATCCCCGCCAACTCCAGAATATCCTTCCGGAGCCGGTCCATATTGACCATCAAATCACTTTTAGCCGCAGCCTGTCGCTCGGCAGTCGTATCCTGTGCCATAATGCCCATTATGCCTTAATTCGTCCGGCATAACAAGCGTTGGGGGCGTCCCCGCCCCACACCCAAGGCCCCGCAACTTTTAGCTTTCTCCTCAGCCGGATTTTTACTAGCCTGTCTTCTGCTTCGCTTCCTCACTCTATCTCCATAATCCCGAAACCAGTGCTGCGCCTGACACGAATAGAATAAAAGAAAGGGACTACCGCTATGGAGAAAAACGGGCACAACGCATATTGGACCCAAACCGCGCAACGGCTCGCCCGGCGTATCAACGTCGGGTATTGGCTGGCCGGGCTGCTGCCCTTGATCTTCGCGCTTGGCATGGCTCAATGTCTTGCCTTGATCCTGCTGCGCAAGAACGGCCTGGATACCGGCCTCTCCTGGGCGGTTTTCGCCGCACTCGCGGCGGTGGCGGCCCTCATCGCCTGGCGCCGTCAACGCGGCCGTTTCTTTTCACGACGTGATGCTCTGGTTTACCTGGAATCCCATCTGGGCCTGAACAACGGCCTGACCGCGGCGGAAAGCGGTATCGGACCCTGGCCGCCCCCGCGAACCATGGCCGCCGCCGCCTGGCCAAACTGGTCCTGGAACCGGGTGGCGCCCTGGCCCGCCTGGACCGCGGTGGCCCTGGCCCTGGCGATCTGGCTTCCCGTCAGCCCCTCGGCCTCCACCACGCCGAGAACTCCATTGGAGCCGACCGCATGGAGCACCCTGGATTCCTGGATTGAGGCGCTGGAGGAGGCGGATATTCTGGAAGACGCCGCCCTTGATTCCTTTCGCGAACAGGTCGAGGCCCTGCGGCGACAGGACGAAAGGGATTGGTACCGTCACAGCAGCCTGGAAGCCACCGATGCACTTCAGGAGCGGACCGAACGGGCCATAAGGGAACTGCGGGACAACCTGGAAAAGGTCGCCCGCATCATGGAGACCGCGGACGCTTTTCCCGACGGCTTGCCGTCGGGCCTGGCCAATGCCCTGCGCGAGGAACTCAGCAGTGCCCTGGAAGGTTTTGAGTCCGGCCTGCTGCGCCTCGATCCGGAACTTTTGGCGCAATTGAGCGAACTCGACCTGGACGCCCTGCCGACCCTGTCCGAAGCGGACCTGCAGGCGCTGCGCGAATGCCTGGCCGCCGGCCTCGACGCCTGCGGGGTGTGCCTGGGAGATGGCGAGGGCGACGCGCTGCTCGTCGGAACCGGCGGCATAAACAAGGGCCCCGGCCCGGCTCCGCTGACCTTTCGGGCGGAGGGCTCGGATGCCACAGTTTCCCGTTTTGAAGCCGCCTCGAATGATGACCTGAGCCAGGCCGCTCTCGGCGACCACCTCGGGGTGGGGATCTCCGATATGCCCGAAGATGAAACCGCCCCCTACACCGGCCCGGCCGCCGCCGGCGCCATCGCCGGACCGGCCTCCGGAGGCGAAGCGGTGGCGCGCCAGAACTTCACCCCGGACGAACAGGCCCTCCTCGAACGCTATTTCCAATAACGCGGCGCAGGGATATTTCTCCGCCACAAAGAACACAAAACCTCCATTCTCCCTAACTCGAACTCCGCTTTATCCCGCAGTCTCTCTCTGTTCTAGTGTTCCTTGTGGCTCAAGCTCGAACGCAGTCTAAAACACCAACCCACCCATTATGCCGCTTTCCTCCGCCGCGAAACCACCCGCTCCCGAAGAAGTCGCCGAAGCCGCCGAGAAGCTCGGCCGATTGCGCGACACCCTGAACGAGGTGCTCTTCGGGCAGGAAACCCTGATCGAAAACGTGATCATCGGCCTGCTGGCCCGCGGTCACCTGCTGCTGGAGGGCCTGCCGGGATTGGGAAAAACGGAACTGGTCAAAGGCCTGGCCAAGGCACTCAACCTGGACGCCAAACGCATTCAGTTCACCCCCGACCTGCTGCCGGCCGACGTCACCGGCAGCCCCATCCTCGAGGAAACGCCGCAGGGACGGCGTTTCGTTTTCCACCCGGGTCCCATTTTCGCCAACCTGGTGCTGGCGGACGAAATCAACCGCGCCTCCCCCAAAACCCAGTCCGCCCTGCTCGAAGCCATGCAGGAGAGCCGGGTCACCGTGATGGGCGAAACCCATCCCCTCCCGCAACCGTTCTTCGTCCTGGCCACCCAAAACCCCATCGAACTGGAAGGCACCTACCCCCTCCCGGAAGCCCAACTCGACCGCTTTCTCTTCAAACTGGATATCTACCGCAACGAGGTCTCGGTCCTGGAACGCATTGTCCAACACCGCGAAATCGGTGTGGAGCCCACGGTAGAGGCGGTCTGCGACCGGGAACACCTGGTGGGCTTCAGCGCGCTCGCCCGGCGGATTCACCTGCCGGACGTGGTCGCCAACTTCATCGCCCGCCTGGTGGACGCCACCCATCCGGGACGCTCCCGCGCCGCGGAAAACCTGAAGTTCGGCGCCAGTCCCCGCGCCGCCCTGGCCTTGGCCGGGGGCGCCCGGGGACGCGGCCTTCTGCACGGGCGCGCGCACGCCTCGTTCGAGGACGTGCAGGCCATCGCCCGGCCGGTGCTCGGCCACCGCATCGTTTTGGACTACCGGGCCAAACTCGACGGAAAAACCGGTCCGGATGTGGTCGGAGAACTGTTGCGGGAAGTGCCCGCCCAGGACAAATCGCTTCCCTCGACCCTGAAGTCTCCCGAAGTTCATGTTTAAGCTCCTCCACCTCACCCTGCTCTTGTGCCTGACCTTGACCGCGACCGACCTGACGGCCGCCGGGTCGCGACATACTGTGCAAACGCTCCGCGACAGCGGGATATCGATAACCGTCCAGCCATATTTCAGCGATCTTCCCAATCGAGGGTACGTCCCGGCACGGATCACCATCAACAACTTCTCGGGGCGGGAACGGGAATGGTCGCTGCGCACCCAGGACACGGACTGGGGAACCCGTTCGGTTGAGACTTTGTCATCCCATAGTTTCACCGTCCCCGCGGAAGACACGCGTGTATTCGACATTCTGATACCCCTGGGAGCCCACCCCAGATCCTCTTCCCGAAGCGGCCTCGTTGTCCTGAGCTTCTCCGGATACGGGGTTCCCGTCGACCACGGACAGGTCAACCTGCACCGCACCTACCACCACAGCCGAAGCGCAGTCGGCTTCTCCGGTGGCTTCACCGGAATGAGCACCGACCTGCACTCCCCGAATTGGGGGCTTCTAATGAGTTCTCACCATATGACCGGCGCCGCCATCAATCCCGACCGCTTGCCGGGCGACTGGAGAGGGCTTTCCGGATTCGATGTCATCTGGTTGTCCGACACCGCCTGGCGTCGGATCGTCGGCATCGAACGACGCGCCGTGCTCGACTGGTTGGCCGGGGGCGGGCACCTGGTGATTTCGCGCGATGAAAGCGACGACACCCCCGCCCGTCTGGCCGGTATCCCGGCCGAAACCACAGCCGGCGACTCGGTTTCCTACGGTTTCGGTCACATCCACTTCTTTCCTCGCCAGGGCAACAATCTGGACGCCTCCGCAGTAGGGGGCCTCATGGGCGCGCTAAGCCCGTCCAGGGAATACATCCTCGCGCAACGTATCGCCGAAGGCAACTGGCAACAATTCGAACGGGTGGGGCTCCCTTCCATCCCGGTGGTGTTTTTCAGCGTCTTTCTGACCGCTTTCGCAATCCTCGTCGGCCCGATAAACTTTCTGGTGTTCGCGAAACCGGGACAACGCCATCGGCTCCTCTGGACCACGCCGGTAATTTCGCTCGCCGCCGGATCGCTCCTGCTGGTGCTCATCCTCTTCCAGGACGGCACCGGAGGGACCGGGATTCGGATGGCGATCTGGCATCACCTGCCCGAGGACAACCGCGCCGTCCTCCTCCAGGAGCAAACCTCGCGCACCGGCCTGCTGGTCTCCTCCCACTTCTCTTTGTCCGAGCCCGCCGTGTTGACCCAGTTCAACCTGAACACCGGACGAAGCACGTCCGGGAGGCGTTTCCAGGTTTCCGCAAATCAGGGCAACGGGGATTGGTTCCTCAGCCGCAGCACTCAAGCCCAATTCCTCCAATCCGTTCCCGCCACCCGCTCCCGCATTGAGCTCGCGGGGGGAAACCCTTCCTCGAATCACAACGCCCCCGCACTCGTTTCGACGCTTTCCTACGATGTCGACACCGTTTTTTACCGCGACCACGACGGCCGGCTCTGGACCGGCGGCCCCCTGGTTCCCGGCACCCCGCTGACCCTGGAACGATGCGACCGGCTGGATTTTGACCGCTGGTGGGAAACCCAATTCCTGAAAGTCAGTCCGGTCACCCGCGACCGGCTCCGCACCCAGAAGGAACGAACGGGTTACTTCTACGCCTCCGCCGCCGCCTTTAACGGCTCGGAAACCCTCCCCTCCATCCGCTGGGAGGAACAGCACAGCCTGCACCTCGGACCGCTCCTCTCCAACCCATGAAAACCGCTTCGCCCATCGTTCACGTCAAGAACCTCCGCCGTTCCTTCGGGGCGGTGGAAGCCGTGCGCGACCTTTCCTTTCACCTTCCTCGCAGCCGCGTCACCGGCTTTATCGGCGCCAACGGCGCCGGGAAAACCACCACCATGCGGATGATGGCCACCCTCGACCTCCCCAACCGGGGGAGCATCGAAATCGACGGCATCGACATTATGGAGAATCCCGCCCACGCCCGGCGCAGCGTCGGGTGGATGCCGGACGCGTATGGGAATTATCAGGACATGACGGTGTGGGAGTACCTCGACTTCTTCGCCCGCGCCTTCGGATACACCGGAGCCGAACGCACCCGCCGGGTAAACGAGGTCATGGATTTCGCCGACCTCCACGGTCTCGCCGAACGTCCGGCCGACAGCCTTTCCAAGGGAATGGGCCAGCGGCTCTGCCTGGGACGCAGCCTGATCCACGATCCCCCGGTGCTCATCCTTGACGAACCCACCGCCGGGCTCGATCCCAAGGCCCGGGTCGAATTCAAACACCTGGTCCGACTGCTGGCCCAGGAGGGGAAAACCGTTTTCATCAGTTCGCACATTCTCTCGGAGCTGGCCGAAATGTGCGACACCCTGCTGTTCATCGACGGCGGCAAGCTGATTCATCAGGGCACCGCCGAAAGCCTGATGCACGGCGACACCGCCGGCTGCGCCTACGCGGTGGAAGTGGCAGGTCCGGTGGATCAACTCGAAGAATGGGTCGCCCTGCGGCCGGACGCCTCCCTGATCGAAATCCGCAAACGGGGCGCCCTGGTCCGCATCGATCACACCGAGCCTTCCGAAATCAGCGGCTTGCTCAAACAGATGCTGGCCGACGGCCTTAAGGTGACGGAGTTCCACCGCGAGCAAAGAAAGCTGGAGGACGCCTTCATCGAGATTCTGGAGAAGCTCAACCCCACACCAAACGCCTCTTGATATGGATGCCATCGACAAAAACACCACGCGCGAAGCCAGCGACTGGTTCAGTCCGATCCTGGTCAAGGAACTGCGCCAGGGCACCCGCTCCCGCGCCTTCGTGTGGTCCTTCCTGGCCCTGCACACCGTGCTCCTTCTGCTGGTCGTCACCACCCTCATTTCCGCCGCCTCCCCCCACACCGACTACGATCACGCTTTTGTCACCGGCTTCTTCTGGAGTCTGATTGGGATCCCCCTGCTGCTGGTGCTTCCGTCTGTGGCTTTCGGCAGCATCAAGAAGGAAATCGAAGCGCGGACCCTGGAACTGATTTTCCTCACCCGCATGACCACCCTGCGCATCGTTTTCGGCAAATGGGCCGCCCTGACGGTGCAGGGGATGCTGATCGTCACCGCGATCCTGCCGTACATGATCCTGCGGTATTTCCTTGGCGGCATCGACCTGGTCGACGAACTCACGATTCTGTTCTGCCTGGTGCTTGGATCGCTTACCCTGACCGCCGCCGGAATCGGATTTTCCAGCGTAACCTCAAGGTTCTTCCGGGTCGGACTGATCATCTTCGTCCTGCTCTTCCTCACCCAGGGGCTCTACGGAATCGCATTCTTCATTTTCGGGCCGGGCGGCGGGTTTTTAACCGCCACGACCGGACCCGGATTCTGGCTATGGCTTCCTCTCGTCGCGGGCGTGTTGATTTTCCTCATGCTCGAATTCGGCGCCAGCCGCATCGCTCCGCCGGCTGAAAATCACGCGTTGCGCAAACGGACGGCCGGGCTGGTTCTGCTGGCCGGCGCGTTAATCTTTCATTACTGGTACCACCCGGTCTGGGCGGCCTTAATCCTGGTTGCGATTCCCCTGATCCTGGTCTGCGGCGAGGCGGTGAACGAAAGTCTTCGTCCCTACGCCATCCTTCGCCGCTCGCGCTTGGCGCGGGGCAAAGGGTTTCCCATCTGGCTGCGCCTCTTTTTCGCCCCCGGCTGGCCCAGCGGCGTCGCCTTCACCCTGCTGACGGCGGGAATCTTCCTTTCCGTGCTTGCGAACGAAGGCAATGTGACCGAGGAAGCCATCCTCGTGGTGCTCTGTATCTGCGCGTCGCTCTTTTTCCCGGTCGCCATAATCCGTCTAATCTCTCCCGCCACCGAACGCGGCGGTGTCTTTTTTATCCTGATACAGGCCTTGATGATTTGCGCCGGAATCAGCGCCCTGGTCATCGCCGAAGCCACCTATTTCAACGTCGCCGCCATTTACCAATTCCTTCCCATCCCCGTCATCATGCTCATGATCGGCGATCACCTCTCAGGCTCCATGACACAAGTGACTTATGTGATGGCTTTCGTGAACGTGCTCTCGCTCCTTATCCTGCTCGCCCTGGGTCGGTCTCAGATCAAGCGGATCACCGCCGATGATCGCGTTGGCGTCGAGGAACCCGATGGCGTCCCCGAAGAATCCCTCGGTACGGCCGCCTCATGAAGGCGGTTGGCACAGACGATTGGACGGAATCCGCGCGCGTCAGCGCCGGCGAGGCCGCCCGGCATTTCCGGCTGCCTTTTCGCAACCGGATCTGGCGGGGCGCCGCCGGCAACTGGGCCGGGGCCGGAGTGGGAAGTTCGATCGATTTCCAGGATCACCGCCCCTACGTCGCCGGCGACGACCCCCGTTACATCAACTGGCAGGCGTTCGCCCGCACCGGCGCCTACACCATGAAGCTTTACCGCGAGGAGGTCAGCCCCCAGGTCGATCTGGTCCTGGACACCTCGCCGTCCATGTTTCACCGCCCCGCCAAACGCGCGCGAAGCTGGGAACTGTTTCACTTCTGTCTGGAAAGCGCCCTGCGGTCACAAGCGGCCCTTCGGGCCTGGTTTGTGACCGGCGACCAATGCCGGGAAGCAAGGCTCGAGGCGATCGAACAGGGAATCCCCGAACTCCCCGAGTTTTCCGCCCATGACGCGCCCGACCTTTCCCTGCACGGCGTTCCCTGGCGGCGCAACGCGCTGAGAGTTTTCGTTTCCGACCTCCTCGACCCGCGCGGCGGGGAAAGGGTTTTTCCCTCTCTGAGCTCGGAAAACAGCACCAGCCTGCTGCTCGCCCCCTATTGCCGCGAGGAGGAGAATCCTGCCTGGAACGGGAACGTCGAATTGATCGACTGCGAAACCGGGGAACGCCGTATCCAGTTTTTCAGCGCAAACCTGCTCGAGCGGTACCGCCGCGATTACCAACGGCATTTCGAGCTGGCCGAGGAAAACGCGCGACGACACCGGGTCCTTTTCGTACGCATCCCGTCCGAAGACAACCTGCTCGAAGCGCTTCGAAAGCAGGCGCTTTCCGTGGGAGCTGTAGAGCCATGGGACTGACTTTCGGCAACCCGGCGGCCCTTTGGGCCCTGACCGCCATTCCACTCGTCCTGCTGATCCATTTTCTGCAGCGGGAAACCCGAAGGGAAAGTGTCAGCACGCTGTTTCTCATCGAGAGATTTAACCGCGAAAGCCAGAAGGGCCGGCGTTTCGAGCGACTGCGCAATTCGAAATCGCTCTGGCTGCAAATCCTGGCCGTGCTCCTGATCACCTGGCTCCTGACAGAGCCGCGCTGGTTGCACGCCGACTCGGTGCAGCGGGTGGCGGTGGTGCTCGACGATTCCGTTTCCCTGCGCGCCTTCGTCGATCCGGACGACACCCCGCTCTCGCGGGCTCTCGCCGGCGAGCTGCGCCGCCTGGAGCGCACCGCGGCGGAGACGGAATGGATACTGATAACCTCTTCGGGACAGCGCGGAACCCTGTACTCGGGAGTGGACCGTCGCGAACTCCTCGCCCAAGCCGACCGGTGGCGCCCGCGGACCGGCCGCCACGACGCCGGACCCGCTCTGCGCGAGGCCATCGCCGCGGCCCACCCGGGCGGCGCCGTACTTTTTGTGACCGATCGGCGGCGCCCCGACGTTCCCGAAGGCGTCGAGGTAATCGGCCTGGGGGAACCGTTCGCCAACGTCGGTTTCACCGGCCTGCGCCTGGAACGAAGGGAGGAACAACTGGTCTGGCGGGCCCTGGTGCGGAACTACGGGGACCAAACACAATCCCGGTCCTGGTGGATCGAGTTCGGCCAAGGGAGAACCGAACCCCGCGAACTTGAACTCTCTCCCGGCGGCGCGGTCTCGATAAGCGGCGCCTTTCCCGAGGAAACCGACCGCGCGGTCCTGGTCTTGAACGAAGATCGATTCTCCCTCGACGACCGTCTTCCAATCATCCGCCCCCTGCCGAAAATCCTCCTGTTGGCCCCCGAACCGCAATCGCCGCTCGCGGAACCGCTCGCCGCGTTTCTCGACAGCCTGCCCGGTTGGCGTGCCGCGGGGCCTGGCGAAACACCCGACTTCCGCTTTGCCGCCCTCGCCGCCAACGAGGAACCCCAGGAATCCGGAGTCTTTTTCCGCCACAGCGAAGAACTTCCCGCCACCGAACAAGCCCCGGTTTTCAGCGAACGCCACCGGCTCACCGAAAACCTGTCCTGGCAGGGCCTGACCGCCGCACCCGCGGAGCCCCGGAGCCTTCAGCCCGAAGAAACCCCGCTGCTCTGGCAGGGCGACCGCCCACTGGTGCTGCTGCGCGAAGCCCAGGGAGAAAAACAGTTGCTGATCGAGTTCGACCTGCGTCACGCCAATGCCTCCCGGCTCCCCGCGTTCGTCGTTCTGCTCCATCGGTTCCTGGAGGACCTTCGCCGGGTCAAACCGGTCCACACCCGGGAAAACGTCCACACCGCCCAGCGCCTCAATCTGGCGGTCGACCCGCTGGGCGCGGATATCATCCTGCAGACCGCTGACGGAACCGCCGAACGGGTTCCCCCCTCAAGGGCCGGAATTCTGCGTGCCCCGGACGAGCCCGGGTTTTTCTCCGTGCTCCAGGGAGAGACGCCTCTCTTCGAGGCCGCCGCGCATTTCGCCGATGCGCGCACCGCCGATTTCCGCGACGCGGAAACGTTCAATGTCCGGGCGGATCGGCAGCGGCAGCGTGAGCACGCGGAGCGCCATTCGCGGCGCGACTTCCTGGCCCCGCTCTGGATGGTCCTCCTGGGCGGCGTGCTCCTCTTGAACTGGCGCTACTCGGATCGGGAAACATGATACGCCTGGCGTCACCCGAATGGCTTCTGCTCCTGCCACTCCTCTTTGTCGCGGCCTGGCGATGGAGACCGTTGCTGGGGAAGCGTCCTTTGCGCCTCGCCTGCCTGGCCCTGGTGATCGCGTTACTGGTCCAGCCGGAACTGCGGCGGCTCCAATCCGGGCTCGACCTGTGGGTCCTCGCCGACCAGTCGGCCTCGGCCGAAGATTCCCTCCACCCGAACCTCCGGGAATGGGAATCCCTCCTGGAGCGCTCGATGGGGCGCGATGATCGCATTTACTACGTCGACTACGCCGACGAAGCCATCATGCGCGGCGACGACGAAACCCTCGCCTTCAGCGGCAATCGCAACCACACCCGCACCGCTTCCGCGCTGCGCTTCGCACTCAACCGCATGGCCTCCGACCGCGCTTCGCGGGTACTGGTGCTGAGCGACGGCTACAGCACCGAACCCCTCGCCGACCTGGGAGAAAGGCTGCTCGAACAGCGAGTGCCCCTCGACTTTCGCCTGGCGGGGGATCCCGCCGCCATCGACTACCGCGTCGAACGCTTCCACGCCCCCACCCGGGTGCAGCCGGCGGAGCCGTTTCTCCTGGAAATCACGTTGGCGGGCGCACCGGACAGCCGGGTCCCGTTCCTGGTTCGCCGCAACGGGGAATCCGTGGCCTCCGGTCATGTAGACGTGGTCGACGGGCGCGGCGTCTCACGGGTGATGCAGCGCTCCGCAACTCCGGGCGCGCACCGGTACCAGATCGAAATCCTGCCCGAAGAGGACGCGTACCCGGGAAACAACTACGGCGAGACCTGGGTGGAAATCTCCGGCGGACCGCGCATCCTGGTGGTATCAGGATACCAGGACGATCCGGTGGCGGCGGTGCTCCGGCAACAGGGGTTCTCGGTGGACGTGGAAACCGATCCGGACGCTCTTCATCCCGGGCGTCTGAGCGGCGCCCGGGCGGTCATCTTCAACAACGTGCCCGCCGATCCCATCCCGCGACCCTTTATCGGCGCCCTCGACTTCTTTGTTCGCGAACAGGGGGGCGGCCTGCTCATGGCGGGCGGGCGTCACAGCTTCGGGGCCGGAGGTTATTATGGCTCGCCTCTGGAGGACCTTCTCCCGGTCACCACCGAACTGCGCGAAGACCACCGGCGACTCTCCACCGCCGTGGCGATTGTCATGGACCGGTCCGGCAGCATGAACGCCGTGCTGCCGGGAGGCGGAGGGCGCACCAAGATGGAGCTGGCCAACACCGGAGCGGCGACCACCATCGAACTCCTCGGCGCCACCGACGCGGTCGCGGTCTTCGCGGTCGACACCCAGGCCCACCAGGTCATTCCCCTCACCACCCTGGACAGCGCCACCAGGCGGGAAGCGATCGCGGCGGTGAACCGCATCGCCAGCCAGGGCGGCGGCATCTACGTCTACACCGGACTCACCGCCGCCTGGGAACAACTTCAACGCGCGAGCCAGGGCCAGCGTCATATTATCCTCTTCGCCGACGCCAGAGACGCGGAAGAACCGGGCCAGTACCGCTCCCTGCTCCAAACCATGACCGACGCCGGCGTTACGGTCAGCGTGATCGGCCTGGGAACAGAACAGGACGTCGACGCCGATTTCCTCAAGGATGTCGCGAATCGCGGGAACGGACGATATTTCTTCAGCGCCGACCCGGCCGAACTTCCCGCCATCTTCATGCAGGAAACCGTGGCCGTAGCCCGTTCCACCTTTATCGAGGATCCGACACCGCTCCAGGAAACCGCCGCCTGGACCGAAATCGCCGCGTCGCGGCTGGAGTGGCTTGAAGGGGTCGATGGATACAATCTCACCTACCTGCGCGAGGAAGGCGCGGCGGCGGCGTATGCGCTCGACGAATACGACGCCCCCCTGGTTGCGCACACCCGTCGCGGCCTCGGGCGCACCGCCGCGGTCACCTTCCCCCTCGGCGGCGATTTTTCGCAACGCGTCCGGGCCTGGCCGCAATACGGCGATTTCATTCAGACCCTCACCCGTTGGCTGATGGGCGAAGAAACGCCCCGCGGCATTTCCCTGCGCACTCGGGTTGAAGGTGAAATCCTGCACATGGAACTGCTCTACGGCGACGACTGGGAAGAACGCCTCGCCCGCGCGGCTCCCGAACTGCGATTGGCGGTACGCACCCGGGAGGATACCGTGGCCCTCCCGTGGGAACGTCTGGAGCCCGGCCGTTTCCGCGCCGCCTATCCCCTCCAGGCCTCCGATTGGGTGCGCGGCGCCGTCCGGGCCGGCGATCACGCCCTGTCGTTCGGACCGGTGGTCACCGGCGTTAGCCCGGAATGGGCCTTTGATCGCACGCGGGCCACCGAATTGCGCAACCTCGCCCGGCTGACCGGTGGCGAGGAACGCCTCGATCTCTCCGCCACCTGGTCCGCGCCCCGCCGGCCCGCGTTTGCCGATCTGCGCCCCTGGCTGTTGTTGGCGCTTCTCGTCCTTCTCTTATTGGAAGCCCTGCAAACCCGCATGGGTGGACGCCTGCGCGCGGTCACCGCCGACGTGGCCGAACCGGGGGTCACCCCCTTTGCGCCCATTCCCAAACCCAGCCGACGCCGAAGCCGAAGGATCCCTCGCGTTGAAACTCCGCCAGCCGAATCCACGCCTCCCCAACCATCGGACGACTCGGCTCCGCCTCCCGACATACGGCGTCGCCGTTTCCTTCAGGCAAAACGCCGGGGAAAGTAGGCGGTGGTTTTCTTATTTCATCCGAAGAAATTTGTTACAGCCCGGTTAATGTTCCATTGACTTCACCATGAACCCGATATCTAATCTCCCTGACCCGCGCGGTGTATGGAATGCTCCAGCCGGGCCAACTTCTCTAAACCGCCGGCATCGGCAAAACCACCACCTAGACTATGAAAAAAATCCTCCTTGCCGCAGCGTCCTTGCTGCTCGTAACTCAATTGGCATTCGCTGACCGTCCGTTTCAGGCGGCTCTGACTCCCGATATCGCCATCGTTCCCCGCGGGGAACCGGTTCGCGGCCTGGCCCTGAATATCTGGGGTGAAAACGAAGTCCGCGGCGTCAGTTTTGGTCTGGTCAACGGACACGTCGGTCAAAGCGCCGGATTCAGCTATTCCTACATCGGAACCTACGCTGAAGACTACACCGGTGTCATCTGGGGCGGCTTTTTCACCTACACAACCGGTGATGTTCTGGGCTGGCAGTCGGCGATGGTGAACATTTCCCGCGGTTCCTTCACCGGCTTGCAGACCGGTTTCGTCAACTACGGCAACGAAGTCAAAGGCCTGCAGCTTGGGTTTGTGAACTACGCCGAAAACCTGCAAGGGGTGCAGGTCGGACTCGCCAACATCGCGATGAACAATACCTGGTTCACCGGCCTGCCCCGCGACCTCGCAACCGGCTTCCCGTTTGTCAACTGGTCCTTCTAAGCGGAATTGATCGGGCAATACCTGATTTCTCAAAAAAGGCGCTCCTTACTCGGAGCGCCTTTTTTACGTGAAGGGAGCCGGAATCAACCCGGCGGGCACGCCTTCCCCGACCCAAAAACCGTGGTTCACCTCACGACTCGACATTTGCCGCGGGTAGGTCTATTTAGAGGATTCATTTTTCGTCCTTTCATCACATGAAACTGAGACCCGGATTTTTCATCGTGCTCGGCGTGCTCCTGGCTGTGGCAGCAGGGGTTTGGCTCTACGACTGGGTTCTCGGCCCTACCGAGGAGGCCAGTGAACCCCTCCGCGCCGATCCCGTCTTGAGCGACGATGCGCAACAAACCGATTCTCCGGAGATCGCATCCGGAGCCCGTACCACCTTTGAGATCGTATCGGAGGCCTCCGAGGTCCGCTTCATCATCTTCGAAGAGCTGCGCGGGGAACCCGTCGATGTCGTCGGGATCAGCAATCAGGTGGCCGGACAATTCCTGGTCGACTTCGCCAATCCGGCCAACTCCCGGATGGGTACCATTCGTATCAACGCCCGGACCTTCGTCACCGACGAAGAACGCCGCGACCGTGCCACCCGCAACCGCATCCTCTACACCGACGACTTCGAGTACATCACCTTCGTCCCGGATGAAATCATCGGCCTCAACGGCGCTATCAGCGAAGGAGACCCAGTCGAATTCACCGTCAGCGGCAACCTCACCATTCGCGACCTGACCCGGCCGGCGGTATTCGAAGCCTCCATGACCTTCGCTTCCCCGGAGCTTCTCCTGGGCGAAGCCCGCACCACGGTCAGCCGTCAGGACTTCGACCTGGTCGTGCCCAATCTGCCATTTCTCGCCAACGTGGCCGACGAAGTTCGCCTGGAATTTGCAGGCGAATTGCGCCCGGTCGTGAGGTCCGCAACCCCCGTCACCTCGGAGGCCCAAAATGAATCAAACCGCTCCCAATAAAACCCTCGTCCTTTGGGTCATCTGGGCCGCCATGCTGGCGGCCCTTTTCAAGTTTCAATTTTTCCTCGGCGGCGGACTCCCATCGGGCGAAGACGACGGCATGGCCGATCTGCCTTTTCTCGCCATGGCCATCGGCGCCCTCCTGGCCTCCACCGCCATCCGATGGATCGTGCTGCCCCGGCAAAAGAGCGAAGACGCGGTCCTGGTCACTATGATCATCGGTATCGCCCTGGCGGAATCGGCGCAGTTCTTCCAGCTTTTCCTCATTGGCGACGCCTACCCTCAGACCCAATTGACGATTTTCGTCTTCGCCGTGCTGGGGGTGGCTCAGTTCGTCCCGATCTACGCGGGAAAGCTCCAAACCGGGACGGGACGGAATTCCTGACCAGAACCGGGCAGGTTGTCCTTGCCGACCGTGGGCGTTCCCCTCAGTCATGAAACCATGGCAAACGAAGCCCTCCTCCTCGGTCTCCTGCTGCTGATCGCCCTCGGGGGTTTTGTATCCGGAATTCTCCGCTACGACCTCGTGGCGTTGCTCACCCTGATCGCCGCCACCCTGATCGGTCTGGTGCCGATGAACCAGGCCTTTTACGGCTTCGGCCATCCGGCGGTCATCACCGTGGCGGCCGTGCTGGTAATCAGTCGCGCCTTTTTCCAATCGGGTCTGGTCGACCTGATTTCACAGGCAGCCCGGCACGCCGGCAAAAACCCCATGCTGCAACTGTTGAGCCTGACCACCGCCGTGGCTTTTCTATCCGCCTTTATGAACAATGTCGGCGCGCTGGCGCTGATGCTGCCGGTAGCGCTCAAAATGGCGCGGGAGAACAAGATTCCCGCCTCGAAATTGCTCATGCCGCTGTCCTTCGGCTCCCTGCTCGGCGGCCTGACCACCCTGATCGGCACGCCGCCCAACATCATTGTCGCCACCTATTGGGGCGAGGTCAGCGGCGAGCCCTTCGGCCTCTTCGACTTCGCTCCCGTCGGACTGGGAGTCGCCCTCGCCGGCATCCTCTTCATGACCCTGATCGGCTGGCGACTGCTCCCCGAACGCAAGGGACAGGCCTCCGCCGAAGACCGGTTCGAAATCGATTCCTACCTCGGCGAGCTGCGGGTGACGGAGGATTCCAAAGCCGTTGGCCAGACCTTGACCCAGCTCCAAACCGATATCGACGGCGCCCCGCCCATCCTGGCAGTAGTGAGGAACGAGGAACGAATCCCCGCCCACCGCTTTCACGGTATCCTCGTGGAAGACGACATCCTTATGGTGGAAGGGGAAACCGAGGAGATCGAAACCCTCGCCAACAAAGCCAAGCTGGCGATCGGATTCGATCCCGAGGAAGACAAAGAAGGGGAAAACAATAAGGAAAAAACGGATACCGACAGGAAAACCAAAAAAGAACGTGACAACAAAAACCCGGACGAAAAACCGGCCCGCACCGGAAGCCTCAGTCTGGGCGAAGCCGTGGTCATGGCCCATTCCCGGCTCATCGGCCGGTCCGCCGCCCAACTGCGTCTGCTGGAACGTTACGGGCTGAACCTGATCGCCGTGGCGCGCCAGGGACGGCGCCTGAAGGGTCGGGTACGCGACGTTCGATTCAAAAACGGGGATGTGCTGCTGCTGGAGGGCGAAGAGGCGACCTTGCTGGAACAATTGCCCGAACTGGGCTGCCTGCCTCTGGCCGACCGCGAACTCAAACTGGGCAAGCCGCGCAAGCTTCTGCTGTCAGCCGCCATTTTCGCCGGAGCCGTAACCGCTATCCTCGGCGGCTGGCTCACCGCGCCGGTGGCGCTGGTCACCGCCGCCGCCCTGATGATCCTGACCGGGGTGATCGATCTGCGCTCGGCCTATGCCGGCATCGACTGGCCGGTCCTGGTCCTGCTCGGCTGCATGATCCCGGTGGGACAGGCGCTGGAGACCACCGGCGGCGCCGCCTGGCTGGCCGAGCAACTCCTTGTCCTCGGCAACCACTGGCCCGCGGTGGCGACCCTGGCGGTGTTACTGCTGCTCACCATGTTCCTTTCCGACATCATCAACAACGCCGCCGCGGCCATTCTCATGGCCCCCATCGCCCTCAGCCTCGCCGCCGGCCTCGAGGTCGCCCCCGAAGCCTTTCTCATGGCGGTGGCCGTCGGCGCCTCCTGCGCCTTCCTCACCCCCATCGGCCACCAGTCCAACACCCTCGTCCTCGGCCCCGGCGGCTACCGCTTCTCCGACTACTGGAAACTCGGCCTCCCCGTGCAGATCCTGGTTTTCGTCGTCGCCCTCCCCCTCCTCCTCTGGGCCTGGCCACTGTGAGGGTGAGGGCGGGGTGGGCGGCGAGGGGCGAAGAAACTGGGAAAAGCATTGCTGAACCGGGGAGGTTTGTCACACGGAGACACTCCCTCGACGAGCTAGTGTCAATCAGTGGTTATTAAAACTGATTTCTTTAGTCCCTTAATTCTGAAATCGTGCGCAAATCGAGCAAGGTTTATGGAGGGCCATGCTCCCGCATGGCCCCGGGGTCGCCCCGCAAGCGGCCGTGGCGACCGCTTCCCTTCGCAACGGCCACCACGTCAGGCACACCTTCCGGCGGCGCGGGAGCGCCGCCCTCCACGTAACGGAAGCGAACACGTAGGAGTCGTAAACATTGCCGCGGCGGCGCGGGAGCGCCGCCCTCCACCTAACTCCTGATGGGTACCGGCTCCGCCGGGTTGGGATAGAGGCGGGCCTCCATCTGGGGCGCGGCGGTTTCTAAAGTTTTCCACGGTTAGTCCGCATTAATTCGGATTAAGGTGCATTTCTTACGGTGGGCTACACCAGGTCATCCGCGGTCAAGTGCCCCCGGTCTTCGGCATTTCTTTCACATAGATATCGCGCTGCGGATAAGGAATCTGGATACCGTATTTCTTGAATTTCTTCCAGATGAGGAAATTGACGGTGCTGAAAAGCAGCTTGGGACGGTGGTAAAGAGAATCGGTCCAGACGCGGAGTTCGAAATCGACGGAGGAATCCCCGAAACCAATCAGCCGCACCGCCGGCGCCGGCTCCTTGAGCACATCCCCGCATTCGGAAGCGGCTTCCAGCAACGCTTTTTGCACCAATTCGACGTCGCTCTCGTAGTGAACTCCGACCGGGATTTTGAAGCGCACCTTTTTGTCGTGGTAGCTGAGGTTGGTCACCTGGTTGGAGATGAACTGGGAGTTCGGCACGATGATATCGATATTGTCGTTGGTACGCACCGTCGTGCTGCGGGCGCGGATCTCCACCACCGTGCCGAATACCCCCGCCACTTCAATCCGGTCGGTCACCTTGATCGGACGCTCGATGAGCAGAATCAGTCCGCTGAAGAAATTGTCGGCCACGTTCCGCAACCCGAACCCCACGCCGAACGAAAGGGCTCCCAGGACCACCACCAGGGTGTTGATATTGAACCCGGGTGCCATAACGGGCAGAATCACCAGCACCCCAATCAGCAGGAGCGCGTAACCGATCAAAGCCCCCACCGCCGCACTGACGCCCTCGGTCAGGCCGAGCCGCGGGAAGACCCTTCGCTGCAAAAGCCCGCGCACCCGGGTCACTACCAGAAAGAGGGCCGCCAGCAGCAAAATACCCACCAGGAGTGAACGGGGCGTGACCACGATGTCCCCGATTTCCACCGCACGATTCCAAAATTCCATGCCGAGGATAGAAACAGGATCCCCGACTTAATGCGAGCCCGGGAATCGCCCGGACTGGGCCCTCACTCCGGCAATAGATGCGATCCCGGCTCCGGCGGCTTCCGCGTCACCAGGGGATCGCCGATGGCCATAAAGCGCCCGGTGTTTCGACTGACCCAGGCGCATTCGGCGAAGGTGAATCCGTCTTGCCACATGGCGAGATAACTCCAGTCGTTGACTCCTCCTGTGGTGGGTTCCTCCACATGGCAGACCGCACCCACCGGGGTGCGGGAGTAATTCGATCCGCCGAAGGCATCGGCGTGGAACCAGTCGATAAAGTTCCCCTGATCCATCGGCCCGTAGAACGCGTGCGCCTCGCCGCCCTGACGCCGCGCCGGGTCCCGCTGCCCGTTAAAACTCTCCACCGACAGCATCAGCCACCAGTCCGAATTCTCCCCCCATTGTATGCGCCCGTCGACGGCGTAATTCGCCCCCCGGTTGCCCCAGCGACCCATGGTTCCGAAAAACGCCACATTCTCTCCTGCTTCGATATAAGCCGATCCCTTGGGACGGTACTCAATGTCCATTTCTTCCAGCCTCAGGAAACCCGTGCTCATTCGCTCCAGATAACGGTGCCCGAAGAAATTGGACGGAAGCCGGCTGTGCGCGTCGTGGTCCTCCATATAAAAGGTACGCGCATAAGTGTCGTCGGCCGGATGGAGGACCGCGCCGGTTCGGTCAAAGGATTTAAGTTTGTCCACATAGGCAATCGACGCCTCCAGACTGCCCATGTTCAGGTGGGTGACAAGCGCGGTCATGCCCTCGAACTGCGCCACGGAGAAAGGCGTGCCCAACCAGGTGGTCGGGGACCCCTGGTGCGAAGCGTCGAAATACGTATCGCCGTCTCGGATTCCTTCATCGCGCAGCGCGAAAGCCAACCGGTGGGATAGGGAGTCGCCGATCTGCAACCGGTAAGACCCCTCGTGGGGTACCCTGGCGTGCACGCGGGTGGGAATGTCCAGCATCAATACGATGTAACGAATGGGTTTGCCGGCCTCCAAAAGCCACTCCACCACCGGATCCCGTACCTCGTTCCGGTACTCCGCCTCGGTGATCAGTTCTTCTGAACTGGTCCTGACCCCCAACACGTTGACCTCCTCGAAACCGGGACGCTCCCGTACGTAATAATCCTTCAGCGCCTCACTGTCCGCCGAGCTTTGATTGTAAATCACCAGCACATGTTCGGAGACCGCCATCGGCTTAGGCTCGTGCCTGACCCGCGACACCCACCTGATGCCATCGGTAACGTTGGTGATATCGACGGCAACCGTATCAAATAGCGTGCCTCCGGGTTTTCGAAAGGTTAGCCGCACATCGCCATCCTGTCGGTAACGAAGGGTGCCTTCTCGGTCGACTTCCCCATGACGGGAGTCCAGCGAGCGCATGTTTAACAAGCCAAAATCCTCCGCGCGCAACCAGTCTCGCTCTCCCTCTGAATCTAAGCGATCGGGATCGAACCAGGCCGCGCGGGGAATCGTCGCAGAACCTACCGTCCCTTCGTAGGGGACGGTGAACTGAGCCACCTCCTCCCAGCCCCCGTCGCGCGGAACGCGGTAGGTGACTCGCGCCTGCCGGACCCCGTCGAAGTGATTGCGAAACCCGGTCATTACCTGCCGAAATTTTTCGGATTCGTCGGGACCTCGAACAATGATCTCAACGTTAAACCTTCCCTCCTCCCGGAAGACCAGATTGCCCTCCGGATCCGCCGAAGCCGCCCGACCCCGCACCCGAAACTCCAGGGTGTCCGCACCCGCTTCATACCGTGAGATTTCCCCGGGAGTCAGCCAGGCGGAAACCGGCACGATCTCCCGCCCTCGATCTTCGACGAGATCGAACGTCCGTGTAACGCGTAAGGCGTCCAAAACCTCCTCCCGGCGTTCGCCGGGTTCCTCCCTTGCCAATGGTACCAGCGGGGCCGAATCGGATTCGAAATCCGCGGCCGCCGGCGCTCGCGGTTCGCTATGCGTCCCCTCGTCAACCGACTGGTCCGATTCCGGATCCGCCGGGGGTGAAGAGCAGGCGAATCCCGCGAACAGCATCAACACAATCGGAACCCAGTTCCGACCCTTTCCCCATATATCAGTCATGGTCTTCACCGCCCCAAGATAACGCAGCCCTCCTAAGAGACAAGCCTGACCGGCGAACGGCACACCACCCTGTCCGAACACGAGGACACAGGCACTCTTGCCCGCCCATACGCCGCCGATCGCTTAACTCTCGGCTACCGTTCCGGCACCGATTCCGGCTTCGCCAGAATCATTCCATACGAGGCGCATTCCGATACGACCCGTCCGATCAGGTCCGGCGCCAGCGATGCCTCCTGCGCCCCGTCCCGATCAACAGGAACCCCGAAATCCTCGAAGAAACGCTCAAACCCGCGCGGAGCGAATGTCGTGATCCATTTCACTTCGATCTCCGCGGGATTGCGAAACGTGTGCACGGAACGTCTGGGAACGACAAAACTCTCGCCAGCCGTCAAGGTATGCCACCGTCCGTCGCACATCACGTTCATCGTCCCCTCAAGAATCAGAAATAATTCCACCGCGTCTTCATGAAAATGGGGAGGCGGACCCTCGGCCCGGGCCGGGCTGACGATCGACAGCAGACCGAAATCCGAGCCCGTTTCCACCGGGGTCACCCGATGCCCCAACACCCACCGAGATTTTTGATTGCTCATAGCCAAGATAGATTTATCGTTACGAGACAATATTCTCATAAAATATGCCTGAGGCAAGAAAAAAGATCAACGGGGGACGGGTAAACCAGAAACAGCGAACGCGCCGGGAGATCCTGCGCGCAGCCGAATCATTGCTCTCGCGCGGCGAGCAACC
Source organism: Opitutia bacterium (assembly GCA_050506795.1). Taxonomy (GTDB): domain Bacteria; phylum Verrucomicrobiota; class Verrucomicrobiia; order Opitutales; family T3Sed10-336; genus SLOW01. Next base: position 48,417 of record JBJHCF010000016.1, read on the forward strand.
GAGCCTGGAAGCGGTGGCGGAGGAAGCCATGGTTTCACGGGCGACCATCTACCGTTATTTCTCGAACCGGGACATGCTCCTTGCGGAGGCCCCGCTGGATGTGCAAACCTTGGACGCGGATGCCATATTCGATTCACTGCCCGCCGAATGCATGAACGATCCGGCCGAACGGGCCGTCCGCGTGCAGGAACACCTGCACGACCTGGTGGCTCAAAACGAAGCCCGTTTCCGCATGTTCTTGAAAGCCACCATGGAGCAATGGATCGCAGAGGGAGGAAAACCCAAAGAGCCGCTGCGCGGCGCACGGCGTATCACCCTTCTGGATGCGGCTCTCGAACCGATGCGGGACAGAATTGACGACAGGACCTACACAAAACTGCGCTCAGCCCTCTCCATGCTGGTTTCAATTGAACCGTTCATTGCCCAAACCGACGTCTGCGGTCTCGGACAGAAAGAGGGCAAAAAGCTTTCCTCCTGGGCAATACGCACACTCGTCAAGGCGGTTGCCCCCCCTCAAGCCAAAGCTTCCGGCACCTCCCCCCGCGACAAAAAAACCACCGGCTGATCGTTCAATTGTCGCGCGACAACGAACGCGAGGAGGGTTCATTCGGTCACGAAATGAATGCCGTGTTCGGCCGCGATCTGCATGATTCGCTCCATATCGGGACCTTCGGGACTCTGAAAGACTTCGGCGCAGCGGGAAAAAAAGGTCTCAAATCCGGCCGGGGAGGTACTGACCTGCAGCAAGCCGGGTCCGTCGCCACTGTTCCGAAAGGTATGCACCGCCTTGCGAGGCACATAAACCGCTCCTCCCGGAGTGACCTCACGCCACTCGCCCTCCACCAGGAACTCGAACGTCCCCTCCCGCACCACGAACCACTCATCCTCGTTCAAATGCAGGTGCGGCGGCGGGCCGCCGCCGGGCGGAACCTTCTCGCTCCAGACACAGAGTTGGCCGCCGGTTTGTTCACCGGTCAGGTGAAACGTGACCTCTTCGCCAAAGGCATGGTGGACAGCGCCGGAACCGGCAGGGACTATGGAAGGAGGGAAAGCAGGTGTGTCAGACATAGTGGTACAATAAAAATGAATTGTCCCACCGAACGCAAGACTCAGATGTATCCGATGTTCCACAGGACAACGAATCAACCGTTCCCTGCTATCGTTGTAATAAAATCGTTACCGCCTCAGTCGCGGATCCGAGAGGTCCAGCCTATACATGATCTGATTGTACTCGTACCGAGGGGTGGCCTTGTCATGACCGGCAAAATCCCTGGTATACGTTCCCTCAAAGTAAATCACCCGGCCGCCATCCCGATCGAAAAACGGGTGGTGTTTGGGATTGTAAAAGGTCATTTGCTCATGCGTGAGAATCTTCCGGGCGTCGCTCCAGGGACCTGTGAAATGCTCGGCTTCGGCATACCAGACTTCTCCCAGGTGAGAGGAATCTCCCCCGATCTGGACAAAAATCATAATCCACCGATCACGGTAGTCATTCCAATAAACCGAACCGGTGTGGGCATGGATTCTTCGATCGGTTTCCAAATCGCGCAGCGCCAACCGCGCTTCGTCCTCTCGCATCAAACCGGATTCGATCAGGCTCCGCTCGTCGCTCTGGCGCAGCCAGGGTGTGTTTCGCTTCCAGGAGAATCGGAGGCTGCCGTCGTCGTCGCGCTCCAGCCGCTGATCCCGCAACCTCGTCCCTTCCGCCAACGGCGTAAAACTTTCATAGCGACTCCGATCGGCAAAAGCCTCCGGGATCGCTTCCACCCGCACCATGGGAAAGGGATTCCCGAAGTACACATACTCGGTGGCGTCGTCGCCGGTGTGAAAAAAAGTGTGCTCCTGTGAGTGCGCCGCCGTCGGTCCACGACCGAAAACACTGAATTGCTCGAAGACCTCGGTTTCGTCATTCCACACCGCCGTGCCCCACTCGTACGCTTCCAGGCTCCCACTCCGGATCTTGGTGTAAATGGCATACAACCTTTCGTTGCCATCGTCGTCTCCCAGAACGCTGAGTCCTCCCAGCCAGGTCGGGCCGTCGCCCGGCATCGCGGCCACCGAACGTGCGAATCCATCCTCCCGGGTCACGTATTCAATATTCACTCCGTCATCCGGGGAAAGCCCTCCGTCTATGGGCAGGAGCGAGGTTCCCGCGGTCGTCTGGAAATTGCCAAGCGGGTAGGAGACCCGATCGGTGTCTCCCCAGAACCAGTGAACTCTGCCCTGATAAACGGCGGCCAAAACGCTGTCGGATCCGGTTACCTGAGCGTTCAGCAGGGGCCTGTCGATCGGAGGCGTTTCCCCCAGGCGTACCGCGTGTTCGTAGATCCCGGCTCCGGTTGTGCGGTAAAGACGTTCCGCGATGTTGACCCGCTCGAGTTCGATTACTCCTCGCTCTCCCGGTTCCACGGTGAACGCGCGTCCCCGGTAGCCAAAGCCGTCGGCGGGGTGTTGATACCCGTGAGTGGCCATCACCTGAAAATAGACGGTTTCACCGAAAAAGCCCGGATCGTCAATCGCCACCAGACCCGCGCTATCGGAGACAAACTGCTTTCGATCGGTCGTTTCCAGCGTGATGAGAGGCACTCCGCGCCCGGTATCTGCATCCACAATCTGGATACCGAATGCTTCCGCATCACCCGCCACGGCAATCGCGGGACCGGCCCCGATCCCAACTGCCGCGGCCCAGACCAACACCCGGAAAACCGGGTTGATTAAAAAGTTCTTCCCGCGGCTCACCATGGTTCCCTTCGGCTTCATTGGACACAGATGTGTACCCTAAGGGAACATCAGGGGCAATTCATTTCCCGCAATCTCCGTACGCCAGTGCCGAATACCGGAAAAGCTGTTCTCGTTGAGTCAGGTTAACCATTATTGATTGAAAAGTAGCGCCGCCCTTTAGTCGGCGCTGAACCGGTCAGCAAAGCGAACGCACTTCCCGGGCTCCGAAACTCCGCCTGAAGGACGGAGCTACGCTTTGGCACCGCGATGGTGCGGTCACCATGCCAAATCGAATTCCCTTTCCGAACCGGAGGGAACATTTGACGGGAGGTCCACAATCGTGTAATCCATCCAAACACGTCTACGCTGCTTCTTTTAGGCCCATGTCGGCCTCCCACGCGAAGGGACTACCTGGCTTGGCCATGAATCCCTCCATTCGACCACCGCAAATCAATCGAACCATGAACCGAACAAACCCAATTGTTTACCTTATCGCGCTCCTGGCCTCATCGGCGCTGCTCGCTTCCGACCACCTGGTCAAGGATCTCTCCTGGGAAATCGAAGGCACCACCTTCACCGGCCAACTGATCGTTCCGGAGGGCGCATCCGGTCCCCTGCCCGGCCTGCTCATGATTCCGAGCTGGATGGGACCGACGGAACGCTCGGCGGAAAAAGCCCGCTGGGCCGCCGGAGACCGTTATGTGGTCCTGATGGCTGACGTGTACGGCACGGACGTCCGCCCCCAGAATTCCGGCGAAGCCAGCCAGGCGGCGGGTGCGCTTCGTTCCGACCGGGCACTGCTGCGTCAACGCGGGCAGGCCGCGCTCGAGGCTTTCCGCGGAGCCGCGGGTGACGTGCCCCTTGATCCCGACCGGATCGCGGCCATCGGCTTCTGCTTCGGCGGAGGCGCGGTGCTGGAACTCGCGCGGTCCGGAGCCGCGCTCGACGCGGTGATTTCCTTTCATGGCGACCTGCAATCCCCAACCCTGCCATCCGATTCCGGACGGATCCAGGGCAAGGTCCTCGTCCTTCACGGCGCGGCGGATCCGCTGGTGCCGCACGAGGATGTGATCGCATTTGCCGACGCCATGAACGCGACTGACGTCGACTGGACCCTAATCGCCTACGGCGGCGCGGTGCATTCCTTCACCAACCCGTACGCGAATTCTCCCGGAACCTCCCAGTACGACGCCGCCACCGCCCGCCGCTCCCTCGCAGCCATGCGCGCGCTGCTGGACGAAACCTGGGCTGAAGGAGATTAGTCGACGCTCAATCCGCCCGCAACGGCCGGGCGGGAACCCCTTCGAAACTGATTTTGACCGGTTTAATCCGGTCGTTTTCGTCGAACTCAAGCTTCTCAATGCACACCACCCGGTGGTTGTGATGGGTCTCCTCCAAGGGCCTGCGGTGGTAGACGATGTAATACTCGTCCTCACCGGGGACGTGGAGCACGGAATGGTGTCCGGCCCCGGTGGCCACATCGGGATCCTGCTGCAAAATGGTTTCCTCCCGCTCGAACGGGCCGAAGGGGCTGTCGGATATGGCATAAGCCACCCGGTAGTGCGGGCCGCCCCACCCGCCTTCCGACCACATGAAGTAATACTTTCCGTTCCTCTTAAAAATTAACGGCCCCTCCACATAATCCCGCGGGGTGATTTCTTTGTAAACGGTTCCGTCGTCGAACGGAACGAGGCCGGTAAAATCGTCCTTCAACTTCACCACGTTGCAACGCCCCCACCCTCCGTAGTACATGTAATAAGTCCCCTCGGTATCCTGATAAACATATTGATCGATGGGCTGCGCGCCGTTGACGATTTCATTGATCAACGGTTCGCCCAACAGGTCTTTATAGGGTCCTTCCGGCCGGTCGGCAACGGCAACCCCGATTCCACCCACCTCGCCCGGACGGACGTCGTTGGCCGCGAAGAAGAAATAGTACTTGCCGTCCTTTTCGATCGAGGCCGGCGCCCACATGGCACGCTCGGCCCACACCACCTCCTCGCTGTCGATGATCCGTTCATGCTTGGTCCAGTTCACCAGGTCCGGTGACGAAAAGGCGTCGAAAAACAGCTGATTCTCGTAGTAGTCCGAGTAGGTCGGAAAGATCCAGTAGGTATCCCCGTAAACCCGGGAAGCCGGGTCGGCATACCACCCATCGATGATCGGGTTTCCGGAATACGCCGCCTCATCTTCATCGCTTGAGGCCACCCCAATCAAGGGTGTCGCCAGGAGAATTGCCCCAAACAGAGCGTACGATTTTTTCATGGTCAATAGGATCGTCGGTGTTCTTCTTTTCCGCCGGCGCGCGACGGATGCCCACCGGATTTCGTTAAGAATCTCTTTTTCAACAAGCACTGTCTCATCAGTTCTCCTGATGTGTCAAGTGGGATGACTCCCTCCGGAAACAAGAAACCGATCATCCCATTTTCTCCCGTTAACGGGCAGGTCTCCGGATTCCTTGCCGCGGGGAGCGGGCCTCGAAGCGGACCCCCTGCGCGAACTCGCAGGCGCTGCCGTCCGGCTGAAGCACGGACCTACGGGAGAAGGAGCAACGCCGCCTTCGCCCGGCTCGATCCCGCCGTCGCCCCGAAGCACCACTCACGCATGCCGATCAAAACGGCAGACCAACAAGGATAATCAATCCGATCGAAGTGGAGGTTTTGTGCATAACGCGGACGACAATAAAATTATCAGCTGATAGTTGTATTGTCGCGGGCCTTATTGCCGTCTGGCAAGATCTTCAAGGGCGGCGGGAGCGGTGGAGAATCGCCAGGTGAAGCCGGCGTTCTGGAGGCGACGGGGCACAATCCGACGGCTTTTCAAGACAAGTTCGGTTTCGGTGCGAAGGAAAACCGCGCCGCACTCGAGCATCCAGCTTGTGGCGGGTAGGCCGAAGGGGCACCCGAGGCTTTTCCGGAGGGCTTTCATGAAAAACCGGTTGGTGACGGGTTCCGGGGCGGTAACGTTAACCGGACCTTCGAGGTCACCGGCAACGAGAAATGCCAGCGCCCGGCAAAAGTCCTCCACGTGTATCCAGGAAATGAATTGGGACCCCTGGCCCATCTTTCCCGCCAGCCCAAGCCGAGCCAGCCGGGCCAGCACCGGGTAAACACTGTTGGTGCCATGCCCCAGAACCATGCTTGTGCGCAGCAGCACTTGCCGTATCTCTGGCCGCCGCCAGCGACGGGCTTCCTCCTCCCAGGCCCGGCAGACGTCGACCGAGAATCCGGTTCCGAATTCCCCTTCGGCCTCGCTCATCCCCCGGTCTTCGGCATGCCGGTAGAGGGTCGCACTGGCGGCGTTCAACCAAACCCGTGGCGGCGCCGGACAGGCGGCGAGGGCCTCTCCCAGCAGGCGCGTCGGATGCACCCGGCTCTCGAGAATGGCGCGACGATTGGCCGCATGGTAACGGCAGTTGACCGATTGACCGCAGAAATTGATCAGCACATCGGCCTCGCGCAGCGCTTCTTCCCAATCTCCCCGGGACCGGCCGTCCCAGGAAACCGGAACCGCCGGGCTTTCGACCGCGGCCGGACGCCGGGTGAGCACTCGCACCTGCCAGCCCTCCCGGTGAAACCACCGGGCGACCGCGGCGCTGAGAAAACCGCTTCCGGCAATGAGAAGGGATTGTTGACGCTTCATGGGTTCGCCTTTCCGGGTGGCTCAGGATTTGCGCCCAGGGCCCGAGCCTTTGCCCGCTGAAAAGCAACCCGGCCGGCGGGTTCTCCGGGGTGACACCCCGTCGCCTCGTCGTTGAGGACTCGGATTAGGTCCTCGTCGTCCATGACTCCCGGCAAACGCCGGATGCGGTGGGTGCTGATCCAGTTCCAAAAGCGTCGCGCCAGCGGGCGCCAGCCGGGACGGCTGAGACGGAAACTCCACTCGCGCCAGTCCTTAAGCGCCCAAAGCACCATGATCCAGGCGTTGGCCCCCTGGTAAACGGCTCCTTCGTCAGTGTAAACCACCAGATCCTTTTCCGGCCCAAACCCTTCGAGATCCGGGAATGCCTGCCTGGTTTTCGCACTGTACACCGGCTGAAATTCAACCGGCAGATATGCCGGCTGCGTTTCGACCCAGCGCCGGCTCCGCCGGCACAGGTCGCAGTGGTTGTCGTAAAACACGATCAGCTTTTTCATGTTTGCTCCAATTGGCCGTTTTCCAGTTCCCGGTAGTCGTCCGGCTCCACGGGAGGGGGAGCGTTGCGGCGCTCGTACCGCTGATTGAGACGATGGAAGACGTAGAGGTTGAAGAAGTGCATGGCGCCGAGCACCAGAAGCACCACTCCGACCTTGCCGCTGATGGCTTCGAATATACCTTCGATGGTCTCCGGACGAACTTTCAGCTTGAGAAACAGAGCGATAAAACCGGTGTTAATCAGGTAAAAGCCGACCACGAGCAGGTGGTTGACGGAATCGGCCAGGCCCTCGTCGCCACCAAAGCTGCGGACGAGGAACAATCGACCGTTCCGGTGCAAGGTGCGCGCCACCCAAATGGTCATGGCGACGCTGATCAAGAGGTAGAGGGCGTAGGTGATAACGGTGGGATTCATGACAGGTCCTTTCATTGGTTGTTGTTCTTATATCTCGAACTTTCGAGAATTAGTGAAACTTAGCAATAAGCCTAAACTGGCGTGTGAACGGTCTACCGTTACAGTACTTTCAGAATGCGCGGGAGCACCCGGCTCTGTTCGGCGGCGGCCACCTTTTCCATAACGGTGTTGGCAAGGGAGACAAAATCGGAGAGAGCGGTCAGTTCCCGGCGAAATTCGCGGGCTTCGGGGGAGTCGTCCGTTTCGGTGTCGCGGATACACGCCTCCAGCACCTTCTGTGCGGGTTCCGTTTCGCGCCGCTTGCGCTCCCTGGCCACCATGCAGAATATCTTCCAGACGTCCTTCTCGGCCGCAAAGTACTCCCGGCGCTCACCGGGCCGCACCACCCGCTGCACCAGTCCCCAGTCGATCAGATCGCGGAGGTTGGTGTTGGCGTTCCCCCGGCTGATATTCAGCTCTTCCATGACCTCATCGGTGGAAAGTTCGCGCTCGGCCACCAACAGGAGCGCGTGAATCATCGCCATCGTCCGATTGATTCCCCACTGGCTGCCCAAAGCACCCCACTGGGTGATGAAACGCCGGCGCACACTCTGGAATTCTTGATTCATCTAATTTTCAGTTTTTACCGAAAGTTCGATATAAATCAAGTAATAAATTATTTTTTCGGCCGCGCTTCCAGAAGGACCGGAGCTGCAAACCCAAACCGGTCAGGTCAACTGCCAGGGATCCCGGTAGGGAACATCCAGCCACTCGGCGTTGCCGCTGCCGGCGAAGAATCGGTTTTCGACCGGATCCCAGGCGAAACGGCGCCCATGCCAGTAGGTCATATTGACCAAATGGCAGACGATGACGCTCCGGGCCCCGACTTCGACATCGCAGATGGGTTTCTCGCGAGACCGGATGCAATCGAGCCAGTTCTGGAAATGGTCGTTGCTCTCATAGAGTCGGATAGCATCGTCGGCCAGCGGTTCACGCCGTTTCTCCTCGGGCCGGATATCGATCGCTCCACGGTTCACGAAGATCTCTCCTTCATCCCCGTAAAAGGTGATTCCGTTCCCCCCGAGATGGGTCACCTCCACCCCGTTCCGGTAGAAAAACCGCGCTCCGGTGGTCGCATTGCGATTTTCAGCCGGAATGAAATGCACCGGTCCGCTTTCGTCCATACCCAGGGCCCACTGCACGATGTCGAAGTGATGGGCGCCCCAGTCGGTGACCATTCCACCACCGTATTCCCGGTAGTGCCGCCAGTGCGGAAAATGTCCATGGACCCCTACCGGGCTCAGGTCCGCGTGCCACCCTCTCTCCGGCGCAGGCCCCAGCCAGAGATCCCAGTCCAGAGCATCCGGAGCTTCGGCCTCCGGGAGATCGCACCAACGCGCAATGCCCACTGGAAGAGCGACGTCCACCCGCTGAACGTTGCCGATCCGCCCGTTACGCACCCATTCACAAGCCATGCGAAACCGGATTTCCGAGCGCTGCTGACTGCCGGTCTGGAAGACGCGGCCGTGTTCCCGCATCACTTCGACCAGCCTCAGGGCTTCGTTTACGGACTGGCACAAAGGTTTTTCGCAATAAATATCCTTTCCCGCGCGCGCCGCGGCGATGGCAATGAAGGCATGCCAGTGGTCGGGGGTGGCGATCACGACGGCGTCGATATCATCGCGCGCCAACAGTTCGCGAAAATCGCTGTAGGCCGCCACCCCGCTGTAACTGGAGGTCCCCGCGGCCTCGGCATAGCGCTCGTTGGCCAACCGTTGGGCATTGTCGCGCCGCGTGGCGTCGACGTCACAGACCGCGACCACCCGGGCATCGCTTTTACCCAGAAGTCCGCTGAGCAGGCCGCGTCCCTGAGTACCCATGCCGATGAATCCGACCTGAATCCGGTCGTTGGCCGCGCGCTCCGCCGCTCGGGCGAAGGACGGAATAATCAGAGGCGCGGTCAAGGCCAGCGCCGAGGATTTAAGGAAACGGCGACGCGAAAGGTGGTGTTTTTTAGTCATATGGGAGGGTTAAGATTAGTATGTGGATAACTTGAAACGCCATTCCGGTCAACGCCGGTGTTCGGCATTCAAACGTATCCTGGTGCGAAACGCACGGCAATGGACCGGTTTGACCGATTAATGGATATTATCGACCTTCCCGATGTTCGAGTATCCGCCGAACAAACAGTCTCGGAGCCAGCCCGAAGGTACGCTTGAAAACCCGGGAGAAGTGGTAGGGATCGTCAAAAGATACCGCGTGGGCGGCCTCTTTAACCGAAGCATTGCGGAGAACCAGGAGTTCGGCGGCCCGGTTCATTTTCAGGCGAATGAGCAACTGGTAGGGCGTCTCGCCGCAGTGTTCGCGAAAAAGGCGGCACATGTAGGACGGATCGAGATGGCAGGCCGAGGCGATCGCTTCAACGGTACGAATGGAGGCGAAATGGTTTTCCGCGTAGCGGCGGCACCGACGGTAGGCCTCGTTGGCGGGAGTTGCCGGATGCCGATTGCCCCCCGCTTCCTCTCGAATACGAAGGAGGAGAAATTCGGTAAGGTGGGCCGCCATTTCGGCGGCGGAAGCCGGAGAAGAGCCGGCGCAATCCAGAAGCTGGTCGAGAATCTCCTGAATGCGATGAGGGGCGCCTAGGTAGGCCGGAGTTCCGTCCGCGATCCGGCAGCGGGCCAGCAGCGGGCCCGCACGGCGACCGGAAAAATCGACGAAGTACTTGATCAGGTCGCAGGAGTCGTCTTTCTCTCGTCCCGAACGGTGTCCCGCCTTTCGTTCAGTGCGTTTCGCCGCCACTCCGGAGCCTGGCCCTCCGGAGCACTGAATCGCCTGAAGTTCGAAGCGGGTTGCCGGGGTGTAACCGAAAACCGCGCCCGGCTCCAGGGTGTGTTCCCGTCCGTTGACGCGCAAACACCACCGTCCCGAGGCGATGTACTCGAAGGCGTGATAACGAAAACCCGAACGAACCAGGTGAAAGTCCGGCGAACAGTCCTCCCGGCCCGCGAAGTTGACCGTAAGGTCGGGGTTATCCGGCCCGGAGTCCAAATCGCCAAAGAGGTACCGTCCCGAGAGGACCTGCTTTGAGATAAACCCTGGATATGGGAGGGCGCCGGACATACAAGGTGGTGTCAAGAATATCCATTAAGCTGTCAAGCTTGTCCATTCTTGTCGGCGGTGGGCGCGAGTATTCTTATGCTCCGCCTCACTCGTGGAGATTCCGAATTCCGCGCCTGGCGCGCATTCCACATGAAATACCGTTCTCTCGGCAAAACCGGCTTAAATGTGTCCGTCCTCGGTTTCGGCGGCTCCTCCCTGGGGTCAGTCTTCCGGCCGATCGACGAAAGTGAGGGCATCCGCGCGGTCCACGTGGCGATCGAACACGGCGTCAACTTGATCGACACCGCGCCCTATTACGGTCACACCCGCGCCGAAACAGTGCTGGGGAAAGCGCTGCGGGGGGTGCCCCGGGAAAGCTATTACCTTGCGACCAAGGTCGGGAGGTATGGCGACGGGCCGGAGAACTTCGATTTTTCCGCCGAGCGAACCCTGCAAAGCGTGGACGAAAGCCTGCAGCGATTGGGGGTCGATTTTGTTGACTTCATCCAGATCCACGACATCGAGTTCGGCTCGATCGACCAGATCGTGGAGGAAACGATCCCTGCGCTTCACCGGGTACGGGATGCCGGGAAGGCGCGTTTCATTGGGATTACCGGTTTGCCCCTCGGGATCTTCCGCCTCGTCCTGGAGCGCACCCCGGTCGACCAGATCCAATCCTATTGCCACTACTGCCTGAACGACACCTCGCTGGCGGATCTGCTGCCCGACCTCAGGGAACGCGAAATCGCGGTATTTAATTCAGCTCCGCTGGCCATGCGCCTTCTGAGCGGAGGGCAACTGCCGGACTGGCATCCGGCGCCCGCGGTCCTCAGGAAAAAATGCGCCGAAGCCGCGGCACATTGCCGCAAAAGAGGATCGTCGCTGGCGAAGCTGGCGCTCCAGTTTTCCATCGCCAACCCCGACATTCCGGTCAACATCGTCGGAACAGCAAGCCCGGAAAGTGTCATGCGGAATATTCGCGATATTGAAGAACCGATTGATGAGAAACTACTGGCTGAGGTCTTAGACATCCTGCGGCCGGTCCACAATCTATCCTGGCCTTCCGGCTTGCCTGAAAACCAGGCTGTTTCCTTCTGACCGGCCGATTATTAAACCCATCCCAGGCGAACCATGACCACTGATCCCGCTGGAACAACACCTTCTTCCGAGAAGCGCGTGCCGCTGCTGCGACGCGAATACCTCCTGCCGTTCATACTGCTGACGATTTGCTTTCCCGCCTGGGCGGTGGCCAACAACATGACCGACCCGCTGGTGCGGACCTTCAGCCGGATCTTCACGATGTCGACTTTCCAGTCGTCGCTGGTGCAGTTCTCGTTCTACGGCGCCTACTTCTGCCTGGCGATTCCCGCCGCCATCCTGATCAAACGCTACACCTACAAGACGGGGGTGCTGGTCGGTCTGGGGCTCTTCATCGTGGGGGCGTTGCTGTTTTTCCCCGCCAGCCGCCTGATGGAGTTCAATTTCTTTCTCATGGCAATCTTCGTTCTGGCCGGCGGGCTGTCGGTCCTGGAGACCAGTTGCAACCCCTACATCATCGCGATGGGCGACGAAAAAACGGCCACCCGGCGCTTGAACCTTGCCCAGGCCTTCAACCCGGTGGGCGCCGTTCTCGGCACCATGTTGGCGGGTTTTCTAATCCTGCCGAAGATCAATCCTCTGACCGACGCCGAGCGTGCGGTTCTGTCGATGGAGGAGATCCGGGAGATTCGCGGCGAGGAGTTGGCCGCGGTCATGGGTCCGTACCTTGGCATGGCAGTGGCCCTGATCTTCCTCTGGCTGGCGATCGCCATCGTGCGCATGCCGAAGGCCTCGGACGCCGGCCCGGCCATCAATTTCTCACCGACCGTGGGACGCCTGCTCAAGAACCCGCACTACTCCTTCGGCGTGGTCGCCCAATTCTTCTACGTGGCGGCGCAGATCTGTGTGTGGACCTTTACGATCTACTACGTGGCGGATATCGTCGATGACGGAGGAGGAGAACCCTTGCTCGGCTTCCTGGAGGCCACCGGGATCATCGGCCTTGTGCAGGGGATCCGGTTGATCCAGCCCGACCAGGTGATGACCGGCGAAACCGTGGCCGGCATTTTCCACGTTTGCGCGTTGTTCGTGTTCCTTATTTTCCGCTTCGTCTGCACCGGCCTGATGCACCTGATACGCCCGAGCGCCATGCTGCTTTTCATGGCTGTCCTGGCCATGGTGCTGTCGCTGGTGGTGATAGGCTCCCCCAACCTGCTCGGAGTGTTGGCCCTTATCTCCATCTCCGGATGCATGTCTCTGATGTTCCCCACCATCTACGGCATCGCTCTGCATGGTTTGAAAGAGGACACCAAACTCGGCGCGGCCGGGCTGATCATGGCCATTCTCGGCGGGGCGCTGTTCCCCCTGCTGCAAGGAGCCCTGGTGGATGCGTTGGGGGCGCCTTTATCCTATGTGGTGCCCCTGTTCTGCTTCGCGGTGGTGGCGGCGTACGCGATGTTCGACCTGAAAGGCAAACGATCGTTTTCCTGACCGCGATTTTCACCTCACCAGGTCACAATCCGGGAATTGGAACCCCGCGGTCAATGCTCTCCTGAGCCGAACGCGACATACCCGTTCGCCAATCGGGTCCCGGGTTCAGCCTGAAGTTCTTTTCGCTGGCAAGATCTCCCGGAATCCGGGTTGACATCGCCGCCTCTGTTTTAAAACATACCAACCGGTTTGTACGAACCCTGAAACTCTCAACCCGGGAAACGCAATGCCATCCGACCAGACACCCACCGAGTACATGGTCCTCTTTCGCAGCACGGACTGGAACAAGGAACTGTCGCTTGAGGAAATGCGGGCGGTCATGGACAAGACCTACGCCTGGTTCGACCGGCTGCGACAGGAGGGAAGACTCAAAGCGGCGCAGCCGCTTTTCGCCGAGGGGAAGATTGTTTCGGGGCGCGGCAAGCGCACCGTCACCGATGGCCCCTTCGCGGAGTCCAAGGAAACCGTCGGCGGCTACCTCCTGCTGACGGTGGACACCATGGAGGAAGCCCTGAAGATCGCCCGGGAGTGGCCGCTGCTGGATTGCGGTTCCACCCTGGAAGTGCGTCCGGTGGCTCCGGAATGTCCCGATTTTTACAATCTGCGCCGGCAAATGACCGAAGCGCCGGCCTGAGTTTGTCGTCCGGTTCTTTTTGTCGCAAAAACGGTTACGGAGGGGAAATGGCGGAAAAAACGGGGAGAGCTTCCCGCGACAAAGCTTCGGCGGCGGGTATCGCGGAACGGCTGTTTCGTCGCGAGGCGGGAAGACTCGTTTCCATCCTGACCGGCATCTTCGGCGTCCGCCGCCTGCATTTGGCCGAAGATGTGGTGCAAGAAGCCATGGTCCGCGCGCTGAAGACCTGGCCGCTTCACGGAATCCCCGACAATCCCGAGGCCTGGCTCATGCAAACCGCCCGGAACCTCGCGATTGACCGCATCCGCCGGGAAAATCGTTTTCAACACAAACAGCCGGAAATCGTCACTTACCTGGAACAGCGGATGCCGGATGGCGGCACCCCACCCGACGCCCGCTTCGAAAGCGAGATTCACGACGCGCGCCTGCGGCTCATGTTCGCCTGCTGCCACCCCAGCCTTCCGATCGAGATGCAGGCCGCCCTGGCCCTGAAGGTGCTGGGCGGTTTAAGTCCCCGCGAAATCGCCCACGCCTACCTGACCAGCGAAGCGGCCATCGCCAAAAGACTGACCCGCGCCCGCCGGCGCCTCCAGGAGGACCGAATCCCCTTCGAAGTTCCTTCCGGCCCCGATCTTTCGCCGCGACTCGAAGGCGTCCTCCATACCATTTATCTGATATTCAATGAGGGTTACAAAGCCAGCGGCGGCGAACGCATCGTGCGCCAAGAGTTGTGTGAGGAAGCCATTCGCCTGGGCGCCCTGCTGGTGGATCATCCGTTGACAGCCCAACCGCGCGTCCATGCCTTGTTGGCCCTGATGCTTTTTAACGGCGCCCGCCTGCCGGCGCGAACGAACGCCGCCGGCGACATCCTGCGCCTGCACGAGCAGAACCGCTCGCTTTGGCGCCTTCCCATGATCCAGCGGGGGGTCAATCACCTCGCTCTTTCCGCCTCGGGAGACGAAGTCAGCGAATACCACCTCGAGGCGGGCATCGCCGCCTGCCACTGCCTGGCCTCGGACAACGGCTCAACCGACTGGCGGCGTATTCTATCCCTTTACGACCAACTGGCGGAGATGAACGATTCCCCAATCATCGCGCTGAACCGGGCAGTCGCCGTGGCCAGGGTCCACGGCCCGGCCCGCGGTATCGCGGCACTGGAAGGAGTACTCGACCGCTCGCCGATTGATACCTACTACCTCACCCACGCCGTCCTGGGCGATCTCGAACGGCAACGGAATCGCAACGTCGTCGCCGCCGACCATTTTCGCTATGCGTTGAGGCTCACCGACGTGCCCTCGGAACGGGTTTTCCTGACTCAAAGGCTGAAGGAATGCGGGACCACCTAAAAAAATAAAAGCAGGTGTCCTTTCCCGCCATTCCCATTCGTTCATTCCATTGTCTGACCGCGCTCGGCCGCCAGGAGGAGTGGAAGAAAACCCGACAGGAATTATGAAGAACATTGGAAATACAACGGACCGCCCGGAGGCGTTATTCGTGATCGATCGACCACTCAAGGCGTCACCGGAACGGGTGTACCGCGTTTGGACGGAAAACGACCGCCTCAAGAAGTGGTGGGGACCGAAGGACTTCGAAATCAGGTCTTGCAGTCTCGACTTTCGCCGTGGCGGTATCTTCCTCTACTGCCTGCGCGATCCGGACGGCGAGGAGATGTGGGGGAAGTGGGTGATCACTCAAATTATCCCCAACCGCAGATTGGAGTTTATCGTATCGTTTTGCGACGAATCGGGGGGCGAACCGATCCGGCACCCATACGAGCCGAAATGGCCGCTCGAAGTGGCCACCGAAATCACCTTTGAAGCCAACGGGGCAGGAACCCGGGTCGAAGTGCGGTGGCTGCCGTTGAATGCCACGCCCGCGGAGGAAAAAGTCTTTATTGCCGGACACGACGCCTGCCGGGTCGGTTGGACGGGAACCCTCGACAAACTGGAAGGCCACCTGCTGGAGGAAGGAAAGATCGCCTTATGAAAATCGCCGTAATCATTGTGCGCGTCCTGATGGGACTGCTTTTTTTCTTCGCCTCCGTCGCCTTCTTTTTCGACCTGGTGGAGGCGCAGGAAATGGAGGGTGACGTCCTCCTCTTCAATCAGGGCATGGCGGCGTCAGGCTACCTGTTCCCGTTGGTGAAAACCATCGAACTGGTGTGCGGCCTCGCGTTCCTGTCGGGCTTCTTCCTGCCGCTGGCTACCGTGGTCATGTTTCCCATCACGGTGAACATCTTCCTCTTTCACCTGTTTCTGGCCCCCGACGGCCTGCCCGTAGCCATATTCGCGCTCGCCGCCAACCTGTTCCTCGCCTTCGCCTGCCGCAGGCACTACCGGGAGTTGTGGTCACTCAAGGCCCGCTTGCCCTGATTTTTCAACACACATCGTGCAACCCAACATCACACCACTCATGAGTACAATACACCACCAGCCCAAAGGTTACCACACG
Organism: Opitutia bacterium; assembly: GCA_050506795.1. Classification (GTDB taxonomy): domain Bacteria; phylum Verrucomicrobiota; class Verrucomicrobiia; order Opitutales; family T3Sed10-336; genus SLOW01. The sequence goes on from JBJHCF010000016.1 coordinate 64,382, forward strand.
GTAACTCCTTACATCACGGTCAAAGACGCCCCCGGACTTATCGAATTCATCAAACGGGTTTTTCGGGGCGAGGAACTCGAACGCATCGATCAAACAGACGGCCGCATCATGCACGCGGAGGTTCGTATCGGCGACTCGCCCATCATGATCAGCGAAGCCTGCGATCAGATGGGACCCATGCCGGCCTCGCTCTATCTCTATGTGAAGGACGCCGACACCGTGTACCGCGGTGCACTCGAAGCCGGAGCGGCTTCGGTCATGGAGCCGGCGGACATGTTTTGGGGCGATCGATTCAGCAGCGTGAAGGACCCGTGGGGCAACACCTGGTCGATCGCCACCCACGCCGAAGATGTGCCGTCCGGGGAGCTCGAAAAACGCGCCCGCTCCTTCGCCGAAGAAATGGCGGCGGAGCATGGCGGTTAACGCGAGTCGCACTCCGTTGAGACGGTTCATCGTTTGATGAATCAGAATCAAGACCGGGATCGCGATTCCGCTTCCTGGAGGGCGGCGCTCCCGCGCAGCCGGTGCGGCCAGGATGCCCGCGCGGCCAGGTCGGCGGCCATGCGGGAGCATGGCCCTCCAGGAAAACAGCTCGAATGAGCTTGCGCGGGCGAAGAACATGAGCCGCCTATCCGCTCAGTTTACCAGCACCAGCAGAACGGCGACAAAGATCAGGATTCCCGAAATCGTTCGGCGGGTCATCACCGCCGCACCCGCCGAACGTTCCACATTGCCGAAGAACGAACCGATCGATATCACCAGGAGAATGCTCATAATCCCGCGCAAGCTGTAGACCACATTGACCGCGGTGGCGCTTCCGTAGGTGGTGAGCGCATACGCGATGCTGAGGGCTTGCAGGGCAAGGAGGACGACCCCGGGAGCCAACCAACGCCAGGCCGAGCCAGGCATGGTGCGCAAGGGATCTCGAAAGAACGGCATGAATCCCACAGATAAGACCGCCACCATGCCGAATACGATCGGGGCGAAACGTCGAAAACCCCACTCGGCGCCATACCGTTGCATCAGGACATCACAGACCGCGAAGCTGGCGCCGCTGAGGAGAGCAAAGGCAATGGAAACAATAAGGCGGTTCCTGTCGGCGGGACGCCCCACCCGCAACAACCAGACCGACCAGAACGCCAACATCGCCGCAACCCACCAGGCGAGGGGCACCGGCTCCGGCAGTATGATGACGGAAATCGCCGCGACAAAAATCACTTTGCTCCCCATAAGCGGCGTCGCCACCGAAACGTCGCCTTTGCGCAGAGCCAGAATGGTAAAAGCCTGCCCGAGGAAAAAGAAGACCGCGGTGATCGCGGGGGCGGACCAATTCTCCTCCAACAGCCCTCCTTCGGCTCCCAGCAGTAGGGGGAGAAACAGAAGCCCGAGTGTGACGTTGGCGACGAATCCGGTCCGCAACACCCCCGCTCCCTCTTCCATCGCACGTTTGAGGAAAAGCGCGCTCAGCGCGTACCCCAACGCGGACGCCAGGGGAAACAGAAGGAACCACGAACTCATCCCGGAATCAGGCAGATAATTCCCGCGATGGCAACCCCGACGCCAAGCCCCACCCGACCGCTGCGATGTCCATCGCGCCGCCAAAGAAGACTACCGCCGCCAGCATGGTCTCAATTTTGTAAGCCAGTCACCGCGTGAACCAGCCCAACTGCTCGGAACTCGTCCGGTAGATGAGTCCAAGGATGTGCGCCTGCACGATGCCGAAGTAAAAACTGAAAAACGACAAAACTGGAATGGCGATCAGGAAGCCAAGCGAGTTCCTCAACGTTTGATCCAGGTGATGACCCAACAAAACAGTGGCGACCAGCAAAGATACAATCAGAAGGTAACGTAAAAAGATCCGGGAAATCGAAGGCAGCGTGAAGAGAGGGTTTAATCCGGTAAACACCGAATTGAAGATCACGGTAACCAACAAAGCCATCGGCAGCAGGAACAGACCCGCATAAAGCAGGATCAAGGGAAGCCAGGCGTACTCAGCGGGACGGTCCGCCAGGACGATCGCCGCCACTATGGCCGGCAGCATGCACCCCAGGGTGGTGAAAACGAACTGCATCAGGGGAACGATAATATCACCCCACACATCCGACGCCGAGGGAAAGTTGGCGACTTGATTTTCGCCAATGGCGGTCTCACGAATGATGGCGAAGAGATAAGCGATAAAATATCCAAACAGAATTATGTAAGCGAAGATGCCGATGATCGGGGCAAAGGTGACAATCTTCATCATCGAAAAAAGAATGGTGCCGGATACGAGAATGATCCAAGCCGCTGAACCGCGGAACGGGTAAACGAAAGCCCCCGGGAGCGCCCCCAAAAAAGCGGGAGGCTTGTCTTCCGCCAGATGTCCCGAATCCGGATTGATCCTCCCCCGGCTGGCCTGCTCCGCATAGACCTCGGCCAGAGGGCGCCACTCCGGCATACCGTCCGTCCACGCCATATCATCCCAAGCCAGCGTACCCTCGTCCACAAGGCCGGCGATCTTCGCGCTGGGAAAGGGGCCGATTTGCTCGCCTTTCCGGGTAATGTATATGTTGCTCATTGGCTGCCGAAATTGGTCGACCCGATACCCGCAATAGTGCAAATGATCGATCGATCAGGTCAAGTCCGCATCCAACCCCGTATTTCCAAACTTGCTGCGCGTTTTTCCTTTCATACTCCAACGACAATAAAACGATCAGCTTATAATTTTATTGTCGTCACGAGACGTTCACGGATGTGCGGGCGGAGATGCCCGCTTTCCCGGCATCCATAACCAAATTCCCTTGTCATTCCGTTTCATCTTCGGTAGCCCCACAACATCATGCACGGAAAAGTATTCCCCTTGGCACTCCTTTCCACATCGATTGCGGTTTCGCTGTTATTGCTCTCCGCAAAGCACCTTTCGGCAGCCTTGTCCATGAGCCCCTTCACAGCAACGGCAACGTCACCCGCACCTACCGTGACTCCGAACCACTGGCCGGGCAGCCCAAACGATTCCTAAAACTCACCGTGCGCGGCGACTCCTTGATCTGCAAATGAAAATCTCCAAACGCCAAGGCACCGATATCACACCCTACCTCGACGATCTGGCGGCACTCCGCATCCAGGTTTTCAGGGAGTTTCCCTACCTGTACGACGGCAATCGGGATTACGAACGTCAATACCTTCAGACATACATCGACTCACCTCGCAGCCTGGCTGTGCTGGTTTGCGCGGACGATCGTATCGTCGGCGCCTCGACCTGTGTTCCGTTGGAGGACGAGGACGCCGCTTTCCGCCTCCCCTTCGAAAACGCGGGCATCGATCCCGCCGAGGTCTTTTACTTCGCCGAATCCATCCTCCTGCCGGAGTTCCGTGGACGCGGCCTGGGCAAGCGTTTCTTCGACGAACGCGAAGCTCACGCCTTAAGCTTCGGCTGTTTTCGTTATACCGCCTTCTGCGCCGTCGAACGCCCCGCCGACCACCCCCGCCGTCCGGCAGGCTACCGCCCGCTCGACGGCTTTTGGCAAAGCCGCGGCTACCGCAAACAACCTCACCTGCAAGCCCGCTTCCCCTGGCGCGATCTCGACGACGAGCACGAAACCGAAAAGGCCCTGACATTCTGGATGAGAGCTTTGGATACATGATCCGGAGGAGAGGCGGGCAGGATGTCCGCGCTTCCAGTCGCTCATTTGCTTACGGTATCCCTCGAGCCGGTTCCCACTCTTGCTTTTTCGCTACTTCATTTTAGCTTCATCAGCCGCGGCAGCGGCTGTTTGCCGCGGACAGTTCCTCGGCTCTGGGATTCGCAGCAGGTAAAGGAGCGAAACGGTCATCAAAACGGCCGACAAAAGGGCTGCCGGGTACAGGGCGCCGAATACCTCGCGAACCGCCGTCGCCAGCACCGCCGCCAGCAACATGGCGGGAAAGATGGCGAACTGGAGGAGCGCCAGATACGTCGGGCGTCTGCGGTCCGGGCACAGTTCGATGCTCAAGGTGCTCCGACCCACCATTTGAAAGGATGTGGCGCAGCCCAGGATAAAAAACAGCAACACGAATCCCCATGCGGCCGTATTGACGATAGCCCCCACCGAGAGGATCACAAAAAGCACCTTGGCCCAGACGAACACCACCTTTCCCCCGAAACGATCACCCATCCAGCCCGCGATTAAAACGGACCCGATGTTTCCCGCCATCTGCGCCTGTACCAGGAGACCCAGGAAGGACTCGCTGCGCCCCGTGGTATGAAGCGCATGGATCGAGAGATAAGGAATCATGATGAATATTCCCACGCCGAAACATTGTGAGACAATGAAGCGACGGAATTCGCGATCGTCTCGAAGGATCTTCGGCATGCTCGCAAGATTAACCAGCAGGCCGACTCGTTCTTTTTCGGGCGGAGGCGCCCGGCGAGGTTCCTTCATAAACGCGAAAAGCGCCAGTGAGAACAGAAGAATACCGAAGACGATAAAGTGCAACTGGGCGTAACCTTCGGCGCCGGGAGTGCGCTCCAGGATGATCCGGATTATCTGGCCGGCCAACAGACCGATCACTCCCCCGATCACCGCGCGCACCGCCATGACCGAACTCCTCCGGTTGGGCGGAATCATGCGGGAAGTCAGCTCCACCCAGGCCGCCCACGAAACTCCTCCCGCCAGACCGGACAGCAACGGCGCCAGAGCGACCAGGGCCAACACCAAGACGGGATAGTCATCCGCCCAAAAAAGCAACGCCAGGCCCGCCAGCAAAAACACCGCTCGTTGGGGAATGCCGCAGAGAATAATGAACCCTTTGAGGCGCGGAAGCCGCTCCGTGATGTGAGCCATCAACAAGGGAGGCCACATGAATCCCAGGAACATCATCATCGGCACGAGCGAAATCAGCCAACTCGGCCCCCCAAGGGATTCGATGATTGGGGGGAGAACGCTGTCGAAGGCGATAAACGCGATTCCGCCCATGAAAAAGCCTCCCTCCAGAAAATGGAGGGTGTAATTGCGGCGGAAATATTTCCGGGCGTCGGAGGCCTCGGCCTCGTTTTCAGTTTGGTTCGGCATGAACGGCGGAAAGTGCTGGGTCTCGGATCGTCCCGCGGACCATGCGGATCGCGGGATTGAGACCGAGGGGACGACGCACGGCCCTTGTGTGGCATAAATTCGTTGGAACGTTGTTGAGTCACTCTCTTTTTCTTGAATTCATTTGTCCAGCCCCGGAGTTCTTGGATATTTTTTTTCAATGGCGGCCAACTGGATCGGGTTCCTTTTTCTGACGTTCGCGGGCAGTTCGCTTGGCGGACTCTGTCGTTATTTGTTGTCCGGTTGGGTTTCATCCCGGTTCGGCGAACGGTTTCCCGCCGGAACGATGGTGGTCAATGTGAGCGGCGCCCTGCTGATCGGGTTTATCTGGGCGGCTGCCTCCCCCGGCCCGCTCCGTGATTTCCTGACGTTCGGGTTCCTCGGTGGCTACACAACAGTCTCCTCGTTCACCCTTAATACGTTGAACCTCCTGCAGGACGGCGAATGGTTCTACGCGGGATGGAACCTGGCCGGCACGTATGTTTTATGCCTGGCCGCCGTTTTTGCCGGGGCCGGTATCGCCAGCCTGATGCAAAGTTTGTGATGCATGGAGATCGAGATTGCGGATACGGAGGAAAAAATCCGCGAGTTTCTTCCCGAACTCGACCGCATGGTGCAGGACGGGTTGGTCACTCTCGAAACAATCGAAGTGATTCGTTACCGGGCCGATTCGGAAAAGGCCGGAAAGCGTCAGGAGTCATGAGGATCGCGCTCTCTGTAGCGCTCGGCTGCGGGCTTGGCGGAGTGGCCAGGGTGGCGATCGCCGGCTGGATGCTATCGGCCTTTGGGGGGCATTTCCCCTTTGGTGTCCTTACCGTGAATATTCTCGGTTCCTTTGGCATCGGGCTTGGCGCGGCGATGACTTCCCCAAACGGTCGACTCTTTATCGGGCCTGCCGGACGACAGTTTTTCCTCGCCGGGTTTTGCGGCGGATTCACCACGTTTTCCTTCTTCAGCCTCGAAACGATGCATTTCCTCCAGGAGAGTCGCATCCTTGCGGCGGTGCTCTATTCCACGTTGACCCTCATTTTGTCCATGATCGCCGTTTGGCTTGGAGATGTCGTCGGTCGCAGAAGCGGTCTGCGTCGGCTCGATGCCGGGTAACGCCCAGTTTCCACTGTAGAGAGGCATAGCCTCAGACCAGGAGTAATCACACCGCAGAGAGGGGAAGGGCGCAGAGCAGGACAAGACATACCGAATGATTTCTCTGCGACCGTCCAACCTCTGCGGTGCCAAAAAAACCTGACTCATCAGCAACAACTTTTCCTGTTTTGGGACGCTAGTTAAAATCAGAACGAAGCGGAGTCAGGCTTAATCAAATCGCATTGGCTATTTCCGCTGCGGGCCAGGCTCCCGCATGGCCGATTTCGCCCCGGGCGGAGGTTGTGACCGTTTCTCTTTCCCAATGTCCATCACACAGCCCACGCCGTCCGGCGGCGCGGGAGCGCCGCCCTCCAGCAAACAGGAGTCATCGGATAAGGGTGGGAAGGGGGGATCTTACCCACGTCACGCCGGCGAAGGAGCAGCAACCGGAGTCTTGTTGCAGAGCTCCGCAACCATCTCATCAACGGCTCGTTCGGCCCCCAGGAGAGACCGCGTGGCGCGATCGTCCTGGAACTCGTCGTATCCGGCTCGAATGAAATGGAGGTCGGTCAACCCGATAAACCCCAGGACGGTTTTGAGGTGGGGCTCCAGGTGGTTCATGTGCCACAACTCCCCGCCGGGGTGCATGGCACCGTCGCCGGCCGAAACAATAATCACAACCGGCTTGTCCTCCAGGAGCGGCCGATAGGATTCGGCCGCGTCGGGATCGAACGCCACCGTCCGCCCGATGCGCACCACCTGGTCGAAATAGGCTTTCAACTGGGCGGGCATTCCGAAGTTGTATATCGGCGCGCCCAATACAATAAGATCCGCCCGCCGGATTTCTTCGATAAGTTGTTCGCTCTCGCTCAAAACCTTCGACGGCGGTTCCGGTTGAGGATCGGCGAACGCGGCGGCGATCCACTCCTCGTTTACCGTCGCCGGCGACCGAGTCCCGACCTCGCGCTCGATCACTTGAGAGCTGGCGTTGCGTTCGAGCCATTGCGAAGCGAATCGGGCAGTCAGACGGCGGGTGATCGAACGCGTAACGCGTCCGCTGGAATTAACGACAAGCAATGTATTCCTGCCTCCATTATGCAACAAAACCGCACACCTTGCTTCATCTCAAATTTGTGAGCCGCTCACTAAAAAGTGAGTCCGCGCACTACCCGATTACCAAACAGACTATGCCGCTCAATGCAACCATTACGCCCACCACCTGTATCCGCGTCAGGCGTTCGCACAGAATCCCAAACGCCAGCAGGCTGGTGGCGACCGGGGAGAGTGCTCCGGCAACGGACACGATCGACACGTATCCATCCATCACCGCAATAGCAAAGGCGGCGAAGCCGAGTCCCTGGCACACGCCGGTCGCGGCGATCAATCCCCACGCGCTTGACAACCCGGAACGTTCGGTCGCCTTCAGGATCCAAAGCAGAAGAAGCGGCGGTATCGATCCCGCCAGAACCATCGTTACAGGCCAAAGTGGATTGTCGGTCGTCCCCTGCCCCAGAAACACAAAAGAGAATCCGAAAAAGATTCCCGCGAGGACCCCATCCGCGATCCCGTTAAAACCGCCTTGAGGGCGACCGCCTGCCTCCTGGCGCCCTTCGTTTCTCCGTATGACAAGAAGCAGGGCGACGGTAACCGCCAGAACCCCGAAAATCGCGATACCTGACGGCCGTTCTCCAATGGCGATGCCAATGAAGAACGGAACCGCGGCTGAGAACACCCCCATAACCGTCGCGACCCATCCCATTGCCCCGCGGGTCAGTCCCTGGTAATAACGCACGACGCCGAAACCGACCATCAGCCCGGCCGCGAATCCCCAGAGTAGCCCCGATAAGGTAGGTGCACCTCCAAGGAGCACCGCGGCCAATCCAGCCAAAACCGCCGCGAGCAGTTGGGAATAAAGCGATACCGTCAAGGCCGCGGCCTTTCGTGACGCCAGGCCGGCGAGAAAATCACCCGCGCCAAACCCAAGCGCGGTTAATAAAATGAGCAGCGGTGTCATGGCTGGATACCGCTCTTTGGCGATCTATGTTCGAATCGATTGCTGAAGTTCATAACCTCCAGTATGCCATGCGACAGGAGGTTTTGCTTCGTCTCAACTTCGTGATTCGCTCACAAAAAAGTGAGCACCAGGGCCGCTTCAACCCTTCGCTGCCAACCGTCCCTGCTTCTGTGATTCAAGGTAGCGAGCGCCCCACTCTTCCAACTCATCCATGACCTTGGAAAGGTCCCTGCCCAAACCGGTGAGCGCGTACTCGACACGGGCGGGAACTTCCGGATAAACCGTTCGGGCCACCACCCCGTCCGCCTCCAGTTGACGTAACTGCACCGTCAGCACCTGGGCGGTGATTTCCGGCAGGGCGCACTGGAGGTCGCAATAACGTTTGGTCCCACCGCACAACTCATACAGAATCGAGGGCTTCCATCGCCCCCGGATCACATCGATCGCCGCCTTCACCGGGCAATTGTCCCGCAAACGGTCGTACGGCTGGCTGTAGTCTTTGGGTGTTTTCATTTTCAATTCATATCAATAACTCGCTCCCCCTCCTCGCAAGCAACTCATCAAGTGCAAGGGTTTCAAAACCTCTCGAGAGCCCTACCGTCCCATCGCCTTTTGCAGGGCAACGAACTGAAGCGCCACCCCCCGCGTCGGTCTGGGCAAGCTCATCTTCAAGTTGAGCGACTGCTCGCTCGGAGTCGAGAACAACCTGAAAGTCGGCAGTTCCTTGCGTGTACTCGTGGCGTGCCAGTTCCACCGCCCATAAGTCCATTCAGTCCATAGGTCCATCCCGTCAGTTTAGTCCTTCCCGTCCATTCTCCCATGCTCGACACAACCGTCCCCTTGGAGAAAACACTTTTGCATGAATTCGTGGATTGACCCCATCCGCTCCCAATGTATTGGGCTTGTAGGCGACCGCCACGTGAGAAAGTATCAAAACCAACATGAAACGGGATTTTAGAATTAGTGCATATTTAATATTTTTGCTCTCTTTAGCATCAGGTTGTGAGCCATCCGCTGAACCTGAGCTTACGAAGAAAGCAATTTTCGTCATTATTGACGGGGTATCGGCCGATATTCTGGAAAGAACGGATACTCCAAATATCGATCGTATTATAGCCGAAGGAAGCTATACGCGGGGCTGGCTCGGAGGAATTGCCGGTGAGTATTCCGAATCGCCGACGATTTCGGCCGTGGGTTACAACCATGTTTTGACTGGGGTTTGGTCCAACAAGCACAATGTGTACACCAACGATATCGAAGACCCCAACTACAATTATTGGAATATCTTCAGGCTCTTCAAATATCACCACCCGGATAAGCCGGTTGCCATCTATTCATCCTGGCTTGATAACAGGACAAAACTTGTGGGAGACGGTCTTTCTGAGGCGGGTAATGTCCGTGTGGATATACACTACGACGGCTATGATGTGGACACTCTCGAATTTCCTCATGAATACGGATATGTGCAGGATATCGATGAACATGTTTCAAAAAAAGCGGAGGAAAGCATTCGGCGCGACAGCCCCTATCTCTCCTGGGTCTATCTCTGGTACCCGGATGACACGGGGCACCGGTACGGAGAGGTTGAGGAACACTTCGATTCCATAAGAGCCGCCGATGCGCAGGTTGGCAGAATTTACGATGCCGTTCGATACCGTACAGAGAATTATAATGAAGACTGGCTGTTTGTGGTCACAACAGATCACGGGCGAAGGCTTCCCGACGGAAAAGACCATGGCGAGCAGTCCGAACGTGAGCGAACCATCTGGATTGTCACCAACAAATCCGATATGAACCGGTTTTTCTTTGATGGGAATCCGCCTATTACAAGCCTCTATCCAACTCTTGCCCGCCATCTTGACCTTCACATAGCACGGTCTCTTGAAAAAGAGCTGGATGGTGTTCCTTTAGTGGGTGAGGTTTCTCTAAGTGATCCAACCGTTGTGCTGAGTGAAGACAAGCGGAGCCTTGAAATTGGCTGGATCGCCTGGAGTGACGATGGCAATGTTCGAATCAAGGTCAGCCCCACAAATAATTTCGGTGATGGCGGAGTAGATGATTACGAGCTTTTGGGTGAGGTAGCGATATCGGATGAATTTGCAACAGTTGACGTTGGCGAAATGCCCTCCGATTTCTATAAAATCGTGCTTGAAGGCCCGCACAATATGGTGAACCGGTGGATTTTTACCGAAAACGCGGAAGGTAGCAACAAGCTGTAATGTTTCCTCGAAAGGGTTTTGACGGCGATTTCAAGAGGACCGCCTCGTCGAACGACGGCGTATGCGCCATCTCTCCGAGAAACGCCCCCTTGCGGTTGGATCCCTTCGGTCGGCAGGTCAATCGTTACCGTTGCCAGGCAGCAGCACGCGAAGGCGAATCATTCGAAACCGATTTTCTTCAATGGGTATTCGATCAAAGAAAACGATCCGTCCCGGCGACTCCTCCAGGATTCCGATATGCTCGTCACCGGAATGCCACGTTTTCAGGTCGCTGGAAACCTCCGCCCGGAAAACGATGTCGGTCGCGTCGGGATTGCGCTCCACGGTCAACGTCAGACGAGACGACCCTTCGTACTCGGTCAGATCCATTGCCGGGAGAGCTGAAGAAGGTATCGGTGACCGCGGATCCACTCCCAGCGCGTACCTCAGCAAGTTGGTATGAAAATCATTCGCGGAGCTTTCGTCCGGAGCGGTCTCAACTCCGTGCACCGCCGCCCACCAAGCGTAGGGCCGGTCCGCTTTGATCGATTCAAAAATGGCTCCGAGTTTCGCCAGGGTATTCACCTGATCGGACTGCGCCCCGGCAATTGCCTCATTCAGCAAGGCCAAGAACTCCTCGGTCAATACCTCGATTCCCAGCGCCGCGAAATCTTGCAACCCGGGGGCGTCGGTCACACCGTCCGATGCGGCATAATCCAACACCTTTTCCCATGCATCCGTCACCACCATACAATCGATTTCGACGACTTGGCCCGCCAGGCGGTCATCTCCGCCGGCAACCATCGCGCTGAGAGTTTTCAGTCCTGGTTCCAAATCGCGATAGGTGAAGGTGACGCTCGACGCTCCCTGCTGAATCGCGATCGGTACCACAAAGTTCAGGTGCGCGTTGAAACGGATCGTCCCCCCGGAGGTCGAATCCAACACAAACTCCGTGTCCGCATCGACCGCCGCCGGATTCAGGTACGCATCCACTACCGTAAGCGTGAAGACATCACTGATGGTACCCGCCTGCACCACGTTCGGACCGCTCAAGAGGATTTGCTTCGGTTCGCCCGCTTCGACTTCGATTTCATGCTTCGCCATCACTTCCGCCAGAAGGCTGTCACCGTCATCAAACACGGCGGTGATCGCCTGAATCCCTGCTTCCGTGTCGCGATAGGTAAAGGTCACCGTTGAGGCCCCGGCCACAATCTGAATCGGCAAAACAAAGTTCAGATGCGGATTGAAACGCGTGTTTCCTTCCGAAGTCGTACTCAAGGCAAACGTTGTATCTGTATCGACCGCAGTCGGATTTAGATGCGCGTCCACCACCGTGATGGAAAACTCTTCGCTGATCGCGTTCGCGGTCACCCTATCCGGCCCGGCGATCACAATCCCCGCCGGCTCCCCAGCCAGAATCGCGGCCGAAGCCTCGCCAGTGGTCGTGAGTAGCGTGTAATTGCCCTGATCCGCGCCTCCGGTAAGCCTGATATCTGAAATCAACACCGCCTTGCCCTCGCCCACCGATGCATCCTCGAACGCCGCATCGAACTCAAATTCCAGCTCATCCCCGGCAACCCGGTTATCTGTGAAATCCACACCGGTCACATCAGTGGTACCATCGTAAGTCTTACTGTCGGCCACAAATTCATCCAGGGTCAAATCCCGGGCAGTGATGTCCGCCGTCAGGCCTTCCGGCTGGGTCAGCGAGTAGTTGCCGGCGTCTTCGCCGGTCAGCGTCAGTGACGAAGTAACCGCGATGCCTTCACCCACGGTCGACTGCGCGAAACTCCCCGTCAGCGAATCCAGGGAAACGTCATCGTCACCAACCACACCGTTTAGCTCCGCTCCTGTAATCGTCGCGACGGCGGTGCCGTCGTAAACCTTGTTTTCCGCCACAGCGCCACTCACCGTCAGCGCCTTAGCCGTAATGTCGGCGGTTGCTTCACCGGTCGTGGTCACCAGGGTGTAATTGCCCTGATCGGATCCACCGGAAATCGCGATGTCGGTTACGGCAACCGTTTTCCCTTCGCCCACTGAAGCGTCTGCAAACGCGGCGTCAAAAGTGAACTCAAGCTCGTCACCTTCGAGGCGGTCATCATCGAACCCAACTCCGCTCACATCGGTGGTGCCGTCGTAATCTTTGCTGTCGGCCGTGAAATTGCTCAAAACCAAATCCCGAACGGTGATATCGGCCGTCAGGCCTTCCGGCTGGGTCAGCGAGTAGTTGCCGGCATCTTCGCCGGTCAACGTCAGCGACGCGGTCACAGCGATGCCCTCACCTACTCCCGACTGCGCGAAACTCCCCGTCAGCGAATCGAGCGAGACGTCATCGTCACCAACCACGCCGTCTAGCTCCGCTCCTGTAATCGTCGCGACGGCGGTGCCGTCGTAAACCTTGTTTTCCGCCACAGCGCCACTCACCGTCAGCGCCTTAGCCGTAATGTCGGCGGTTGCTTCACCGGTCGTGGTCACCAGG
>JBJHCF010000016.1:77303-91926 GCA_050506795.1 Opitutia bacterium
GTGTAATTGCCCTGATCGGATCCACCGGAAATCGCGATGTCGGTTACGGCAACCGTTTTCCCTTCGCCCACTGAAGCGTCTGCAAACGCGGCGTCAAAAGTGAACTCAAGCTCGTCGCCTTCGAGGCGGTCGTCATCGAACCCAACCCCAATCGCATCGGTGGTCCCGTCATAGACTTTGCTGTCAGCCGTGAAGCCACTGAGCATCAATTCCCGGGCAGTGATGTCCGCCGTCAGGCCTTCCGGCTGGGTCAGCGAGTAGTTGCCGGCATCTTCGCCGGTCAACGTCAGCGACGCGGTCACCGCGATTGCTTCGCCCACTCCCGACTGCGCAAAACTCCCCGCGAGCGAATCGAACGAAACATCATCGTCGCCGACCACACCGTTTAGCTCCACTCCTGTAATCGTCGCGACGGCGGTGCCGTCGTAAACTTTGTTTTCCGCTACCGCGCCACTCACCGTCAGCGCCTTCGCCGTGATATCGGCGGTCGCTTCACCGGTCGTAGTCGCAAGGGTATAATTCCCCTGATCGGCTCCACCGGAAATCACGATGCTGGTTACATTAACCGCCTTGTCCTCTCCCGCCGCGGCGTCCGCGAACGCGGCGTCAAAGGTGAACTCAAGCTCGTCACCTTCGAGGCGGTCGTCGTTGAAACCCACTCCGGCCACATCCGTGGTCCCGTCGTAAATTTTGCCGTCCGCCGTGAAGCCGCTGAGCATCAATTCCCGAGCCAGAATTTCAAAATCTGCGGACTGAAATGTGATGGCGTAGTTATCCCCAGCGGAAAGATTTCCCAAATTCAGAGTATACAGCCCCGCATTTTCGCCTTCTTCGCGATCGAGCGCACCTGACAGAATCTCATCGGTTTCTTCATACACAAAACCGCTCGCAGAAAAGCTGAAGGAAGGATCCTCCTCACCGTAATCCTTCGCCTGGCCGGAATCGGCAACAACAGTCAGCTCCGCCTTTACAATCGTCACAACCTGCTCCACCGGATCGGCTGGGGCGACGTCGTCGTTTCCGGATTGGGTCGCGGTCACCTTCGTCGAACCGGCCCTCAAAATAGTCGCCATATTGCCTTCGATACTGATCACATCCTCGTGTTCAGCGGTATAGGTGACCGTCAGACCTTCTGATGACGTTTCCGGGCCGAGCTGGAATTCGTCGTCGCCCCAGGTTTTGTGGGCAACCGGATCAAAAGCGATCTCCTGCAGAATAAAAAGCGTTGTAAAACGCCAGGTTCCGGACTCCCGGTCGAAGCCCTCAAACAAGTTGCCGGCATCGTCCATCACCGTTCCCTCGCTCATGGAAACCGTAATATCGGTGCCTGCCGTAAATGCATGATTCGGGTCGATCGTGAGGGTCAGCCTGTCGCCGGACAGAGACAGTTGATCCCTGTCGGAAGGATCGGAAAGTTCCAGAGAAATCACAGGAGTTGAATCCGAACCTTCATAAAAATTAATCCAACCGGCAGTTCCCGGAAAGACCGTTTCATCAAACGTTATAACCAATTCCGTATCACGTATAATCCCGTCCGCATCGGGTTGCGGGTATAGTAAAACGAATTCAGGCTTTGTCCGGTCCGATTCGATTTCGAAAGTAACGGAAGCCACGTTGTCATTGCCGGCTGCATCTTGAGCCGAGCCCTGGGGAACATCTATGGTTACCGGCCCGTCGCCCTTGGGAACTACTGTTACGCTGAATTTGGTGTCGCCGTCATTACCGCTGAATCCGGAGAGCTGAGCGTTTTCGGCCACAATATCGCCTTGGGCAAAATTGAATACCGGCTGGTCAAAAGTTATGGTTATATTAAAATCATCGGCGTTGGTCGGTCCGGATTCCTGGGAACTGATGGCTACCTGCGGTGGAGTCACATCGTAGGTAATCGCAAATTCACTGGAAGCCTCGTTTTGGTTTCCGGCAGCATCACTCAGAACGTTTTCGCTCAGTTGAATGCTGATCTGCCCTTCCTGCAGCGATTCGACGGTCAACACAAATTCGGGATTCGCCGCATCATCAATACCGGTAATCTGGCCGCCACTGATGACAAAATCCGCGGCGGATAGTCTACTGACCGGCTGACCGAAGATTTCGGTAACCGTCAGTGTAGCCTCGAAAGTTTCGGCGTTGGTTGGATCCTTTTCGCTGCTGGACAGCACCGCAGTTGGCCGGGTATCTCCAAATTCTATGGTAAAGTTCTCCTCATCAGCCTCATTGCTATTGCCGGCAAGGTCTGAAAATACCCCGGCGGGCACGCCCACTTCGATGACGGCGGATGAGATCGTCACCGGACCGGCGGCGATGGTTATGCTGAATTCAGTATGGTCGCCGGTCGAGAAACCCGTGGCCGAGCCGTTGGTTACACTCAACTTTGATTCGTCGAAGTCGGCGATCTCCTTGTCGAAGGTGATAACAACATCAAATTCTGTTTGGTTGGTCGGGTCGCTCAACCCTGCTGATCGCGCGATAGAGGTAATTGTTGGGGCGACCGCGTCCACCAACACACCAACCGTGGAGCCCACGGAATTCAGCGATGTGTTCAGGTCGTTGCCCGCGGCATCGCGCAGAGTGCCGCCATTGGCGTCGATCGAGGCGGCGACGGAAATGCCGTCGGTATCGTTATCTCCCGCCTGGACGGTATAACGAAACACCAGCGCTGAAGTGCCGCTGCCACTGAGGTAGCTGGCCTGCCGAGTGGTCGCGCCCACCGTCAGGGCGATTTGCGGCGTGCCGCCGGTGGTGTTCACGGTGACGTTCTGGTCGGTGTTGACGATAAAATCGAGATTCTGCCCGGCCACATAGGTACCGTCGGCAGGCACGCTTACGCTGGTGACTGTCGGGGGAATACTTGCAACAGGTGAGGTGACCTGAATGTTATTGATACTGTGGTTTGTGGTACCATCTCCAGCCCATCCAGCGTCGCTGATATAGATCCTTACATCATCTACATTAGAAAATGATTCGCTTAACGTTACTGTTATGGGAACATAATCCGCGGCAAAGCCATCGAATGTCATCGAAGCAACCTCGGTGCCGTCTCGATATCCTTTTATGGTATTGGTAAAAGATTCGGATTCTCCCCAGTTATAATAGGTAAACTGAATCAGGCGAAATTCACTGCCGTCTGCAGATTTCACAGACATCCCTTTTGTGCCTTCGTTGTTATTATCATACGTAAGCCCTGAATAATCCGGATCACCACTGAAAAGAAAATCATGACCTTTCCAGTCAAGAGAATCCAAAAACGTCCCGTCCTCATCAGAGATATTGAAAATCTGGATATCAATATCATTGATGGATTGGGAGCCTCCCTCACCATCTGATGCAATATTGTCACCTGTAATATCGGCGGAGTTCTTAGTGAATGTTAATGTGGGGCTGGTGCTTAAGTCTACTGATGGAGCCTCAGGATCCGGCGCTTCGGTACTGGCGTTTTTAATAGTAAACTCCACCAAATTGAACACATCGGGCGGGGTTTGGCTATTGGTTGTGAAGGTGATTCGAAAGCGATCAATTTGAAGTCCCTCAAAAACAGAATAGTCTATGGGGTATCTGGTTTCTTCGTTATCGGATTGGCTGGTAAACGGAATAGTCTCGGCCACAACCGTCTCACCCTGAAACCCCTGTACGATTACGTTTTGAAAACGGGCAACACTTACGCCATAGTCATACTCACCAATAAAAATATCCTCAACTTCAAATCCTCCCAGATCAGAAGCCGGGTTTGGCGTAATCTCAAACCAATCGGTTTTCTCAATTCCCCCGGCTTGCGAATCACTCAGATACGCACCCCATTGATCAGCATTTATTCTATCAGGCCGTGAGGCATTCAGAATAAAAAAATTATCCGGGCTTATCCAGCGATCAGTTCCGTCATTCATATTACCATACCCGGTAAAATCCTGTGTGGCATCGGGCAAAGCCTGCGCATTTACAGACTGTACGGAAACTAATGATAAGAGCATTGCCACGAATAGAGGTAGAATCTTATTCAAAAACCTGCCGGAATTCTTCTGTGGGAGTCTATGATTAATGCGCTCGATATGGGTTTCGAAGTGATTCATATTCTTTTCTAAGTGGCTGGGCGTGATGGTTGAAGTATCGACGGTTGTTGAAAACCTTTTCAGAGCTATAAAAGGGCCCTCACGAAGATGTGGCATAAACGCGATAATAGGACTTTGGTTTGCTCGCGTCTCCGTGGGGGAGCATGATACGGGCATCGTTTGAGAAAAGGTTGCGGCTCCGAAATCACGAAAACCGCTTGGACCGACGCCTCCGAAGAAGCGTCCCTCCCAACATCAGGGCTCCGAGGAGCGCGGCATACGTGCCGGGCTCGGGAATGGCGTAAACGGCATTGGTGAAGAAATCGACTCCTTGGGCATGGTTTGCAAAGACGTCGTTCAGGAGGCCGATGCCCATGACCCGCCCACCGGGAAACGTCCTGACCACGGCGGCTTCGCCGTTGCCGAACTCGGCCAGGAGGTCACCCTCGCCCGGTTCCACGCTCAAGCCGAACGAGTACTCAAACCATCCCGGGCTTTGCAGGTCGATCGGTCCCCCTATCTCGTTCGGCGAGTTCAGGGACGGATCGATCACAGTCAAGGTATCCTGATTGAAATTACCTGTGTATTGAAATCCGAACTGCGCCGCCCGCTGATTGGCGATCGCCAGGTCGGCCGCGGCCGTCCAGTCCGCGTACATCGCCCATCCTCCGGCGGCCGCGAACTGGGCCAGGGCGTCGATAGACGCATAGTTCGTGGAAGAGCCCTGAATAAAAAGGATTCCCAGGTCGTAGTCGCCGGAGCCAATTTTCTGGGCGAAGGCGGCGTCGCTGGTCGCCGTTGTGATGGAGTCAAACTGCGCGGACGTAGCCAGCCCGTCGAGAGCCGCTGCCATGGCGTCATCGCCAATCACTTGGTCCGTCCAATACAAAATCGATGTTTCGGCCGGGAGGCTCGGCTGCAGGAACAGCAACAGCGTCAGCACTGAAAGCGTGTGAATTCGTTTGATTTTTCTGATTTTGAGCATTTTAGGAAAAAATTTACAGTGATGTGACGGGGAGGATACGCACGTCTCATTGGAGTGTATCGCAGCGTTATTACGATACCGCCATTCGGGTTCGAACAGGAAGTGCATGACTACCAACGTTCCCAGGACCTGAGACCCATTCCAAACGGCTGAAAGGCGCGTCCTTAACAGAGCCCAAGGAGTAATCTATCTTAGGTCAACACCTATAGGGGAAAACCCTAGGTTTTCCGTAATACTTCACTTACTTTTGGCCGTAGGTATCCGTCTCCTGAGAGTAAAACCCCAGAAGTTCGATCATGGACCGTCGACCAAGCCGCATCCACCTTCCAGTGTACGACGTTCTAAAACCTCATCCGCAGATTACCCCCCTGGTAATCAGTCACATCGAGCTAACACACGGCTTCGCGGCAGGCAATCATTGACGCACGGGTTTCCAGGTACGCCGCCCCCAATCAGCACGTTCAAATCGATACACGCGGCAGACGTCGTCGCCAAAAGTGCGCTCCTCCACGAACCGGAAGCCAAGCCGTTCATAAAACCGGTGCGCGCGGGTGTTGTTCGCCATGGGATCAACCAGTACGGCGGTGACTTCCGGCGATTCGAAACACCGCGCCAACGCCTGGCGCATCATTTCCGAGCCGTAACCCTGTCCGAGGCAATCGGCTTCGCCGATCCAAATGTCCACCGCCCGCAGTTCCGACCCAACATCGCCCCAATACTTTTCCTCGTCACCGGATGGATCGATGATTTCCAAGAACCCGATCGGACGGCCGTCGAGTTCGGCGATAAACGGCTCCTTCCAGGACGCCTTGTCGGCCAATTCGGTCTCCCAGGCCCAATCCTCGTCTCCTTTGGCGGCGCGCACGTGCGGCGCTTTGTCCCATCGACGGAGCAAAGGGGCATCACCAGAAATCGCTGGACGCAAATGGATCATGGCTGAACGACCTGAAGGCTTGAAAAATGGATCTTCGCAATTCGCGGTAGGCTCCAAAGCAGTGACTTCCTGGAAGTTGCGCCCCCGGAATTGTCCGGCTGAAGCACGGACCTACGCGAAAGGACCATTATCGAGTAGTGCCGTGCTTCAGCCGGCCCATGAAAGCCACACCAAACAGCGAGGCATCTGAAATAATCACGCATCAGTCACTCGACAATCCCGCGTGCCGTAGAGCGTCCTTCAGGACCGCTTTACCTTCCGTTTCGATAATGGTTCCATGCCCGACCACCACACGCTGGAAATCCCACTGTTCGAGAACCGCCCCCATTGAACGTCGGAACGCGTCCCGGTCGCGGATCATGCTTCGATAGAGGCGGCTGACCGAAGGTCGCCCGTAAGCCCGGTTCACCCAGCCCATCATAAAACGTGTCCAAAAATCCGCCCCCGGACCAATGTTGAAAAGCAGGTCGCAGAGGACGAGAGTCCCACTGGCCCTGTGATAGAAAAGATGCTCCTTGGCCGACGGCATGCCCTCGATTTCCCGGATTTCGACCTCCCGGGCCACGTCGACGGCCCAGTCGCTGAAATTCCGTCCGCCCTCGGCCCAGGGCCGCGACGTATCGGGTGCAAAGTAGAGAATCTCCGGAAAGGCCCGTCGTCCTTCCGCGGCGAACGTGTCATGGAACAACGTCGCTTCGACCAGGAACGCCGGTTCTCCCAGGGAACGAACCTCAGCCACGTCGCCCTCGGAGAACGGCGCCGTCGAATGGATCACCAGCCGTCCGTCGTCCAAACGCATCACCGTCGTCCGCCTGCCCAGCGACATCCCCATCATCCGGAACACGAAATCCCGGACCCAAAGATTTTCCGCTAATTGCCGGAAGCCCACAATTCCAACAACCTAAACCCCGGAATGCCTCTGGCAATCGCAAAGACCCGCGGCGGCCCCCCCCTTGACCGGTAAGGACGCTACGGGGTATCCTGGTGTGATGAGCGCGGGGCGGCCTGAGAACGAACGTGAACGGGAAATTGCGGATCGGCGCTCGCTTGACGCCAGCGCGATGAATGCTCCCGCCTACACCCGGCAGATGGATCGGTGGCACGCGTACTCGCACGCGCCCGGAATCTTGCTTGGCGTGGCGGCATTGGTACTGACGGTAACCCAGGCCGCCCGCTTCGGAGGAGCGGCGCTGGTGGTGGGATGCGCCCTGTACGGCGTCAGCGTGATTCTGCTCTACGGCGCGTCCACCTGTTATCACGCGGCCCGGAACCCCAGCGTTAAGCGATTCTTTCGAGCCTGCGACCACGCCTGCATCTACCTGCTGATTGCCGGCACCTACTCGCCGTTTGCCATGGGTCCGCTTGCGGGACCGTTGGGCTGGACGATTTTCGGTCTGATCTGGGGCTTCGCGCTCGCCGGTGTTGCCAAGGCCATCATCTGGCCGGTGCGGGGCGGTATCCTTTCCACAGTATTCTATCTCGGCATGAGCTGGCTCGCGATCATAGCCATCGTCCCGCTTTGGCAAAACCTCCCGGCCTCCGCCTTCTGGTGGCTGGCCACCGGCGGCCTCGCCTACACTGCGGGGACCGCCTTTTACGGATGGAGAAACCTGCCCGGCAATCATTTGATCTGGCACGGCTTCGTCCTCGCCGGAAGCGCCTGTCACCTCGTCTCGATCCTGATTTTCATCACCGCGATGTGAGGCGGCCTATCCGGCTCCGCATACGCGAATCGGAATTCCGAAATAGAAGTAGCGCACGCATCTTGCGTGTGTGCGGTTTTCGGTCGCACGCAAGATGCGTGCACTACTTCCAGCCAATCCCTCAACTGAGTGCCGTTGCACTCAACACGTTGTTATTATTTCCTTACGGCACCCTCACAATTGGTTGATCTCCAGGGACCTCGGCCAACCGGGCTTTTCTTTCCTTCCAGTCGGGCATGTGGCGACTGAGCAGGCGATAGAAGGCGGGGCTGTGGTTGTGGATCTTGAGGTGGCAGAGTTCGTGAACGATGACGTAATCAATGCAATGCCGGGGCGCTTTGATTAATTCGAGATTGAGAGAAATCGTTCCCAGCGGAGAGCAGGTGCCCCAGGCCCGCTTCATGGTCCGGATCTGGAAGCGGAGGGTTCTCGGTCTCAGCGACGGGGCGGTTTCCAATAATCGTTCAATTTGTTCGCGAAATACACGTTCGGCCCGCGAACGATACCATCCGTTGAGGGCCGTAGCGACCTTGCGCGGGTTATCCGGCGCGGGTGTGCCAACCTGGAAATAACCGCCGGAGAGCTTCACTTCCGTCCGCTCCGCCTTTTGCACCCGGAGCCGATATTGGCGCCCGAGGTAGAGATGGGTCTCTCCCGAAACATAGCGCCGGGGTTCGGGCGCCGGAAGGTATTGCTCAAAATGTCGGCGTTGCCGGATGATCCACTTGCGCCGCCTGTGCAGATGCGCGATGACTTCATCGACCGACCGCCCGGCCGGGGCGATAGCCGTCACGGAACGGTCGGGATGCACAGAGAGGCTCAGTCGCTTGCGGTCGCCAAAGGACACCGCCACGGGAATCGTCTCGCCGCCGTAGGCGAGATGTACCGTTGTACGAAATTCGTTAGTCATGGATGGGAATGAGGCGCAGCCCAAAGTAGTGCACGCTTCCAGCGTGCGAAATCAATCTCGCGTGCACGCTTCCAGCGTGCGAATACGGCGGATGCACGCTGGCCCGCGACGAGCTCGGCCGAGTCGAAGCGTGCGCTACTACGATAAATTCACCCATAACGGCTTCTCGCGATTTCGAGGACTTTTTCCAGGATGGCGTCGATTTCTTCGAAGGTGAGCGCCACATCCCGTTCTTCCTTCAACTCGAACAGATAGTCTTCGATGGCGCCCATCATCCGGTTCTGCACGTCGGTGTTGTCGGTCCAGTTGACGATACGGTTTTGCCGGATGATCTCATCGATCGCCAGACTGGCCTCCGTGCTGACCGGACGCGGGTCGAACTCGTCGTCGCCGTAATCGGCGAAGACTTCCTGCAGGATGCCAAAAAACGCCTTGGCCACATCGTGCCCGACCAAATCGGGAGGGATGTCGTCGCCGGTCCGATTGCGCACCTTCTCCGCGATTTCGGTGACTTTGCGCAGGTACTCCGCGTCGGAGAGCCGCTGTTCGCGAAAGGCGCGGATGGCGTCTTCCAGCATCTCCGAGAACCGGCGGTAAAAGGCCGGGTCCTCCTGCATGCGATCGTGAATCGTCCGCTTGGTGCGGTGGGCGATGGTGTCGGCCTTGGAGGCGGTGCCTTCCAGCTTTTCGACCTCTTTGGCAAACGCGTCGGCGTCGAAGATGTTCACGAGATTCGTGATCGTCTCGATCTCCCCGGTCCCCACGTGTTGATCGACCAGCTTCTGAATCCGCGCCTCGTACTCCCGGAAATCGACCACCTCGGCGTAACGCTTGCGCACCGACGTCCGCAGTTGCATGAAGAACCGGAGATCCTCTTTGTACTTCTCCAGTTTCTTTTCCGGCGTGTTTTCGAGAAACGAGCTTGCAGACAACGCGATGCCGAGCGTCCGGGAGTAGGCGCTGAGGCGTTCGTAGAACTTCTCCCGCAAGACCTCGTCGGCCAACAGGCGTTCGTAAGCCTCCTCGTCGCCCTTGTTCCGGACGGTCTTAAAGACCTCCCAGAGATCCGAATGCCTCTGGGGCAGTTTACGGACCTCGGTGGAAACGTCGTTCAGGGCAGTACACAGGTCGTCGAGTCCGTCCTGGTCGAACTCCGAAAGCCGGCCGTAGATGTCCAGCGCCTCGTCGAGGTTCTGCAGGACGCCCCGGTAGTCGATGATATAACCGAAATCCTTCCCGTCGCACAGCCGGTTCACCCGGGCAATGGCCTGGAGCAGCGTGTGGCCCGTCAATTTTCGAGTGAGGTAGAGAACCGTGTTGCGGGGCGCGTCGAACCCGGTCAGGAGTTTGTCCACCACGATGATGATCTCCGGCTCCTCGCCGTGTTTGAAACCGCTGATCAATTGACGGTTGTATTCCCTTTCGCTCCCGTACCGCGCGATCATCTTTCTCCAGAACGCCTTGACCTCGTCCTGCGATTCCTCGTGAACGTCCTCCTCCCCCTCCCGTTCATCCGGACCGGAAATCAGCACCTCGCTTTTCACCAAACCGAACTCGTCGAAGAAATGCTTGTAAAGCAGGGCGGTCGCCTTGTCCTGGGCGACGAGCTGGGCCTTGTAGGGGGTTCCCTGCCAGTTGTCGCGAAAGTGTTCCCCTACGTCCCAAGCGATCCGCATGACCTTCTGCTTGGCCTTGTTCAACTGGTCGGTGGACGCGAACTTCTTCTTCAGGTCGGCCTTCTGCTCCTTCGAAAGCGTCTCCGTGATGCGCTCGAACCAGGCATCGATCGACTCCGTATCCACCCGCTGGTCCACGTGACGCCCTTCGTAGAGGAGCGGGACGACGGCCTTGTCCTTGACCGCCTGTTCGATCGTGTAGGTGTCGATCAGGCCGCCGAAGCGTTCGATGGTGTTCTTTTCCTTTTTCAACACCGGGGTGCCGGTGAAGCCGATAAAGCACGCGTTCGGCAGCGCCTTCTTCATCTTCGCGTGCAACTCGCCGTACTGGCCCCGGTGGCTTTCATCGACGAGGACGAAGATGTCCGGATTGTCGTCGCGCACCCCGGTTTTGCCCACCGCCAGCTCGAATTTGTCGATCACCGAAGTGATGATCCGCGCCTTTCCGTCCTGCAGGAGGGTCGCCAGATGCCGGCCCGTTTTCGCCTGCACCGGGAGCGTGCCGCAGTGATGGAAGGTCTTGTAGATCTGGTCGTCCAGGTCCACCCGGTCGGTCACCAGGATGATTTTATAATTGTCGATGCCGCCCTCCAGGGCGATCGCCTCGGCCAGCATCACCATGGTCAGACTCTTTCCGCTCCCCTGGGTGTGCCAGACCACGCCGCCGAGCCGCGTGCCGTCGCTCTGTGTCCGACGGATGCGATCCATGATCCGGGTCACGCAAAAATACTGCTGGTAGCGGGCAATTTTCTTTTCGCCCGCGTCGAAGAGAATGAACCGGAACGTCAGCTCCAGCAGCCGTTCCGGACGGCACAACGCGTACAACGTCCGGTCCTGCTCCGTAACCTGCCGTTCCAGCCGTCCGTAGGCCGCCCGCTCCTCCTTCAATATCAGATCGCGGTGAGCGAACAACCGGTCGATCTGCTCCTCGGTGAGCGGCAGGCTGACCAGTTCCTTGAGGTGGCTTTCACCCTCTTCCGAGAAATCCTCCTTCCAGACCGCCCAAAACTTCGCCGGTGTGCCCACCGTGGCATACTTCGCCGCGTTCTTGGCAACGGCGAGGAGTATCTGGGCGTAATGGAACAAACGCGGAATCTGGTCCCGCTGCTGGTTGCGAACGTGCTGGCTGACCGCCTGGCCGATCGGATCCTTCGCGTCCGGACGCTTGCACTCGATCACCGCCAGGGGAATGCCGTTGACAAACAACACCAGGTCCGGACGCCGCGTCTCGTGACTCCCGCTCCGTTCGACGACAAACTCCTCCGTAACGTGAAACGCGTTCCTCTCCGGATGCCGCCAGTCGATCGATTGCGGCAGCGCCTTCCCGAGAGTCAACAAATCATAGACCTTTTCATTGGTCGGAATCAGGCCGTCATCCGCCACGTCCTTCAACGCCTGCACCGCCGCCAAAATGTTTCCCTCGCTGAAAGGATAGGTTCCGCCTTTGTAGCGGATGGTGTTGATCGTCCGAAGCCGCTCCGCCAACACCCCCTCCAGCAACACCCCCGCCAATCGACCCCCACGGGCATTGAGAGCCTCCTCCGGACTCAAGTAAGTGTACCCCAGCTTCTGCAACAGCTCCAACGCCGGAACCTGCGAGATGTTGTCTTCCTTGAACGAGGGAGTCTTCATAGCGTGCCTCCATCCCCCGCCGAACTCACGCCCGAAGTAGCGCACGCATCTTGCGTGCCACTATTCCATACAGACCTCACGCCCGGAGTAGTGCACGCTTCCAGCGTGCGTATGCCTCCATTCCATACAAGACTCACGCTGGAAGCGTGAACTACTTCTGAAACCATCCTTCTTTCAAGATTCCTCATAACGATCTCCATCACGCCTACGGCACAATCACGGGAAGGCCCGCCTTTTTCGGGTTGTCGAGAATATATCGCGACAGGTGAAACAGCTCGCCGGGCGAACGGACGAGGTGATCGTACGATTCCCGTTGCCAAAGCTCGCCGGAACGTCCTTCGCGTTTGTTGATTTCATTGGAAGTGTAGGACTTCCAGGAGTGCAAAATGGCTTTGGGCTTGTACGGTTCAATCGCCTGGAAAATCACGTGCACGTGATTCGGCATGACCACCCATTCGCCGAGATGATACCGTTTTCCCGAAAAGAACCCGAGCGCATCCGCCACGACCCTCCCGTTTTCAGGCTCCCCGATAAGACACGATCCCATGCCGGCATCGAGCCACTCATGAAGGCGGTCGGGAAAACGTTCGGCATACTCCGCCCATTGCTCGTCGGTACGCGGTTCCGGATTTCGCTTCAACCACTCCTCCCGCTCCGCCATCCATACCCGCAACTTCTCCCGCGGAATCGAATCCCCGAGCCGAAACGTAACGAAGTAAGTCGCCCCATCCTGATACCAGTGAGGAAGACGACGCCTCGAAACATCGATAGGAGCTCGCGGATCAAAAAAAGTAGTGCACGCTTCCAGCGTGCGACCCCTCCCCCCAGAACTCGCGCCCGAAGTAGCGCACGCATCCTGCGTGCGTACACTCCCTACGGAACTCACGCTGGAAGCGTGAGCTACTTTATCGCCCACCGGCCGATCCGCAGTTTTCGAACGAGCCATCATTTTCGCGCCACGTACTTTTGAGGTTTCCTCGTTTTCTCGACCAATCCGTCCTCGCAAAGCCGATCGAGCCAACGCTTGAGCACAATGCCTGAAACCCCGGATTCTTCCGATAGCTCCTTCAACGAACGGGGAACAGACAACGCCTTCAACAACACAAGCCCAACAGCCCGGAAAATGGCATCCTCCAACCCAACCGAACCGGCGTCGACTTTCTCCGCCGCCGTCTTCCCAGCACCCGACGTGTCAACCTCGGGAATTCCTTCGGACGGCTCCAGAGTGGCCTCCGTCACCCGCATATCCGTAAACAAGCTCACCTGATACGGTACGGGCTCGCTCATCCGTTGAGTTTCGGCCTCCGCTTCGAGACAATCCTTCAGCTTCTCGGATGAAAGATCCGCCGGCCAAACGCGCGCTCCCACTTCGATCAACTTCCGATTCCCCTCCGGCATGGGATCCTCCCCCCGCACGTACACGGGACAAAAACGCAACCGGCGCAATTGCTCATCCGCCCCGGCCCACGTACCGCCCTTCTTATGTTCGACACACATGACCAATCCCGCCTGAGCCAAAGCGTAGATGTATTTGTTTCGCTGCATCGCGTTCCCCACGTTAAAGCCCGCCGCCGGATCGAACGGAGACAGCAGGAGGAGCTTTCGGTCTCGAATCGCCTCCCGGCTCCAGGCCGCCACCGCCGCCCGCGCCAGACTGTCAGCCAACACCCCGACCGCCGCTCCCCCGGCTTCAAGTGCCCCTTCCATCGCGGCGCTGTCAATCCCGCGCGCTCCACCCGAAACAATCGTTACGCCGGCCTCCGCCGCCATTCGCCCGACCTCACGGGTCGCCTCGAGTAGCGCATCGCTCGCTTTTCGCGAACCGACCACCGCGAGACCTCCGTTTTCGGCAATCGAAGGTTCACCGCATCCGTACAGGATGGGCGGGGCGTTTTCTCTCAGCTTGGACTTGATCCCCTTCGGGTAGGCGGGATCCGCCCGGCTGACCACCCATATCGAACGCGACTGCCACGCGTTTACGGCCTGACTCAACTGGAAACCTCGGGAAAGGAGCGTTTCCAGGCGCTTCGGATCAAAATGACTTTTCCACCGTTGCAGCAAATCCGACGCGGAGTCCCCCAGAAAGTCCGCCGGCCCCAATCCCGCGTCCCGCAGCAGCCGCGCAAGCTGGTTATACTCCTTCGGTTTCAATAAAGCGGCCTCTGATCGGTCGCCCTTCTTTACAATCAGAGGCGCCGTCAGGAGAAGAATTGCTTTTGCGTTGTCGGACAGTATCAAAGTAGAACACGCATCCTGCGTGTGTCTATTTCGACAACTCACGCTGGAAGCGTGAGCTACATTAAACGGAAGTCTCGACCGCATACTGCGGCACGCATCCTCCGCTCGGAAAGCCAAACCATTTCCAACATCTTCCATTACACCTGATCCTCCGCCCCTATACTGAGATCCACCAAGAAAACGTGGACGGTTATATTTCGCCCCTCATCGGCGTCCGATCGGATCGTTGCCCGCCATTCGTGAGAATGCCCGGACTTTTCCCACCGAACAAAACCGGGATGAGCCTCAATAAAGCCAGCCAAATCGCCCTGTAGCTTAGAAAACTTCTTGTTCGCCTTATTCCAGAAAATGAGCGCTGCACGAGTATCCCGCCACCACTGCTGTCCAGTTAAGTTCAGTTTCAAAACTCGTAAGTGATTGATATTATGCCTAATGCGATTGGAGAAGCATGTGACGCATCTGAAACTCGCATTCCCGGAATGGGTCATGATTGCACACCCGG
>JBJHCF010000017.1:0-90918 GCA_050506795.1 Opitutia bacterium
GAACCGTCGTCCTTACGCCACACAAAACGCCGGCTGAAGCCTGGCGCTACAGGTTCCCGGGCACCCCGTAGCTCCGTGCTATTAGCCGGAGTGTCTTCTTTCGCGGGAACCGTCGTCCTTACGCCACGCAAAACGCCGGCTGAAGCCTGGCGCTACTTGAGAATCCTGGTGTAGCGCCAAGCTTTCCAGCCGGAGGTTTCTAGAGGTTCAGCATCTGGTTCGCTTCCGGGGCGTCTTCGAATTCCTCGCTGGTGGCGTTCCAGGTGAGCTCTCTTCCGGGAGCGACCCGGCAGGCGGCGTGGGCTGCGGCGCAGAGGGTGTTGGTGAAATGACCCTGTTCCACCGGGGCCACCGGGGTTTTCCGGGAGCGGATACATTCCAGCCAATTGGCGGTGTGGTCGGTGCTGACTTCCAGGAGCCGGTCGGAGTCGTCCGGTTCGGCCAGCAGGGCCCGGTCGGAGGCATCGAAGAAACCGCGCTGGGCGTGCGCCCATGCCTCGTCGCCTTCGAACCGCACGCTGGGAGGGTGTTCCTCGGTGGATTCGATCCGCATGACCAGACCACTGGGGAAGGTGACGTCGGCCACCAGGGTGGTGTGCACGTCGAAAATTCCCCGGTCGGGGAATTCGGCTTCACCCTTGACGGTGAACGGGCTGCGTTCGTCCAGGCCCATGCCCCAGATCGCGCTGTCGACCATGTGGGTGCCCCAGCCGGTGATCATCCCCAGGCAATGCGCTGAAACCTGCAGGAATCCCGGCCGTCCGAAACCGTTGATGGGATGGACCCGGTCCTCGGTGTACGGAATATCGGTGTAGGGGCGGAGCCAGCCTTCGTAGTCGAAGTGTTCGGGAACGTCCATCGGGGCGGCGTTTCCTGTTCCCTGATCCACCGGGAGTCTGACGTGGATGAAGTTCACCTCACCGAGACGGCCGGCGCGAACCGCCTCGCAAACCCGTCGAAAATGAACGCTCGACCGTTGCTGGGAGCCGACCTGAAGCACACATCCGTTTCCGCGAACGGCTTCGACCAGGGCGCGCCCTTCGTTTACGCCGTAGGTCAGCGGTTTCTCAATGTAGATGTCTTTGCCGGCGCGCACGGCGTCCAGCGCGATAATACCGTGGGTGTGGTCCGGCGTGGAGATCAACACCGCGTCGATGTCCGGGCGCTCCAGCAACTCCCGGTAGTCGGAGTATTCGCCGACCGGGTCGGAACCTTCCTGGCGCCGGTTGATCATGGCCGCCCGATTCCGCATACGGTTGCGGTCGACATCGCACACCGCCACAAACCGCGCGTTGAAGCGACCCGCGTTCGCGAGCGTGTTGTTGATGTTCCCACCCGCCTGGCGTCCGCAACCGATGGCGCCGATGTTGATCCGTTCGTTCGCGCCGGAAGCTCCGAATATTCTGGAAGGCACTATGAGGGAGGCGGTTCCGGCAAGAAGCATCGAATGAAGAAACTGTCGGCGGTTGAGGTTGAATCGGGTGGTTGGTATTCTTCTTGGCATAGTTGTTCAGGTAGGGCGTTAAAAAAAATTAACAGAATGCTAAAAAGTCTGTCGAATTTTCCCGATTAGGACAAGCAATCCTTTTGTGAGAGCGCCTTGATGCAACGATGTGCCGCGAATTCCGCAGTGCCGGGAAATCCAACGATGTGCATCCGAATTTGATTGAAGCCGCACGGCGTTCTCCTTGGGGTTGGGGCATGTGTCCTGGAACTGGTTTGCGAAGTGTGGCGTGGACGGGAGTGTTTGCGGCGGTCCTGATGGTTCATGTGGGTGGGCTACAGTCCGCTACCGCTGAGTTTTCCCTGCAGAAAACGGAGAACAAGGTGGTTTTGCTGGAGAACGGGGCGCCCGTTTTCGCGTTTAACCATGGTGAAATTCAGCCTCCGAACGGGGGTGTCGCCCGCAGCGGATATGTGCATCCGTTGTACGGGCCCGACGGTGATGTCCTCACCGACGACTTTCCCTCGGACCATCCGCACCACCGCGGCGTATTTTTCGGCTGGCCGCAAATGACTGTTCTGGGAAACAGTGTGGACGTTTGGCATCTCCGCGGGTTGCGGCCAAGGTTTCACGAATGGGGCGAACTTCTGGTGGAAGGGGAACCCGCCGGGCTGAAGGTGGTGAATTTCTGGCGACCTGAGGGAAGTGACGACCCGGCGGTTGAAGAACGGGTGCGATTCCGGGTCCATCCCTCGGATGAGACCGGACGTATGATCGATATCCACGGCACGTTTTTGAATCTGAGCGATGAACCGATCGTACTCCGGGGGCAGGTGGGCGCCGGGTACGGAGGACTGAATGTGCGGATGGACGGCGGGCGGCCGGAGGTGGTCATCACCACCGCGAACGGCGTTTTAGAGGGCGACGCCAACGCGTTGGACCCAGCCAGTCCCTGGGCCGCGCACAGCAGCCGGGCCGGTCGGGATCGTCCACGCTCCGGGGTGGCAATTTTTCAGCATCCCGGGAACCCGGGTTATCCGGTCCGCAGTTGGACGCTTCGCTACTACGGCTTTCTCGGCGCGGCGTGGCCGGGTGAAACGAGCCACACCATCGAACCCGATGAGGCGCTGGATCTGCGGTATCGGCTGTATGTGTTTAGGGGCACGCCCGAGGAGGCGAAGGTGGCCGAGCGCTTCGCCGAGTTTGCGGATAAGAATTCGGACCAGGGCGGGAGGTAATCTTGTCCGGACGGTCCATTTGACGGGTAAAACGGCGCCTGGAAACGACAATTTAATCCATGACGCACTGAATGAATTGCGAAGCTGCGCCACCTGCAGGAAATGCGCCGGATAATCCGGACCCAGATGCCGCCGCCGGTTCTCAGTCTCTTCAACGTTTATGAAAATCGCACAGATCCAGCTTTTTCCGGTTCGTTATCGAATGACGTCCTTTTTCAAGTTTTTCAGCGACGCCAGCGGGAACGCGGGCCGGCCTGCAATTATCGTCAAGGTCACAGCCGACGACGGCACGGTGGGCTGGGGACAATCGGTTCCGATCGCCAAGTGGAGTTATGAGACTTTCGAGACGGCGCTGGTATTGCTTAGCGATTACTATGGGCCGGCGCTTGTCGGGCACGACCCCACGGATATCGAAGGCGCTCATGCCCGGATGAGCGAGGCGGTGGCCAACGGTTTCTCCACCGGAAACCCGATCACTCGCAGCGGCATCGACATTGCTCTGCACGACCTGGCCGGTAAGATCACCGGGAAATCCCTGGCGCAGATGTGGGAGATGCCGGCCGGGGAGCCTGTGGAGCTTAGCTGGACGGTGAACGTGGTCGACTTGGATCAGATCGACGGGTTGCTGGAGGAGGGGCGACAAGCCGGATTCCGGAACTTCAATATCAAGGTCGGGCCAGACCCGGAGTTTGACCGGGAACTGGCTCGCCGGGTGCGTGCGGCTGCGCCCGAATCGTTCCTTTGGGCTGATGCCAACACCGGTTATGGGGTCGAAGCTGCCCTGCGGGCGGCGCCGATTCTGGCCGATGAGGGAGTGGACGTGTTGGAGGCGCCACTTCCTCCGAATCGGATTGAAGGTTATCGGAAACTGATAAGACAGGGGGCCCTACCGATCCTCATGGACGAGGGTTTGGTCAGTCCGGTCGAGGTGGGGGAGTTTGCGGATCTCGGCATGATCGACGGTGTGGCCATGAAACCGGCGCGCACCGGCGGCCTCTGGTCGTGCAGCCGTCAGATCGAGATCTGTCGTGAGCGGGACATGATGTGGCTGGGGAGTGGACTGACCGACCCCGACATCTCTTTTGCCGCTTCGGTAGGGCTCTACTCCGCCTACGGCCTGAAAAAACCGGCGGCCTTAAACGGGGCGCCTCAATTTTTATGTGAAAGTGTATTGATCAAAGACCTCGTAATCGAAGACGGAATGGTCCGTCCGCCCACCGGTTTTGGATTGGGGATCGAGGTGGATGAGGACAAGGTGATTGACCTGATGCGAAGAAGCGGTGGAGATAGGCTTGTCGAACGGATGTGCCCCGGCGCCGGCGGAGTGGCGGCGATCGGAGCCTGAATCGGTTGGAGATGCCTAGACTATGAATGAATCGGATCCCCTGAAACCGGCTGCGCCAGCAGTCGAGGACACTGATCGCATCCGCTTGGACGCCGCCAACAAAGCGGGCGGTTTGACCAAACTCAGGACCTACGTCTCCCTGTCCGGTCCGGGTTATCTACAGAGCGCCATCACGCTGGGCGGGGGGTCGCTGGCCGGGAGTCTTTACCTGGGGGTTCTCGCCGGTCCCGGAATGTTGTGGGTGCAGCCGCTGGCCATGCTGCTGGGCATTATCATGCTCTCGGCCATCGCCTATGTCACCCTTTCCACCGGGCGGCGTCCGTTCGAGGCGATCAATTCCGAGGTCAATCCCGTCTTTGGCTGGGGTTGGGCGCTGGCAGCGTTCGTCGCCAACATGGTTTGGGTGATGCCTCAGTACGCCCTGGCGGTGGGGGTGTTTCAGCAAAACCTGTTGCCCGGAGTTTTCGGAGCGGAAGGCCCTTTGCCGCCCTTTTACAGCACGCTCATTCTGGTTACAGCGATCTTCGCCCTCGCGCTCTGGGTCACCTGGAGTTACGGAAAGCCGGGTCTCGGGGTAAAGCTCTTCGAGTTTGTGTTGAAGCTGATGGTCGCATTCATCGTGCTGGCATTCATCGGGGTGGTGGTTCGCCTGTCGTTCGAGCCGGGCGCATTGAACTGGGGAGAGATTCTGCGGGGGTTCATCCCCAACCCGGGAATGCTGACCCGGCCCGCAGAGGGTTTTGAGGATCTACTGGTGTACCTCTCGCCTGAAATCGCCGGGTACTGGAGGGAAATTATCGTCGGCGACCAGCGCGGGGTGATTGTGACCACGGCAGCCACCGCGGTCGGGATCAACATGACTTTCATTTTCGGGTATTCCCTTTTGCGGCGACGCTGGACCCGCGAGTTTCGCGGGTTCGTCAAGTTCGACCTCGCCACCGGGATGCTGATCCCGTTTCTGATCGCGACTTCCTGCGTCGTGATCGCGGCCGCCAGTCAGTTTCATGGCGTTCCGCAGCACGGTCTCATGGACGCGGAAGAGATGGCGGAAGTGCGGCGGGAAATCGGTGCGACCGAGTTGACGGTTCCTCCCGAAATTCGTCAGCCGTCGTCCCAGCAACGGGCGCGGTACGAAGCACTGTTGTCCGAACTGGCCCTTCTCGCCCTGGATGCCGGCGAAGCGGATGCGATTCGCGAGGAGTTCGCGGGCCTTGGCCCTGAGGCGCATGCGGAGCGCACCGCCGATCTGATCGCCCAGACTACGAAATACGACCGTTACCTGGCCGCTTCCATGGTTCGCCGGAACAACTTCGACTTGGCCAACGCGCTGGAGCCGCTTCTTGGTTGGGTGTTCGCGCAGATCGTTTTCGGACTCGGTGTGTTGGGCATGACTTTTTCGAGTATCGTGATGCTGATGGTTATCTCGGGAATCGGCTTCTGTGAGTTTCTCAAAAAACCGCATGAGGGGGTATGGTTCCGAATTGGGTCTCTGTTTCCAGTGACCGGTTTGTTTGGGGCGTTTTTCTGGGCGGGACAGCCGTGGTTGGTAGTGCCGACTTCGGTGTTTGCTTTCCTCCTGATTCCGCTCGCCTACATTTCCTTTTTCGCGCTGATGAATCACCGAAGGTTGCTCGGCAAGGATATGCCGCAGGGCCGACAGCGCTTTGCCTGGAACCTTCTTATGGGAATCGCCCTTTTGATTATCGTGCCATCGAGCCTGTATGTGCTTTTCGAGCGTTACAGTTGGGGCGGGATCATGGTCGCGCTGGCCCTGGTCGCCTTCGCTGGAATCGTCCATTGGCAACGGGCCGGACGGAGGTGAACGGTGACCGATTCCCCAACCTGAATTCGTGGTGAGAGCGGAGAACGATTCGAGGCCGGAGCGGGCATTCTGAAAGGTATGGAAATCCTGCCGACAATGAAGGATGTCGCCGATCGGGCCGGAGTGCATCCCTCCACGGTCTCCCGGGTTTTGAGCAACAGTCCGCGGGTGACCGCCAAGACGAGGGAGAAAGTGAGGGCGGCGGTACAATCCCTTGGTTACCGGCCGAACCCTTACATCAGTATCCTGATGCGCAACCGGCGTCAAAGGAAGACTCCGGAGGCCAAGGCAACCCTGGCCCTGCTGACGACCTTTCCATCCCGTGATGGCACGATCAAGGAGTTTCCTTTGCTCGAATCGGCCTTCGAGGCGGCTCGACGGCAGGCCCGGGTTCGAGGTTTCAATCTGGAGGAACTGTGGGCGCCATTGGACCGGATGTCCAGTGACCGCCTGAACCAGATTTTGCACACGCGGAGTATCAGCGGAATTCTGCTGGCTCCTTTTCCCCGCCCGATGGAAACTTTTGGATTGAACTGGGATCGGGTCGCGGTGGTGGCCTGGGGTTTGAGTTTGCTCGACCCCAGGGTGCACCGGGTGCGAAGCAACCACTTCGGCAGTTTGGCTATGGCGATGGACGAGTGTCACCGGCTGGGGTACCGCCGCGTCGGATTGGCTCTTCGCCAGGAGACCAATGTTCGGGCCGGAAAACGTTGGGAGGCGGCTTATTATTTAAAGCAACGCGAACTCGGCATCGAAAACCCTCCGGCGGCTTATCTGGCTTCAAACTGGACTAAGGAACCCTTTCTCCGCTGGCTCGACCGGGAACGGCCGGATGCCATTCTTTGCTACACCCGGTACGGCATGCCGTTCGAGTGGCTGGAATCCGAGGGGATCAAGGTGCCGAAAGAAGTCGGAGTGGCCAGCCTGGCCTGCTCTCAAGGGGGACAGGTTTCCGGGGTGCTCGAAAGCTGGGAGCTGCAGGCGGTCCGAGGGATCAATCTGGTCATCGACCTGCTGGCCGATAATGCCTTCGGGTTGCACGACTGTCCCAATGTATCCGTCGTGGACGCCGGCTGGAATCCGGGAGAGACCTTGCTGCAGGTACCTGGCCGGGCTTGATAGGCCCTTCGCTCGAACCGTAAACACCGCGACACCCTTTCGGTGCAACGATGTGAATAGGAAATGCATTGAGGCCGTTCTTTAGAGGGTGTTTGCTTCAGTTCTGTCTTAGACCGGAATAACTCAAGAATTATCCTCAATTTTTTGCGACTTTGAATGCAAAGATTCGGCATCCGCGTTATAGGGGCGGGAATTCGAATTTGGTTTCAAACAGGTCGCATTTTCCAAAACCAACCACCGATTCACCTCTTTGATGGAACACAGTGTCCGGCTGTCCTGGCGAGGAGCCGGGGCTCCCTGCTGCCAGACCTGATTCAATGAACTGCAACTTGCGCCTACATATGACTAAACGAACGAAATTCACAAACCCTAGTCCAAGCCTCCGGTTGGCAAGCATCGTTCTGGTGCTGTCATCATTGCTGTTGGCGATACAGTCCCCTCTCGACGCCCAGCACAACGGCATAGAACCCGCGTTGGAGTTCAACAATCCGGGAGATCAGATTTTGATCCCGGGCGGGATCACGGTTCCGGCGGGAAGTGACTTCGAGTTTTCGGTATGGCTTTTCCCCAGATCCTGGGAGGGGAATAATCCGGGGTTGTGGCGCGCCGTTGGTAACGGAGACTTCTTCAATATTTTCCAGGGCGCCACGGGAAGACCGTGGATTCGATGGGGTCCCGGCAACAACATCCTGCAGCCTGCCGACGGATACAGTGTTCCGCTCAACGAGTGGACCCAGGTGAGGTATGTCATCACTTCCGGCGAATCCGCTCAATTTTACACCCGCGGCCCGGGTGAAGAGAATTGGACATTGCGCCATTCGGCGAACCACTCTGTCGAGACCCCGGAGTTCACTTTTACGACCTACGGGTGGCAGTCGTCGCAGGCCGAACGGGTCGTGGGCATTCACAACCGGATTGAGTTTCGGATCGATGGGGAGCCTATCATTCAGTGGGACCTGAACGAGGGTCTTGGCGCGTCGATCGCGGGTGACAGCTCCGGTAGTGGAAATGACGGAACGATTGAGGGAGCACGCTGGGTCGATACCACCGGCGCCTCGTTGAGATTGGTCAGTGAGATGCCCTTTGATTTCCGTTTTGGCTCCGTGCGGCTGGTCAATGTCCGGGACGATATCGGCTCGGGTCGGATCGAAGTTGGAGTGGCGGCGGCAGGGGAACTTCCGTTTACCGACGCGGACATCGCCATCACTTCGCTTCCGGCTGAGCTCGATGGCAAGGTTGCCTTGAGAACCGCGAACTCCGAGGCGAGCTGGCTCTTCGACGGAGCGGCGACCCCGATTACGGAGATCGAGTGGACTTATATAGACGCGGTTCCGGATTTGGACGCCGAGGGCAATCCCATACCGGGAGCGAATACCACTCTGGCCGATGGTTCGGGACAGTTTCAACCCGATTATGAGGCGGGGCCTCCGGGGGGCGATGGCTGGGGGCTCAGGGCTTTCGCCAATAATGGCACGATTCTCCAGGCGTTTGGAGGGGTTCTGGATAGCCGACCGGAGTTAAAAACCACCATCCGCGACCTCGAACCCGGTAAGGTCTACCCGGTGACGGCGACGTTTTGGCGGGATCCCTCCCTCTGGACGATTCGGGCCGGTTTGCGTTACGGCAACGACCTTTATGAGAACGAGTTGTTCAATCCGAATCACGGTTCGGCGTATGACGCCAACACGTTCGAGTGGACCGACAGCGTGTTGACGCTGGAAGGCAACCGTACGATGTACGTTGCCTTCCTCGGCAACGCGGTCGCCGACGAGAACGGGGAAATCGATGTTTTCATACACGATGTTCCAACCGGCGATCAGGCCCAACGCACCTGGTACGACGGGGTTGCCGTCGGTTCCGCTCCGTTTATCAGGAGCGGTACCTACCTCGCGTTTGAGGTCGATCGGGATACGACCGTTTATGTGATCAACCATCCTTCGTCGGAGCCGGCCTGGCTGACATCAAGTTTCTCCGCGACCGGCATGACCGTCGAAACCACCGCCGGGACGTTTGATGTCTGGGAGCGCGCGGTTAGCGCCCGCGATTTGATTGTCCTTCCGGGGAACGGCGGCGAGGTGACGGACCCGAATTACTGGGTGGTACTCGGCGAAGGGCAGGATGCCATTACAGATGGGTTGGAGAACAACTTTATTGCCGCACCCGATGCGGACTGGAACATCGGAAGCTTTTCCTGGGGAGCGACAAGTGACCCGGAGGCGGAACCGCACACGGCCTCCTTGTCCGCCGAGGTCGGCGGCTTTAATCCCGAGAGCGGATTTCGCCTGACCTCGACCCTGCGGGTTCCCCGTTTGCAGCAGGAGGGTGCCAACTCCGTCGGGTTTCTCCTATTGGGCGACGAGGAGGGTGACGCCGCGGTTCGAGCGGAGTGGCTTCCCCGCATGAGCGGCGGAGGTTCCGTGATCCGGTTTGTCGACCCGGGCAGCAGCGCCGTTCTCGCGGAGGAATCCTGGACCGGCCTGGTGCCGACCGCTACCGACAATGATGTGGGTGTTTCCGCCGGCGCAAGTGAAGTCGTATTTTCCGCGGGCAGCCCGGTTTTCGCCGAGGACGAGGCAACCGTGGTATTCTCGGAGGACTTCGAAACCGGAGGAGCCGGTTGGACGACCGGAGCCAACAACGCGGCGGTTGATCAATGGGAGATCGGTGTGCCAACCAGCGGCCCCGGTAGTGCCTTCAGCGGAAGCAATGTGGCGGCGACGAATCTGGATGGTGTTTACACAACCGGGGGAGTCTTTGACACGATTGCATGGCTTCGTACTCCCGAGATCGATCTCCGGGAGTTCGGTTCGGCCACGCTGCGCTTTCACGAATTCCTGGATGTCGACCAGTTTGAACTGGAGGTGGATGGGGAAATTCAAATCTTTCACTTCGCCACCGTGACGGTGTTGGAAGCCGGCACATTGAATGTGCTGGGGGAAGTGGCGATGTACAATGACGAGATATTCTCCTGGACCGAACGGGTTCTGGACCTGTCCGTTGGGGCGGGCAACCAGATCATTATCGAGTTCGGATTGAACACTGACGAGATCGAGGACGATGTAGGCGACGGGTGGTATATCGACGCCGTCGAAGTGACGGCGACCGGAATCCAGATCCAAAGTTTGCCGGTTGAATTGGCTTCCGACGGAGTCCTCAATGGAGTTTCCACCACAAGTGCCGGAGTCGATGATAGCAGCGACAATTATCTCCAGTTCACCGTCGAAGATCGGGGCGTATCCGGCAACGAGGGTGTAAGTGTGTACGTCGCCTGGGACGTGCGCGCCTCAGGATTGGAGCCCGATTGGCTGACGCAAAACTTTCAACGTACGGACCATTATGTCGGGGTCAGCGGTCCCGCAGTCTTTCATCGACTCTGGGCTCGCGAATACGCCAATGGAGCCGAGGTAACACTCGGAGGCGCTTCCGCCGCCGGACCCGGAGCGGCGTGGTTGCCCCCGGGCACCAACAATTACTTTGTATTGCTGGGTGATGCCCGGACGGGTTTGGATACGTTCTACACCATGGAAGCAACCGGAGCCTGGAATGGCGCGGACGCGACGCTGTCATTTACGCTTACCGATGCCAACGGGTTCAGCCGAACGGTTCAGACGACCGTTTCCGGCGACTTTGAAGGACGGAGTGAATTCGGCTTGGCGGTGCGTCATCCGGACCCGTCCGGTGAAACCGCCGAATTCGCACCGATCTGGGAGATAGTCGGTCTGGCCATGGAGCCGTTCGAAGAGGTCATCATCGATTTCACCAACTTCCAGGAATGGCGTGAGGAACATTTCGAGGGACAACTTGATAACCTCGAAGTGAGCGGACCCAACGCGAATCCCGTCGGAGACGGAGTGCCCAATCTCTTGAAGTACGCCCTGGGCCTGTCGCCGTGGGTTCCGGCCGCTTCCGGGGATCTGCCGCGGATCGTTCCCGACGGAAACAACATCCTCATCCTGATTTACCAGGAGCGGACCGATATCGAGGATATCGCGTACGTGCCCCAGGTGTCGGAAGATCTTGGCGGCGGCGCCTGGAACGAAGGTGCGCCGCATGTGGTGGAGATATTCCGCGGCCCTGGTGATTCGGCGAACACACAGGAGGTCCGGGTTCGGGGAGAGGTTTCGCAGGGTGCGCAACGCGGCTTCCTGCGGTTGGAGGTAAGGTTGGTGGAATAGCTATCAAGGTGATGTTTCACAGTAAATGCCGGGGTTGTCTTGGGTAAGGTGGCCCCGGCCCATTACATCGGTATCTCCCGAAACACTATTCACGCGGCCTTTATACGGCAGATGAAAGACTTGATCCGTTTGTTAGTCATGAGCGTTTTTTATTGGTTTTTT
Organism: Opitutia bacterium; assembly: GCA_050506795.1. GTDB lineage: Bacteria > Verrucomicrobiota > Verrucomicrobiia > Opitutales > T3Sed10-336 > SLOW01. Next base: position 11,306 of record JBJHCF010000017.1, read on the forward strand.
AAGAGAAACTCCTAACCTGATTCCACTGGAACCCAAAAACCAAAGAACCAAAGGAAAAATATGAAAGACCTCACTGCACACACATTGGCAGGATTGCTGTTGGCGGCTTTGCTGGTGTTTGCTTCCGCGTTGTCAGCCCAGGAACCGATTACCTACGTTGACGCGACCCATGGGCCGGATGGAAACACGACGATGCTCGACGGCAGCGTATGGAACCCGCTGGAAGGCGATAGTGCGGAGGGTTTTTGGACAACTCGTCCCGGATTTGGCAACAACGGCCTCGTTTATCAGAATGCCGGCGGCGCCTTCATTCAGTCCAACGACGCCCATCCGATCGTCACCTCGGTAACCGGCCTTCCGGAAGGTCGGTATGATGTGTTCGTGTACTTCTGGGCGGACCCAAGTGCATGGCGGATCCGGGCCGCGCTGGCCGAAGGCGACGGCGATTGGCCGCTGTTTATCGCCCGAAGCGAAGGAGTTACTCAGTTTTACTTCGGCGATGATGCGACGGTCTTCAGTCCCTCCCTGGAAGACGACCCGTTTGCCGCGAGCGCTGACAATGATGGCCAGGGCATCATGATCGGGGAAGGCAACCGCCGCCTGTTCCAGGCGTATGTGGGGACGGTCTCCGGTACGGAGATCAATGTGTTTATTGATGATGGTCCGGCGCCCGGCCAGGCGCAACGTACGTGGTATGATGGTATCGGATACGCGCCGGCGGCGCCGCGGGAGATGGACCTGCCCTTTGTCGCGGATTTCGGTTCGGTGAGGTTCATTGATATTATCGATCAGGTGACCGAGGAGCCGTTTCAGCTCGAGCCCGTCACGGAGGGCGGTACGATGTTCGCGGGCAACGACAATACGGTAACCTCCCTTCCCGCCGAACTGGCGGGCAACCTCGCGTTCAAGACCCTGAACCTGGACCAGGAAGTCGTTTTGCGATTCGGCGGCCCGGAAATCACCCGGGTGGAAACCAACGTACCGACCAATGACCTCGAGTATCCATTGTCGTTCGGGATCTGGGTCAACCGGTTCGATGAGCCGTTCGCCGGCAGAAACAAGTTATTCGGTTGGTTTGAGCCCGGTGCCACCAACCGCGGGGAAGTGGAGATCGTGCCCGGTGAAAACCTGCTGAGGCTGGTTTGGTGGGGAGGAGGCCCCAACATCACCGTTTCTCCTCCGCCATCCACGAATGCCTGGGTGCATATCGGTGTGGTGATTACCCCCGAAACCGCCCGGATGTACGTGGACGGTGTTGAAGTCGGCGCGTTGGGCGAAGGGGTGGAGCCCTGGGGACTGACCGCTGACACACACCTCTGGATCGGCGCCAGGAACGACGGGTCGGAAACCAGCCATACGGGGTGGATGAAGGACTGGGTCCTCTACGACGAGGATATCGGAGCCGAAGGCATGCAGCAGCTTGCCGACGGAGAAATTCCCGCGGGAGCGTTGCTGCAACACTTTCCCATGAACGAAGCCGAGGGAACCGTCGTTTTCGATCAGTCGGGCAACGACGTCCATGGCGACCTTATTGGACCCTTCGTCTGGGAAGATACGGTACCGGTCAGTGACGATCTGGAATTGGGGATCGGCTTTGTCACGGATCGCGACATCACCGTTTATCTGGCGATGGACGAAAACATGGATATCCCCCTCTGGATGCAGAATAGCTATACCAACAGCGGCCTCAAGGTCGAGACGACCGCCGGAGATTTCGACCTGTGGCAACGCGATTTCGGCGCCCGTGAGCAAGTATCGTTGCCGGCGGTCGTGAGAGGAGCGGGTGAGAATAACCGTTGGGTGATCCTGAGCGAGGGTCCGGACGCCATCACCGGAGATCCGGAGGGTAGCTTCCTGTCATTGCCGACGGGCGACTGGAGCACCGGGAGCTTTTTCCGGCAAGCGAGCAGTTTTCCTGATGATGAACTCCATGCCGCTTCCATGACCGCCGAGATGCGCAATTTTCTTCCCGAAAGCGGATTTCGCCTGAGTTCGACCGTTCGCGTTCCCCGCTTGCAGGACGAGGGCGACAATGCCATCGGGTTTCACTTGCTGGGCGGGAACGGTCACGCGATTCGCGCGGAATGGCTTCCCCGTTTGAGCGGTGGGGATTCCGTAATTCGGTTTGTCGACATGAGCAACGACGAGGTTCTCGCACAGGAATCCTGGACCGGCCTGGCGCCGACCAGGACCGACAATGAGGTCGGCGTCTCCGACGGGGCGTTTGAAACCGTCTATTCGGTAGGCACCCCGGTCTTCGTGGAGGATATGGAAAGTGTCGTCTTCTCGGAAGACTTCGAAACCGGAGGAGCGGGATGGACGATGGGAAGCGACGCCCCGGCGGTCGATCAGTGGGAAATCGGAGTACCGACCAGCGGCCCCGGCAGTGCGTTTAGCGGCAACAACGTGGCCGCGACGAATCTCGATGGCGTTTACACGACCGGAGGGATTCAAAACACCATTGCCTGGCTGCGTTCTCCCGAGATCGATCTGCGTAACAACAGCGGTGCGACGCTTCGATTCCATGAGTATCTGGACGTGGACGAGCTTGAGATCAACGAAGAGCTCTTTCACTTCGTCACAGTGAGGGTGCTGGAAGCGGACAGCCTGAACCAGCTGGCGCAATTGGCGGTGTACAACACCGGAATTTCCTCGTGGACCGAACGCGTACTGGACCTTTCCGTTGCCGCGGGCAACCGGGTCGTCCTTCAATTCGGGTTGCATACCGACGAGGTCGACGACGATGTCGGGGACGGATGGTACATCGACGCCGTCGAAGTGACCGCGACCGGAAATCAAGTGGTGCGCATGCCGGAGAATCTGGCGCTTGACGGAACCCTGAATGGGATCTCCACCGAACGTGCCGGAGTTGACGACGACAGCGACAACCACCTCCAATTCACCGTGGAGGACCGCGGGGTATCCGGTAACGAAGGGGTTACCGTTTATGTCGCCTGGGATATTCGTGCCTCGAGTATGGAGCCTGACTGGCTGACGCAGAACTTTACCCGCACCGACCATTTTGTGGGGGTCAGTAGTGCCGCGGGCTTCCATCGCCTCTGGGCGCGTGAGTACGCGGATGGCGAACAGGTGACCCTTGGCGGCGCCTCCGCCGCCGGCCCCGGGTCGGCAGGACTGCCGGCCGGCACCAGTAACTACTTCGTGCTCTTGGGGGACGCCCGTTCGGGGCTGGAAACGCTCTACACCCTGGAAGCGACGGGGAGTTGGGAGGACGACGAAGGGACGCTCACCTTTACGGTGACCGATGCCAATGGGGTGAGCCAATCCGTTCAGACGATGGTCACCGGCGATATGGTGGGCCGAAACGAATTCGGTGTGGCGGTACGCCATCCCGACGCCAATGGTGGAACGGTCGAGTTTGCGCCGATCTGGGATATCTTCAGTCTGGCCATGGAGGCCTACGAGGAGGTCATCATAGATCTTACCAACTTCCAGGAATGGCGTGAGGAACACTTCGAGGGACAACTCGATAACCCGGAAGTGAGCGGACCCAACGCGGATCCGGCCGGAGACGGAGTGCCGAACCTGCTGAAATACGCGCTGGGCCTGTCGCCGTGGGTTCCCGCGGCTGCCGGGGATCTGCCCCGGATCGTTCCCGACGGAGATAACATCCTCATCCTGGTGTACCAGGAACGGATCGACATCGACGACATCGCTTACGTGCCACAGGTAGCGGAAGATCTTGACGGAGACGCCTGGAACGAAGGTACCCCGCACGTGGTGGAAATATTCCGCGGCCCGGGTGATTCGGCGAACACACAGGAGGTCCGGGTTCGGGGTCAGGTTTCGCAGGGTGCGCCACGCGGCTTCCTGCGGTTGGAAGTGAGGTTGGTGGAGTAAATCAGGTTTAGACCGCTCCTTTCATTCGGCGCCCGGGTCCCCGTCAGGAGGCCCGGGCGTTGCTGCGTTGCGAGCAGTGCCAATGATCGCCCGGACCTTTTTGATTTTGGCAACGATGTGCCGGATTGATATGTCGACTTTTGGTTTTGAATACCAACGATCAGTGGTACTGCGAATTCACTAGGAGAGATTTCGATGCCCCATTGGGTAACCGCTGGAATCAGCAAACTCCCAGTTAAACATCGGTCCTCTGCGAAAGCTCAATCTGCATCGGCAGATCAAAAAAACGGTTCAGGTATCCATAAAAACAAAAAATCAGGCTTAAATTCTATGAATAGAATCAAACTAACAGGTTTGGGTGGGTGTTTGGCGGCATTGACGATTTTCGCTTATACCGCCTCGGCCCAGACATTCCTCCCCATCACCTATGTCGACGCCACCCATGGCGCTGGCGGGAACACGACGATGATTGACGGCAGCGTGTGGAATGCGGCTACCAGTGCTACGGCAGGAGAATGGCTCGTTCGTGGCTTCGGCAATAACACGACCATCTATGAGAACGGCGGCAACGAAGTGGCAGAGACTGGGGACAACGCCCACCCTTTGCGGACCAATGTAAGCGGACTGAACGCGGACACGTATGACGTATTCGTGTATTTCTGGTCGGATGTTCCCAATAATGGGTGGAGGATTCGGGCGTCGTTGACCGAGGGGGATGGCGATTGGCCGCTTTACACTCCTGCGACTGAAGGGGTGGTGCAGTTCTACGATGGAGGGGATGCAACGATCTTCAGTTCTTCCCTGGCTGAAAACCCGTTTACCGGTGACGTTATGGTAGCGGAAGGCAATCGTCGTTTGTTCCAGGCCCATGTCGGAACGTTCACCGGCACCGAGTTCAGCGTCTTTATTAACGACGGTCCGTCTACCACCAACAATGATCGCACATGGTACGACGGTGTAGGTTACTCGGTGGTTCCCGAGCCGAGCACGTATGCCTTGTTTGCAGGCTTGGGGGTCTTTGCCCTCATCGTACTTCGCAGACGGCTGCGCCGGTAGGTTGTAAAGCCGGTTGGTTTTTTCAGAGAGCCGTCGCCATTAAGGTGACGGCTCTCTGCGTTTGCGCGGGGATGACAAACGCCCTGGGATAGTTTGAGAGCCGGAATCGAAGTTGGGAATGCGTTTCTGCTCCCTGGAGGTCGGCGCTCCCGCACTGGCGGCCAGGCCCTCCAGGGGAATGGCAGATGCGATTTGGCGATGCGCTTTGAATTCATCGCCTTAACCGTCCCGTCCGGGCTACGCGGGATTGGGTAACGCGGTTGGCCGTCGCGCGTCCCGGATCTGGGTGGCGGTGTAAAGGATTAAGCCGGCCCAGATGAGAGCGAAGGTGATGGCGTGGGTTGTTGTGAAGGTCTCTTTGAACCAGAAGACCCCGATCAGGAGTTTGATCGTCGGGGCGCAGTACTGCAGAAACCCGATCATGGACAGGGGAATCCGTTTGGTGGCCAGAGCGAAAAGGAGCAGAGGAAGGATGGTGGCCAGTCCGCCCCCGATGAGGAGGAGGCCGGTTCGGTCCGCGGAAAACGAGCCGGCGCCGGATTGGTGAATCCAGGCCAGGTAGACGCCGGCGATGGGCAGAACCAGGAGCGTTTCCAGGGTCAGACCCACCACCGGGCCGAGACGGCTGATTTTCTTGAAAAGACCATAGGCACCGAACGAAAAAGCGAGGCTCAGGGCGATCCAGGGAACCGACCCGAAATTGACGGCCATGTAGGCGACGCCGGAACAGGCGAATGCGATGGCCAACCACTGAACCCTGGAAAAACGCTCCTGCAGAAAGATCATACCGAGCAGGATGCTCAGCAGCGGATTGATATAATACCCCAGGCTCGCCTCGACGATGTGTTCGTTGGTGACCGCCCAAATGTAGACTCCCCAATTGACCGAAACCGCGATGCCGGCCGCGAATACTCCCAACGCTTTGCGGTAATCCCGCGCGAGAGACCGAAACTCCTGGAAAAAGTGCCCGTAACCGTTTAAAAAACCGAGCAACACTCCCAGCAACACCGCGGACCAAACGATTCGATGGGCGAGTACTTCCCATGCGGGAACACCTTCGATCGTTTTCCAGTACAACGGCAGAAAGCCCCACAGCATATACGCCAGCGTGGCAAAGACGATCCCGGTCCTTTTCTGGTTAACGATAACGCCCGACACGGTACCGGTTAAATCAGACCTATCCCGGCGGCGCGAGGATCTTGAGGGATTAAATCCAACGACGCTCGCGCTGGCCGAATTCTCTGCCTAACCCGAATGGCATTCGGTTAAGCGAAAAGTAGAACACGCTTCCAGCGTGTTGCCTCAGGCTGGAAGCCTAAGCTACTTTAACCGACCGCCTTAACTGAGCGCCATTCCGCCTAACCCTTAATCAACTTTCACAATTCGCAACCGCAGGAAGCGCCGCGCTGCGGATTCGGAGAAGGGGACGGAATCGGCGATCCTCATCCAGTCGCCGTCGGTGTTTTCATCCAGGTGGATGCGTGAATCGTAGAGAACGTCATTCCACTCATCGAGATCCGCCGAGGCTTCCACAATGTACGCGATATCCGTCTTGGCCGGATCGCGCCGGAAGCGTAGCGCGGCAGTTTCGCCATCAGTCTCGAAAGCCGGGAGTTGAACTTCTCCCGTCGGGTTGTCGCTTGCGTCGAGTGCGTAGCGCAGGAGAAGCGGAAGGCCCTCGCCGTGCGGATCCTGGTAAGGATCGGCCTCTTCCGGCGACAAATCCGGGTATTTCCGGCTCAGCCATAGGCTGAAGGACTCGGGCGGATGCGCTCCGCTGGCGATGAGGACATCGTCCAGGCGAATCTCAGCCCGCGGGCCGCTGGTTACGGATTGATGGTAGTAACGCCATTGCAGTTGGAGGTCCGGTTGGTCCTCCAGCTCGGACGGGAGCCGCACCGGACCGAAAGCGACCTCGTGACCCGCGACCTCGTTCCTCACGTACTCGATCGGGTCCATTGCCGGCAGATCGTCCCATTCGGCGTCGGAACCAACCCGGTACTGAAGGCGCAACGCATAGACCCGGCTGTTGGGCGTAACGGTACCGGCCACCCAGGACACGTCGATATCGCTGACGCCGGTGGTGTCCAGCGCGAGCAACGCCGAGCCGACATCACGGCCGCGTCCGGTATTGATGAAACTGATACCGGCTTCGCCGAGCCCGTTGATTCGCGTGCGGCTGCTCGCGGCGTAGGGAAAGGCAACATTCCCGGGTTCAGCCGCGTCTTCCTCGGGTATGTGATAGGCGTAAAGGAGTTCCGTTTCCAGGTCGGGATCGTCGGTATCGCTTTGCAGAAACAGCATGTGTCCCGGATAGGTTCCCGCGGGTTCGTCCGGAGACCAGAAGTTGAAGGAAAAATTACCCTCTGTCAGGGAAAACGGTTCCGGGTACACCAGGATGTTGAATGATGCCGTTACCGCCGGATTCACTTCGTCGTCCGCCTGCACCGTTACGGTTACTCCGCCGGCGCGTAGGCCCGACAGGGTCAGGAAAGCACCGTCCAGGGTAGGCGAAAGCACCGTCAGGTCGGTGGATGTTGCCTGGAAATTCAAGGTCGCTTCATTCGGATGGGTAAACCAATCCTCCAGGTTGAGAATCGTCGAATCCCCGGCGGCAGTCAGCGCGATCCGTTCTGGAATCGCTTCTTCATTGACCACCGGCGGCAGCACGGTGCCCGGAAGCCCGACTCCGGACAAGGTCACATCATCGAAGCGATTATTTCCTAAAGTGCCGCCCTCTCCCTGCTCGAAGGTGATGCGCACCGCGAAATCCGGGTTGTCGGCCACTCCGGAAGTTTCAGTGAAATCGAACCTTCGGAACTGGGGCGCCAAATCGAAAACGGTGTAGGTGTCGTATTCATTCCAGGTTTGGCCATCGAGGGTGTACGACAGCTTTTGCAGGCCGGCGCCTTGTCCGGAGCGCCGGGTCAGAAACTCGAGCACGATCTCATCGTACCCGGTGGTGGGAAGGGAAAACGTGAGCTCGGAGCCCAGGGGATAGTTCACTCGCAGATGTCGCGTTTCGAAATCACCCCCGGTGTTGGAAATCGCCTCTGTCGTCGGCCCGGGCTGCAGACTCAGCATTCCGCCTCCCAAGGTGAACGATGGGTCGAACACGGTCGCGGCGTCCTCAAAATCCCACTCGTGTAAGGCGATGGGAAGCTCGGCCAGCGGGATCGGCTCGAACACGGCCGTCACCTGCGTGTTCTGGGTCATCGTCAATGAGACAACGGGATCGGTGGAGAAGAAGTCATGCTCCGGGATTTCACCCAGGACCACCCAGTAGTTCAAGTCGTTGAAATCACCCCCATTCCCGGGCAGAACGATCAACTCGCCGGCATTAACCGCTTGTTCCCAGACGTCGAACGTTCCCGCGGTGGTTTCCACGGTCATGGTCGTGGGGGAAAAATCGGAGGTCAACCAGTCGGGCTCGGAGGAGGGATGGTTGATGACGTAGACTGTCGTATTCGCGTCCACCTCAAAGGCGAGGTAAGGACCGCTTTGTTTGATGGGTTCGGATCCCACGGCGACCCCGTCATACCATGTGCGCCTGCTTTGGCTGCTGGTCGGGACGTCATGAATAAAGACGTCGATTTCACCGTTTTCATCGGCGACGGCATTGCCCAGGAAAGCCGCCAGCATGATCCGATTGCCTTCCGCCGTCAGAATCGAGGTGGTCCAATTGAGCGTGTCGGCCTCGACCACATCGTTGTGATTTGGGTCGTACAGTTCGTTCTCGCGCTGGTCGTTGCCGTAGCTCAATCCGGCCCGAAGCGTCCAGGGGTTTCCATCGCGCCAGAACAGGGCGGTGACCGGATAGGCTGTGCCGGCCTCGAGATCGCGAATGGTCGTTTTCAGTTCCCGGGTGTTCTCCGGTCCATTCGATCCCCCTCCGAAGGCCTGAAGGATCGAACCACCATTGCCAAAGGTCGCTCTGACGACCCACTCATCGGCTCCAGAAGGCGACCCCGCAGGGGGTTGAAACTCCCCGGAGCCGTCAGCCAGCGTCGTGTTCGCTCCGGGCAAAGGGATGCCGGAGGTATCGCGATCGGGAACGGCGTCGGTATAACTCCATTCGATCTCCGCAGTCGGTGTCGCCTCTCCTTCGTCGAGCCAGGTGGCGTCCGAATTGGCGGTTCTGAGGACAATTCTCCCCGCCAATTCCGGCGGAAGCGAGGTGATCGTGATTTCCTCGTCGGTGAACGGCCGCTCGCCTACCTCTGCCAAACCGATTTCGAATTGGCCTTGCCCGATATCGTCACGGATGCTCACCTGCCCGGCCCCGATCAAACCGTCCACGCTCCAACCCGCCAGCCGGTAGCCTGCCCGCGGGATGGCCTCGAGCTCGATCGGGACTCCACTGAAATACAGGCCCGTCCAGGGGTAGGGATCGCTTGCCACACCCGGCGTGCCTTCGTGGATTTCCATTGTGTTGACACGAACATGGCCCCGTGCGGAATCCGATACGTTCACCGTCACCTCGGCGTCTCCGGAAAGCCCGAACCGGCTCCGAATGCGCTGCCGCTGGCGCGTGGGCTGATCGTAGGCGTAGTTGATCATATCGCTCAGGTTGCGGGTGTGCCGGGAATCGTGCGGCTCCCACGGGTAGGCATGGAGGAAGTAATCAATGCTCCACCGGTGTTGGTGATCGGCGAGGTCGGGCCCAAGCCTCGCGTACTCGTTCAGAACCAGGGACTCCACCCGTTCCGGAGCGAACGTGATGTTGATGAGATCGGCGAAGCGATTGATGAAGCGGTTTCTGAATTCGTGATTATCCAGGAGGTTGCGGAAAATATGTACATTGTTGAAGGCGGTGCCCAGGTAGTCGCTCGTGTTCAGGCTGTATTCGAAATCCTGGGTGAAGATCCGCCACCTTCCGTCCCCGAATTTATCATCCACCGGTTCCCGTGCCCGCCAGAAGCCGTTTTCAAAGTGGGTGTTACCGAAGTAGATGTTCGGAATGAGGTGGTCGATGTAGCTGCGGATGCACAGCATTTCCTCCGCCTGGCGGTAGAGGTTGTCGTTGGCCATGTCCTGGTTGAGGATAAACGACCGCATGGAATTGAAAACGTTCATGTCGCCCGATACCCCCGTCTCCAGGCTGTGATTGTCGTTCCATCCGGTGGACCAGGTGATGATGACGTTGTCGGGATCGAGATGGAAATGGTTCGCCAGGTGATGTTGATCGAAACGGTCGCGCACGGCCGTCAGCCCCCAGTATTCGCCGTTGATGAACTGCACCACGTTCCGTAGGCGAGAGACGCCCTCAAACACCTCCCCCATCAATTTATGCACGGTCCATTCATTCATATAGGGCCCCCCCGATCCGGGGCCGCGAACGTGAATCCGTTTGAACACATCGTTCTCTGGATTGGTGGCGAACGGCAGATCCCAGGGATAAATCCGGTGCTGGAATACATTGACGCTGTCGTAGCGACTGCGGGCGTAGAGGCGCAGGCTTTTGGAACGCATTCCCCGGCTGGCGTTGCCATGAATCCGGAATCCCATTCCCTGGTTGATGGCGGCCCCGTCGCCGTCGGGCTCGAAGAACTCGAGCCGCGCCGGGTATTCCCATTGATCTCCTCGACGCTGCCAGTTGTAGGGCGCTTGCCAGTGTTCCGTACCGCCGGCGTTAGCGTCCGGGTTGTTCGTGCGCCAGGTATCAAAATCGCTTCCCGCTGTGTAGAGACCCGTTTCGTAGCCAAAGAGCAGATCCTCCTGAACCTGGAGGCTCATGATGGGATGATCGAACGGGTTTCCGTCCGGATCGACAAAGTAGGTGTTGCCCCTTGCATACGACGGCAAGTTCCCCGGCTTGTAGGCGCGGGCCTGCACCACCGTCCCTTTGTACACCGGGGAATCGGGTAAATAGTAAGGGTCCGGGTGCCAGGTCGAAGAAATCTGCGCTAGCTTGTCGGGTTCCCCCGACCGGTCGACGACCGGGATGGGGCCGCTGTACAGGTGACTTCGGTAGGAATGCTCCAGGAACTCGCCGAACGGGTCCCCCGGCCGGTGAGGCCAGTTGTTTTTGTATTGATAGGTGGTGCCTTCGAGATTGTCGATGTCGGGCGTCGAACCGTCCAGAGTATAGATAATGATGGCGTCCGGATCGGGATGCGACAGCGTCAGCTCGAAATTCGCATCGTGGAATCCCCCCTGATGGGAAAACGTGACCGGCTCCAGTACGGAGGCGTAGGTCGTTGTGTTGTTGGGACCACCGGGGGTGGGCTCATCGAAGAAAAACCAGGTATCACCCGCGCCGGGCGCCCGGCCGATGGAAATGTCGTTTGGCACCAGGGTCGACGGGAGGTAATCGACCAGGACTCCCTGGGGATCGGTCAACAGAACGTGCTCCCCGGTCAGACTGATGCGGAAATCGGTGTGGAGCGTTCCGTCCCCTTCGCCCCCGGTCCCCGGGCGGTCCTTCCCTGACGCCCAAATCAGCAGGTATTCCCCGGCTCCCAGGGTGGTTCCGGCCGGCAGGGTCCAGCGAAAGGGGTGTTGCGGATCATTCGAAAGCCCCCAGCCGGACAGATCAACTTCGGAGGCCCCGTGGTTGTAAAGTTCGATCCAATCCTCGTAATCGCCGTCCTCGTCCGCGATCGTCGTGCTGTTCGCAGCCATGATCTCGTTTAAACTGACGGTGCCGTCGGCGGGGGAGATCCAGAAAAGCAGCAGGAGGCAGGTCGTTATAACGCGCGCGGATACGACCCGGTAGGCGAGGGTGTTCATCTTCAAACGTATTGCAAATCATTGCGATCTCGGCAAGCCCGCCGCCGCAATAAATCCATGAATATCGTTGCACACCCGGCCCGGAAACGGGGTGGGATTTTGGGAGGATACCCTTCAGGAGTGCGCCAAAGAGGATCTTTCCGCGGCTGGGGTTTGCCGGCCGCGCCAGCGGTCGAGGACGCGGCGGTGAAGGTCGTCCGGTGCCAGTCCGTGAGCGGCGCGGAGTTCGTCCACGCCGGATCCGTGTTCTATGAACCGGTCGGGCCAGCCGATGCGTTCCAGCGGGATCAGGCATTCCGCGTCGGCGAGAGCCTCCATTACCGCCGATCCGAATCCGCCGGTGACGACGTGGTCTTCCATGGTGACCAGCATTCGGAAGGCGGCGGCGTGTTCCCGGAGGAGGCCGTCGTCGATCGGTTTGGCAAAGCGGGCGTTGACCACGCAGACCGAAAGGCCTTCCTCGGACTCGAGCCGTTCGGCCAGGGCGAGGGCGTCCTGAATCATGGGACCGAGAGCCCAGATGGCGAGATCGGAGCCTTCGCGCAATATTTCCGCTTTACCCAGGGAAAGGCGGCCGGGCACCTTTTTGATGGGCACGCCGAGCCCGGCGCCGCGCGGATAGCGGATAAACGTGGGGGAGGGGGTTTGAATGGAGGTGTGCAGCATGTCCACCAGTTCGTCTTCGTCTTTCGGTTGCATCACAATGGCGTTGGGAATGCAGCGCAGGTAGGCGATGTCGAACAGCCCGTGGTGGGTGGGACCGTCGTTGGGCGAGAGGCCGGCCCGGTCGAGGGCGAAGGAAACTGGGAGGTTTTGCAGGCAGATGTCGTGCACGATCGGGTCGAAGCCGCGCTGGAGGAAAGTGGAGTAGATTGCGCAAACCGGGTGCAGGCCGCACGCGGCCAAACCTCCGGCGAAGAGAACGGCGTGTTCTTCGGCGATGCCGACATCGAAATACTGTTCGGGAATCGCATCCCGCAGCAGGTTGAGACCGGTGCCGCTGGGCATCGCGCCGGTGATGCCCACCAGGTTCGGGTTGTCCTGGGCAAACCGTACCATGGCTTCGCCGAATACGTCCTGGTAATTGGGAGGAGCGGACTTTTTCCCGGGTTTGCTTTCGCCGGTGGCCAGGTCGAACGCGCTGGTGCCATGGAAACGTTCCGGGTGGCCGATGGCGGCGTCGTAACCTTTTCCCTTCTTGGTGAGAATGTGCACCACGATCGGCTGGTCGGACTGGCGGGCGAAATCGAGGTTCTTGTGCAGCAGTTCGAGGTCGTGCCCGTCGAAGGGCCCCAGGTAGCGCAGGCCGTATTTTTCGAAAATGCAGGAAGGGACGAAGATGTTTTTGGCGCTCTGTTTGGTGCGCGAACCCATTCGGCGGAGGGATTCGCCGCCGGGAATGTGTTTCAGGAAGGATTCCAGGTCGTGGTGCACCCGGTTGTAGATGGGGTTGGTGATCAGTTCGTTGAGATAAGTGGCCAGGGCGCCCACGTTTTTGTCGATCGACCACTCGTTGTCGTTGAGCACCACAATCAGCCGGCTGGTGTGGGCCACGATGTTGTTGAGCGCCTCCATGGTGATGCCGCAGGTGAGCGCGGCGTCGCCGATAACGGCCACCACGTGTTCGTCTCCGCCCCGCCGGTCGCGGGCGGCCGCCATTCCCAGGGCGGCGGAAAGGGCCGTTCCGGCGTGCCCGGCGCCCCAGATGTCGTGTTGGCTTTCCTCGCGCGTGAGGAAACCGCTGTAGCCGTTGGTCCGGCGAATGCGGTCGAATTTCCCGTCCTGCCGCCCGGTCAGGAGCTTGTGCACATAGCCCTGATGGGAAACATCGAAAACAAATTTGTCCTTGGGGGAGGAAAAGGTGCGGTGCAGGGCCAGGGTCAGTTCCACCACACCCAGGTTCGGACCGACGTGACCGCCGTTCGCCGAGGTGACCTCGAGAATGCGGCGGCGGATTTCGTCGGCGAGACGGGGCAGCTGATCGAAAGGAATCCTTTTCAGGTCTTCCGGAGAGGCGATTTGAGGAAGAAGTGGTTCGCCGGGTTTATCGGATGGTTTTGCCATGTTTTTAAGGGCGCAAGGCGTTTACTGTTCCCGGTCGGGATCGAAGTCTTCGAATGCCGGTGGCTCGTCCGGATCGCCTGATCCTCGCTTCAGCAATTGGATCTTCAATTCCGCATCGTGCAGACGTTTTTCACAAAGTTTGAGGAGTTTCCCCCCTTCCTCGTAACGCGCGATCAGCTCTGCCAGAGGCACATCGCCGCTTTCCATTCGCCCGATAATCGCCTCCAGTTTTTCCAGGGCGGTCTCGAAGCTCAGATCACTGTTGTTTTTTTCTTTGGCCTTGGACACACTGGAACGATGGCGGTAATTGTGTCGTTTTCAACCCATTCCTGCAATCGCGCGGCGGCGCAACCCTGGACACCGGAAAAGAAAGCATGGCCTACGCGGACGAACCCAATGTAATCAGTGAACGTGGCGGCAAAAAGCGATACCTGTTCGTCGCCCTGGGGGTGGCGGCTTTTTTGCTGATTGTTTTCAGTTCGGTGCTGGAGCCCTGGTTCCGGGAATTTCAGCGCCGGCAGACTCCTTCCGGGCCGCATGGCGGCGATCTGTACTTCATCACCCTGGAGGATCAGCGGGTTTCGCTGGAGCTCGCCCGGATTGCCCCGGCCAACTGGCTTACGATTTTTATGCGTCCCGCCCGGCCCTATCCTGGATGGGATCCGGCTAACTACCGGATTTCCTACTTTATTTCCGGCATGCGCGAACCCGATTTCCTGGAGTGGCACGAAGGGGATATGGCGCTGTTTCCGCCGGATGCTCCGCCGGAATTCGACCCCCTTGATCCGGACGTGGGACGGGTTCCCCGGATTGAAGGTTTTTACGGCCCCTCCTCATTCACCTTTCCCGCCGCGGTCGATTACCGCTTGCAGATCCGCATCTACCGAGGCGACGAACTGGTTTGGGAGGGCGAGCGCTGGTCGTACGGACCGACCGCCCACCGGCATTGAGGGACGAGGTGCGTGGGGCGAGGGGTTTTAGATTTCAAATTTCAAATTTGAGATTCGGTTTGCGGCTGGATCGGCCGGTTCTCATGGTGGAGGGCTTATGGTCAATGAGGTCACCGTCGTATTCCTGATTCTCCTGTTCGCCAAAACCGGAGTCGAACTCTGGTTGGACGGACTCAATCGCGCCCAGGTACGGCGGTATGCGGACGCGCCACCCGAGGCGCTCAAGGAGGTCATGCCGGAGGCCGCCTACCGTCGTTCAGTGGACTACACGCTGGCCCGCAATCGATTCGGGGTGGCGGAAACCATCTGGTCGGCGATCGTGCTGGCGGCGGTGATATTCAGCGGCGTGCTGCCCTGGTTCTATAATCTGGTTGTGGGTTCCGGGGCGATTTCCGTATGGCGCGAGGGGCTCTTTTTTGTGGCGATCCTGATCCTGCTCAGCCTGCCGGGCCTGCCCTTTGAATGGTGGAGCCAATTCCGGCTGGAGGAGCGTTTCGGATTCAACAAAACGACCCTCAAACTCTGGATCACCGACCGGATCAAGGGGCTGGCGGTCGGTATTCTGATCGGTTATCCTCTGATCTGCCTGCTCCTGGCCCTGGTCGGATGGGGAGGCGATTACTGGTGGGTTTGGGCTTTTTTGGTTTTCTTCGTCTTTCAACTGGTCATGATGGTGTTGTATCCCATGTTGATTATGCCCCTGTTCAACAAGTTTTCCCCCTTGCCCGAGGGCGAGTTGCGGCAGCGTCTGATGGACCTGGCGGATCGGACCGGTTTTAAGGCGAAGACCATCCAGGTTATGGACGGCAGTCGTCGATCCACCCATTCGAACGCCTTTTTCACCGGCTTCGGCCGGTTTCGGCGCATCGTGCTTTTTGATACCCTGATCGAGCAATTGGACAAACCCGAGTTGGAGGCGGTGCTGGCGCACGAAATCGGTCACTATAAAAAGGGACACATTCCAAGGATGCTGGCACTGTCGGCGGTGATGGTGCTGATCGGGTTCTGGGCGATCGCCTGGCTGGCGGACAGCGCCTGGTTCTACCAGGGATTCGGCTTCGATCCCGAAGCCTCCGGATTGGCGCCGGCGTTCCTGCTCTTCGCCCTTCTCAGCGGTCTGGTCACCTTTTGGCTGTCCCCGCTGTTCAACCTAATGTCGAGGAAACACGAGTACGAGGCGGACGCATTTGCCAGGGACGCCGTGGGTGATGCCGCCCCGTTGATCGGAGCGTTGCGTAAACTGTCGGAGAAGAACCTCAGCAACCTGACGCCGCATCCGCTTTTCAGCGCCGTGCATTATTCGCACCCGACGCTGGTCGAACGGGAGACTTCGTTGCGTCAGGCCTGATGGGGTGCCGAAGTTCCAGTCGGCCAAATCGAACCTGGTTCGCGGCCGCGGTTGCCTGCGCGGTGGGCCTGGCGGTTCTGCTGGCGGGATCGCTTTCCGCGGCGGAAACGATCCGGGTGGCGACTTACAACGTCGAGAATTACCTGGTAATGGACCGGTGGGTGGACGAGCAGGACCGCTGGCGGCCGGCTTATCCCAAGCCGGAATCCGAGAAGGCGGCGTTGCGCGCGGTGATCCTTGAGGTGGCTCCCGATGTCCTGGCGCTGCAGGAGATGGGTTCCCCGCCGTTCCTGGAGGAGTTGCGGCGCGACCTTCGACGGGAGGGATTGGATTTTCCCTATGCCCACGTTTTGCAGGCTGAGGATGAGGTGCGCCACGTTGCGGTTTTGTCGCGGCTGCCGTTTCAGGAGGTGGTGGATCATGTCGATGCCGACTTCCCGTACTTCGGCGAACGGGAGCGAATCAAACGCGGTCTGCTGGAGGTCCGGTTTGAGACCGCCGGCTTGCCCTGGACTCTGTTCACTCTGCACCTGAAAAGCAAATGGACCGAGCGGGAGGACGATCCTCAAGCGACGGCGAAACGAACGGGCGAGGCGACCGCGGCGCGCAACCGTATCCTGGAACGGGTCGATCCGGCGGCCGAAGATCTTTTTCTCATCGCCGGAGATTTCAACGATACCCGGGACACGCCCCCGCTGCGCCGGTTTCTCCAGCGCGGAGATCTGACTCTGTCCGTGCCGGTGGAGGCGGCCGATTCGCGCGGCCACACCTGGACGCAGCACTGGGAACGCCAGGACCTGTACAGCCGCATCGATTTTATTTTGATGTCTCCCGCCCTGAGTAAGCGACTTGTACCCGGAGCCCACGGGGTGTATGATGGTCCGGGTTACCGCATCGCCAGCGACCACCGCATGGTGTGGGCGGATTTCCGGTTCGTGGCGGATGAAGAGTTATGACCAGTCAGCGTGCCAGCGAGGGAGGGGGAATGAGCGCCGCGACGGCTTCGCCGTTGTTGCCCGCGGGAGCGTCCCTGCCGCTGGGACTCTACCTGCATGTGCCGTTTTGCGCGGTGACCTGTGATTTCTGTGCCTTTTACCAGAAACGTCCGGAGAAAGGCGATTTCCTCCGGTTTGTCGATGGCATCCGGCGCGAACTCGACCTCGCCGCTCCGGATCGGCCGGTGCAGACGGTTTTTTGGGGCGGCGGTACGCCGGGTCTGCTGCCGCCCGAGTACATTCTCGAACTCGGCAAGCTGATCCGGGAGCGCTGCGGCGACGGGCCGGTGGAATGGAGTGTGGAACTGACTCCCGAGGCCGCCCGCGATGCCAGGTTGGAGGCCCTGAGCGCTATCGGGGTCAATCGCATCTCCCTGGGCGTTCAGTCGTTTCAACCCCGCCTGCTGGAGGCGATGGGACGCCGCTCCTCGCGGGAAGCGGTGATGGAGGCGTTTGCCCGCATTCGTCGTCATGGGTTCGGCAATATCAATCTCGATATGATCTTCGCGTTTCCGGGGCAGACCGAGACGGAGTGGGAGAACGACCTGCGCGAGGCGGCCGCTCTCGAACCCGAGCACCTCTCCACCTATTGTCTGACCTTTGAGGAGGATACCGCCCTGTGGGTCAAACTCGCCCGCGGCGAGTTCGTGCGCGACGAAGAGCGGGAAGCGGTTTTTTTCGGCATGGCGGAGGAAATTCTTCCGCCTTACGGCCTGCATAAATACGAGACTTCGAACTATTCCCGGAGCGGGTACGAATGCCGGCACAATCTCAACACCTGGCGTATGGCGGAATGGATCGGTCTGGGACCGGCGGCGGCGTCGCAATTTCGTGGACGGCGCGGCGCCAATCCTCCTGACATCGAGAAATGGCTGTCCGACCTCGCCGCCGGCCGGCGAAGCGCCGAAGACAAGGTAGCTTTGAGCGATGGGCTTCTGGCGGCCGACCTGTTGATATTCGGCCTCCGTCTGACGCGTGGTGTGAGTCCGGCGGATCTGGAAGCCCGATTTCCGGGGGCGATAACGCATGAATTGCGGGCATTTCTCGACCGGTTGTGTGCGGAGGGATTGGCGCGGAAAGAGGACGAAGGTCGCCTTTGCCTCTCCGCGCGGGGGAGATTGGTGGTGGATCGAATCGGGGCTGAAATTCTGGAGCGAATGGAATGAGCGCTTGACGGGGCGTCGTTCCGGCTTTCGAGATGTTGGCTTTCGGGGGAAGGCCCGGTCGGATCGGGGTCACCGGAAGAAACTCAAAAACGCGGGGCACGTGCGCTCCCGTTGACACTGAATACAGAAGCCAAATCAAAGTTTTTATGAGTAAGGAAAAGGACCAGTCCAACCCGGTGGAACGCGCCCGGGCCTACTACAACAGCGAAGACGCCGATACTTTCTATCATACGGTGTGGGGCGGAGAGGATCTTCACATCGGGATCTATGAGTCGGATGACGACTCGATTTTTGACGCCAGCCGCCGGACGGTCGAGCGCATCGCAGGAAAGATCCGCAATCCGGGAAAGGAAATGCGCGTTCTGGATCTAGGCGCGGGTTACGGAGGGTCTATGCGTTACCTGGCGCGTCATTACGGATGTCGCGCGGTGGCCTTGAATTTGAGCGAGGTGGAAAACGAGCGCAACCGGAGGATGAACAAGGAGCAAGGCCTGGACGAACTGATTGAAGTCGTCGACGGCAGTTTTGAGCGACTGGATTTCAAGGACAATACCTTCAATGTCGTCTGGTCTCAGGATTCGTTTTTGCACAGTGCCGAGCGCGATCAGGTTCTGACCGAAGCCGCCCGGGTTCTTAAACCGGGCGGCGATTTTGTTTTTACCGATCCCATGAAATCAGACGATTGCCCGGAGGAGGTGCTGCAACCGATACTGGATCGCCTGCATCTGGAGGATTTGGGTTCGCCGGCGTTTTATCAAAACTCGGGCGAAAAGCACGGGTTGCGGCTGCTGGAGCTCGAGGAGTTGCAGGACCAGCTTCCCCGGCACTACGCCCGGGTGCTGGCCGAACTGGAGCAACGGGAAGAGGAACTGCGGAAGCAAATCAGCGGGGATTACCTCGATCGCATGAAAACCGGACTGCGACATTGGATAGAAGGGGGACGGAAAGGGCGCCTCACCTGGGGGATTTTTCATTTCAGCAAATAAAATCGTCCGCCGGTTCCGGTTGAGCTATGGTTCCTTACTCCTCACGACTGAAACGGATCGCCAGCATTCCGCCTTATTGGTTGTCCCGTTGTGTTTACCGTATCCAGCTCTCCGGTGCGGAGCACCTCCCGGCCTCCGGTGGGGTGGTGTTGGTTGGCAATCACGTGTCCTTTGTTGACGTCGTGGTTTTGCAGGCGGCCTTGCCCCGGGCCATTCGTTACCTGGGCGCCACCTGGCTCTTCGACCGCTGGTGGTTGCGGCCGTTGATGCGCTGGTTCGAGGTGGTGCCGGTTTCCTCGCTTCGTCCCCGTGAAGCGATCCGGCGTGCCACCGAGTGTCTGCGCGAAGGCGAGGTGGTGTGTCTTTTCCCTGAAGGCGGCATCAGTAAGGATGGCAGCCTGAAATCATTTCGCCCGGGGTTTGCCCTGATGGCCCGTCAGGCGGACGCGCCGGTGGTGCCGTTCTACCTCGACGGCCTTTGGGGGTCGATCTTTTCTTTCCACGGCGGGAGATTCTTTTGGAAACTCCCGCGGTCGCTCCGCCCGACAGTGCGCATCAGGGTCGGACCTCCCTTGGGTCCGGATGAAATGGATACGGAATCGGCGTACCGCCGAGTGCTCGCACTCAAGGCGGAACTGGAGTCGGACGAATCGGTCTGATCGGACGGATCAGACAGATTCGTCCGGTCAGTCCGATAAAGTCGGTGTGTGCAGGCTGACGTAGCGTTCCTTGAGGTAGCGAAGCAGCGGTTCAGCCGAGATTCCCTGGCCGGTGGCCAGCGTTACCAGCTCTTCGGTGTCGAAACGGCGTCCGTGGCGGTGAATGGTGTTCCTCAACCATTTGAGAAGCGGGCTGAAGTCTCCTTTCGCCAGCGACTCTTCCAGGCCCGGCAGGATTTCCAGCGCTTTGTACCAGAGTTGGGCTGCGATCAGGTTGCCGAGTGTGTAGCTGGGAAAATACCCGAAGGCGCCGCCGGACCAGTGGATATCCTGCAGTACGCCTTCGGCGTCGTTGGCGGGTTGGAGCCCTATCAGATCGAGGGACAGGCGGTTCCATTCCGCGGGAAGCGCTTCCACCTCCAGGTCGCCGGAGAACAGCGCCTGTTCCAGCTCGAAACGAAGCATGATGTGAAGGTTGTAGGTGACCTCGTCGGAATCAACTCGTATCGGGTTGAGCGATACGCGGTTGACGGCGCGGAGGAGTTCGTCGTCGCTGACGTCCCGCAGCTGTTCGGGGAAGTGCCTGCGGTAGATCGGCGCGAAATGAGTCCAGAACGCCCGGCTGCGTCCGACCTGGTTCTCCCAAAGGCGGCTCTGCGATTCGTGAATGGCCATTCCCACCGCTTCGCCGAGCGGTGTGGCGACTTCTTCCACCGGGAGGCCCTGGCAATAGAGGCCATGACCGGCCTCATGCAGCGAGCTGAAAAGGGAGTCGAGCGGATTGTCCGGGTGGAAGCGGGTGGTCAAACGGGTGTCCTGGCCGTCGCCGGAACAGAAAGGGTGCAGGGAGCGGTCGAGCCGGCCGCGGCGATAATCGAAACCGATGGCCTCGGTGGCCAGACGCGCGCACCGTTCCTGAGCGGATTCGGAAAATCCTTCAAACAGGCTGGAAGTCGGAGGAGGCGAAGCCTCCAGAATTCGCCCGACCAGTTCCAGCAGCGGTTCCTTCAATTGCTGAAAAAGGGACTCCACCTTTTTGGCGGTTACCCCGGGATCGTGCAGGTCGATGTGATAATCGTAGGGATTGGATTCCCAGCCCTGCAGTGAGGCCTCTTCACGGGCGAGTTCCAGGTTCTTTTTCAGGAAGGGGGCGAATTGGGCGAAGTCGTCGTTCGCCCGGGACCGGGACCAGGCGTGGTAGGCTCGATTCAGGTGCTCGGTTTTTTCCCGCACAAATCGCGTCGGCAAACGGGTGGCGCGGTCGTAATCGCGACGAATCAGCCGGGCCACCATGGCGGAATCGTCGGTGGGCGAAGGGTCGGAAGCCTCCAGGGCCTCGAGGGCGGCGCGCGTCTCGTCGGAAGTGAACGCTTCGTGCGCCAGTTCCGCCAAGAGCGAACTTTGCTCCGAGCGCAGTTCCGCCGCCTCCGGGGGCAGGCCGGTTTGCTGGTCCCACTCCAACAGGCCCAGCGTGCTCCGCAGCAGGTAGGTCCGGTGGAGTTCCCGGCGCAGGGCCGTGTAGGGATCATTGGTTGGTTCGTGCGGGCTTGAAGTGCTCATCTCGATGTGGTTTCCGGCGGACCGGGAAATCCTTGAACGATTGTCCCCGGAGGGCCGTGAACATGCGATAAAAAAATCGTTATGTTGCCCTTGATGATTGATTTGCCGCCGTACATGGGTATCAGTGTTCCTGTCAACAGGCTGAATTTTCCCATGCACGTCATCGGTCCCAAATGTCGCCCAGGTTTCATACCGGCGGATTATGCGTTTGTGGTCGAGGTGTTGGGGCGCGGTAAGCGGGAGCGCGAGGCTTTGTACCGGCTTCTGGCCGATGATCGCGAACGTGATCGAGTGCTGGATGACGAAGCCCTGTTCCATGCCCTCCTGGAGGAGCAACGGCTGCTGTCCGTTTCCGCCGGGTTTTATTTCTACATCATGGTGCGCCGGGTGTTTATCAAGTCAGGCCTCACCGATCGGGGCATGGCGGACTACGTCGCGTCGGTGTTGACGGAGTTCAGTCGAATGGATCGGGTGCGCCGTCCTGCCGGAGACCGTTTTCCGGTATTGGATTACCTGGTGGACATGGCGGCGGCCATGGCGGAAGCATCGGAGGAACTGCGTTTCTTTATGGCGTTGCACATCGGTAACGTCGCTCTTTTCCTGGCGGGGGTATTCCCGGACTACATCCGATATCGGGAGCAACGTCGGGCGGCTCCCGGCCTGCGGTATTACGAATCGATGGGCGAAAGCCATTTGCGAGCGGCCGGGGATCACCACCTGGCGGACCGGTACGAATTGATGCCGGTGGTGCGGGACCTGGCGGAGGCGTTTCGGCCCGCCCGGCGTGCCTTGAACGATCTGGCGGATCGATTTCTCGGATTGGACGAAACCTGGACGCTCTGAACGGTAAAAGCCGTTTCTTTGCCAGCGGCGGTCTGCTATGAATAATTCCGGCTAAAAGGTTGCGTCCGGATCACCGGGGCTGAATGATAACCGGTCAGAGCACGCCGATCGGTTTGGTGTCTGGATCGGCCGCTGTTTGTCTGGATGTCATGTTGAAAGATTCTCCGGAGTCATTGCTGGCCCGT
Organism: Opitutia bacterium; assembly: GCA_050506795.1. Lineage (GTDB taxonomy): Bacteria > Verrucomicrobiota > Verrucomicrobiia > Opitutales > T3Sed10-336 > SLOW01. The sequence continues at coordinate 33,711 of JBJHCF010000017.1, forward strand.
TCTCTCGGTAATAGCCTGGCCCCTTTTTTGGCTTCGCTTCCCGATGGCGTCGTGGTGTTGGACCGCAACGGCGGTCTCATGGGAAGCAACGCACTGGGACAGAGACTCATGGGTTTGCATTCGGTGGCTCCGGGGGTTTCCTGGCGGGAGGCATTACTGGCGCCGCCGCCACCACCAGCCCTGGGGTCGTTTATTGAGGATGCCCTGGGCGGCGGCGCCGGGGAGGAATGGATGGAGTTTGGGCTGGGGCCGGGAGTGGGCGCCGCCGAACGTCGGGCGCGAGTCCGGGTGGCGCTGCTTCCCGGAGGTGAAGCCAAAGACGAATTGGTGGTGTTTTTCCTTCGCGAGATCGATCACCCGGAGTTGGCGAAATCCCAGCGTCAAGTGCTCCGCAGGCACCCGCGCGAGGAACGGGTGGAGGAGGAGTTGCTTCTTGAGCGCTCCATGTTCGAACAGCTGATGGATACGGTTCCGGACAAGATTTTTTTCAAGGACCTGGAGGGACGTTTTTTGCGCATCGGCCGGGCGCATGTCTCCCAGTTCGGGCTCAAGAGCGCTTCCGAGGCGGTGGGTCGAACCGATTTCGACTTTTTCGCCGAATCGTACGCGCGGGAAACGCAGCGTGGGGAACAGGAGGTCATTCGCACCGGGAAACCGATGATCGGCAAGGAGCACAAGCTGGCCCTTGCGGATGGCACCGCCTTCTGGGTGAGCGTGACCAAAGTGCCGTTGCGCGATCCGCGAGGTAAGGTCATCGGTATTATCGGAGTGGCTCATGATATTACCGAGCGCAAGATGGCCGAGAAGAAACTGCGGCAAAAGAACGAAGAAATGCAGGCGGATCTGAAGATGGCTTACGAAGTCCAACAGTCCCTGCTTACGCTGCAGTACCCGGATTTCTCAAAAACCTCCGGGCCTTCCGGAATGGGATTGCGTTTTGAACATTGTTACCTGCCGGTTTCGACCCTGGCGGGCGATTTTTTCGAGATATTTCGGATCTCCGACTCCCAAGCCGGCATCCTGATTTGTGACGTGGTGGGGCACGGCGTGCGAGCCGCCCTGGTAACCGCATATCTGCGAGGACTGGTGGGTGAGATCATGCCATCGGCGGTGGATCCGGGTGCGTTTCTTTCCGGTATTAACGAGGGGCTTTTGCCGGTTTTGCGACAGGCGGACTCCCCGATGTTTGTCACGGCTTTTTTCGGAGTGGCGGATATTGCCCGCGGCGAATTCCGGTACTCCAATGCCGGGCATCCCCTGCCTTACCTTCAGCACGCGGGAGGTGAGGTGGTTCGCCTGAATCCTTCCGCCGGCGACCCGGAGCCCGCCCTGGGTCTTATCGATGGTTTTTCCTACACGGCCGTCAGTGAGGCCCTCAAGGCGGGAGATCGGCTGGTTCTTTTCACCGACGGCTTATTCGAGGTGGAAAGCGCTCGCGGGCAGTGCTTCGGAGAGCACCGGATCGAGGAGCAGTTGCGCCGGAATCCCGGAGTCGCGGCGTCGGACCTTCTCGATCTCCTGACCGGCGCGGCCTGCAGTCACGCCGACTCGGATACCTTTGCCGACGATGTCTGTATCGTGGTGGTGGATGCGGTGGAAGGCCGGTGAACGACCGAATCTCAATTTTCAGTTTGAAATTTGAGATCTTCAGGGCGTCACAGGCGTTCGATACGCAGGAACATCCAGATTCCGACGGCCTGGAACAGGAGATTGGGGAACCACACCAGAATGTCGGGGCGCAGGCTGGGACGGGTCTCGAACCAACCCACTGCGATGACGAGAAAATAGAAGACCATGGCCAGACAGAGGGCGATTACCAGATTGGATGAAGTTTCTTTTCGCTGAATGCGGATGCCCAGAGGCACGGCCAGCAAGGCGAGCGACAGAACCGAGAACGCCATGGCGAACCGTTCCTGGATGCTGAGTTGAATACGGATCAGCTGTGCGAAATGGTCTGCTCCGGGCTCGGTTGCCTGGTGTTCGCGTCGAGCGGTGACGATTTCGTTGAATGTCATATCCCCCAACCGTTTGGATCGCGCGCGTCCTCCCAGAATGTCACGCAGGGGCAGGCGTATCGCGGTTTGCTGGATCGACGGCGCCGGGCGCCCCTCTCGTAAATCCTCCAGGTCGCTGTCGCTGCGGATTTCGGCGTACACCTCCCTAAGGATGAGGAGGATTGACTCGGTGGCTTCCTCGTAGTCGAGGACCGCTTCCTCGGCGTGCAGGAAACGGGAAACCATGCGGCCTTCACCAAGTTCCCAAAGCCACAGATCCCGCAACTCGTTTTCCCGTTTCTCCCCCACGTAAATCACGTATCCGGGAAAGTCCCTGACGAAACGGCCTTGCACGAGGTAATTGAGCGGGTTCTCGCGGATGGATTGGCTGAGGTCTTCGCGGTATTGGGCGCGGGCGTTGGGAGCGTAGTAGAAGTTGATGGTGACTGAGAAAGCGACCCCCAATACGGCAAGGAAGAACACCGGAGCGGATATCTGAAGGAGGCTGATTCCGGCCGAACGCATGGCCGTGATTTCGCGCTGGGCGGAAAGGCGTCCCAGCACCAGCAATACTCCGGTGAGAATGCCCAGGGGGAGCGCATAGGCGATCACGTAGGGAACGAGCAGGGAAAGCAGACGGAAAAACAGGGGGAAGCTGAGCTGGCCGTCGGTGAGCAACCCGATGACATCCTTCAGCACGTTGCCCACGATCAGCAGGAAGGCGAAAATACCGACGGCGAGCAGGCTGGCCGCCAGGAGGCTTTTGAAGATATAGCGATGGAGGAGGTTCATCGATCAGAATCGGAAGATGGCGCCGAAACGTTTGCCCAGCAGGGTGTTGGCGGCCACAATGGTGACGGCGAGGAAAAGCATCGCCCACACGCCCAGGGCCGAAGCCAGGAAACGGCCGTCGCCCATCAGTTGGAACAGTTCGTAGATCGCCTTGGTGATCGGGTAAAAGCCCTGTTGTTGCGCGAGTATCAGAGAGTCGGATACTTCGAGCATGGCGAAGGAGAAACAGAGCAACGCTCCCGCCAGGATGTTGGCGCTAATGAGAGGAAGGGTGATCTTGAGAACCGCTTTCGCCGGCGGGCAGCCGAGATTGCGCGCGGCCTCCTCGTATTCCTCGCTGGTTTGCTGAAACCCGGCCGCGGCCGCACGTACCATGAAGGGAAGACGGCGCACCGCGTAGGCGATCACCAGCAGAATAGTGGGGTCTTCCAGGGGGTTGAGAAAGCTGAAGAACTTGCCCTCGCGACTCATGGCCAGGTAACCGAAGGCGATGACAATGCCCGGGACAGCGAGAGGCAGCATGGCGACCGAGTCGAGAATGTGACGTCCGGGCAGCCGGGTGCGCACCACCACGTAGGCGATGCAAACGCCCAGGACGATGTCGACGATGGCCGAAAGGCTGGCGTATTTGAGGCTGTTTCCGATAGAGGAAACGGTGAGGGAGTGTCCCAGGGCCAGTTGGTAGTTTTCCAGCGTCCAGGAGTCGGGCAGGACCGAAGCGTACCAGTCCTGCGAGAAAGAAATAAAAAGGACCCCAAGGTGAGGAAGAATGGCGATCAGGGTCACCCCGAGAAAAATCGCGCTGCACGCCCATGACGCCGTTCGCGAGAGGCGACGGGGCGGGCGCGCCACCGTCGCCCGGGCCATCATGGCGTGATGGGCCTTGCCGAAGAATCCTTTACCCAGGGCGTAAAAGAGAAGTGTGAAAAGCAGAATGACGATGACCAACGCGAAGGGGAACGGGTTGGCGCCGATGTCGCGAATCCCGGCGAAGATCTGCACCGAGGTCACACGGGTGTAATCGAAGATCAGGGGCACGCCCAGTTCGGTGAAAGACCAGATGAAAACGATGGTGCCGCCGGCGAAGATTCCCGGTCGGATCAGCGGGTAGGTCACCCGGCGAAATCTCCGGAAACCGCGGCAGCCGAGATTCTCCGCCGCTTCCTCCATGGCCGGATCGACGTTGGCCAGGGCCGCCACCAGGTTGAGGAAAAAAATGGGATAGAGGTGAAGGGCGTTCATGATCACCACCCCCCAGAAACGCCCGCGGCCCAGCCAGTCGATGGTGGCTCCGTCGGTCAGCAGGCCGGCGTGGGTCAACAGGGCGTTGACCGCGCCGTATTGGCCGAGCATCTGTTTGATTCCCATGGCGCCGACGAACGGAGGCAGGATAATGGGAATCAGAACGAGCGCGGTCAGCAGGGCTTTGCCGGGAAAGGCGTAGCGGTCGGCCAGGAAGGCCAGGGGCATGGCGATGAGAAACGAGAGCAGGGTGGAGAATACACCCATCATGAAGGCGTTGCGGAGACCCTCCAGATAGATGGGGTTGGCGAACACCTCGAAAATATAGGCCAGGGTGATCCTGCCGTCGGCATCAATGACCGCACCCTGCAAAATTTGCCAGATGGGCCAGACGAAAAAGGCGGCGAAGAACGTCCCGGTGAAGGCGAAAATGGCAATGGAAAAGGATCGCGACATTTATTCGTGGATCTCGCTGGCGAGGTGCCATACTTCAGGTGAGCGCCAGAGACGGGAGATCAGGAGTTCGCGCTCGCTGGTGAATTCCTTTGGCAGGCGGTCGTAAAGACGAAGAAAGAAACTCTCGTGCTGGTGCACCTCCTCCATCCAGAGTTTGCGGTCGACCGACATCAATGCTTCGAACCGTGCGAAAGGAAAGTCGTCCATGCCGGTCCAGTCGAGGTCCTTGTAGCGGGGGATCCATCCGAGGGGGCACTCCAGCGCGTAGGCTCGGCCGTGGGCGCGCTGCACGATCCACTTCAGCACCCGCATGTTTTCGCCGAACCCGGGCCAAAGGAATTTCCCGTCACTCCCCTTGCGAAACCAGTTGACCATGAAGATACGGGGTGGGTTGGGCAGGTTGCGTCCCACGTTGAGCCAGTGATTGAAATAGTCGCCCATGTGATAGCCGCAGAACGGCAGCATGGCCATGGGGTCGTTGCGAACATCGCCTACGGAGCCGGCGGCCGCGGCGGTTTTCTCGGAGCCCATGGTGGCGCCCAGATACACGCCGTGAGACCAGTTGAAGGCCTGCGAGACGAGGGGAACGGTGACCGAGCGCCGGCCGCCGAAAATAAGGGCGCTGATGGGCACGCCGTTAGGGTTCTCCCATTGCGGGTCGATACAGGGGCACTGCGAGGCGGGCGCGGTGAAACGGGCATTGGGGTGGGCTGCCGGGCGACCGCAGTCGCGGGTCCAGGGTTCGCCTCTCCAGTCGATGAGTTCGGGCGGCGGTTCGTCGGTCATCCCCTCCCACCAGACATCCCCGTCGGGCGTCAGCGCGACGTTGGTGAAGATGGTGTTCGCTTTGATGGATGCCATGGCGTTGGGATTTGATTTCACCGAGGTTCCAGGAGCCACGCCGAAAAAACCGGCTTCCGGATTGATGGCGTGCAGGCGTCCGTCCTTGCCGGTCTTGATCCAGGCGATGTCGTCTCCCACAGTGGTGATTTTCCAGCCATTGAGGGGCTCGGGCGGGATCAGCATCGCGAAATTGGTTTTGCCGCAGGCGCTGGGAAAGGCCGCCGCGACGTAGGTCTTTTTTCCTTCCGGTGACTCCACTCCGAGAATGAGCATGTGTTCCGCCAGCCAGCCCTCCTCGCGTGCTATAACCGAGGCGATGCGCAGGGCCAGGCACTTTTTTCCCAGCAACGCGTTGCCCCCATAGCCGCTGCCGTAGGACCAAATGGAGCGTTCCTCCGGGAAGTGAACGATGTATTTGGTTTGTTTGTTGCAGGGCCACGGGACGTCCGTCTCCCCGGGCTGGATTGGAGCGCCCACCGAGTGCAGGCAGGGAACGAAGGGGCCTTTGCCCAGTCTTCCCAGCACCGCCTTACCGATTCGCGTCATAAGCCGCATATTGACCACGACATAGGGGGAATCGGTGACCTGTACCCCGATTTGCGCCATGGGCGAGCCGATCGGACCCATGCTGAAGGGAATGACATAGAGGGTGCGGCCGCGCATGCAGCCATCGAAAAGACCCATCAGTTCCCGTTTCATGGCGCGGGGTTCGCGCCAGTTGTTGGTGGGTCCGGCATCCCCTTTGCGCAAGCTGCATATATAGGTGCGATCTTCCACCCGGGCCACGTCGTCCGGGTCGGAGCGGCAGCAGAAGCTGTTGGGCCGCTTTTCAGGATTGAGCCGGATAAAGGTGCCGGATTCCACCATCTGCCCGCAGAGGCGCTCGTTCTCCTCAATGGAGCCATCGCACCAGTGGACTTCGTCCGGCTGGCACAGGGCGGCGACGCGGTTGACCCACTCGTTGACGTTCTTTTGGCCCGGTGCGGTTATGGCGGAGATCTTCATTTGATCGAACGTGTCGTGACGGGATGAAATCGCTACATTTTTCCGTGTCGAATGATGGAAACGAGCAGTCCAAAGCCCATCACCGCCGCCAGCAGGAAGCCGACCAGTCCGATGATGGGGATATCGTTCCAGGTGGGCGGCAACCGGGCGTGGACCATGAGTGAGGAGCCCACGATCAGGGCCGCCAGCACGATGGCGAATGCGATTCGATTGCTGATGCGTTCAAGCCCCTGAATAAGTGGGCCGAGGCCGTGGTGTTCGAAGGCGAGGCGGGCCTTGCCGAGCTCTACGGCACGCACCAGGGTTCGCAGGTCTTCCGGCAGGTCCTTGATGAACTCGAGGGCGCTCAGGCCGGAATCCACCAGGTTGCGGGTGAGGCGCGACGGCCGGGTGCGATTCAGGCGCATCCGGCGGACGTAGGGTTTGGTTTCCTTGAGGATGTCGAATTGAGGGTCGAGTTTGCGAACGACGCTCTCGAAAGTGGCGACGGCTTTGATCAGCAGGAAAATGGCCATCGGGATGCGCAGGCCGTGCCGGGTGGTCTTGTGCAATAATTCCTGCAGCAGGCGACCGAAGCTCATTTCACCGATCGGCTTGTAGAAGTGCAGCGTCATGAATTCGGCCACGTCGGCTTCCAGGGGAGCGCGCTCGGGTGGACGTTGGGACGAAGTCAACTTGAGCAGGGAATCGGTGGCGGCGGATTCATCGTGACGCGAGATATGGTAAAGGAGATCGGCAAACTGCTCCCGCAAAGTGAGATTCATCCGGCCCATCATGCCGAAATCGATGAAAGCGATTCTCTGGCTGGGCAGGACGAAAAGGTTTCCCGCGTGCGGATCGGCGTGGAAAAAACCGTGCTCGAAGATTTGTTTCATCATCAGTTCTGCAGTTTCATGGGCGATGCGGCGCAGGTCGTAGCCCTTTTCCCGCAACAGCTCCAATTTGGTGGCCTTGATGCCGTCCAGGAATTCCATGGTGAGCACCTTTTCGCTTGAAAGCGGGGTGAAAACCTGAGGCACGTGCACGGTGGAATTACCGTGGAATTGATGACGAAACCGCTGGATGTGGGAAGCTTCGATGTGGAAATCGAGTTCCTTGCGCAGCATGTGTGACATTTGCCGAATGATCCGGGTCGGCTGGTGGACGCTCCAGCCCTCCACATGCTTCTCCATCAGACCGGCGAGGGTTTCCATGATCTCCAGGTCGGTTTCGATCTGTTGGCGCAGGCCAGGTCGCTGGACTTTGACCACCACCCGTTCGCCCGAAGCCAGACGGGCTTTGTGGATCTGGGCGATGGATGCGGCGGCCAGGGGTTCCTTGTCGAATTCGGTAAAGAGGGTGTTCAGCCGGGCGCCCAATTCCTGCTCGATCCGATCTTTGATCTCGGAATACGGCACTGCCGGCACCTCGTCCTCCAGTTTGTGCAGTTCGTTGAGGTACTCCTCGGGGATGAGATCCGCCCTTGTGGCCAGAATCTGGCCCATCTTGACGAATGTCGGTCCCAGGTCCTGCAAGGCCAGGCGCAACCGCACCGGGCGGGAGCGTTCAGCTACCTCCTTCCCCCTTGTTCGGCGTCGGTTCAGACGCAGGGCCGAGCCGAGGTAGCGATTGGCCTGCACCAGTTGCCGAAACTCGTCGAAGCCGTACTTGAGGAAAATAGTGATGACCTCGCGGTAACGTTGGACGTGATGGTAGGTGCGGCTGAGGGCTCCATAAGAATAGAAAGACATAACGATTTTCGTTGATTATGGCATAAGTTAGCCAAACTGGCGGGCGGGCGGCAATGGGAATCGCAGCGACGGTTGCCGGGATCGGCCGCAAATTACGTTTCCCCTTGAAACCCGTGGCCGGATGCGTTGAGGTGATCTTTTTCCAGCAACGCCTATGAAAATTGATTTACCAGATGGACGCCAGATCGACCTTCCGCTCGCGAAGCTGGTCTGGATACCGGTGGCCGCTTTGATCGTGGTAGCCGCCCTGACCGTGTTTTATCAGGTCGATACCGATGAGCAGGGCGTCGTCCTGCGTTTCGGCCGGCACCTGCAAACCACCGGTCCCGGCCTGCACTTCAAGCTCCCTTATCCGATCGATCAGGTCTACAAGGTTCGCACCCAGACGGTCGATGTGCAGGAGTTTGGTTACCGCACCCAGAGCCGAGCCGGAATTGTCACCCGGGGATATGAAGAGGAAAGCTCCATGCTGACCGGGGACTTGAACATCGTGCGGGCCAGTTGGGCCGTGCAGTTCAGCCGCCGCTATCCGGAGGAATTCCTTTTTAACGTCAAGGATCCCGAGGACACACTCCGCGATATCGCGCAGTCGGTGATGCGGGAAGTGATGGGTGACCGCGCCAGTATTCCGATCCTGACCGTTGGCCGGGCCGAGATTCAGGTTCGCGCCCGAGAGTTGATCCAGGAATATGTCGACCAGTTTGAAATGGGAATCCATGTCAGCGCCGTCAACCTGACCCAGGTCGAGCCTCCCGTGCCGGTGATCGATGCCTTCAACGACCTGAACCGAGCCGAACAGGACGCGCAGCGTTTCTTTGAGGAAGCGTCCCGCGAGTACGAAGAACGCGTTCCCCGGGCTCGAGGGGAGGCGGAACGTTTGGTTCTAGAGGCGGAGGGTTTTCTTCAGAGACGAACCAACGTCGCCCGAGGGGAGGCTCAGCGTTTCATCGATACGGTTGAGGCTTACGAACTGGCGCCGAACGTAACCCGTCGCCGTTTATATTTGGAGACTATGGAACAGCTCGTGCCCGAGTTACGCGAGGTCATTGTCATCGACCAGGAAATGCAGTCTCTTCTGCCTCACATCAACCTGCGGGAGGCCAACCGATGAAAAACACATTTAATAGATTTAGAGAAAAAGCGGGCCATGTCCCCACCGCGGTGGTTGCGGGGCTGGCGCTGGTCCTGGTCCTCGTGCTGCTGCTGGTCAATTCCCTTTTTATTGTCAACGAATGGCAGCAGGCCGTGGTGACCCGTTTCGGTGAAGTGGTCTCCGAACCGGTGACCGACGCCGGACTGCATTTCAAGATGCCGTACTACCGGGTCCAGATTTACGACAAACGCTTGATGCGTCTTGACGGTTCTGCGACCTCGGCTATCACCCGCGACCGCAAGCGGGTGCAGATCGACGTGACCGCGCGCTGGCGCATCGAGGATGCGCGACGTTTCCGCGAGACCATCAATACGGAAGCCAACGCCGACCAGCGTCTGTTCAGCATTATCGACGAAGCGGTTCGCAACCAGATCGGACAATTCGATCTTTATCAGGTTATTCGCAGCAGTAACCGAATCCTCGAAGTGGATGAGGGTTACGAGCTTGTCCTGGACGATGTTGATATTGAAGAGCTGGAAATGGAGGAACTCGCCACCCTTGGCGCGGAAGTGGAGGAGTTGGAGCGGGATGCCGAAGGCCAATTTCTGGCCGGTCGCCCCGTGGTCATCGAACACATCCTCGAGGCCGCACGTGAGCAACTTGAGCGCGTCGACCTTGGAATTCATCTGCAGGACATCCTCATCAAGCAGCTCAACTACACGACCGAGATCGAGGAAACGGTTTTCGCTCAGATGAACGCCGAGCTGAACAAGATTTCCGCCGGGATTCGTTCGCACGGTCAGCGCCGGGCGGAGGAGAGGCTGGGTGAGATGGAACGCGAGTTGGCCACCATCAGCAGCCGCGCCCAGGAAAGGGCCGAGCGGATTCGGGGTCAGGCCGAAGCGGAGGCCACCCGGACCTATGCGGAAGCCTACAACCGGGATCCTCACTTCTACCAGTTTCTGCGTACGCTGGAGAGTTACGAAACGATCCTGGGCGGCAACAGCACCCTGGTCATCGGCACCGACAGTCCACTGTTCGGACTGTTCAAGGACCTGGCCACCATGGAGGTGGACGTGGAAGAACTCGGTTTGGGTGATTCAGAGTGACCGCGCGTGGGCAGCCACCCGCGGCGGCGCATGAAAAACGGGTTTTATAACGAATTCGATTACGAGACTCTCGAATTGAAAGGGATCGCGGATTACCGCGGTCCCTTTCAAATCGACCGGGATCGGGTGATTTATTCCCACGCTTTCCGACGCCTTCAGTCCAAGACCCAGGTCTTTCTCTCCGGGGAATACGATTTCTACCGAACCCGGCTGACTCACTCGCTGGAAGTCGCTCAGATAGGACGATCCATCTGCCGCTTCCTCCGCAGCCGGGGAGATCCTCTCTCGGACGGGTTTTTTATCGATGAGGATCTGGTGGAGGCCGTGTGTCTGTCGCACGATCTCGGGCACCCGCCCTTCGGGCATTCGGGAGAGCGCGCTTTGCATGAACTGATGCGTGCGGACGGGGGTTTTGAAGGAAACGCGCAGACCCTGCGGATTGTCACCGAGTGTATTTATCAGAACGCATCGGGCCACCGCGGCATGAAGCCGACCCGGGCGTTTTTGGATGGAATTCTCAAGTACAAGCGGTTGCACGAAGAGGGAAACGACCCGGACAACCATTTCATCTACGACGAACAAGCGGTCTACCGTGGATTTGTTTTTGGAGAACGGCCGGCGCCGCCGGAGTGGGGTGACGGGGAGAAGATCAACGGCCTGAAAAGCATCGAATGCCAGATTATGGATTGGGCCGACGACACCGCCTACTCACTGAACGATATCGTCGACGGTGTCCGGGCGGGATTCCTCAACTCCGAGAAGATTCGGGTTTGGCGTGAACGATCCGACCTTTCCGAGGTGGGAAGTGACGCGATCGAAACGCTGCTTCGGGCCATCGAAGAGGATCGGTTGGAGCCGGTTTTCAGCCGGAAAATCGGTCACTTTCTGCAGGCGGTGCGCCTGGAGCCGACGGTGAACTTCCTGTCCGACCTGAGCAATCGTCACTGTTTCTTTTTGGCTGTTGATCCGGCCATCCGGGAGGAAGCCGAGGTGTACAAATGTTTGGCGTACGAGGTGATATTTCGTTCCGCGCCCCTGCAGCAGATAGAATTCAAGGGAGCGATTATCCTGGAGAAACTGTTCCGGGCGCTGTGCGATCATTACCTCGATGGCGCTCGTCGCCGCATCGATTTTCTGCCGGACCCCGCAGCATCCCTGTTGGAGGCCCAGCCGGATTGCCGGAAGAAGAAACGACTGCTGGCCGATTATCTGGCTTCCATGACCGACAATGCGGCCATTCGAACCTACAAGCGCCTCTTCGATCCGGATTTCGGCTCGATCATGGAGATCCTCTGATCGCGCGGAAGTTTCGGGTTGTGGAACGTCGCCCGAGCTTCCATAAGGATATTTATGCCCAAGATCGATACGGACCAGGTCGCGATGATCCTCAACCAAAATGAACTTCCGCCGCCGGTGGTGGAACGGATAATGCGGGATATTTCCCGTCAGGTGGAGGAGGAACAGCGGGCGAAGGAAGAGGAGAAAGCGCCCAAGAAGAAGCGCCAGTATGTGATCCTGATCTCGGATCCGGAATCCGAGTTGCCCAAGAAGGATCTGGTCGGTTGGGTGGTGCAGATTCCCGAGGAGGACAGTCCGCTCAGTGCCCAGGAAAGGATTCAGAAGGCAGCCTACGAATTCAATGCCAGCCCGCGCGGCCGTAAATTGCCCGCGCTGAGCATGGGGGAGGCGATCGAAAGCGTCAGTGCGAAGTTCTTCAAGGAACAGGAAGTCGCCATCAAGACCAAGGTGCCGGTGCTGGCGTTGAGGACCGACAACAAGCTGCCAACCGGGTAGCTTGTCGATCGGTCGAATCCGGCTAGATCAGACTGATCCGTCCGATCCGTCTGGTCGGACCGATCGGACCGATCGAATAAATCACGATGCAGCACGAACACAGTTTTACGGTACCGGAGGGGATTTTCCGGGTGCGGGCTGACAAGGTTCTGGCGGCTGGATTTCCCGCCTACAGTCGCACGGCTCTGCAGCGCGCTTTTGAGGAGGGGGGCGTGTTGCGAGAGGGAGTGGCGCTGGGGCAGCGCGATCCCGTATCCTCGGGAGAGGTGCTGGTTTTTTCTCTGCCGGAGGTCAGGCCTCTGGGGCTGAAGGCCATGCCGATTCCCTTGGAGGTGGTGTACGAGGACGAGGCCTTGGTCGCGGTCAACAAGCCCAGCGGTATGGTGGTGCACCCCGGCGCCGGCACCCGCGAGGACACGTTGGTGCATGCCCTGCTGGCGCATTGCGCGGGTCAATTGAGTGGCATCGGCGGGGTGGAGCGCCCGGGAATTGTCCACCGGCTGGACAAGGATACTTCGGGGTTGATTGTGGCTGCCAAAACCGATGAGGCCCACAGGGAGTTGGCCCGTCAGTTCGGCGAACGGGAAGTTCAGAAAGAGTACCTGGCCCTGGTCGGCGGTGTTCCCGAATTGCTTTCCGGGTCGATTGTTGACGCCATTGGGCGCCATCCCGTCCATCGTCACAAAATGGCCGTCGTCCCGGCGGAAAAGGGGCGTTCCGCCCATACCGACTGGGAACGGGTGGAGGTTTTTGGTTCCAGTGCCGCCCTGCTGAGGTGCCGTATCCACACCGGCCGTACGCACCAGATCCGGGTGCACCTGAGTTCGCGGCGCCACCCGCTTCTCGGCGACGCCGTGTACGGTTACCGGAATCCGGAGGCGATCGCCCAGGCCCCGCGGAGGGTCATGCTGCATGCCGAAACCCTAAGGTTCAGGCATCCGGTGACCGAGGAACCATTGCGCCTGGTGGCTCCGCTCGCGGCGGATTTTCAGGCGATGCTGGATTTATTGCGCGGGTTGCCTTCCCAGGGTATCAGGCGTGAGAATTCTCGCACGGAGGCACGCCCTCGACGAGCTCGGGGCGGTGAGAGACACAGAGGGCAAGAAAAATGAATTAGGAATTCAGATACGGCAGCGTTAACCTCGGCGCGGCGATTCGCATTCCGACCGGCGTCGATCGCTCCACCCGGGAACCAGGAACAGGACTCAGCCCATTATTCCTGGTTTACCTTTTTGGCGAGGTTGCCCAGCTTGACTTCGAGCGATTTGATCCGGCTCTCAAGCTTCTGTAATTCGGCTTCGCTGACCGGTTTCTCCCGTTTCCACCACTCGCGGACGGCCTGGTGGACTTCATTGGTGGTCGATTCGAATTCCCGGCGGCTTTCTTCGACGATTTTTTCCGCCATTTTTTCCGCTTCGGTACGGGTCATTTTGCCTTGCTCCACCATCTCGTGAAGGATCTTCTGCACTTGTTCCTTGGTGGTGACGGTTGCGCCGATTCCGGCATAGACGGTTTTCTTAAGTATATCGAGCATTTTTGCCTCCTTGGGGACTTTCGTTTGGATTGGATACACTGTCGCCTAAAACGGATCCGTTTTCAAGCAATTGCTGATGGCAGGCTTGCGATTCGGGCGATTGCCCCGGGAAACGGTCAACCGGTGCCCGACGAATTCGTCTCCAGAGGAAGGTAGAGGGTGAAGGTGGTGCCTTCGTTGATCCGGGTACGCATGTGAACCGCGCCGCGGTTGCGCCTGATCAGCCGCGACACGATAGCCAAACCGAGGCCGGTGCCCTGGGAATCCCTTTTGGTGGTGAAATAGGGTTCGAAGATGTCGTTGATGATATCTGAAGGAATCCCCTTTCCAGTGTCGCTTATGGCGATGCCGATATAGGGACGGTCGGAAGACAGCACTTCGGCGTTAATGATGCGTTCTTCCGGGCCATCCTGGAAATGCGCGGCTTCGGGCAGGTCGTCGAGTTTGAATGCCGACACTGAAACATGCTGTTGATCGGGCGAGCTTTGCAGGGAGTTGGTGACCAGGTTCAACAGGATCTGCATCAGTTCGGAACTGTGGATGAAGACGGTGGCGTCTTCTTCGAGGCGGTTGACTTTGATGACCGCTTTTTTGACCGACGGGTGAACTTTGATCAGTTCCTCCAGATCCTGCAGGATGAGGTTGACGGAGATGAGTTGCCCCTCGGGTTTTTCGCGACGCAGCATTTCCAGGTGACGGTTGGAAATGCTGCAGCAGACGTTTACCTGCTGGGCAACGGTACTCATGTTTTCCCTGAATTCGTTGATTTCCTTGTTGCCCATTCCCGATGCCTCGGTCAAACGGTGCATCAGGATATCGACGTAACCACGAATAATGGTCAGCGGGTTATTGATGTCGTGCAGCACGCCGGCGTAGACCTGCGTCGAGGTGCGGGCCATTTCCTCGCGCATCATGACATTCTCAAGATCCGTTTGCAGGGTGTCGAGTTTGCGGACCGATTCGTTGTAGCTGAGCGCGATGCGGCGGTGTTCCATGGCGTTTTCCACCGCCGTTCTCATGGCTTTGACGTTAAAGGGTTTGCCGATGTAATCCCTCGCTCCCAGGCGCAGGGCCTGTCGCGCGGTTTCCAGGGTTTCGTACGCCGTCAGCATGATGACTTCGATGTTGCGGTCGATCGCCTTCAAGCCGCGCAGCACATCCACTCCGGACATTCCCGACATGCGTATGTCGAGCACCGCGGCGTTGACGGGAGTGGTTTTGGCGATGGTCAGGGCCTCCTCACCAGACCTGGCCAGCACCACGTTGTAGCGGGATTCGAAAACGATTTTAAGAGATTCACGCGGACCCTCCTCGTCGTCGACTATCAGGAGGGTCTCTCGGTCGCAAACTGGGTCGGGCATGGCTCGCGTCCCTTCGGGTTGACTGATGAGTGATTCCGGAGCGTTCATGATAATGGGAGACGTGTGCGTACGCCGTGAGCGCCGGCCTGTTCGTGGAGGATTTCCAGGCTGCCGCCGTGGGCGTGGATGATTTTTTCCGCGACGGTCAGGCCGAGGCCGATGCCGACATTGCGGGTGGTGAAGAAGGGCTTGACCGCATCCTGCGCCTCCTTCTCGGAAAACCCTTTGCCGCCGTCCAGAAAATCGATGGAAACGAATGTTTGCGAGCCGTTGACCTTCAGAAACTCGCTGGTGATGGTGATCTCCGCCCGATCTTCGCCCGACTGCAGCGCGTTGAGGAGGATTTCCATGTAGGCGTATTTCAGTGTGGAAAGGTCACCCCGGATTTCGCAGTCGTGGAACGGACTGCTCCAGTTGAGATCACCGGTGCGACCGCAGTAGGACCGGGCTTCTTCGAAAGCTTTGGCCAGCAGTGATTTAAGTGACGATGACGCATCCGTGCCATTACGGCTGCGCGAGAGCAGGAGCATTTGGTCGGCAAAGCGGGAAATCCGGTTGATCTGCCGGCCCATGGTTTTGTTCAGTGACGAGCGGAATCCGTCCTTGTCAAAATCACTGTCTAAAAGCTGATGGTGTGTGCTCAGAGGCACCAGGGCGTTGCGAATTTCATGGGCGAAGCGTTCGGCGATCAGGGCGATGGTTTGGGCGTTCTGGGTCTCCAGTTCCATCTGTTTGGCCTTCTCAACCTGGGTGAAGTCCTCCATCAACATCATGGTGGCCGTCTCGTTATGGCCGCGGCGCGTTTGCAGCGGGAAGATGGAAATGCGGAAGATCCGATTATCTCCGGGAAAATCGCTGAACATGAACGGCTCCACACTCTTCCCGTGCTGAACAACGTCGTAGATCCGACTGGCGATTTTGGTCGGAAGGTCGGAAAATTCCACCCGCCGCCCAGGCTTCTTTTGCAGATACTCGACCAGTGCGGGATTGGCATGCAGCACCATGAGTTCCTGTGAGATGACCAGACAGCCGCTCCTGAACTGGCTGATGACATCAGAGATCAGTTCGTGGTTGCTGGAGAGTTCTTCGTGCAGACGGTTGTTGCGCACCGCCAGCCCGAGTTCCTCCATCAGGTGGAAAAGCAGCTGCAGTTCCTCGTCGGTAAACTGCGCTCCGGTAAGGCGGCCGCCCAGCAAAGCCACGCCGAGGCAACGTTCCCGGTCGACAATGGGAATCGCCACCTGGCAGCCGAGAACTTCGAACTCATGTCTCGTTTCTTCATCCTGGCGGATGAGAAGGTTGTTGTCGAAATCGGCTTTGAGGATTTGGCCGCTGCGGGCCACCGTGCCGCCGATACCGCTGTTGAGGTTGAGTTGAAAATATTGAAACAGGTCGATCTCGATGCCGATTGAGCACACGCAATCCAGGCGGGTGTCCTCCTGCGCCGAAGTGATGCCGGAGAAAGGCGCGGCCGGTTTGCGCAGGAGAATGGCGATGCGATTGACGCTGATGATTTCCCGCAGCTTCAGGCTGAACTGGTGGACGAACGATTTCAGGTCCAGGGAGTAGGAAAGAATCCGCGAAAAATCCCGCATAATCTCGAGGGCGGAGGCGGGAAGGTTTTCCCCCCGAACGTTGGTCGGCCCCGGACGAAGGAAAATCGAACTTCCGCTTTCAATCGGCGGCGGAAGGGCCTTTTCCCTCCCGGAAAGTTGTCGTTCCAGAATCTTCTGCAGCAGAGCGCCGCGCAGCGGCTTACGCAGAATAAAGTCAGCCCCGCGAATGCAGGCATCCTCTTCCCATTGCCGGTCGTCGTTGTCGGAGCAGAGGAGGAGCGAAATCGATGGCGCCGCCTCGCGGATCTGTTTTACCGTATCGAGGGCTGAAACCGGGTCCGATCCGGCATCGACAATGCACACTTTTGGAATCGCCGCTTTTAGCAAAGTAAAAGCTTTCGACGGCTCCTGGCAGGGATACAGACGAAAGTTTTTCTCGGACAGTACCACCCGCAACGACTCTGTAAATTCATTGCTTTCGGTTATGACGAGAATGTGCACCATTTTGTTTAGCTACGATAACCCAAGTAAGGTTCTATAAGATATTCTAAGAGTGTGCAACCTTTGAGGCGCATGTTACAGGAAAGTTTATTTTACCGTTCGAAAGACGAGACATGACGTATGTTTGTCGAATCCGGCGTTGAGGCTTACCGCCACGTTGACGGGGAATGCGCGTCCGTTTCCGGTCACGTAATCGAGATCGCAGGACGGATCGGGCTCCTGCAGGTTGATGGTCGGAGGGACGCCATGTCGCTCGATTGCCAGGGCGCAGATCGCGGCCTCCAGGGAACCCGCGGCACCGGCCCAGTGGCCGGTGACGGGTTTGGTGGCGCTGATCTGGAGACGGTGGGCGTCTTCTCTGAAGCATCGTTTTAGGGCCGAAGTTTCCTCGATGTCGTCGTCGGCGGTGGCGATTCCGTTGGCGTTGAGATAATCGACCTCGTGTGGCGCCACGCCGGCCCGGCGCAGAGCGATATTCAAGGATTCGAATGGGGCGGGGGATCCGGCAGGCGCCGATCGGGAATCCATGCTATGCGCATATTCCAGAATCTCAGCGTAGATTCTTGCGCCGCGGGCGCGCGCGGCGGACAGTTCCTCGATCACCAGAAACGCGGCGCCTTCTCCCAGGATGAAGCCGTCGCGGTCCCGGGAAAATGGTTTCATTGCCCGCTCCGGATGCTCGGACTCCCGACTCATCAGACCGGAGGCGGAAAAGACGCCCCAGAAATCGGGAATGATCGGGGTGTCTGCTGCGCCGGCGAGGACCCAGTCGGCGTCGTCGTTGCGAATGAGATTGAGGGCTTGCCCCAGTGCTTCAGTCCCGTTCCCGCACCGGGAGGAGATTGTCATGGCCCGGGCGCGCAGGTTCATTTCCAGCGTGATTGCCGCCGCACCTCCTTCCGCGCGGGCGTTAAGAAAGGCCAGTGGGTCTCGTTTGGGCGGGTGGGTTCCGTTAATGTGTTCCTTGGGCTGGGGCAATGGATTGGCATGGCCGGCGGGGGCACAAGCGATCACCGCCGGTCGAAGTGGGGCGATGGCGGCGGCGGTGCAACCGGAGTCCTCGGTCGCCAGTCGCGCTGCCGCCACCGCGTACTGGGCGGCGAGAGAGTAGCCGTTGGCGGAACAGGATGAAAGGAATTCGGCGGGTGCGAATCCTTGGACGGTACAGGCCACTTTCGAGGGAAGCCCTGTGGTGTCGATGCGATCCACCAGCGAGGCGCTGCTGCGGCCGACCATCAGGTTGTCCCAAAAAGTGTTCAAATCGAATCCGTTTCCGGAAACCAGGCCTATTCCGGTGATAACGGCTCTACGCTGTGGGAATTGCATGTGTTCGATCGTCCAGGTTCAGTCTCCTCGTTCCTGGGGCCCGGTGCGCCGATTGACGTGAACCGTATGGCTTTAATCCCAGAACAGATTGTATTCGATAAAACGTGCCGGCGGAAAGGCCAGCCAATTCATTCCCGGAACGTAGGGTGGGGGAATCCCTGATGTGCGGCCGCGATGGTGCCTCAAGCGGGCGCGATGGCGCCTCAAAAAAAACAGTTGCATGCGGGTGACTCCCTTTTATGCAATCTTATCCTTATGCGTACGGAATCTCATACACGTCCCGGTTGGCCGGAACCGCAGGGCCTTTACGATCCTTCCCATGAGAAGGACGCTTGCGGCATTGGTTTTGTCTGTCACGTCAAGGGCGTTCCATCCCATGACCTGATCCAGCACGCTTTGAAAATCCTGGTCAATTTGGATCACCGGGGCGCTTGCGGTTGCGAACCGAATACCGGAGACGGCGCCGGCATCCTTATGCAGATGCCGCATGAGTTTTTCCAAAAGGTTCTTCCCGGTGCGCACATCGATAATCTCCCCGAAGCCGGGTGCTACGGGGCGGGCCTGGTTTTTCTGCCTCGCGATCCGGAGTTGAGGAGGCACTGCGAAAAGAAGGTCGAAGAAATCGTCGCCGCCTGCGGCCAGGAGTTCATCGGCTGGCGGACCGTGCCGACCCGTAATTTCGAACTGGGATCCACCGCGGTGTCCTATGAGCCGGTCATTCGGCAGATGTTTGTCGGTCGCAACCCGGATCTTGAAAACGACTGGGATTTCGAACGCAAGCTCTACGTTATCCGGCGCGTCTGCTCGGCGGCTTTGCGTTACGGCAACGAAAAGACGGGCGACTTTTTCTACATTCCGAGCTTAAGCGCCCGGACTTTGATCTACAAGGGAATGCTCACCCCCATCCAGGTGGAGAGCTATTTCTCGGACTTGGGCGATCCGGCCATGAAAACGGCCCTGGCGCTCGTGCATTCGCGCTTTTCCACCAACACGTTTCCGAGTTGGGAACGCGCCCAGCCGTTCCGCTACGTCTCACACAACGGCGAGATCAACACCTTGCGCGGAAACGAGAACTGGATGCTGGCCAACCAGTGCGTCCTCAACAGCGAGCTTTTCGGCGACGACCTGAAGCGACTGCTCCCCATCGTCCGCGAGGACGGTTCGGATTCCGCCAAGTTCGATAACGTGCTGGAGTTTCTCACTCTCGCCGGACGTCCCATTCACCATGCCATTCTCATGATGATTCCCGAGCCCTGGGCCAATCATGAGAGCATGAGTGATGAGTTGAAGGCATTTTACGAATACCACGCCTGTCTGATGGAGCCCTGGGATGGACCCGCTTCCATCGCCTTTACCGACGGACTTCGCATCGGCGCCATTCTCGATCGCAACGGGTTGCGTCCCTCCCGCTATTACGTCACCCGTGACGATTTGGTTATCATGGCCTCGGAAGCCGGCGTTCTCGACCACATTCCGGCCGAGTCAGTCAAGGTCAAAGGCCGCCTTCAGCCGGGCCGTATGTTCTTCGTGGATATGGATCAGGGCCGGATTATCGAGGACGAGGAGATCAAGAATGAACTTGCATCGGCTCACCCTTACCGCGAGTGGCTGAGCAAGCATCTCGTCGATATCAAGAGCCTGCCCGCGCCGCAGGAGTTTTACGGGGTGGATCATTCAACGGTGGTGCGCCGGCAACGGGCATTCGGGTACACCTACGAGGAACTGCGCATGATCATCGGTCCCATGAGCAAGACCGGTATCGAGCCGGTGGGGTCCATGGGGAACGACGCCGCGCTGGCGGTGCTCTCCGACCGGCCCCAGTTGCTCTACAATTATTTCAAGCAGCTCTTTGCCCAGGTCACCAACCCGCCTATCGACTCCATTCGCGAGGAAATCGTCACGTCCACCGTCACTTACCTCGGTTCGGAATCGAACCTGATCAACCCGACCGAAACCAGTTGCCGTCAGATCAAGCTGGACAACCCGATCCTGGACAACGAGGACCTCGAACGTTTGCGCCGGGTCAGCCGGCCGGGTTTCCAGGCCGTTACGCTGCCGATTCTCTTCCCCGGGGATACCGGGGGCGTGGGATTGGAACGCGGGTTGAACAAGCTCTACCGCGCCGCGGACCAGGCGGTGGCCGACGGCGCCAATATTCTCATTCTATCCGATCGCGGGGTGGACGATGACTATGCGCCGATTCCCGCCCTGCTGGCGGTTTCCGGCCTGCACCATCATCTGATACGCAGGGGAACGCGCACCCGTTGCGCACTGGTTCTCGAGTCCGGCGAGCCGCGCGAAGTGCATCACTTCGCCAGCCTCATCGGTTATGGCGCCAGCGCCATCAACCCGTACCTGGCGTACGAGTCCCTCTACGACATGATCGAAGAGGGGATGATCGACAACGATTTCGAGACCGCGGTCAGGAATTTCAACAAGGCTGCGGTTAAAGGCGTGGTGAAAACCATGTCCAAGATGGGCATTTCCACCGTCCAAAGCTATTGCGGCGCGCAGATTTTCGAGGCCGTGGGATTAAAAAAGGCTTTTGTTGACCGCTACTTCACCCGGACCTCCACCAAAGTGGAAGGCATCGGTCTCGAAGAGGTGGCCAGGGAGGCATCGGCCCGGCACCGCAAAGCCTATCCGGACCGGGACACCAAGGACGACGGTGCGCTCGATTCGGGCGGTCTTTACGCCTGGAGGTCCAACGGGGAGGCTCACCTTTTTAATCCCCGGACGATTCACCTGCTGCAGGCCTCCACCCGCGAAGGGGATTACGCCAAGTTCAAGGAGTATTCTCAGAGCATCAACGATCAGACTCGCGACCTCCTGACCCTGCGGGGTATGATGCGCTTCAAGTCCGATCCGTCGCGTGCGATTCCCATCGAGGAGGTCGAGTCAGTGGACGACATCGTCAAGCGTTTCAAGACCGGCGCAATGTCCTACGGCTCCATTTCCAAGGAAGCCCATGAGGCGTTGGCGATCGCTATGAATCGCATCGGCGGCAAGAGCAATACCGGTGAGGGTGGCGAGGATCCGGACCGTTACGTGATCGAGGTCAACGGTGATTCCCGCAACAGCGCTATCAAGCAGGTGGCCAGCGGCCGTTTCGGGGTCAGTATCTATTACCTGAATCAGGCCCGGGAAATTCAGATCAAAATCTCCCAGGGCGCCAAGCCGGGCGAAGGCGGTCAGCTGCCCGGACATAAGGTTTTTCCGGACATCGCCAAGGTTCGCGGGACCACCGCGGGGGTTGGCTTGATTTCGCCTCCGCCGCACCACGATATTTATTCCATCGAGGACCTTGCCGAGTTGATTCATGACCTGAAGAACGCCAATCGCGACGCCCGCATCACCGTCAAGCTGGTCTCGCTCGCCGGAGTCGGCACCATCGCCGCCGGTGTGGCCAAGGCGCACGCCGACACCATTCTGATTTCCGGCTATGATGGCGGCACAGGCGCGTCGCCGCTGTCCAGCCTGATCCACGCCGGAACCCCCTGGGAACTGGGCCTGGCCGAAACCAACCAGACCTTGTTGCTCAACGATCTACGCAGCCGGGTTTACCTGGAATGCGACGGGCAGTTGAAGACCGGACGCGACGTTGCGATCGCCTGTTTGTTGGGCGCGGAGGAGTTTGGATTCGCCACCGCTCCGCTGGTGACATTGGGGTGCATCATGATGCGCGCCTGCCACAAGAACACCTGCCCGGTCGGCATCGCGACTCAAAACCCCGTCCTGCGCAAGAAGTACATGGGCGACCCGAACAACGTGGTCAATTTCATGCGCTTCATCGCTCAGGAAATGCGCGAGATCATGGCGGAACTCGGATTCCGCACCATCAACGAAATGGTGGGACGTTCCGATTTTCTGGAAATGACAAAGAGCGCCGAGCACCAGAAGGCCGGCCAGCTCGATTTCTCCCGGATCTTCGCCCGACCGAAAGTCAAGCCCGGCGTCGGCACCTATCGCCAGAAGGAGCAGGATCACGGTCTGGATCACTCGCTCGATATCACCAAACTTCTGGCCATCTGCAAGCCCGCTCTGGAAAAGGGCGAGCCGGTGCGGGAGACCCTGCCGATTCTCAATGTCAACCGTGTGGTCGGCACCATTCTGGGCAGCGAGGTCACCCGGCGCTATGGGATGGAGGGACTGCCGGAGGATACCATCCACCTGAAATTCGAGGGTTCCGCCGGTCAAAGTTTCGGCGCGTTCATTCCGCGGGGAATGACCCTGGAACTGGAAGGCGATGCCAACGACTATGTGGGCAAGGGCCTTTCGGGCGGCAAGATCATTGTCTATCCCCCGCGCCAGGCCACCTTCCGGCCGGAGGAGAACATGATCGCCGGCAACGTCGCTTTCTACGGGGCCACCGAGGGGGAAGCATACCTGTATGGAATGGCCGGGGAGCGCTTCCTGGTACGGAATTCCGGTGTTCGTGCGGTCGTCGAGTCGATCGGGGATCACGGCTGCGAATACATGACCGGCGGACGCGCGGTCATTCTGGGTCCGACCGGTCGCAACTTCGGCGCCGGGATGTCGGGCGGCATCGCCTACGTGCTGGATCTGGACGGCGGTTTTGCCCGCCGCTGCAACACGCAAATGGCCAATGTCTACGAGTTGATCGAATCCGACGAGGAGGAGATCGCCGAGGTCAGGGGCATGATCGAGCGGTACGTGAAATACACCGGCTCGCGGCACGGTCAGGAGATTCTCGACAGTTGGAAATCCGTGTTACCGAAGTTCAAACGCTTCCTGCCCAAGGATTTCGAACGCATGCTCAATGCGTTTCAGGAAGTCTCCAAATCGGGCCTCTCCGGCGATGACGCCGTCATGGCCGCCTTTGAAGCCAATACGCAGGACGTGACGCGTGTGGGCGGCAACTAAAGGCGCTCTGCCGAAACGTCGATTTATACAAGACCACCTTCAAGCTAAGCGATTGCTATGGGAAAACTAACCGGATTTCTGGAATACCAGCGCGAACTTCCGACCGACAGGGAACCAACGGAGCGGATCAAGGATTGGAAGGAATTCCACCACCCGATGCCGGAGGAGAAGCTGCGCGAACAGGGCGCCCGCTGCATGGATTGCGGCGTCCCTTTCTGCCATACGGGCACCACCATGAAGGGGCTCGCGGTCGGATGTCCGATCAACAACCTGATCCCGGAGTGGAACGACCTGGTGTATAACAACCTCTGGGAGGAAGCTCTGGAGCGTCTGCACAAGACCAACAACTTCCCGGAATTCACCGGCCGCGTCTGTCCGGCGCCCTGCGAGAGTTCCTGTGTGTTGGGGATTACCGATCCGCCGGTCGCCATCAAGAGCATCGAGCAGGCTATTGTCGACCGGGGTTGGAGCGAGGGCTGGATCAAACCGACGCTGCCCGAGGAGCGGACGGGATACAAGATCGCCGTGGTCGGATCCGGTCCCGCGGGACTGGCGGCGGCCGATCAGCTGAATAAAGCCGGCCATAGCGTGACGGTTTACGAGCGAGCCGATCGCATCGGCGGTTTGCTCATGTACGGAATCCCCAACATGAAGCTCGACAAGGAAGAAGTGGTCCGGCGGCGGGTCGAGCTGATGGAGGCCGAAGGGGTCAAGTTCGTGACCAACTGCAATATCGGAGTCGACATTCCCGCACGTCAGTTGCGCAAGGACAACGACGCCGTGCTCCTGTGCTGCGGGGCGACCAAGCCGAGGAACCTGGAGGTGCCGGGACGAAATCTCAAGGGCGTGCACTTCGCCATGGAATTTCTGCACGACAATACCAAGGCGCTTCTCGATCATGATTTCGAGGAAGGCCACCAGAGCATTTCCGCCACGGACAAGAATGTTATCGTTATCGGCGGCGGTGACACCGGGACCGATTGCGTGGCCACTTCCATGCGCCAGGGCTGCAAGACCCTCCTGCAACTCGAGATTATGCCGCGTCCTCCGCAAGCGCGCGCCGACGACAATCCGTGGCCGGAATGGGCCAAAGTCTACAAACTCGATTACGGTCAGGAGGAGGCCAAGGCCGTCTTCGGCGAGGATCCCCGCGAGTACCTGGTGACCGCCAAGCGGTTTGTCGGCGACGAAGACGGCAACCTTCAGGAAATCGAACTGGTCGGGGTCGAGTGGAAAAAGGACGAAAACGGCCGTATGAGCCTGCACGAAGTCAAAGGCAGCAACCGCACCATTCCGGCGCAACTGGTGCTTCTGGCGATGGGATTTCTCGGACCCGAGCAAATCATCATCGACCAGCTCGAACTCGAACAGGACGGTCGCAGCAACGTGAAGGCCGAGCACGGCAAATACGCCACCAACGCCGATGGGGTTTTCGCCGCCGGGGACATGCGCCGAGGGCAAAGCCTTGTCGTCTGGGCCATCAATGAAGGCCGTGGCGCCGCCCGCGAGATCGACCGTTTTCTCGTTGGCCGCACTCAGCTTCCGGGTTGAAACGGGAACTTTAAGGTTTCAGGTTGAAAAGCAAAAGGAGCTCCTGCCGAATCCGGTACGGGCTCCTTTTTTTGGCTTTTCCTTATCGCCTCCGACCGTGCCGCGGGGAATGACATGTAATTGTCTGACTGTAAGGTGGGGGAAGGTTTTACAGAAGCATACTTTTTGCCCATTCCTGAGGGGCAGAGTTCGAGTCAATCTCTTAAAAAAACCAAGAAAAAGGGAATGGTATGGTTAAATCAAAGATGATCCGCCTTGTTTGCCTGGCCGCTGTCGCCGCCGGGGTTCCTTTCTCCCAAGTCGCTTTTGGACAGGGTCTTGTCTTTAATGGTGGCGCCACGCTGACCACCGAGTTCGGTGCGGGGGCGGATACATTCCTGTCCAACGATACCAACGCAGGTCCGACCGTGGTCCACGGAGGCGCGGGGGCGATGAATGTACGCGCTATCAATGATTCGCGAGCCCGGATCATCCTGGTCCGCTTTGACGTCTCCGAGTTGGTGCCTTCCACATTGACCAACGCCACGTTAACGTTGAATCTTACGACGGCGACCAGGGCGCGCGATTGGAATGTATTCGGCTCCTCCGACCCCGTGGTGAATGCCTGGGACGAGTTGACCACCAACTACGAGAATGCTCCGGGAATTCTTCCTGCGGATTTGGGCAATTACAATATCGACACCACGGTTTGGGAGAACCTCGGGACCTTTAATATCCAGGCCGCCACGGGACAGCAGACCAGCGACACCGGCAGCTTGAACCTGGATGACCTTCTCACCGGCAATACCGATGGCATGGTATCGCTCCTTCTGGCCTTTCCCAGTGGCACCGATACCAACCCGGACTGGTGGGTGACGAGCAAAGAGGGTGACCCCTTGCTGGCGCCGACTCTCAATCTCCCGGATGCCCAGGTCATTCCGGAACCGTCCACCTACGCCGCCATCTTTGGGGCGTTGGCGCTTCTCGGAGTGCTCTGTCTGCGTCGCTGGCGACGTTTGAGTTGATTGGTTTACCGGAAGCTACAGGCAGCTAACAGCGATTTGGTTTTTGACCGGGCCTCGGAGGTTTGACTTCGGGGCCTGGTCGTTTTATCTCAGGGCGCGGAGTTGGATTGTTATTCCGTCCTTCTCTGCCTGGGGTCTTACTCGGACCTGCCGCCGTTTCGCGGTCTCCCAACCTGAGTTGTTTGTTCAAGAATGAAAACTAAAAGGCTACTTCGCTGCGCCGCTCTCCTGGTCGCCGTTCTTTGTTCTCAGCTTCTTGCGGTGGAAGCTTCCGAGGTATCGGTCACCGTCCGGGATACCTTGATCCCAACCTACGAGGTGATGGATCCCGATCCGAATCCGATTTTCTACAACGGCCGGCGCTACCAGGGAGCGCAGGGGCGGGTTTACCCCTACGCCCTGATTCACAACCTCACGAACGATCGGGTCGATCACTCCTACCGCGAGATCCTTCTCGAAAACGAATACGTCGAAATCTCGTTTCTGCCGGAACTGGGAGGAAGAATCTACTACGCGCGCGACAAGCGCAACGGCTACGATTACCTCTACCACAATGAAGTCGTGAAGCCGGCGTTGATTGGCATGACCGGCGCCTGGATTTCCGGCGGGGTGGAGTGGAATATTCCCCATCACCACCGCGCGACTTCGTTCACGCCGGTCGATTACACCATCACCGAACAGGCGGATGGCTCCAAGACGGTCTGGGTTGGCGAAACCGAGTGGCGGCACCGCACACGGTGGGTCGTCGGGATCACCTTGCGTCCGGGGTCAACTTTGTTCGAAACCACGATTCGCGTTTTCAACACCACGCCCGTCCAAAACACACTCCTGGTCTTCGCCAATGCCGCCGTTCACGCCAACGAGGATTACCAGGTTCTCTTCCCTCCCGAAACCCAGTGGACGACCTACCATCGCAAGAATCAATTCAGCCAGTGGCCGGTGAGCTACCAGGTTTTCGATGGGGCCGATTATCGCGAAGGGGTCGATGTCAGCCGTTGGCAAAATCACTCCAAGCCGACCTCCTTCTTCGAATGGGGCAATCGGGGCAACTTCATCGCCGGTATCGATCACGGGGCGAACGCCGGAACCGTTATATTCGGCGATAAACACGTCAATCCCGGCAAGAAACTCTGGTCCTGGGGCAACAATCCCAGCGGCGCCATGTGGGATG
Organism: Opitutia bacterium; assembly: GCA_050506795.1. GTDB lineage: Bacteria > Verrucomicrobiota > Verrucomicrobiia > Opitutales > T3Sed10-336 > SLOW01. The sequence goes on from JBJHCF010000017.1 coordinate 60,657, forward strand.
GCCTGCTGACCGATGAAAACGGACCGTATATCGAGCTGATGTTTGGATCCTATTCGGATAACCAGCCGGACTACAGTTGGCTGCAGGCACGCGAGGTCAAGGAGGCCACGTACTGGTTCGCTCCCCTGAATGGGTTGAGCGACGTCAAACGGGTCAATGAAAACGCGGTGTTGGCTTTCGAAAATACTTCCGAGGGCGTGCGCCTGGGAGTCAACGCCCATCGGGCCTTTACCGGCGCCCGGGTTAGGGTTTCGGCCGGCGAAGAGGTGTTGTTTGAAGTCGAGCGCGATCTGAACCCGCACGAACCTTTCCTTGAATTTCTTGGCGATCCGGGCGCGCATGAGTTTCATGACCTCACGTTGTCGGTCCTGGATGCTTCCGGGGCGACGCTCATCACCTATTCCCCTGTCCGACTGGAAGAGGAACCCATCCCGGAGCCGGTGTCGCCTCTCCAGGACGTCGACGGTATCGACGACGCGGAGGAACTGTATTACCAGGGGCTCTACTACGAACAATTCCACGACGCATTCTATCAGCCGCGTGACTTTTACCGGCGCGCCATTGAGCTCAATCCCCAGCACGTGTCCGCCTTGTTGCGCACCGGAATCCTCTACATCAAGGATGGAGATTACGAGACGGCCGTTCAGTACCTGGAACCGGCGGTGGAGCGGGTGGCCTGGGATTACGTGACTCCCGAGAGAGCCGACGCGCTCTATTACCTGGCGATGGCCTACGAGCAACTGGGTCGTGAAAGCGAGGCCTACGACCTGTATTACCGCGCCGCCTGGGACTATAATTTCACCAGCGCCGCCCATTTCCAGATGGCCCTGATGAAGGCGCGTGAGGGGGAGGAAGCCGCCGCGATGCGACACGTCGAAAACGCCGGGTTTACCAATGCCAGGAGTGTCGATGTTCTCGGCCTCAAAGTCACTCTCCTGCGCCGCGCCGGGAACGAGGAAGATGCCGAGCGAGTCGCGCGGCGTTTGCTGGAGATCGATCCGTTGAACTTTCGCGGGTATCACGAACTCTACCTGATCACCGGCGACCGCGAGGTCCGCGGCAGACTGGCCGAACTCATGCGGAACAGCCGGGAAAACTACCTGGAACTTGCGGTCGCGTATGCCGCTGGTGGTTTTTATTCCGAGGCGATCGCGTTGCTGGAATACGGCGTGGAGCTCGACGATCCCTCGCTAAGCGAATATCCGATTATCCATTACCACATCGGTCTTTACCGTCACCTGCAGGGTGACGGCGCCGCGGCGGCCGCGGCCTTTACTCATGCCTCCAACCGGCCCCACGCCGGGGTGTTTCCCTTCCGGTTTGAAACGGTGACGGCGCTGGAGACCGCCCTGAGCTATGACTCCCGTGACGGCCGGGCCTGGTATTATCTGGGCAATATTTACTACGACTTTCAACCCGAACGCGCCATTGATGCCTGGGAGCGGTCGGTCGACCTGGGGAGCGGCATTGCGGTTGCGCACCGCAATCTGGCGTTTGCCTACGCCAATGTGAAAAATGACTTCGATGCGACCCTGCACCATATCCGTCGCGCTCTGGAACTGAATCCGCACGATCCCCGCTACTATTACGAGCAGGACGCCTACCTGAAAACCATGCGGACCTCGGTCGAGGAACGGCTTGCGCCAATGGCGGCCAATGCCGAATTGATGGCCGCCGATCAAAATACCCGGGGTGTGTTTGCCGAACTGCTCACTCTGAACGGAGAATCCGAACGTGCCATCGAATTGATGAAGGCGCACCAGTTCCGGCGTTGGGAGGGCGGCGGCGGTGTTTATCCGTTCTGGGTTTACGCCCACCTGAACAGGGGTCGGGCCGCCATGGGCGCCGACCAACCGGAAGCCGCACGGAGTTGGTTCGAGGCGGCGATTTCCTATCCGGAAAACCTGGAGACGGTCAGCAGCCCCCTGGAAACGATCGTGGTTTACCACCAGGCGGTTCTGGCAGAGCGCGCGGGCGATCGCGAGGAGGCAGAGCGACTCTTACGGCGGGCCGCCGGTGGCAGCACCCGGGTGCCGGAATGCGCTTACTTTGTAGCCCGGGCTCACGAGCGACTCGGGGAAACCGACCGGGCAGAAGGGGTCTTCCGATCGCTCATTCAAAGCGGAGAGCGGGAGTTGGAACGCGAGACGACCGTCGATTTCTTCGATCCGTTCAGTCGTCAAAGGTCGGGCGCCGAACGGATGGCCGAGGGGTATTTTCGGTTGGCCCTGGGCAATCACGGTCTGGGGGAAAGCGATCGGGCGGCCCACTACTTTTCGCGTGCCTATGAATACGACCCGGCCCTCCTGTCGGTGGTGGCCTCGTATTATCGGGTTCCTTGAACCTGCGGGGTGTTCGTTCCGAAAAGGTCGTCCAGAGCCGTTTCGTCCAGAACGATCTTGCCGTTGGTCTGACCGGATAGAAGCGAGTCGACGAGAGCCTTCTTTTTCGCGTGCAGCTCGAGGATTTTGGTTTCCACCGTATCCGACGCGATAAGGCGGTGTACAAAAACCGGCTTGTCCTGGCCGATGCGGTGGGCGCGATCCGTGGCCTGGGCTTCGACCGCGGGATTCCACCACGGATCGTAGTGAATGACGGTGTCGGCGGCGGTGAGATTGAGTCCCACGCCGCCGGCTTTCAGGCTGATAAGCAGCACCGGTGTGTCGCCGCGTTCGAACTCATCGACGATGGCGGAGCGATCGGTGGTTTCCCCGGTCAGCCGCAGGTACCGCCATCCGCGGCGTTCCATCGATTCAGCCGCCAGGTTCAGCATCTGCACGAATTGGGAAAAAACCAACACCCGGCGGCCTTCGGCGAGGAGTTCCTCCAGGAGTTCGAGCAGGCGCTGCAGCTTGGCGGAATCCTCGGCTTCGAAAGCGAAACCGCCCCGACGGGCCAAACGCGGGTCGCAGCAAATCAGGCGCAGCTGCAAGAGCGCGTCGAGCACAAAGATCTGCGACTGCTCCAGGCCCCGTTCCTCCAGGATTCTGCGAACGTCTTTTACCAGTCGCATACGGGTTGCTTCGTAGGCTTCGCTTTGTCGTGACGACAATTCGACGCTGTGGGTGATCTCGGTTTTTGGCGGAAGTTCCCGGGCGACGTCCTCCTTGCGGCGGCGTAGGATAAAAGGCGATACGCGGCTGGAAAGCAGCTTTGCCAGGCGGGTTCCTTCGTCGCCGGTTTCGGTCTCTATCGGCCGGCGAAACTGCTCCCGGAAAGCGTCCGCCGTGCCGAGGAATCCGGGCATCAGAAAATGGAACAGCGACCAGAGTTCTCCGAGGTGGTTTTCCATGGGTGTTCCGGAAAGGCAAAGGCGGCGCTTCGCCTTTAACGCGCCGGCGATTTGGGCGGTTTGGGAGAGCGGGTTTTTGATCACCTGGGCTTCGTCCAGAACGACAAACGCCCACTCGACTTCCAGAAACAACCGGGCGTCCTGACGCAGCAGGGGGTAGGAGGTTACCGTCAGGTCGGAATCCTGGGCGGATTTCCAGGCTTGTTCTCTTTCCTTACCGTGATGCCGGTGGGTGGTCAGGTCCGGGGTGTGCGCGGCGGCCTCCCGTATCCAGTTGTCGAGCACACTGGTGGGCGCGACCACCAGGACCGGGCCGTTCAGACGTTGGCGTTGTTTTTCGTACAGAAGGTGGACCAGCGTTTGTCGTGTTTTTCCCAGGCCCATGTCGTCGGCCAGAATGCCGTGGGTTCCGGTTTCGCGGAGAAAGTCCAACCAGGCGAGACCGGTTTTTTGATAATCGCGCAAGGTTTCCGCCGCCGGAGGGAGGTCGGAGGGCGGTGTAAGTTGAATTTCGTCGCCGAGTCGCCGGCGCAGACGCCGCAGGTAGTCGGTGTCCAGACCGGCGGGCGATTCCGTTTCGGTGTCCAGGGCGATTTCGGCTGCCCGCCAGCGCGATAGGCGCATCGCGCCGTCGCCGTCCAGGCTGGTGCCGCGCAACTCGAACAGCGCGTCCAGCAATCCGACGAGGCGTTCGCCCGGGACGAGCAGACAGGTCTCACTGGATTTCCCGGGAGTCACCACGAACGTACTTCCGGCCAGGCGCTCGCGCAGAACCGGATAGGGAAGGCGACGGTGGGCGTGGAGGAAGTCACGAAAAATGGGCAGGACTTCGATCCGGTGGCGGCCGTAGCGGATGCCGACGCTGTACGAGAACCAGTCGCCGCGCGTCTCCTGCAGACGCGAGATCCAGTTGGCATCGGAGGGTATTTCCAAGTGGAATCCCGTTTCGAAGTCGATTTGCCAGCCGCTTTTCCGCATCCCGGGGAAGACTTTTTTAAGCAGAGCAGCCCAGGTTTGCGGGGCGTCGGGTTTGAGTTGGAGGTCCCCCTGGTGGAAGTCGAAGAGAGACTCCTGCGAGTCCGTTGGTTTGCGTTCGAAGCCGAGTTGAGTCAACCGCGCGGCCGCTTCGGTTTCGGCGTCGGCATCCCGGCGGCAGCGGCGCAACCGGCCTACATCTTCAAAGGTGACGGTGGATCGTTCGTCGTCCCAGGCGACTTCCCGCGGCCCGTAGAAAAAGGAAAGACGTGCCAGGGCGAGTTGGTTCAGGTCGTGTAGGGTTCCGGGCTCCAGAGGGCCGTCGGAGTCGCGACGCAACAGCTTCAACCTCGGAACCGGGAGAATGGACTCTTCGCTGCGTCCACCGAGTTCATCGGGGGTGGGCAGCGGATGATCGGGGTAGCGATTCAGGAGGCGCAGGCAGAAGGATTTGGCGGCGTCCGTTTCCATCGGATCGGCTTTGAGCCAGTCGGCGGCCAGGGAGTCGGGCCAGTCCACTTGGAGGGGGCCGATTCGGTTGGGTTGTTCGGAGGTGTCGATGTAGCAAGCGGGCTGGGTGGCCACCAGCCAGGAGGCTGGCGGGTCGCATTGAAAATCGGGTTGTCGCAGCCCTTCCGTCGTGGTTGACCACGCCGGGGTTGCCGGACGGGGCTCGCCCCAGGCCACGCGGAGGTGGTTGCCGTCGGCGAGGAAGGCGCGACCGGTTTCGACCATGGCCTGGAGCAGGGTCCAGCCGTCGGGGCCGTCGATCAGGGCCTCGCCGCCTGCCCGCACCTCGTAGTACATCAGCCTCGCCAGGATGCGATTGTCGTTGTCTCGACGGTAGTCGGCGTAACTGTTTTGCATCAGTTCCGCCAGGCGTTTAACCGGCGCCGGCCGAAAGGCTTTCCAGTTCAGGAGGCGGGTGAGACGAAGGGAGCAACGCATCCGCCGGCACTCGTCGCGCGACAGCAAATACACGATACGTTCCGGTCGGTCGTTTGCCATGCGGGAGAATCAAACGTCCGCCTTAGGAGAACACAATCGGAAGATGGAAAAAAGTGGCCGCGCCGGGGCCGAATTCAGGCCGAGACGGCCTGAGGAGAAGTTTTCTCGTCGCCACCCAGAATGGGGGGCATGGGGCAGCCGAGGCATTCGGCGAAGGTTCGGAGCAGTTCTCCTTCCTCCACCGCGATCTTGCCATCGGATGCCACACAGAGGGATGCGCTTTGCAGAAAACGTTTTTTCATGGGAGGGGAAATCTGATCCAGGCGGTCGAGCGCCTCGCCGATGGCTTCCGGGGTGCAGGCGCTTTCCGCGGCCAGCGCGGCATCTCCCGCCAGCATGGGCAAGCGGGCGATCGCGGCCCGGAAGGCTTTGGTGGTGTCTTTTTCTCCGGCGTGGGCCAGTGCCGAGAGGAGCAGGGCGATTTCTCCGGCCACCGCGTGGAAGGAATGGAGTTGGGCGATACGCTTTTCCTCCCTTCCGAAATGTATGTTGAGGCGCCGGAAGAGGATTTTCTCCAGGCAGAACTCGAACAGGGAAAGCTGTTCGTCCGCCTGGATGAGGGCGGTGACGACCGATTTGAAGTGGTCGTATTGCTCGGGCGAGAGTTCGCGCAGGGCCGGTATGGAGATGTCGAGCAGGGGAAGGCGGACATCCGGGGGGAGGTTGTCCATGTGGGGAAGAAGTTTTTCCAGTTCGCCGAGTACCCGGGGGTCGGCCTTTTCCTTGAGCAGCGCGAGTTGACGTTCCCTGAATTGTTGCTCCCGGGACAACAGGAGCAGGTAAATCACGGCCTTGGCGCCCAGGGTTTCCCGGGCAGCGGTGCGAACCTTGTTGGGGATCTCTTGCAGGAGGGTGGTTGCGCGTTGGCGGTGGGAGTCGCCCAGGGTGCCGATGCTGGCCAGCAGCAGGTCCAGGCGGACCGGAAGGGCGGAAGCGCCGGGCAGGATGGAACGTCCGCCCTGGGGGCGGACGGCTTCCGGGCGGGCGACGATCTTGGAGGCTTTCGTTTCCAGGGGCTGGCTCGGTTTGACCAGCGGGAACCTGCCGTCGAACGAAGGATCGATCCGGTGAATGCGCTGCCGCAGAGGCGGGTGGGTGGCGAAGAGGTTGGCCGCCGAGGCGCTCATGGCGTTGGCGAAAAAGAAATGCCCCGCCTCCACCGCGTGGGCGCAGCGAACCTGACCCTTGAAAACGAGTCCGCCGATCTTCTTGAGTGCGCCGGAGATGCCTTCGGGGTTACGGGTGTATTGGACGGCGGCGGCGTCGGCCAGGAATTCGCGCTGACGGGAAACGGCGCTCTGGATCAGTCGGGCGAAGATGACGCCGAGGTAGCCGATGGCAGCGAGACCGGCGGCAACCACCGCGATGATTAAGATTCCGGAATTGCCGCGGCCCCGGCCGCCTGTGCGCGGCGCCACCCGTACGCCCCGCCTGGTTTCAAAGAGCCCGCGCAAGATCACCATGCCGATCAGGTGAAGGATCAGGATGCCGTTGAGCAAGCCCATGAGACGGGTGTTCAGGCGCATATCGCCGTTGAGGATGTGGCTGAATTCGTGGGCGATGACCCCCTGCAATTCGTCGCGATTCAGGGTTTCCAGCGCGCCGCGGGTGACGGCTACGGCGGCGGTTTCGGGCGAGGTGCCGGCGGCGAAGGCGTTGATCCCGAGTTCCTGTTCCAGGATATAAATCTCGGGAACGGGCATCCCCGAGGCGATCGACATCTCCTCCACCACGTTAATCAGACGGCGGGCGGCGGGATCGTCGGAGGACGGAACCACGGGCGTACCGCCGAGAAGTCGCGCCACCCGGCCGCCATCGCCTCGCAGTTCCAGGATCCGGTAACCGGTTCCGGAGCCGATCACCAACAAGGTGCCGGCCGTCACCAACAGGAAGATCAGGGGATCCCAGAACGGAGCCGATTCCCACGGGGCCTCGACGCTTCTTGGTCTCACCTCGAAGTCGGAAAAACTCAGCGCGAAGATGGTGATCGCATAAATCGCGACGATGATCGCGACGATGGCCAGCAGGTAAAGGCTGAGCAACAGCAGCGTTTGTCTCTTGGCGCGGTCCTGGGAAGCGAAAAAATCCATCGGAAGGGGTAATCCGTTTCCCGTTTACTGCCCGAATGACACCTTGGGCGCTTCCCTGTGGGCGGGACTTTCGATTTCGAAGAGCTGGGCCGCCTGGAAGTTGAAGGGCGCGGCGATGACGTTGTTGGGAAATTTCTCCCGCTCGGTGTTGTACCGCATCACCGCGTCGTTGAATGCCTGCCGGGCGAAGGCGATCTTGTTTTCGGTGGAGGATAATTCCTCGGTGAGCTGGGCCATGTTCTGGTTGGCTTTCAGGTCAGGGTAGGCTTCGGACAGCGCGAACAGTTTACCCAGTGCTCCGGTCAGCGCGGTTTCGGCCCCCATGAGCCCCTTGATGGCGGAAGGGTCCTCCGGATGGGCGGCCGCCTGCTGATTGGCCTGACTGGCGGTGTTGCGGGCCTGAATGACGGCTTCCAGGGTCTCGCGTTCGTGCTTGAGGTAGGCTTTGGCCGTTTCCACCAGATTGGGAATGAGGTCGTAGCGGCGCTTCAATTGGACGTCGATCTGCGCGAAAGCGTTCTTGAATCGATTGCGCAGGGTCACCAGGCGGTTGTAGATGCCGATGACAAACAACGCTGTCGCGACAATGATGAAGATCAGAATGATGTAGGGAAGGTATTCCATGGCGCTCTTGGGTCGATTACTGGGATGGTCGGTTTTCGAGAAGAAAGAGACTCCTTTTTCGGGTTGTGATTGGCGATAATAGTGACCGTTTGACGAGAGGGCCAGCGTAAAACGACTCACGTTTGTGCATTGTCATTTCAACCGGATTAGGTAAGTTTAATCCGATTGATGACGGATACCGTTTGCAGAGATGGCCCGCCCGGGGAGGCGCGTTGCCGGTGGGGCCGACCCTTTGGCGGAAGCGGGTTGCGTTCGATGTGGCTGATCGGATTGGTTTTTTTTGTGGTGGTCGGAAACCTGCCCCCGGCGCCGGCGACCGAAATTCCGGTGCCCCTGGCCCTGGAGGAACCGGGGGACCACGGCAACCGGCTGGTCCATTTTATCTGGCTTCGTCATGCCGGGGACGAGGCCTTGCGCACGGGCCTCCCGACTTTGGCGGTGGACCTCTACCGCCGTGCCATGGAGTTTTTGCCCGAAAACGATCTCCGGCGGCCTTCCCTGGAAACGGATCTCAGCACCGCCCTGATCGCGCTCGGGCGCTTCGATGAAGCGGCCCGGGTCTTGCACGCCTACACCGGACAGGTTAACGACGCGGTCCTGCTGCGCCGCGGGATACTCTCCTGGCAGGGGCAGCGGTGGGATGAATTGCGCTACCGTCTGGCCGAGATCACTCCCGGGGCGCTCGGACCGGCCGAAGCGGCCTGGTACGCCTTTCTTCGCGGCTACCTGCGGGAAATCGAGGGGCATACGGAGGAAGCCGAGGCGCTTTACCTTCAGGCGGAGGAAGCCTCGGTATCGAATTCGCAGCGAGCCCAGTTCACGATCGCTCGCTTTCGGACCCGTTTTTTGACCGGTCCGGTGGATGAAGCCTACCTGGAGGAGGTGCGCAACGAGTTGAATGCGCATGCCGGTACCGCGGCCGTTTACCGATTCGCCGAGAAATACGTCCTGGCCCTGGAAGCGCTGGAGCGGAATGAGGAGGCACTGGCGGAGGCCGCTGCCTGGCGCGCGCGTATTCCCACGGTGGAGCGTGACGCCAGGGACCGATTTCTCTTCCTGGAAGGGCTGGTGGCGGGAGAAAACCGCGAGCGGGCGGGGGCCGTGTTCGAGGAGCTTCTGGTCACCGGCGGGTCGCGCCGGCTCCAGCGGGCGGCGCTTTACCAACTGGGTCGGGATCTGCCGACCGGCGAGGAACGGGAGCTTTTCGAGAATCTGCTCACGGAGCTGATCGATGCCGAGGTGCAGCATCCCCTGATCGACGAACTGCTCATCTTTCGCGCACGGCTTTCCTTTACCCAACGTCGCTTTGAGCAGGGGAACGAGGATGCCGAAAGGGTCCTCAGCCAGTACCCGGGATCGCGCCTGCGACGCGACGCCCTGCGTTTGCTGGGACATATCGCCTGGGAGGAGGAAAAATACCGGACCGCGGCCGATTACGTGACCCGCCTGCGCGATGAGATTCCGGAAGGCGCCCGGCGGACGGAGCTTGGAGTGCTGGTTGCGGATTGTTATTTCCGGGCGGAAGATTATGAAAACGCGGCCGATGCCTATGGCGATGTTCTGCGGGAAGGCGGCGCGCAGATGGCGTCCGGTCTCCTCCTTTTTCAACGCGTAACCGCCGAACTGCGGGCCGGTCGATTGGATCGGGCCGAGGCGCACCTGGACGAAGCCAGATTCCGCACTCTCGAAGACTTGGATTTCGTTTGGAGGGCGGAATGGAACCTCCTCAAGGAAATGCAGCGTCGCAATCGGATTGATGCCGCCTTTACCCGGGTGAGCGAGTCGCTGCAAGGGCGCGGGGATGCTCCGCTGCCCCCCGCATTGCGGGTTCGTTTCCTTTGGCTGCGGGCGCAACTTGCGTTCGAGTCAGACCGTCCGGAGGAGACCCTGGCGTTCCTGGATCAGGTTTTCGCCGAACTGGAACGCGAGGATGCGGGATCCGATCTTTCCGCGGAATTGGCCAGGGCGATTCGCGGCTATGCCCGTCTGGTGCGCGCTCAGGCGTTTCTGTTGGGCGACCGGTCGGACGAGGCGGTGGCGATCCTGCGGGAGTTGCGCGAGGAAAACCGGGGCGCCGAACCGGCCGTGTATTCCTACCTGGTGGAGGCCCGGTACCGGGCGGAGGTCGGTCAGGCGGAAGAGGCGCGACAATTGCTGACCGCGCTGGCCGAAATCTATCCGGACAGTCCTTATGCACCGATCGCTCTCTACGAAGCCGCGGTATGCACCGGCCGGGAAGGGTTGGATGACGGGTATGAGGAACGCGCCATTGCAGATCTCGAGCGGTTGGTGGACACTTATCCGAATCACGAACTCGCCTTCTACGCCCGCCTTAAACAAGCGGATCTGCTCCGGCAGATGAATAGTTTCGGCACCGCTCGCCAGATTTACGAATCACTGGAGAACCGCTATGCCGATCACCCGGATTGGTTTCGGGTGAAAATCTCTCTGGCCGACACCTTTCTGGCCCAGGGAGAAACGGCTGACGCTTCATTCCTGGAGCGTGCCCTGGTTACCCTGGAACGTCTTTACGATCTGCCGCACCTCAGCGCGGATATGCGGGCCGAGGCTGGATTCAAATACGGTTTTGCCTATGAAAAGATCGGCAATCCGGAGCGGGCGCGTGAGATATATTGGCTGGTTATCGCCGCGGTGCTGGAGGACAGCGGCGATTTGAGCGGGCTGGGATCCAAGGGCCGATACTGGGCCTCCCGGGCGGTGTTTCATCTGGCCCGGCTTCTTGAGGACTCCGAGCGTTGGAACGAAGCCCGGGAGACCTATTCCCTCATTTTTTCCCACCAACTTCCGGGCGAATCGCTGGCCCGGTCGCGGTTGAATCCGCTGATCACCCGCTAAGCGCCACATAGAGTGACTGATTTCGCCATCATGAACGTTTTTGATTTTAGTTTGTTCGAAAAGGGCGGCCCAGTGATGTGGTTGCTGCTTTTGCTCAGTATCATCGGCTTGATCTTGTTTATCGAACGGACGCTTTATCTGCATCGGAGCCAGATTCGCTCCACCGAGTTCCTTTCGGGGATAAAAAACATCCTGCGCAAACGTCGCCTGGTGGAGGCTTTGACCGTCTGCGAGGAAACTCCGGGACCGGTGGCCAGCGTGGTCAAGGCTGGCCTGCTGCATCATGAGGATGATGAGGCGAAGATGCGGTTCGCCATCCAGGAGGCGGCGCTGGTGGAAATTCCCGCCATGGAGCGCCGTATCGGCTCGATCACGGCGATCGCTCACGTGGCTCCGTTGCTCGGCCTTTTGGGGACGGTGCTCGGATTCATCAACGCGTTTACCCTGCTGCAGTCGGAAGGCGCTTACGCTCACGCCGGCCTGCTGGCCGGAGGCGTCTGGCAGGCGCTGCTGACCACCGCCGCCGGTCTGGCGGTCGCGGTTCCCGCTTATCTGGGACAGCACTTCCTCTACGGCCGGGTACGGGCCCTGGCGCACGACATGGAGTGGGTGGGGAACGACATCATGCAGTTTTTGCTCCGGGATCTGGACACGGAAGTCGAGGAGGAGCAGCAGGTCGAGGTTAAGGGGATCTGAAACCGGACGATCGAATGATAACTCGTCCTCTCAACCTGCAATCCCGTCTGAAGAAACCCTCGCTGCGTTTCGATGTCGTTGCCTTGTTCGACATCCTGGTGATCGTTTTTGGATTCACCCTGCTGAGTTCCCGTTTTATTTTCGCTCCTGGGATCACCATCGATTTGCCTCGAGTGGCGGCGGATGATCTGGTCGGCATCCGCACCGACGCCGTGCTGACGATCGGGGCCAACGAGATGCTTCTTTTTGAGGGGGCAATTCTTAACTACGACAATTTTGTCGACCGCCTTAGAGATCACTTCCGGGAAGATCCGGACGGCTCGCTCCTGATTCGGGCCGACCGGCGGATTCCAATGCAAACCCTGCTGGAAGTCGCGGAACTCGCCCGATCGGCCGGGGTGGCCCGGGTCCAGGTGGCGGCCGCTCCATCGGTGAGGGGAGAAGGGCGTGATTTCCTGGATGCGGAGAGGAGGTAGAACGATGGAGCGGCGCGCGAATCCAAAAGTGTCCTCCAACGGGCGATTCTGGAAGATCTCAATTGCCTGTGGTTTCCTGGTCCATCTGCTCGGACTATTGCTCCTGCGCGTCCATTCGGTTCCGGAAACTCCTATTCTGGTTGAGCGTCCCTACCTGACTCTGACTCCGGCCGGACAGCAGCCGCAACTGGACGATTTCGGCGGTTTTGACCGTGTTGCCTTATTGGATACGTCGCCATTGTACCTGCCGAATCGTTGGAACACCGACAGCGGCAACCTGGATGCTATTCGTTCGCTGCGACCGCGCGAGTTATTCGATCCGTTTCCTCCGCGCCTGTCGTTCGCCGAATCTCCCGCCGCCGCCGAATTGTCCCTCCGATTGGAAACCGCCGCGGATCCTTGGGAGATCGTTGTGGGCCGGGAGCGGTTTCCTTTTGCCTCCCTTGGCCGGGTTGATTCCGAGCGGCCCGGTGACACGGTCCGTTTCGCCCGCGTCGCCGTATTTCGTTTCGGCGAATCCGTCCCGATTGTGGAAATCGAGGTGTCCCCGGACGAGGTGGCGGACAGGTTCGAGGAAGCCGTCTATCCCGGAAACCCCATGGTGTTCTCCGTGCAGGTCGGCAGTTTTGGGGGCCTGGGGTCCCTTATCCTGGTGGAGAGTTCCGGAAGGGAAGAACTCGACACGTTTTTCCGTCACGGTTTTCGCGACCGCCTGCGTGACGCCTGGAGTGAAGCAGGCGTTCTGGCTTCCGGGTACTACCGAGTGGAAGTGGGGCCCTGATTAGGCTATCCTCCACAGATCAATTTCGGGCGAACCCTTTTCCTCAAGGTTTTCGTTCTGGCGTGGGCGAAGGATTATCCGGATTCCTGATGTCCGAATCAGTCGCAGCTTTTCTCATCGAGAAGATCGCGGACCATTCGATTGAGTTTCAATGAGGCGTAGGGTTTCTGCAGGAAAACGGACTTTCCGCCTGTTAAGCCTTTGGTTAGCGCTATCTCGTGACTGTACCCGCTGGTAAAGACAACCTTTAGCTTCGGATTCTCTTGCCACAAACGTTCGGCCAGGTCGATCCCGCTCATACCGTGCGGCATGACCATGTCGGTTAACAGCAGGTCGATGCAATCTGAATCTTTCCGCCAAACCTCCAATGCGGCGACCCCGCTATCTGCTGTCAGAACCCGGTAGCCGGAGGAAGCCAACATGAGGCTTACCATCTCGCGCACCGAGGGCTCGTCCTCCACGACCAGAATCGTTTCAGATCCCCTGCTGGTTTTTCCCGCGATGGTCGTTTGTTCGGCGCCCGGGGTCCGGCCGGTGTCCGCCGGCAGGTGGACTTTGACACAGGTTCCGACGCCTGGAGTGGATTCCACGTCGATCCAACCCCCATGCTCTTTCACGATACCGTAAACGCTGGAAAGGCCCAATCCGGTTCCTTTGCCGGGTTCTTTGGTGGTGAAAAAAGGTTCGAAGGCTTGCGCGATTGTTTCCGGTGTCATTCCGGATCCTGAGTCCTCGACACAAATGCAGACGAATACTCCGGTTCGGGCTTCGGGTTTCAACGATGTTTCCGACTGGCCCAGGGTCAGGCGAGACGTCGACAGGGTAAGATTCCCGCCTTCGGGCATCGCGTCGCGGGCGTTGACCGCCAGGTTCATAATTACCTGCTCAAGCATGCCGGGATCACCTGTCACATGGGGAACATCGACCGAGCAACGGACGTCGATCGAAATTTCTTCACCCAAAAGGCGTTCCAGCATTCTGGAAAATGTTGCGACCATCTCATTGATATTGATGTGCCGCTTCTGCATTACCTCCTTTCGACTGAAAAGCAGCAGTTGGCGGACGAGGGAGGCCCCTCGTTCACAGGCTTTGTGGATTTCCCGAAGGGGATCCAATAAGCCTGATGGAAGATTCTGTTCCGAGATGAGAAAGGAGGTGTAGCCTTGCTGAACCGTGAGAATATTGTTGAAATCGTGAGCCACCCCCGCGGCCAGCCTGCCGATGGAATCCAGTTTCTGCATCTGGCGCAAATCTTCTTCCAACCTCCTTCGTTCGCTGACGTCGATCCCCATGCCGATCAGGGATGAGCGCCCGTCGTACTCGATTCGCCAACCGGTAAAATAAAAAGGGATTCTCCTTCCATCCTTCGTCGCAAGATTGGCTTCGGCTGCAGCCTGACCGGTTTCGAACACCGTGCCGATCCGCTCGGCAATAAGTTGCTTGTCGGATCCGCGAAATAGGTCGATCGGATGCATCGCTTGAATCTCCTCGGCGGAATAACCAGTGACCGTTTCAAGGTTTTTATTCCAACGCATATACCGGCCCGACTCATCGAAAAGATAAAAGATGCCCGGAAGACTGTTGATGATTTCATTTGAGAGGTTGCGCTCGCGTCGCAAGGTCTCCTCAAAAGCCTTCCTTCCGGTAATGTCCTCCGCCACCCCGGCGATACGATAGACTTTCCCGTCGGCGTCGCGTACGGGAAAGGCCCGGTCGTGAATCCAACGCACTTCTCCGTCCGGGCGGATGATTTGGTACTCCAAATCATAGTCTCCGGACGCCTGCCTGTACAGGCCGTCCTTCACCCGCTCCCGGTCTTTGGGATGGATCGACTCAATCCATTTCTGGGGCGACTTGGAAAGGCTTTCGACGGTGCGTCCCCATATCAATTCGTAGGCCGGACTCACATAAAGCATTTGTTGCTTATCGGGATCGGTCATCCAAAAGACCTCGCGAATATTCTCCGCGAGTTGCCGGAAACGTTCCTCGCTCGCCCGTCGCTCCTTTACCTCCCGCAGCAAACGCTCGTTCGCCGCCATCAAATCTGTGGTGCGCTCCCGGACGCGACGATCCAATTGGCTGGTTGCCTGCAAGAGGGCGGCTTCAGCTTCCTTTTTGTCCTGGATGTCGGTGCAGGTGCCGAACCAGCGGACGATCCGGCCGTTTTCGTCCTTTTGCGGCATTGCCCGGACCAAATGCCAGCGCCAGGCGCCATCGGTAGCGCGCCGAAGGCGAAGTTCGACATCGTAGGGCTCCCCGGTCTGAAGCGACCTTTGCCAGCGCGCGAAACCTTCGTCGCGGTCTTTCGGATGGACCGCGCCCCGGCCGTCCCAATCGCGCATCGCTTCGCTATCGAGCTGAAAGTAGTCGAGGCAACGTTGATTGAAATAATCCAACGTGCCATCGGGTCGGGCGGCCCAGATAATATGCGGAACCGTTTCCGCCAGGGTTTCGAACTCCTCCTCCGCCTGAGCCCGTGCTTCCTTTTCAACTGCCAAACGGGTGCGCGTGCGGGCCAGTTCGCGATTCCGCTGGCGCAGATCCAGCAGCGTAATGACATGCCGGCTCAGGATGCGCAGCGCCTGCTGGTGTTCGGGCTTCATCTCGCGCGGCTTTCGATCGATGACACAGAGCGTTCCCAAAGCGTGTCCCTCGGAGGTGACCAACGGGGCGCCCGCATAGAATCGAATATTCGGATCGTCCGTCACCATCGGGTTCCGCGCGAAGCGCTCATCCTTGGTTGCGTCCGGCACGATGAGAATTTCCGGCTGTTCGATGGCATGCGAACAAAATGAAATTGTTCGCGAAGTCTCCTTGATATTCAGACCCAATTCCGACTTGAACCACTGCCGGTCCTCGTCGACGAGCGTGATCAGCGAAATCGGTGCCTCGCATATTTTGGCCGCCAGCTTGGTCAGGTCGTCGAAAGCCTGTTCCGGAGGGGTATCCAGAACTCCGATTTCTCGCAACGCCTCCAGCCGTGCGCGCTCGTCAATGGACTCACTTTTATAGTTCATGGCGGGAGATTCGGGCCGTTGCCAATGCACGGAGTCGCAACGGAATACAAGGAGAGTGTTCGTACAGAAAGCAGGGAACAAGCCGCCGACTGAGGACCCGAAGGTCTGCTTAGGGATAACGGAAAGCTATGCCTGTTGTCAAATGAATTCCCTTCGCTTTCCGAACGGGTTGGAAGTTACACGAGTCGCGAATAGGAGTGCAGAAAACGGCGAAGCAGGACGATTGAGGTATGGAAGAGGATTCCCATCAGGCAGGCGAGAAGGCCGGTGGCAAAAAGGGCGGCCGTTTCGTGTCGTGAGAAGTAGACGATGACCAGGTAGCCGAGGCCTCCGCCGCCGCCGGAGCCACTGCCGGCGAAAAACTCCCCGGCGATCGCTCCGATGGGGGCGAGAGTGGCGGCGATGCGCAGACCGGAGAAGTAGTGCGGGAGGGCGTGGGGCACGCGCAGGAGAAACATTTCCTGCCGACGATTCGCCTGGAGGATTCGCATCAGGTCAAGCATGGGGCGGGGCACCGAGAGCATGCCGTGCACGGTGTTCGAAACCACGGGGAAAAAGGTGATCAGAAAAGTGATGGCCGTCACACTGGGAAAGCCGGGTCCAATCCAGATGACCAGTAGCGGGGTGAGAATGATGACCGGCACCGTTTGCAGGAGCAGGACGTAAGGGAACAGGGAGAGTCGCAACCCGCGGGACCAGGCCAGCAGGGTCGCCAGAGCGAATCCGGCCAGTGCCGATAAGAGCAACCCGGTCAGGGCGGCCCCGCCGGTGACGGCGAATCCGGTCAGTAGATTGCTTCGCCGTTCAACCGCGGCCCGGAGAATCTCGTGGGGCAGGGGCAGCAGGTAGCCTGGCAGCGTGTAAAGTCGGACCACGAGGTACCAGGCGGCGAGCACCACCGCGGCGGAAATCAGGGGCCAGGCCCATGGACGGATTGGATGGTCCTTTCTCATCCGCCGGCGTGCTCGCGCAGTAACCGGGACAGCCCGGCGGTCAATTGGTGGAATGCCTCCTCGTTGCGGGTATCCGGATTTCGGGGGTGCGCCCGCGGGTGGGCGATGTCGGCGACGATTTCCCCGGGCGCTGTCTTGAAAACCAGGATACGGTCGGCTAAAAACGCGGCTTCGGTGACGGAGTGGGTGACCAGGAGCGTGGTCCGTGACCGCGCCGCGTGCAGCGCCGAAAGGTCCTCGTTCAACCGGTCGCGGGTTATCTCATCGAGCGCGGCGAAGGGTTCGTCCAGCAACAGGAGTTCCGGCGCATCCACAAGCGCCCGGGCCAGGGCGGCCCGCATTTTCATGCCGCCGGAGAGCTGGTCCGGATAAAGGTGAACGGCCTGCTTGAGTCCGACCCTCGACGCTTCCTCCCGCGCCGCCTCACGGCGGCGTCCGCGGTGCTGGCCGCGAAGGCGCAGAGGAAGGGCGATGTTGTCTTCCACCCTGAGCCACGGCAGCAGGGTGGCCTCCTGAAAAACGATCCCGGTGCGAAGCTGACCGCTGTCCGCGGTCCGGTCGCCGAAGGTCAGCGTTCCCTTGCCGGGTGTCTCCAGCCCCGCCACCAGGCGCAGCAGGGTGCTCTTGCCGCAACCGCTCGGACCGATAATCGCAACAAAAGAGCCTTTCTCAAAATCCAGTCGCGGGATGGTCAAAACCGTGCCGGAGTCCGCGTAAGCGTGACTCAGATTGTCAATACTCAGGAACATGCAGCGGATCGGTTTCGGTTACCGAACTGACAGGCTTCCGCCACCGTGAGGGAAGGATCGTTGCGGCGGTCACTGCGGCGGACAGGAAATTCCCACTCAATCGTGCGGGTGGAGTTCGTAGTGCCGGCGGAGCAAATCTTCGCCGAAGTCATTTTCGAAATCACGCCAGACCGCGTGGATGTGGTTGGCGTTGTTCTGGACGTTGTCGTATTCCAGGATGAAAGTCGGACCCTGGATCCGGTAGTAGTGGCCCTGGCCGGGTTCCGTAGCTCCCGCCCAGCCGAAGTGGATTTCCCCGAAACCGGCCTGATGGATCTTCTCCAGATCCTGATCCGCCAGTTCCGGGCGGTGCCGGCGCACGAATTCTTCGATCAGCCGAAGCAGGAGTTGTTGTTGCGAGTCGTCCAGATCGGCCGCGGGTATTCCGGCCAGGGGAAGGGGCTCCACCTTCCTTTCGGCTCCCGTGATGATGTCGCGGGGCGCGCGGGTGCTGAAGATCGCGACTTCCCTTTGTTCATCGGAAAGGGCCTGGATCAATTCGCGGCCGAGATCCTCTTCGGCCGCGAGCGCTCTGAGGCCGGCGCGCGGGCCGTTTCTCACTTCCGCCGGGTTGGCTCCAAAGAACGACGGCGTGCCGGCGACGTGCTCGCCGTCCACGATCGTGAAGTTGATCGCGAGATGGTGTCCCTCAAGCCGCCAACCCCAGGTCGCCTCCGGACCGGGCCGGCCGAAAATAGTAATGTAGTAAAGTTCGGGATCCCGGTGCGCGGCGCCGCCTTCGAGTTCGTGCAGGATTTGTTCGAGGCTCATGATCGTGTACGCTTTGATCAGCCCCTGGTGGCTGAGCCCGGAGCTGAGCAATGCCTGGAGGAGATGGCGTTGTGTGGTCGTGAGCTCTTTGATGGGAATTCCATTCCGCGGCCGCGGTACAAAGTGCCAGTTGTGCCGTTCATCCGCGTCGAATTCGAAGGTAGCCGCTTCGCGTTGTTCGGGCGACAGGGCGGCGAGGAAGTTCGCCGCGGTCTCGGCCATCTCTTGTGCGGCCGAGCGTGGATGGGAGTTGGCGTGGGACATGACAGGAAACCCCAGGGTTATGGCCGCCAGGGCGACGATCAGAGTTCTCATTGTGGAAGGATCGGCGGATTCCCGGACGATCGCAACGCCAAAGCCTGATCCAGGCATTTGCCCAAGAAACCGGCAAAACGGCGGAATCAAGAATCCGGATTCATGGAAAACGGTGCCGGTCGGGGATCAACAGGTCGCGCGGCGGTGCGGATGTCCTGGTGGTTTCTTCTGTGACCATTCGGAAGGCTCGTGCGATTACTCCGGATGAAAGTTGACCAGTCCGACATCGATAAACTGTCCGCCAAGGGTGTCCCGGCAATGGACGGCGAGGGTGTTTTCTCCCCGCCGGAGAGCTTGCTGCGCTTCCCGGCTGATTTCCACGATGGTGTAGTTGGCCAGGTAGCCTTCGAGTTCCGCGGCTTTCACTCCGTTGAGGTACACCACGGCATCCTCATCGTGATGAATCGACAATCTGACGGTTTCCGCGTCAAAGTCACCGAGTGAAAACGTTCGCCGCAGCCAGATCCGGTCGCCGTCCCAAACTGTGCCGACAATCGCCCCGGGGGTGACTTCCGTGCCGAATCCTCCGGTACCCGTCGGCCAATCGGAGTCATCGTAATCCTCCTCGTACCAATCCTCTTCCGGCGGTTCGAAGGTGTAGTGCCATTTGATCTCGTCATGCTGGGCGTTGGGGACGAGAATTTCGACTCGGGGAAGCCGGTACAGCGTTCGGTTGATGGGAGCGATGATCTCCGGATTCATTTTGACGACCTTTCGATCGTAGGTCACCAGACCATTGACCTCCGTTTCCACATCCGTCGTCTGGGTGTACACCGCCGCCGCCAGACCTTCGCCGGCCAGGATCCAGAGTTCTTCTATGAGTTTGCGGTACTCCTCGGTGAGTTCGGCGGAATCCTGATAGGTTTCGTAACCCCAGATGTCCTCGTCCTGCCAGGTGTGTCCGCTGACGGCCAGCCCAAGCCCGCCGAATTCGCCCAGCACGATCGCGCGATCCTCCTCCAGGCGCGGGCGGGCCGGTCCGGGGTAGGCGTGAATGTCGTTGACGTCGCTCACCCCCCGGTCCGTCCAGTCGCTCACCGCATTCACCAACCGGGTCGGGTCGAGTTCGTAGGTCCATTCGGTCAGGCGCACGGTATCGAATTGTCCCCACCCTTCGTTGAAGATCACCCACATGACCACGCTCGGGTGGTTGTAAAGGGTTTGGATCATCCGCTCGTATTCGTATTCAAACTGCCGGGCGGATTGGGGAAGGCGATCCAGGTCGGGATCGCCGCCTTCCACCGTTTCGTCGCCGCTGGGCATATCCTGCCAGACGAGGACCCCGAGTTTGTCGGCCCAATAATATAAACGTTGGGGCTCAACCTTCACGTGTTTGCGCAGCATGTTGAAGCCAAACTCCTTCGTCAGTTCGACATCATAACGAAGGGCCTCGTCGGTGGGCGCGGTGTACAGTCCGTCCGGCCACCAACCCTGATCCAACAGTCCATGGTGGAACAACGGTTCGTTGTTGAGAAACAGGCGATTGATTTCCTGGTCGTCCTTGCGCAACTCCACCTTGCGCATGCCGAAATAACTTTCGACGCGGTCGACCGTTGTTTCGCCATTCATCAATTCAACCTCAAGGTCGTACAGGAACGGGTCGTCCGGCGACCAAAGCCTGGCGTTTGGAATCGGGATGGCAAAGGAGCGGTCCGCCGATTCGACGCGTCGCGAAAAGCCGTCCGCGGTGACCGTCGCCCGCACCGTCAACCCGGAGGTGTCGCCAAAGGTGTCAACTTCGAGGTTGACCTGCCCGGCGTCCACATCGGGAGTTGTTTTTATCTCGCGGAAGGCGCTCCCGGGCAGCGGTTCGATCCATACCGTTTGCCAGATTCCGGTGACGGGAGTGTACCAGATCGTGCTGGGCTCGAGAACCTGCTTGCCCCTGGGTTGATACCCGGCGTCGGTCGGGTCCCAGACCGAAAGCACGATCTCCTGAACACCCGAAGGGTGAAGCGCGGTGGTCACATCGAAACTGAACGGCGTATGGCCTCCCCGATGGACCCCGACATGCTGGCCGTTAACCCACACGTTCGTTTTCCAGTCGACGGCGCCGAAGTGCAAGAGCACGCGCTCCATGCTCCAGTCGCCGGGGAGCTCAAAGGTGCGCCGGTACCACAATCTCTCTCCGGGCATGATCCATTTCCCGACCCCCGACAAAGCGGATTCGATCGGGAAGGGCACCAGGATTCGTCCGTCGAACGATTCCGGCCGCGATGCCGTTCTCGGGAGAACGGCGTAATCCCACAGCCCATTCAGATTCAGCCAGTCCGGCCGCACCATCATGGGGCGCGGGTATTCGGGAAGGGCGTTGTCCGGTGAGACCTCCTCGGCCCACGGGGTCATGATTCTTCCCTCGACCGGCGCCCATTCGGCGGTGCCAAATGCGGTTCCGGAAAAGGCCGCCAAAAGGATTAAGGAAAAGGATGCTCTCATTGCGGTTGTGTCTCCGGCCGTAAAAGATGATCGGCCTGTGCCAGGTGTACGGGCAAAGCGGACGCGATTGCCGTGGTGCGCCCACCAGGTAATGCCTTGACGGTAGTTGTGGCCCTAATACGAGGTCAAGGTCCGGCGGCCTGACAGACCTTTTCGCGGGCGTTAAGAAGGTCCGCTTTCCTTTCCGATAATCAGGACTAAAAGGACGTCTCACGTTGGAGACATGCAAGAGATTGGGAGGCTTCTCCGGGGAAAATTCGAGTGAGGCGAAGCCTCAGGCCAGCAGTAGTGCACGCATCTTGCGTGCGAAAATCATGCTGGCATGCGACGAGCTCAGTCGAGGGCAAGCGTGATCTACTCCTTTTGCATAAGTTGACTCAACGACAACAACTTTTCGTGTTTTAGGACTCCATTCGACAGGCAACGAATCACACCCGGGGGGCTCCGCGCTGCCTGGACGTTGTTGCAGGCCCTCCCGGTCGTCCCCGCACCGGCGCGTGAAGAAAAAGAAAAAACATCTTGCCATTCAAAACTACATGTGTAGTTTTGGCTTGAAGCAGGAGAACACCATGTCGAACCCCCCGGATATTTCAGAAGCGGAGTGGAAAGTGATGAAGGTTCTATGGGCCGGTTCACCGAGAACGGCTTCGGAGGTGGTCGCGGTTTTGTCGGAGACGGAACCGTGGCACCCGAACACGATAAAAACGCTTCTTCAGCGTTTGCAGAAGAAGGGGGCGGTCAGTGTGGAGAAGGAAAAGAATCTCCTGGTGTATGCACCGCTTGTATCGGAGGAGGTCTGCGTACAGGCCGAAACAAAATCGTTTCTCGACCGCGTCTTCGACGGGTCGGTGAAACCGTTGCTGGTCCATTTCGCCGAGAAGGAGAAGTTGTCCCAGGCGGATCTGGAGGAACTGCGGAGAATTCTGGAAAAGAACAAATAACCCCAAACCCGATTACTCATGGACTTTCAAGAGCTGCTTCTTTGGTTGTG
The DNA here is from genome assembly GCA_050506795.1 of Opitutia bacterium. Taxonomy (GTDB): domain Bacteria; phylum Verrucomicrobiota; class Verrucomicrobiia; order Opitutales; family T3Sed10-336; genus SLOW01. Next base: position 82,726 of record JBJHCF010000017.1, read on the forward strand.
GCGCGCCTCGTGGCAGGCGTCGGTGTTGGTGCTGCTTATCCTGGTCGTGCAATGGGTGTTCAAAACGCGTTTGGCGCCCAAGTGGCGCTATGCGCTATGGCTCCTGGTCGTGGTCAGGCTCGCGCTTCCGGTCACGCCGGAAGCGCCGTTCAGTATTTACAGTCTGACCAAGGTGGAGACGGTGGTGCCGGCCGCCGTTAGGATCGCGCCGGAGGCCGCCGCGCCGGCGGTTCCCGAATGGTTCGCGCGATCCGGGTTGGAATGGCGGGAGCGGAATCACGTTTTTGGTGGCGAGATGCCGGATGATGCGCTCGCCGCCACTGGGACAACGGAAACGGAAATGAGCGCTCTCGCGTCGGGCTACGCACCATCCGGCGGGGTCGCCCCCGGCTCTGCCGGCGGGTGGGGAATGGTTCATGTTTTAGGTGTTATCTGGGTGGCGGGGGTTCTGTTTTTCTTCGGGCGGCTGATCCTGGGGAATGTGTGGTTTGCCCGTCGGTTGCGCGGCCGGTCTCCGTTGGCGGACCGGCGCGTCTCGCGGATCTTCGAGCGTTGCGTGGAGGAGATGGGTGTGGGCAAGGGTTTAGCCATTGTCGAAACCCCGGACGTCCAGGGGCCGGCGCTGTTCGGCGTGTTCCGCATGAGACTGCTTTTGCCGCCGGGTATGGTTGACGGTTTGTCCGACGAGGAACTGCGTTACGTGTTTCTGCATGAACTGGCGCATATTCGTCGCCGCGACGTCGCCGTCAACTGGCTGGTGGCGATTTTGCAGGCGCTTCACTGGTTCAATCCGGTGCTTTGGCTGGGCTTTCGGCGGATGCGAATCGACCGCGAACTCGCCTGCGATGCGCTGGCATTGTCCTGTGTCCGAAACGTTGAAGACTCCGGATACGGGCGGACTATTTTGAAGGTGCTGCAAGGTTTCAGCCGGCCGGCGGCGGCGTCGGGGCTGGTGGGAATCCTGGAGGGACGGAGCGGAATCCGGATGCGGATACAGTTGATCGCGCGGTTTCGGAGGTCGCGAGGATGGCCGGTGCTGGCGGTATCGCTCTTCGCACTCCTGGCGGTTGTCGCCCTCACTGATCGGCCAACGGGAAGCGTTGAGGCGGCGACGCCCGCGTCGGTTTCCGGCGAGGAGGAAGCGTTTTTGCATTTGCGGGTGGTCAATGCGACGACCGGTCAGCCGCTGCCGGGGACGACGATCGAGGTCAATTACTGCGACGACCGCGGCTGTTACCGTCTCGGTTCCTTCGAGACCTCCAGTGAGGGTGAGGTGGACATCGCGTATCCCTCCGCCAATCTGACTTCACTGACGGTGTATGCGGTTCATCCCGATTTCGCGCCAACCAGCGTGAACTGGTCGCCGCCGGCCGAAGCGGTACCGGAAGAACATCTGATGCAACTGACCGGCGGTGCGGTCGCCGGCGGAGTGATCCAGGATGAAACGAACCGTCCGGTCGAAGGTGCGCAGGTGGATCTGGTTCTTTATGACGAAAGAAGAGAATCTACGCTGATACGCCCGGGAACGATGGTGCTGACAACCGATGCCGAAGGCAGGTGGAGGGCCGCGGGAATCCCCGAGCCGTATGAGAACCTGGAAATCACCGTGACCCATCCGGACTTTCCCCCGCAACGCTTTCTCACCGTTCAAAATGAGAATCGGTGGGTCGATCCGGTTCGTTTGGAAACGGCGGAGTTGATGGACGGAAGCGCTGTGATGGAGCTGAAGCGGGGGTATCGAATCGAAGGAAGGGTTGTTGATTCCGCGGGAGATTCGGTCGGTGATGTGACGGTCTTTCTCGCTGGCGGTATTCGTCATGCCGACCGGCAATCAATCGTGACTGAAGCGGACGGACGGTTTGCCTTCCGTTGGCTCGGGTACCGGGAGACGTTGCTTTTTGCGCTTCCGGAGGGATACAGCCCGGCTGTTCTGGATATTCCCGCGGCGCATGAGGCGGTTGATTTGGAGCTTCAGCTTCCTCCGGGGCGGGAAGTGACGGTGACCGTCGTTGACGTTGATGGCGACCCCATTCCGGAGGCGTCGGTTATTCCAACAGACTGGAATGGACTCGATCTCTTTGATTGGCGAGGCAGGACCGATGAAGCCGGCCGGTCTACCTGGTTATCCGCTCCGGAGGACGCGGTTCGATTTTCGATAGCAAAGGCCGGCTATGTGAGGGTTCGGGATCGCGAACTGACGCCGGGCGAGGAGAACATCGTTGTCCTGGAAGAGGCGACCCGGATCGTCGGGCAGGTGACGGACGCGGAAACCGGGGAGCCAATTGAGGTATTCGGGATCCAGACGGGACAGTACACCGGCGAAACGGCGGTGCACTGGAATAGGCGCCGCCCGGTCAACTACGAAGGGGGTCGTTATGAACTCACACCATCAGAACCGGTCGGCACCGTAACGGCTTTGCGAGTGGAGGCCGAGGGTTACGTTCCGGCCGTCACGCAACTGTTTCAGTTAACTCGAGGGGAACAGGTTATGGATTTATCTCTCGAAAAAAGCGTTCCGATCAGCGGCCGGGTGCTTTCACCGGAGGGAGCACCTCTCGCCGAGGTCGAGGTGGCGTTGCTGACCCCGAACAGCAACGCGCTGCTCGGTCCGGGCCGATTTACCCGGCGGATCACGGATAGGGTGGGAGCGGGCGATTTTGTGGAGACCGACGTACAGGGGCGTTTTTCCCTCAGCCCGGACCCGGCCGCGCGGATGATTCTCTTTGTTCATGAACAAGGTTACGCGGAGTTTTCACCCGAAGAGTTTCACATGCTCGACGAGGTGAGATTGCAGCAATGGGGACGGATCGAAGGCGAGGCGATCATCGGAGGGAATCCGGTTGGAAGCGTTGCCGTTGGATCCCTATCCGCGTACATGCACCGCATTATCCAGTACGACCACAGTGCGTTTCGGGCTTCGGTCGGCGAGGACGGACGGTTTACGATCGATCCGGTGCCGCCCGGTTGGCAGTCGGTTCACGCCTGGGTCGACAGGGAGGCCGGCGGCTATTCCATCGTTCGCAATGACTATGTCGAAGTCGAGCCGGGTGGGGTGACGCGGGTCCGGTTTGGTGGAAGCGGTCATGCCGTTGTCGGTCAACTCGCGATCGACGATCCAGACGTCGAGTACGACTGGGAGGGCGCCCCTGTCAGCCTGGGGACGGAACGCCCGCGTTGGCCGGACGATGCGGATCGATCGGACGTAAACTCTTACGGGAACTGGGCTAAATTGCCGGAAGTCCGTCGCGCGATTGAGGAAGCGCGACGGTTTCGCGTATTCGTGGCGGCGGATGGGACCTTCCGGGTGGATGACGTTCCGCCGGGGCGGTATGAATTCACAGTCAGCATCCGGGTGCCGGTTGAGCCGCCGTCGGCTGACGGGCCGATGTACGGGTCGTTGACCCGGGAAGTCATTATCCCGGAGGTTGCCGGTGACGAGCCGGTCGACCTCGGCGAAATGACGGTGGTGATGAACGAACGCCAATAGAGAGCCGCACCTGGCACGACGTAAAGCGCATGTTCCTGCCGTTTCGATTTTCTGGATTTTCGCTATTTGAGGTGAGCTCCGAATTAGTGATTTCCGGGAACTGGCACCCCGAAAATGTCCGGCTTATGTCTGAAGCACGGACCTACGGGAAAGGGCCATTATCGAGTAGTGTCGTGCTTCAGCCGGCCCATGGAACCCACAGCAAACAGCGAGGCGCCGATTTTCATAAGTGAGTCCTGAAGCAGTGAAGCAGTCGACAGTCGGGGATTGTGCTTGACTTTGCCTGCGAAGCGGCATATGGGTAATAGCGAAGTGAATGCAAACCTCATTTTCTTGAAAAGATTGCGAAGAGGTGGCGCCCCTCCACACGCTTGCCTTGTTTGATTCCGGTGGTCGCGAGTGATTCGGCATTTATCGCCGTTATGGCATGCCGCGGATCACTAAAAGCGATTACCGGATCTGTTGCGGCCAGGCCGGGAATATCGCGGCCGGGTGTCAAACAGTCATCGGCAATATTATCGAACCGATAAGCATTTCTCGAAATGAGATTTTTCCGAACCATGTTCGACCGGGACCCGCCCAAAAAGGCGGGATCTACGGAAGGGCAGGGTTCGGTGCGAACAAACCAAAACCAGATGGAGAACAGGATACAATGAATACGACGGGACACGATCTCATTATGACTGGCCACCGATTGGATTTGACCGAGGCGTTGAAAGCCTTCATCAGCGAGAAGACCAGCCGACTGGTCCGGCACGACGGACGTATCATTCGGATTCGGGTCGAACTCGGAATGGAGCTCAATCGCGAATCTCAGCGATTGTTTACGGCGCGTGGGATAATCGAGATTGATGGACCGGTTATGGTCGTTTCCGAAAAATCCGAAAACGCTTACACCGCGATCGAAAATATGGTGCGGAAACTCGATCGAAGGCTTCGCCAGCGCCATCGCCGGCGACGCTACAAACGGGTCCATCCCCACGCCATCGATCTGCCATCGGATCTTCCGAAAACCGCTGCCAGGCGGCGATCCGGCGATTCTCGCGAACCGTTGCTGGTCGCGTAGTTCGCTGATACGATCCGCTGTCAGCATGCCGCGAACCGGCGCCGCGGGTGAGTTGAAATCGAGGAGCGGCCTGGAGATGAGCCTCTCCGCAAGGTGTTCTCCTGGTAGATAATTGAACCACCAGACAATGAGGTAGACACATGAAAATCTGTTATATTTCGTTTGGCGATCATTTTCGCCGCTCACTCGCCAGCAGGACCCAAGGTTTGAAGACCATATTTATTACTTCCGAAGATTACCTTCAGATTAAGGCGATTATCGCGATGTTGCCGAAAGCCCGCGTCGAGCTGGCTGAGCTCCAGCGCGAACTCGAACGGGCCGTTGTGGTAAAAGCCTGGGAGATCCCGCCACGAGTGGTGACCATCAACTCCCGGGTCCGCCTGTTGGACCTTGATAATTCGAAAACCGAGGAATGGGTCCTTTCGATGCCCGAACAAGCCGATCCTGACCAGCGGCGACTTTCAGTTCTCGCGCCGGTTGGTACGGCTATTCTTGGGTTCTCTGAAGGTGATGTGATTGAATGGGAAACACCCGGAGGAACCCGGCGGCTTAAACTGGAAAAAGTGGAGGAGGGAGCAGAAAGCGAGTTGGGTGTCGCCGTGTGAGTTTGTATTGCCTCAGCGGGTTGCGGAAATCCAAAAAAAAGAAGTCGTACGTAAGGAGGTGTTTTTAAATGCCGGAGTACATGTACAAATGCGAGTCCTGCGGTGAAGCGTTCAGTTTGTTTCTCTCTTTGCCGGAACGTGAGGAAAAGCTGCGACTAGGGGAACTGCAGTGCCCCAGGTGCAAGAGCACCGACGTGGAGCACATTATGGAGCCCTTCTTTGCGAAAACCGACCGAAAAAGCTGAATTTCGGTGAACTTGCCAAGGCAGGACTTCGCTGCTTCGATCAACCGCCTTAACTGAGTAGAATTCGGGTTAAACTCCCACGGTGCGCAGGGTGTCCTGGAGGGCGCGGGCGGAGTTTTGCAGGCCGAGTTGTTCTTTGGGCCAGAGTTTGATTTCGACTTGGTCGAGTACGCCTTTTCGTCCGACGACCGTCGGTACGCTCAGGCAGACGTCGCGAATGCCGTAGGCCCCGTGTTGGAGCGAGGAGACGGGTTGCAGGCGCTTCTGGTCGAGGGCGATGGCGTGCACGGTGTCGCGGATGGTGACCCCGACCGCCCAGCCGGCGCCGCCTTTGCGCTTGATGACTTCGGCGCCGCTGCCGCGGGTGCGGGCGAAAACCTGGTTTTGGAAATTCGGGGTGCAGGCGGGAAGGCCCTCCAGCGGAAAGCCGTTGACCGCGGCGCTGGACCAGATCGGCACCATGGAGTCGCCGTGTTCTCCGAGAATGAGAGCGCGGACCTGGGTTGGGGCCAGGTTGAGTTCCTCGGCGATGAAGGAACAGAAGCGGCAGGTGTCGAGCTGGGTGCCGAGTCCGAGCACTTGTTGCCAGGGCAGGCCGAGGCGGCGGGTGGCGATCTGGGTGAGGATGTCGACGGGATTGGAGACCACGAACACGATGGCGTCGTCGCGCAGACCCGCCGTTACCATGCTGTCGAGGATCTGGTTGAAAAGGGAAACGTTGCGGTTGATCAGGTCGAGACGGGATTCGTCCGGCTTGCGGCGCAGGCCGGCCGTGATGATAAAAATATCGCTGTCGGCCGCCCGCTCGTAGTCGCCGGCGTAGATGCGCTGGTCGCTGGTGAAAGCCGAGCCGTGGAGCAGATCGAGCGCCTCGCCCTCGGCCATATCCACGTTGGCGTCGAGTATTTGAATTTCAGATACGACTCCCTCGCACTGCAGGGCGAACGCCGCACAGGATCCGACGCGCCCGCCCCCTCCGATGATTGTAGTCTTCATAATGCTCTTAAAGGTTGATGGGTTTCACGGATTGAACCGGTTCTTGCCGATCGTCGTAAAGGTCCTGTCTCACACGGAGGCACGGAGAAACGGAGGTATTAACGGGAAAATTGAAATCAAAAAGAATGGCATCTCTCATGCATTTTCTCCGTGTCTTTGTGTCTCCGTGTGAGAATTCTTCCTGGGTGTTGTTAGGGTTTCTGAGACTAGAGTCCTGAAACCGGAAAAGTTGTTGTAGTAGAGTCAAGTTTTACGATTGCCGAAGGAAAAAGTAGCTCACGCTTCCAGCGTGAATTCGCACGCAAGATGCGTGCACTACTTCGCGTCTGAGGCTTCGCCTCGCTGGGTTAACGTCTCATTTCCTTTTCGATCATTTCGGTGATGGCGCGGACCATCTCTTCGGCTTCGGGGTCGGACGCGGCGATGGACGAACCGTTGCTCCCGGAGACCGGGGCGCCGGGGACGGAGCAGGTGACGCCGGGGCGAAACTCGATGTTATCGCAGAGTTCACACTCCTTGAGGTCGGCCCGTTTGTCGTCCATTCCGAGACTCTGGCGGATGCGGATGAGGTCGTGGAGTTTGTCCGTGCCGAAGGTCTTGAGTCCGTTGCCCAGTTGCGAAGCCACCCAAATGGTTTTGCAGTAGGCGTCGGTGTTTTCCATTTTCCAGTAGGCGTCCTCGATGTCCTTGCCCCAGGTGATCACGCCGTGGTTTTCCATGATAATGGACTGGTGGTTGATTCCCATCTCGCCGACCACGCGGGCGTTTTCCGGCGTGCCGGGTGTTTCGTACGGAGCGAGGCCGATCTCGCCCAGAAAAACTTCCGCTTCCGGGATCATGCAGGTGGGCGGTTTGACCGAAGCGACGGCGAAGGCGGTGGCGTGCGGCGGGTGGGCGTGCACGCAGCTCTTGGCTTTCGGCTGACGCTTCATGATGCCGAGGTGCGTATTCACTTCGCTGGTGCGTTTCAAGGTGCCGGCCAACTGGTTGCCGTCGATATCGACCAGGCAGATGTCCTCCGGTTTCATGAAGCCTTTGGAAATCAAGGTCGGGGTGCAGAGGACGAGGTTGTCGCCCACGCGCACGGTCAGATTGCCGCCGTTGCCGTCAACGTAGTCCTTTTCCCAGATCCGGCGTCCGATGTCGCACATGCGTTTTTTCAGTTGCTGGATTTCAGGCGAATTGAAAAAGCGTTGGATGTCCTGAGGCGTCTTCGGATCGGCGCCGGGCTTCCAGTGGTATTCGTAGTCGGGAATGACCGGTTCGACCGCGGCGGCCGACACCGTCTTGGCGCCGGGCTTGACGGATGCCGGGACGGTGGCCAGGAAGTCGCGGGCGGACGGCGTGAGCAGCGCGTCGGCCGGGATGCGGTTCGGGTCCTCGCCCCGCTTGATCATGTCCCTGAGATCTTTTTCAGTGATGATGGTTCTCATGGTTGAGGTTGGTAATGAATGGTGTCCACCAGCACGCCGCTGATGGCGTCGATGGCGATCGGGGGATCGAACGGCGAGGCCGCCTCACGGCCTTCGATGAATCCGACGGTGTCACCCACGCCGGCTCCCAGGCTGTCATAGATCACCACGCTGGGTTCGGTGCTGAGTTTATTGTCGGCCGAGTAAGCGTCGGTGGGCAGGAAATCGCGGTTGTAGGGTGTGACCACCAGCCAGCGGGCTCCCGCGAATTCGGGGGAGCTTTTGCCCAGGGTGACCCTGCCTATGACTTTTCCGAGACGCATGGTTAAGAGGGGCGAGGGGCGTGGGGCGAGGGACGAGGGGCGGAAGAGGAGGAAGAGGA
>JBJHCF010000018.1:0-90330 GCA_050506795.1 Opitutia bacterium
GAAAGTAGCTTTCGATCAATTACTTACAGAATATAGCACAAGAAATGATGACCCTATGGATTATAAGCAATTGATATTCAATGGGTTTTAACTGGACACTAGTGTGATAACTTAAGAGAAATATTGACAAATAAGCTTGGAAGCATGGAGGTAAATATCCAGCTTCATTTAGGGGGAGCAACGGAAGGCATAGAAGACGGCGGGGATCCATACGGAATTGTGCGCCGAAGCCTCAATCGGCTCCTTTTCCTAGGATATTTGAATGTATTTGAATCCTTTCGACACTTTTATCATATGCTTGGAAGCACAGAAGGGGAACGCCGGAACACATCTAGCGTGTTGGATGGAATTAACGACCATTGGATATTGTTCCACAAATCTTATCACGAAGTGTTTCACAGCCATGAGTACTTGACGCGTTTTTGGCCCGACCCTTCGGAACGTGATCCGGATGAGATCCACAGACATACAAAGCAGTTTTTAACCTACCTGGGCGACACCATCCAGTGCCTTAAAGATTGTGGTCTGCTAGCGGAGGAAAATTTATCCAATTTTGATTATCCTTGGATTTATGGTGAATTGCATGACTCGATTTTACTTGGACTTTCCGAGCAATTAAATATTGCCTCTGAGAATCCGAAAAGCGCAAGCGAGGAATTGAGTTCTGTCTTATGGAAGACATACGACAGATCCTATAGGCAACTGGTAAATGAAATCTTGAAGCTTTTTGTTTCTCTTTCAGATACATATGGCTTCTCCACTAATTGCAGTGAATGTCTCAATCGACTTATTTACCTTTCAAGCGAAGGGACCATCGGATCTGGAATGGAAATATTCTACGAGAACCTTTCATCCCGATAACCGTGAAGCTCCATGCAACGCGGCAACCTCAACACGAGCAAGACCGGAATCGAAGGCACTCTCATCCGGGAGGAAAGCTGGAACGGAGCCTGTCCCGTGCTTGCCGGGAATCCCAGCGGCAACTGGCACGGGCACTCGACGGTCTACCCCATGAGCGTCAAAAGCAGCCAGAACTCTGGATGGCAAGGCTTGCTCAAGGCCCGTAAAGGGAGTCCCGGCACGCCGCGGATGAGCAAGCGGGACGCAGAGCATAACGCAGCCACGCCTGGCTTGTGGCGCTTAGGGGTCCGACAATCCACCTCCGACTTACGGACGAAAAAAGCCAATGAATCCACTCTTGCCGGAATCCGCTTGACGCCATGGGGCAAAGACGACGGCTCCACCACCCTCGACCAGAACCGCGAGCACAATAAAGCCAACGAAATCACCGACATCACGCGAGTCACCGGAACGAACTGGCCGACGCCCGCCCACGATGCCGCCGGCAACATGACCCAGACTCCCCGGCCATTGAGTCTGACCAACCGCTACGATCTCAAATGGGACGCGTGGAACCGCCTGGTCGAGGTCAAGAACACCGGCGGCAGCGTGGTGGCGACCTACCAGTACGCTGAGCTTGCTCAGTCCCGGCGGAGCGTCAGCGGAGGGAAGCTTGCCGGGAATGGCAACCAACGCCGAATCACCAAGGCCACCGGCGGCACGACCCGGCACTACTACTACTCGAATAGCTGGCAGGTGCTCGAAGAACGCGTCGACGCCTCCGAAACCGCCGACCGCCGCTTTGTGTGGGGAATCAAAGGCATCGACGATTTGATCCTTCGCGACCGCATCGACGGCGGGACCGAACGCCTCTACGCCCTGAGCGACGGAATGAGCATTACGGCCGTGGTCAATACCAGCGGCACGGTCCAGGAACGCTACGGCTACAGCGGCTTCGGCGTGCCCCGGTACATGACGGCGAGTTTCGGGAACCGAAGCAGTTCGAACTTCGACTGGGAAACGCTGTTCCACAGCTACCGTTACGACCTGGAAACGGGACTGTATCAGGTACGGTACCGGTACTTGCATCCGAATCTGGGACGGTTCCTGAACAGGGATCCGATTGAAGAGCAGGGCGGGTTGAATCTGTATGCGTTCGTCGGGAATGATCCTATTAATCATTGGGATCGTTATGGTAACGAGAGTTCAAACTCAAAAAAGATCGTCGTTTCTAAAATAATTGACGATGGCATAGAGTTAGCGTGTTATACGCTTGAAATTGCAGAGATCACTGCGTCGGAATCGAACTCAGCAAGGCGAAGTATATTTAATGGTTTCGGATCGTTTCAACGAACAATTGGGCAGGCAAATGCTACAGGTTACTACCCGCAATTTGACAGGAACATGTACAATACATTGGGACAGCTTTCACGTGAAGGTCAATCTGTTCGGATCCCATGGTCGCAACACGTAGGATCCGCGCTTTTGGTTTACAATTTCGTTACCTTTGCTGTTTCGTATCAGAGTCAATTAGATATTGTCTTAGACGCAGCTGTAAACTACGTGAGTTCTCCCCGATCAGCCACATGTGAAAGAATGTGTAACGAGATGCATACGTTTGTTACCTCAATTCCAGATCCATCCAATATTTTAGCAGCCAGTTCCTATTACAAACACATGGATTGTTTAACAAGGTGTTATGACGCACACGGGTTTCACTAAAATGCCTATAAAAATAATTGCTTTATTTATAGTATTAGGATTTGCCTCTGTTCTGCCAGCGTCGGAGTCGGAAGATTCTGTTCGTCCGAATGATGTCGCTAGGTTTTTAGCTAAAGAGGTTGCGCTTCTAAAGGCCGGGAGTGCGATGGGCCACGAATCTTATGAATCCCTACGCGACGACGTAATTCAGGGGGTTGAATATCTGATGCGCATGCGGCGTGGAACCCTTCAGGAACCCAGGGAATACCATTTAACAAGTAATGAAGATTTGCGGAGTTATCTTTATTCGATAATCATGGAGGATTTTTATAACTTGGACGCTCAGTATCAAGACGAGGGTACCGAAGTTGTCAAAGACATGATCGATCATAGAATTGATGCGCTCGTTTCACTTTATCCAATATCAATTAACGAATCGAATGAAGATGAGAAATTATATTTTTAGATATTGATTCGAGCAATTGCGATTAGGGGTTATATAGGTGATGCGATATCATCCATTGAAAAAGTCTATATGAAAAAGGATATGTCCGATTTTTATCGAGTGCCTCTTGCTTGCTATCTAACTTATTATTCTTTGAGAAATGATTTGGCGAGCGAGGCTGAACAGTTTCTCGATAAATTGGATGGAATGCATGATGTGGATCGTTACCGAAAGAATGTTGAATCCCTTGGGGAGACACTTGAATATATGAAGTCTTATGATAGCGAACTTGAGGCAGAGCCAAAATAACAAGGGGGTATAGAGTCAACTCCACGCATTCTGGGGTTTGATCATGCCGGAAGCTGGCACCGCTTTCCTGAGGAAATTAAAAGACGCCACCTCTCGACAACTGACAAATCCACTTTCCGAATACACCCGCCGTTTCCTTCGCCCAAGCAACAACCGGAACGCCCTCGTTCCAATCGGCCGCCCCTCCCGGCATCGCCTCGCCCGCTTGAGCCCTTTGTTATTGGAAGCCTTCCCGCTCAGCACAACAACCCTATGTCCAATATCGCCCGGGGACCCGCCGTGCGCTCGCAAGCTCCCTTGTCGGGGGCGAGACTGGACATAGGGTGTGCGATCCATCCGGCAAATTAGCGGGGGCTCAAGCCTCCACTTCCAGCATCCCGGATACCTGTGAGGCCACGAACATGCTCTAGAATCCCGGGAGGCCGGGACGTCATCCAACAACTGCTCGGCCACGCCCGCCTGGACACCACCCGGATATACACCGACGTCGCGATCAAAGCCCTCAAGGAAGTCCACGCCCGCACGCACCCTTCGGCAGGCGGAAAATCCTTGGCGGATCCCGCCTCATCCATTGAATAAGCCCATGCCCGTTCGCAAAGTCTATCTCGATACCTCCGTTATCGGCGGGTATTACGACGAGGAGTTCAAGGAGGAAACCCGCAAGCTCTGGAAGAAATGGAAAGCCGGGGAAATCCTTTTTTACACCTCGGTGCTGACCTTCGAGGAAGTCGCCGAGGCTCCGTCGCGGGTCAAAGAGCTATTGCGACGCACGTTTCCCCGTCAACAGAAGGTGTTGATGCCCAATGAGGAGAGCCGCCGCCTGGCGCAAGCCTACCTTGAGGCCGGAGCGGTTCCCGAACGATACGCTTCCGATGCCCGGCATGTGGCCGATTGCAGCGTTGCGGGGATCGTCTATCTGGCCAGTTGGAACTTTAAGCACCTGGTCAACATCAACCGGGAAAATGCCTTCAATGCGGTGAATCTCTTGCATGACTATCCCACCTTGCGTATCTTGAGCCCGAAGGAGTTGATTTATGGCGACGAAAAAGAGCTTTGATGCGGTTGAAATGTCCCGACAGGGAAAGGAGCGGGTAAGCCGCTTGTTGTCGAAAATGAGCCCCAAGGAGGAAGAGGATTACTTCAAGCGCCGAATGGCGGAGATTTACGGCGAAAAATCCTCCCGCAGGGTATCGCGCAAGAAGAAAACCGTAAAAGCCTGATTCCCTCTTTTTAGACGCCCCTCCAAACCATCCGAACACCGGCACGGTTCGCCCCGGCCGGAACGCCTTGAAGGTCGCTTACACGCGGCCGGAGAGTCTGAAAACGCTTGCTGGGGGAACCGAAATGACGTCTTGACCTTTGACAAACCCACGTCCCGAATACACCCCCTTTTTCTGGAGCCAACGGCAACCGGCACGCCCTCGTTCCAATCGGCCGACCCTCCCGCCATCGCCTCGCCCGCTCGAGCCTTTTGTTTTCCTCCTTCGTCCCGCGGTCGCGGGACTACGGCGGACAGCCTGGATGCCTGTTTCCTCGCACGTATCTTATGCCCCATATGCTTTTCAGTCGCGGCGGAAGGAAAAACTTGAAGAATCCGGAAAAATCGCCGATATTGTTCCTCATGAACGCGGTAGAAGTCATCGAAGAGATCAAACGCCTCCCCGAAGAGGAGCGCGAAAAGGTCGTCGAGTTCGTTCGTCACCTGCCCAATGCGGAGACGATCGAAGCGATCAACGAACCGCTCGAAGGCTTGCCGCGCTACAAGAGCATGAGCGAAGTCCGGAAAGCGATTAAAGACCTCGTTCATGATGCTTAACGTTGTCTTCAAGAGCCGGTTCAAAAAAGGACTTGAAGAAGCTGAAATCCTCCAATCGCAACGACGAGGATTTATTGGCGGTGATCGACCGGCTGGCCAATAAAGAGCCGCTTGAGCCGAAGAATCGCGATCACAACCTTATTGGAGAGTATGCCGGTTGCCGCGAGTGCCACATAAATCCCGATTGGCTGTTGGTTTACCGGAAGACCGAAACCGACCTGATCCTCATGCGCACCGGCTCTCACAGCGAGCTGTTTCGCTGATTTTACCTTTTTAGCCACTCCGCTGGAAGACGCCATTCTACATATTTGGCCTATTTGTCGAAAGCTTGACAGGTGGCCCATAAGGCTTCTACCCGGCGCGAGGGAATCAACTTTCACGCGTCGCAGGGAAACAAGTGGCCCCGATTAAAAACCGCCGCTCTCAATGGGTTGAATGGCACTCGGTTAAGGCCGTTGATCGAGGCAGCGTAGTCCTACTTTGTCAAGTTTACCAAAACCACGCCCGTTTCAAAACCTTGCTGAACGGTGAAGGTTCTCACACGGAGCCACGCCCTCGACGAGCTCAGGCCGGAGAGAGCTCACGGAGGCGGGTCCGGTTGAACTCTCCGTGGCTCCGTGCCTCCGTGTGAGTCCAATTTCCCCTGTATTTTTTTGCTTCATCGTTTGAGAAACCGAATCAAAATCGGAATCGCGCCTCTGCTTCCTGGAGGGCGGCGCTCCCGAGCCGGCGGCCATGCGGGAGCATGGCCCTCCAGGGGAATGGCCGATGCGATTTAGCGATGCGCCTTCGATCCACCACCTTAACCGGGCGGCATTCGGTTTAGGTTTGCTATCCCCAGTACGGACGATACGATTTAAATCGGAGGTCGATCATGAAAATTCCGAAGAAGCTACTCGAACATATGGAGAAAAACCAGGTGGCCTACGAGGTGCTGAAACACCCGGAAGCCTACACGGCGCAGGAACTCGCCGCCGTCGAACACGTCAAGGGACGCTACCACGCGAAAGTGGTCATGGTGAAGTGCAACGGAGAATTGATGATGGCGGTGGCCCCCAGCGATCGCCGCGTCGATTTGAAGATGCTCGAGGAAATCGTGGGCAAACCAACGGAACTGGCCCGAGAAGGTGATTTCGCGTCCAAGTTCCCCGACTGCGCCCTGGGGGCCATGCCGCCCTTTGGAAGCCTGTACGGCGTACCCGTGCTGGTCGACAACAGTCTGAAAGAGGACGATTTCATCGTCTTCGAGGCCGGCACCCACACCGATGCCATCAAAATCAACTATGAGGATTTCGAACGCTTGGAAAAAGCCCGCTACGGCGACTTCACTCGAAAGCTACAATAAAACCTATCCGGCCCGCGGCCCGCGGTTTCAGGGACGATTGCCGATATTCAGCGGTTAACTCAGCCGTGGAATTGAGGTTTTTCGCGCCCGGACCTTTAATGACACCCGCAAACACCGGGGAGCTGGATTTGACAGGGTCCGGCCTTGGGGTTTTCGTTGTCTTTTAAACATGCCTGGTTTTACCGAGATATTCGACCAGCTTCCGCTGGAAGCGTTGCGCCAACAATCGCTGGACACCACCGAAAGAACCCTGCTTCCGGTCCTGGAGCGCGGACGCGCCCTGACCCTGGCGGAGTTCGCGGCGTTGGTTTCCCCGGCAGCCACCGCGCGGCTGGAAACGCTTTCGCTCCTGTCGCAGCACCTGACGCGGAAACATTTCGGCAAAACCATCCGGCTGTTCGCCCCGCTCTACCTCTCGAACGAGTGCGTGAATATCTGCAAGTACTGCGGGTTTTCGCGTCACGTGGACATTCCCCGCATCACGATTCCGGTGGAGCAGGCGGTACGCGAGAGCGAGGCGTTGGCGCGACAGGGATTCCGCTCCATCCTGCTGGTGGCGGGCGAGCACCCGAAATCGGTCTCCAACGGCTACGTCGAGGAGGTCGTGCGCCGGGTTCTTCCCGTCATGCCGAGCGTGGCGCTGGAACTGGGACCGCTGAGCACCGAAGGTTACGTGCCGCTGGTACGGGCGGGATGCGAAGGATTGGTGGTCTACCAGGAAACGTATCACCGCGAGACCTACAAGGAGATGCACCCGGCCGGTCCCAAGAACCGTTTCGACTGGCGGCTGGAAACTCCCGAACGCGCCTACGAGGCCAATTTTCGCCGCATTGGCATCGGCGCGCTGCTCGGTCTTTACGACTGGCGGTGGGAGTTGATCGCCCTCGCCGCCCACGCCCAATACCTCACCCGCCGCTGCTGGCGGACCCAGATTACCCTCAGTTTGCCGCGGCTGCGCCCGGCTCCCGGCGAGTTCCAACCGCGTCACGCCCTGAACGATCGCGAATTCGTGCAGGCCATCTGCGCCCTGCGCCTATTCCTCCCCCATGCCGGTATCGTCCTTTCCACCCGCGAGGCCCCGCGCCTGCGCGACGGCCTGATCGGGCTGGGAATCACCAACATGTCCGCCGGCTCCAGCACCGAGCCGGGCGGTTACAGCAGCTACAATCAAAACGACTGGAAACAGACCCGCCAACAGGAGGGCGAGCAGTTCCACATCTCGGACGAACGTTCTCCCGCCGAATTCGCCCAAGCCATTCGTGGCCGGGGTTACGAGCCGGTCTGGAAGGATTTCGACCGTTCGCTGGTCGTTTCCGAACCGATGGGACACTGAAAGTCATGACCACCCAAACATCCATCGCCGTTGTGGCCAACGGCAAAGAGTTCACGCTCTCCGCCGGCACCCATTTGCCGGATTTCATCTCCAAACTCGGGTTCGAGGCGGGACTGGTCGTGGTGGAACGCAACCGCGAAGCCCTCACCCCGTCCGAGGCCGGGCAAACCGTGCTGGAGGACGGCGACCGCCTCGAGATCGTGCAAATCACGGCTGGCGGTTAGGGAGTTTCCCCTTCCATGAGCGGCCCTCCGGTACAGTTGCCCGGCCTGACAGCTTCCCTGGATCAGCTGCGGTATCATTATGCCGGCATCACCCTCTCGGAGGATCGTCCCCACGCCTTCATCTATTTCATCACCCTGACCAACCGCTCCAAACGGACCGTCACCCTGCTGGGACGAAAGTGGGTGCTCACCGCCGCCGATTCGGAGGTCGAAGTCGTCGAGGGCGACGGCATCGTTGGAGAAACCCCGAAACTGACGCCGGGTGAATCCTTTTCCTACAACAGTTACCACGTCACCGACGGCAATCGCCGGGTGGAGGGCAGTTTTCACGGAGTCGATGAGGAGGGGCGCCACATCCTGGTGCGCCTCAACCCCTTTGAACTCGTCGTCCCGATCTGATCGCGCTTCCCGCCCTGATCCGGCGGGCACGTAATCGGGCTTGTCTCGATCCCGCAAGGAACTAGGGATGGTTAACCAATGAAACTGACTGATCTGAATCGCGACGGTGGTATCGGCGCCAATTGTCTCTACTGCGAGCTGGGTGACTTCAAATTCCTGGTGGACGCCGGCCTGCATCCGAAAAATGTGGGATACCCCGCCCTGCCCGACTTTGAGCGCATCGCGGACATTACTCTCGACTTTATTCTGCTGACCCATTGTCACCTCGACCACCTGGGAGCCCTGCCGGTGGCCCTGCGGGACCGACCGGCCACGGAGGTTCTGATGAGCCTTCCCAGCCATTCCCTGGCTGAACGCATGCTGCACAACTCCTGCAACGTGATGATGCGTCAGCGCAACGAACTCTCCATTCAGGAGTACCCGTTCTTCACCCACCAGGAAGTCGAGCGGGTGGCCGGACAGTTTCGCGGCCTGCGTTACGACCGTCCGGAGGTCATCAAAAAAAACGGCGAGTCTCTCGAAATCACCTTTTTCTCCTCAGGACACGTCGCGGGCGCTGCGGGAGTGCAACTCACCCATCATAAGCGCCGGATCTTCTTTTCCGGCGATGTCCTTTTTGAACCGCAACGCATCCTCAAAGGCGCCCATTTTCCTCCGCATCATTTCGACACCATCGTGCTGGAGACCACCCGCGGCGCCACCGAACGCACCCCGGAAAAAACCCGGGCCAGCGAGGTGGCGCGCCTGCTCGACACCATCAACGAAACCCTGCAAGGCGGCGGGTCGTGTCTGATTCCGGTATTCGCTCTGGGACGCATGCAGGAAATCCTCACCATAATCCGCGATGCGCGCAAAAGCGGCGATCTGGTGGAATCGCCGGTTTTCTGCTCGGGGCTGGGGATGGATCTGGCCGATTACTTCGACCAGATTTCCAAGCGAACCGGACTGGTCCAGTTCCGGCGCAGCGTGCTGCGGGACCTCAAGGTCAAGCCGTTGCCTCGCAAGCTGAAACCCGGACGCGACCTCAATCAAAACGCCATTTACGTGGTCAGCAGCGGCATGCTGGTCGAAAAAACGCCCTCCTACCAGGTGGCCTCCTGTCTCCTGGGGTACCAGCGCAACGCCATCTGCTACGTGGGCTACTGCGACCCGGATACGCCGGGCGGCAAGATGCTGGACAACCCGTCCGCGGACGAATTCGCCTTCGACGCCCTGGATTACACCTCCCCGATGAAGGCCCGGATCGAACGGTTTGAGCTGAGCGGCCACGCGGACCGGGACGAACTGATCGAGTTCGCCATGGCGGCGGAGCCACGCGCCATCGTTCTCACCCACGGTGATCCACCCGCCCGGGAGTGGTTCCGCGAAACCATCAACAAGGCGGCGCCCGGGATCAAGATCGTTGACCCGGAACCGGGCGAGGAATACGACGTGTAAAACCCGGGAGGCCGTCCCTTCACCCTTCGCCCACTTCCTGACGGAACCAGATCTCGAAACGCCGGGCGGCCTCCTCCGCGGTAACCAGGGGAACCCCGCCCAGACGCTCGACGCGCGCGGCTTCATCCGGACCGAAAACCCGCACGAAAACCGGCACCCGGCCGACCCGCACGTACCGCAGCACCCGTTCGGAATCGGCCACCCCGCTGAGCGAGGAAACGATCAGTTTCGCCCGGCGGGCGCCGGCTTCCTGAAGAATGCGCTCGTTGGAGGCGTCACCCCGCAGGCAGGGAATATTCTCCCGGGACAACGCCCGGATGCGGGCCGGATCGTCGTCGACAACCAACACTCGATGGCCGGAGTCGCGCAGTGGTTTGAATAGGCGCTGACCCTGGCTCCCGTATCCGAGCAACAGGACGTGATCCTCCGGTTCGCTGACCTCCCCGCTAATCCGGTCACGGAACGGTCGTAACCGCATGAGGGTTCGCGCGGTGCCGTCCGTGGCGATGAACGGAGTCAGGGTCATGGTCAGCACGGTGAACAACGCGATGATGGCAAAAACCTCCTCGGAGATCTGCCCCAGGAACAGTCCGTACAATCCGATCAGCAGGGAAAACTCACTGGTTTGGGCCAGAAGCAGCCCGCTTTCCAACGAGGCCCGGTAGGATAACCCCGTTCGCTCGCCCACGAAGGCCACCAACGGGGGGGTCAGGACAATGACAAACAGGACGAAAAACAGCGCCTGGAAAAACGCCTCCCCCGAAGGCACGGTGAGCAGCATACCGAGCGCGATAAAAAAAATCGCCAGGAAAAAGTCCGAAAGTGAATTAATGAGACCACGCGCCACGCCATTGACCGGGAAAGATGACAGGGATACTCCGGCCAAAAACGCTCCGACCACCAGGGGCAGGCCGAGAAGATAGGCCAGCCCCATAAAAACGAACAAGGCGGACAACGTGATCAGCAGCAGCGGTTCCTCATCGAGTTTCCGTCCAATCAACAAATAGGGCATCACCCAGCGCAGGCAGACCCAGGCCACGGCGAAGAGCAGAATCGTTCCGGCCAGGCCGCTAAGGACTCCGGCCCAGCCATCTGGCAAGGTCAGGACCACGACGATGAGCACCATGACAAACACGTCCTGCAGCAGCAGCACTCCGTTGACCAGGCGACCGAACGGCTCGAACATCTGCTGGCGACCTTTGAGATGTCTCACGACGACCAATGTGGAACTGGCGCACAACGCAAGAGCCAGGTACAACGCCGCCGTGGTTTCGAATCCCATAAGCAACGCCAGCAGAAAACCCGCGGCGCCGAGCCCGAGGAATTGAGCGATTCCCACGATCCAAACCGCCCGCCGCTGCCGGCCGGCCCGCCGGGGATTCAGCTCGATTCCCATGGCGAATGCGAGAAAGGTCAGGCCCAGGATCACGGCTCCGGTCAACTCCTCCCGTTCGAACGAAAAACCCAGATAGGGCAAGGTGAATCCGGTCACCAGCAGCACCGGAATGACGGGAAGCCGAAGTAAACGGGAAAGGCCGTATCCGGCGGCGGCGGCCGCGAGCAAAAAGGTCAGTTCTGTCATCCGTTCACGAAACCCCTCCTTTTGAGCTCTTCGATCTGCATGCGAATCCCGTCCACCTGCGGTGTCATCAGGTACTGCGCCCCCAACTCCACCAGTTCATCGGCCAGGGACAAATCGAAGGCATGCACCGCGCAAGGGATGCCCCGCGACCGCGCCCGGTAGGTCAGCAAGTCGTTGGTGTCCTCGATCTGCAAAGCCGACACGACCAGTCGGGCATGAGCCAGACCGGCATCCTCCAGAACCGAGAGGTACTCCACATTGCCCAACATCGTCTCGCAGGGAAGCCCCTTGAACTTGCCCGGATCGGTATCGATGGCCAAAACCCGCTCCCCTCCCCGGCAAAGGCGTTTCACGATCTCGCGGCCCAGCGGATTCATGCCCACCACAATGACATGTCCCTCACGTTCGTGTCTTTCCTCAACCTCCTCTTCCTGAGCGGCCTTGAACGGGCGAAGAAGCCCGAAACGCCGAACAAAGCGATACAGAGGTTCGCTATAGAGGATCATGTAGGCCGAAGCCCCAATGGTCACCACCCCAACCACCGCCACGATCGACAGGATAGAGGCGTCGATGAGATTGGCTCCCACTCCCATAGCGGCGAAAATAAAGGAAAACTCGCTGATCTGCGCCACCGTCACACTGGTGAAAAAGGAGGTCTTCTCCCCGTAACCCATACGGGCGATGATCAGCATAAAAATGAACGGATTGCCGATAAGGACAAATAAGGAAAGCACCACCACCGGAATCCACTGATCCAGAGCGGCGCCAAACTCCATTTGTATCCCCAGAGTCACAAAAAAAATCGCGATGAAGAAGTTCATCAGCGGATGCACCCGGCGGCGCAGATCCTCGTTGTAGGGAAGTTGGGCCAGGCTAAGCCCCGCGATAAAAGCACCGATCTCGAGCGAAAGTTCCATCACCTCCGCCCCGGAAACGATGACGAAGCACCAGCAAAGGCTCCAGACGAAGATGGTCTCCGGGGAACGGGCGGCCCAGGCGAACGGGCGAGGTAAAAGGTAGCGTGAGGCCACCAGCACCACGGCCAGAAGCAGGGCCATTCCACCGAACGCCTTTCCCAACCCCCACAAAGTTTGTCCCAACTCCACGGTCTCGGCGGCGCCAAGGCCCGCCAGGAAGGTCAGCACCACGATCACCACGATGTCCTGGACCAGAAAGATCCCCACCGCGATGCGTCCGTACAGCGAGTTCAGGTCTCCCTTCTGGTCCAGAAGCTTCACCACCACCACCGTACTGCTGAAAGTCAGCGCCGTGGCCAGAAACAAGGCCTCCATCAGATCGAACCCCAGAACCCAGGAAACGGCAAACCCGCCGGCCGCCGTGAAAACCACCTGACCGATCCCGGCCGCCACCGCCACTTTGCCGACCGACTTCACCTTGTCGAAACTCAGTTCCAGGCCCACCAGGAAGAGCAGCAGAGCGATCCCGACCTCGGCGATCAACTCCATCGCGTGGGAAAGCTCCACCACCCCGGTTACCGGCCCAAGTGCCAGACCCGCCACGATGTAGGCCACGATCGCCGGCACCCGGGCCACCCGCACTCCCAGGCTGAAAACAACGGCCGCCAGGATTATGATCCCAAGATTGTAAATAAACTCCGGCTCATCAAACATACCGTATTCGCATTATTCAACCTCTAGCACCAGAAAACCGGTTTTTTGCCAACGCTTGGCAACAAAACCATTGATCCTCCCGCTCTTCAAGACCTTCGACCGAAGACTGGACAAAAGAAAGGGTCTGTGGTAGAAAATCATTATTACCGAAGGACGAATCTTGGAAGGTCAAGTGCGGCCTCGGTCAAGCCACTTTCGATCCGGGATCGGATATGAAAATCCTCCACCTCACCAATTACTACCCCCCGTTCTATGAAGGGAGCGCGGAAATCCAGTGTCAGCAATTGGTGGAGCAAATCGGCGAACTCGGCGGACGCGAACAACAGGTGCTGACCTCGGACTTCGTGCCGGCCGAAAAGCAATCCGGCGCCAGCGACGTCTGGCGCCAACTCCAGATCGCCGATCGAAATGCCGGTCAGAAAAACGTGTTTCGTGAACTGAAGCTGCACGATACCAACGGCCAGCAGCCGTTCTGGAAACTGTTCCGCCACGAGCGCGACAACGTCGAAGTCTTCCAGCGCCGGGTGGACGCGTTCAATCCCGACTTGATTTTCATCTGGGGCTTCCAGGGGCTTTCCGGATCCCTGCTTTTCAACTTGGAAAACTCCGGCATCCCCTGTGTCTACGGAGTGCTCAACAAATGGCTTACCCTGTGGCTGAAAAAAGAACCCTGGCTGGACATGTGGTATCACGACAGCCGGGTGAACGAATCGGTATTCAAGAACCTGATCGAAGGGATGCACCTCAGCGAGCCGATTCGCCGCAAGGCGCCGTTCGGCGATCCCAGGACACTCGCGCTTCAGAACTGCTTCTTCTGCTCAAAATCCCTGAAACAAGGCACCCGGCGCGATGGGTTCGCGGTCGATCAAGCGGAAATCATCCCCTGCGGGGTGCCGGTGGAAAAGTTCTATCGCAAAGAAAACTATCCGGCCCAGTTGCGACACCTCCTTTACCTCGGTCGCCTCAACGCGGACAAAGATCCGCTGACCGCCGTCCAGGCACTGGAGATCCTCCACCGGGCGGGACACACCGAGTTCACCCTGGACATCCACGGACACGGTGACCCCGCCTACGAAGCCAAACTGCGGGATGCCATTGTCCGAAGCAATCTTCGCGGAGCGGTCAGTTTTCGGGGCACCAGTGAGGAACAGCAGCACGTCACCCTTTATTCCTACGACATGCTGCTCGCCACCTCCCGCTGGGACGAACCATTTCCCCTCATGCAACTCAAAGCCATGGCCGCCGGGCTTCCCGTAATCAGCACCCTGGAAGGCGGGCACGTCGAACTCATTCGCGACGGGGAGAACGCCCTGGCATTCAAGACCAGTCATCCGGAGGATCTGGCCGAAAAAATCCTCGAGCTTTCCCACAATTCCGCTCTGGTTAAGAAACTGACCACCAACGCGTACGAGGAAGTGAGCACCCGCTTCTCGCTCAAGCACGTCGCCGCCCAGGTGGACGCCTTTATCGGGAAAGCCCTTCACCCCGCCACGGAGTCGTCAGCCTGAGGACCGGGGGGCATTCATCTCCGCCTCGTCCGAGGGCACCAGGGACAGCAGCGTTCGGCGCCAGCGCTCGGCGCATTCTCCGATCGTGCAGTCGGCGGTGGAGGTCTCCACCCGCAAACGGACCGTCAAACGGGAAAACGGCTTCGGCAGAAAAAAACGGTCCCAGCTTCGCAAACGCCAGGCGGAGGAGAAGGCCACATTGAACAGCAGCACCTTGGCTCCAGTCCGGGCCGCCAGCATGGGCGCTCCTGCCTTGAAGCTGTAGGCCGGCCCTCGCGGCCCGTCCGGAGTGATTCCGATATCAGAACCCTCCCGCAAACGGGTCTCCAACTCGCGCATTGCCTCCCGGCCCCGCCGGCTGCTCGAGCCCCGCACCGCGTGCAGCCCGTTCAAGGCCATAAAGTCAGCCAACCAGGCGCCGTCGCGGCTCGCGCTGATCAGGCAATAGGTAGTCCGATCCCGGCGAAACCGGCGATACAGCTCCGCGGCCACAAAAAGCCGGTTGTGCCAAAAAACCAGGATTATGGGACCGGTCGCCTCCTCCAGGCGACGACGCGAGTCCTCGTCCAGTTCCACCCGCAGCGTGCGCGACCAGAGGCGCATTCCGGCGGCCAGTGGCCAAAGGAGCAACCTCCTCCAGGTGTTGAGCGAATGAATCTGCCGGCTTTTCAAGCCTACCAATCAAAAGACCCCGAACAAAGGAGTCGACTAGAATCCTAAAACCTCGAAAGTTGTTGTAGTTAAGTCCAGTTTTTCAAATGGATGCGAAAAAAAGTAGCTCACGCTTCCAGCGTGAATTTCGCACGCAAGATGCGTGCACTACTTCAGCTCTGAGGCTACGCCTCGCTGCTAGAATTCGCGCAGGCTCCCGCCGAAATCCCGTACCAGACGCCGCAGGTTTTCGGCGTCCGTCGCGCGCATCTCAAACCCGACCGCATGAATACGCACGGCGGACGATGCCTCCCGGCGCAATTGATCCAGAGTGGACCGCAGCCTGCTGTAGGGGATTTCAGGATACGTGTAGTTTCCCGGCGACCCTTCGCGACGGTTGAGCTGGCCGTCCGTCAGCAAAAAGATCACATCGGGATCGAAAGCGAACGCCGCGGCGAATCCCGCCTCATGCCCCAGCCAGTCATCATCCGGTCCCGCTCTCGGATTGCCTCTGAGATTGTCGGGCACCCACGCCCGCAACCGCTCCAGGTTCGCGGCGTTCGCCGGCGCCAAATGATCGGCAAACTTGCGCGCGCCCTGGCTGAATTGCACGATTCCGAACCGCGCCCCCGGCCCCAGCCCTTCGACCAGGGAAATCATCTCCTCCTGAATTCGCTCCACCGTAACCCCGCGGTTGCGAGCCCGGTTGATCACCGAAGCGGATGTGTTCACCACCACGACGATACGGTTTCCCGCCGCCTCGATCCCGAAAAAGGACGCCGTTTCCCCCACGCCGCTCAGCCCGCCAAGCATATCGGCGATGCCCAGATCGCCCAGCAGGTTTTCCGAATCCATGGCGCTGAGATCGGCATCCGACATGGACTCGACCCCGGCGAACGCCGCCGGCATCTCCGGGAGCCCATCCGGCAGCAGGGCGGAACTCGTCAGGCGCTCCCGTATGCCCGCCGCACCGGCCGCCCGCTGAAACTCGGAGACCGCCACCCGGTGCTCCCGCTCCCGCTGGGGAATGTGCACCGAAGCCGCCGCCTCGAACTCGGGTTCGGACTCTCCGGAAGGCGTCATGACCACCACCAGCCCGGCCCCGGCGACCAGCAATCCTTGTACCAGGATCGCCAGGAGAAAAGGTCCGCTTTTCCAGCCCGCCAGTCTCGCCGGCCGCCAGGTGTCGTGGGGGTAGTTTCGCATGGGGTGGATAATCAGGAACGAGGAACGCTGTTTCGCTCTCCAAATGACAACCGCGATTTGCTGGGATGAAAAGAAAAAAATCCTGCTATGGGTGCTTGACTCACCTCATTTCAATATCCACCCTGATCTTTTTCCGGGGTAGTAGCTCAGTTGGTTAGAGCGCCTGCCTGTCACGCAGGAGGTCGCGGGTTCGAGTCCCGTCTATCCCGCCCCTTGGAAAGATTCCGCCGGAGTCCCGGCGGCCCTACGAAACCCTGGCACGGAGTAAAACTTATGAAACGTTTCCTGAAAATTCCGGTTGTTTTAATCGCCCTGGCTTCGATCAACGCGCCTCTCTCCGCTGAAAGCGAAGAGGAGGAATTCGCCGCGCTCGTTTTTTCGCGCACGGAGGGATTCCGGCACGGCAGTATCGAGATCGGTCAGCAAACGATCGCGGAACTGGGCAGCCAGAACAGCTTCCGGGTCGAAGGCACCGAGGATCCCTCGTGGTTCACCGCCGAACGTCTCGCCGATTTCGAGGTTGTGGTTTTTCTCAATACGACGGGAACCGTCCTGAACGCAGACCAAAAAGCCGCCTTTGAAGCTTATATTGAAAACGGCGGCGGCTTCGTCGGTGTTCACTCCGCCTCCGACACCGAATACGACTGGGAATGGTACGGCCGTCTGGTCGGCGCCTACTTCCGGAGTCACCCGCAAATCCAGGAAGCGGTGATCAAAGTCGAAAACCGTGAGCACCCTTCGACCGCCCACCTGGACGAAGAATGGGTGCGGACTGACGAGTGGTACAACTTCCGCCAAAACCCGCGGGAAAACGTGAACGTCCTCCTTTCCCTCGACACGTCGAGTTTTGAGGGAAGCTCGATGATGGATGACCATCCGATCGCCTGGTACCACAACGTCGGCGAGGGACGCGCCTTTTACACCGGGCTCGGTCACACCAACGAGTCCTATGCCGAAGAAGCTTTTCGGATCCATCTCGTCGGCGCCCTGCGCTGGGCGGCTGGAAAAGTGGAATAACTCACATTCGGCCGCCGATTCGCGGCGGCCGAAGCGTCAATCGTCCCCAATCGCCTTGGCCGCAGGGGCGTGTGAAGCGGTGGACTCACGGATCACCAGGTCCACGCCGACGATTTCGTTACGGGCGTGAAACCGTTCGTCCACCGGCAGTCGAATCAGTTCCAGCAGCATTTCCAGCGAGCGAGCGCCGATTTCGGTAAAGTTCTGGCGCACCGAAGTGAGCGTGGGAATCGCCAGGTGCGACGCCTCGATGTCATCGCAGCCCATGAGCCAGACGTCCTCGGGCACACGAAGTCCCAATTCCTTAACCACCTTCAGCCCGACCAGCGCCTGGTAGTCATTGTAATAAAAAATCGCATCCGGGCGCCGCTTCAGCGACATCAGCTTCCTGGTCAATTCTCCCCCCGGATCCCCCTGGGGCGGCGCGATCATCACCCGCTCCTCCGGCAGAGCGTAATTGCGATTGTTCAACGCCACCCGAAACCCCTGAAGGCGTTCCATGGTGTTGCTGAAGGTCGACATAATACAGGCGGGGCGCTTGGAACCGGCCTTGATCAGGTGCAGGGCCGCCACCTCGCCCATGGCGAAATTATCGGAGGCCACCAGCCAGCAGGGAATCCCTTCGATGGCCCGGTCGAGGAAAACCAATGGAAATCCGCTGGTGACCAGTCCGAGAATTGGTTTGATGGACTCCGGAGCCAAGCTCGGGAAATACAACGCTCCGTCGAATTCCTGACTCCTAAGGCGTTCGATACACTCCTTCTCCACCTCCACATCCTCCTGGTAGTCGATGAAGGTCAAGGTCGCCTCGCCGCCGCCGCTGATGGTGCGGCGCATCCCCCGGGAAATTTCCCCCGGCATCTGCTGCCCCAGATTCGGAACAATCACGGCGATCTGCGCCGTCTTGGCTTTGGAGGAGAGCACAAATGTGCCGCGTCCCGCGTGCATGGAGATCAATCCCTCACGTTCCAGAATCTTAAGAGCGTTGCGGGTAGTCAAATGGTTGACTTTGAATTCCTCCGAAAACTGCTTGGTGCTGGGCATTCGGGCGCCCTCGCAATATTCTCCAGAGTAGATGCGCTGGCGTATGGAATCAGCAAGCTGTTTATAGATTGGCGAGCTCCTCCCCCGCTGCACACCCCTGGCTTTGGATTTCTTTAACATGATTACCTGCGATACACTTCGGATGAACAAAGAGACAAAAACCACCCGAAAATGACAATCCCAAAATCACCCGTATTACTATGAAGCATCGGACCGCGAGAAGTTTCAACCTGCTGGTAAATGGCGGGAAACCGCATCACCCCCGCCCAATGGAACCCTCGGAAGCGACCGCCGGTCCCACCCCCGGCAGGAAATTTCAACCCGCGCACTCGGCGGACCGCGACGTTTCCGCACCTCGGATATTGACAACCAGTATATATAACCATGAAACTAAATTCAATGAACTCCCAAATGCAAAGGCCCGGACCTGTTACGTTTTCATCTCGAATTTTTCCTTGTTTCCGGAGTCTTGCTGCCGTAACAAAAATCATGAAACCCTCAACGTTAACCAATAAACTCCGATTCATCAGGGGCACGGTCTTCCTTGCCTCTCTCACCTGCCTGGCATCTCTGATTGCCGCTCCGGCCCACGCCTACGAGGAAAACCGCAACCCATTGGCCCATCCCATTCACTCGCATGACCGGGCGCAGCCGCCGGTTGTCGATCCGGGACCGCCAGTTCCCCCGGCGCCGGTTCCTTCCGATGCGATTGTCCTGTTCGACGGCTCCGGATTCGACCACTGGCAGAGTCACGACGGCGAAGAGGTTCCCTGGAACCTGGTGGACGGCGCCATGCAGGTGGTTCCGGGAACGGGCGATATTCTAACGCGCGAACGTTTCGGCGACGTTCAGCTCTATATAGAGTTCAATCTGGACCCGGACTCACCCGGCAGCAGCCAGAGCAGGAGCAACAGCGGAGTGTTTTTCGGCCCCTACGAGGTGCAAGTGCTCGATTCCTATGAGAACCCGACCTATCCGGACGGCCAGGCGGCCTCGATCTACGGGCAGTACCCGCCTCTGGTGAACGCCTCGCGGGCGCCAGGAGAGTGGCAGTCGTACAACATCATCTATCGGGCGCCTCGTTTTCAGGACGGAGTTGCGGTCGAACCGGCACGCATCACCGTGTTTCACAATAACGTGCTGGTCCAGGACGGCGAGCCCCTGATCGGACCCACCTCGCATCAGATCCGCACCCACTATCAGCAACACGGAGACGTCCGGATCCGCCTCCAGGACCACGACGACGACCCGATATTATTCCGCAATATCTGGTTGCGTGAATTGTAATGACCACGGCCGCACCGCATCCGGAGGAGACCAATACCGAGAACCAGCGGAACCAATGGCTGCAGACCCTGCGCAATGCCATGTGGGAACGCCTCGACGACCTTTCGGTCGAAGTATGGGTCACTCCGGAGCCGGTGCGGTTTGAAGACCGCGAATCCGGAGCATACCGCCGGCTTTCGCGCGGCGAGCCCTGGGCTCGGCGACTCTTCGACTGCGGCTGGTTTCGCTTTCGGGCCAAGATCCCACCCGGGAGTGGAGAAGGGCTGGCCCTGCGCATCGACGTCAACGGCGAACTCCTCGTGGTCGACTCCCGCGGCAACCCGGTTCGCGGGTTGACCTGCGTGGCCTCCACCTTCGATCGCCGACTGGGCAGCCCGGCGAAAACGATTTACCGGCTCCCGCCGGACTTGGCCTCCGCCGGCTCCATCGAAGTCTGGGCCGATGCCGGCTTCAACGACCTCTTTGGCAGCGTCCCCAATGGGGGCGTGATCGAGGAGGCGACCCTGGTGCGCGCGCGGGAAAACGTGCGCACCCTGTATTATGACGCCGAAGTCGCCTGCGATTGGCTTTCGGTCCTGGCGCACGACGATCCCCTGCGAAGCGAGCTCGAAAACGCTGTGCGGAACGCCATGGCCGCCTCGCGGGACCTGACTGCCGACTCCGTCACAAAGGCCCGCACGGTCCTCCGGGACACACTCCAGCCAACCCGAGCATCCTCTCCTTCCGCCCACGAACTGCGAATTTCCGCCATCGGACATGCCCACCTGGACCTGGCCTGGCTCTGGCCGGTGCGCGAAGGAGTTCGCAAGGGGGTCCGCACCCTGGCCACCGCCCTGCACCTGATGGAGACGTATCCCGATTACCGGTTGGGGGTCAGTCAGGCTCAACTCCTGCAATGGGTCGAAAAGGCCTCGCCTCACCTGTTTAAACGTATCCAAAAGGCGGTTGCGGACGGCAGGATCGACCTGCAGGGCGCCATGTGGGTCGAGCCGGATTGCAACATTCCGACCGGCGAATCGCTGGTCCGCCAGATTCTGACCGGCCGCCGCTATTTCGAAGAAAAGTTCGGCTATTGCCCGCGACACGCCTGGCTTCCCGACGTTTTTGGCTTCAATGGCCAAATCCCGCAAATCCTGCGCAAATCCGGACTGGACTATTTCCTTACCCAAAAACTCTCCTGGAACACGGTCAATCGATTTCCCTACCACTCGTTTGTCTGGCGCGGAATCGACGGCAGTACCGTACTCGCACACATGCTGCCTGAGGACACCTACAACGGTCCCGGAGCCCCGCGGTCGGTCGCCCACATCGCCAAAAACTATTCGGAGCGGGACGTCTCCCGTCACGCCCTAATGTGTTTCGGTATCGGCGACGGCGGTGGCGGCCCCGGGGAAGAACACCTCGAGCGAATGGACCGCATCCGGCATTTGCCCGAAAGCCCGTCGGTCACCATCCGCACCACCGCCGAGTTTTTCGAACTCTGGCGCGAAGCCGCTTCCAAACTGCCCACCTGGGAAGGTGAACTGTACCTGGAACGCCACCAGGGCACCTTCACCACTCAATCCCGTACCAAGGCACTACACCGCCGGTGCGAAGGTCTCCTGCGGGAAGCGGAAATCACCGGCTGGCTGGCCGAGCGGCTCGGGCGAACAACGTGTTCCCGCGACGACCTCGACGAAGCCTGGAAATGCGTGCTCCTAACCGAATTCCACGACATTATTCCCGGTTCTTCCATCGAACGGGTCTACCACGAAACTGTGCCTCAACTCGAGTCCCTGGTCCGGGACCTCGATGGCCGAATCAACCGTGGTCTCCAACAGGCCACCCAATCTCCTTCCGGCCGGTCGCAGGACTGCCTGATAAACACCCTCTCGTGGCCAAGGACCGATTGGATTGAGTCCGATGGACGCTGGATCCGGGCGGAAACTCCCGCCTGCGGCTGGACCCGCATCGAACGCGACGAGGGACCTGGCACCGATTTCTCCGCCCTCAAGGCGGAAGAGAGGTTACTGGAAAACGAGATTCTGCGCCTGCGTTTTGCGGAATGCGGCAGGATCGAATCCATTTTCGACAAGCGCGCCGAATGCGAAATCCTGGAAAACGACGCCTTCGGCAACGACCTGGTGGTGTTTCCCGATACCGGCGATGCCTGGGATATCCCTCCGAATTATCGCGATAACGAGCCCGAACGTCCCCGACTGAAAGACACTCACCCCACCATCAATGGCCCCCTTGCCGCGATCGAACAGACGCTGACCCTGCGGAATTCCACGCTGCGACAACGCATCGAACTGCGCTCCGACGAAGCGCTGGTGCGTTTTGTAACGGAAGTCGACTGGCAGGAAAAAGCCAGCATGCTCAGGGTCCGCTTTCCCACCTCGATTCAAACTCCCTACGGCACCGGGGAAATCGCCTTCGGCTCCATCCGGCGCCCAACCGACGAAAACACCAGTCACACCCTGGCCCAGTTCGAAAAACCGGCCCATCAATGGGTGGACCTCTCCGGGCCGGACTACGGCGTGGCCCTGCTCAACGACTGCAAGTACGGCAACCGGATGAAAGCGAACGTCATCGACCTCAACCTGATTCGCAGTGTGCCTCATCCGGGCGGCGCGCTTATCAATCCCGAAGACAGCCTCAGCGACTCCCCCGCAACGCCGTACACCGACATCGGCTCCCACCGGTTTACCTACGCCCTTCTGCCTCACGTGGGCCCACTGAATATTTCGGACGTCACCGCCCGGGCCCGCGCGCTCAACAACCCGATCCGTCGCGTCAGAACCTCCCTCTTCACGGAGCAGACGCGGGGAAGCTGGATCGAACTCAGCGATCCGTCGATCGAACTCGCGGCCCTGAAGCCGGCGGAAAACGGCGACGGATGGATCGCCCGCCTGGTGAACCTGACTTCGGACACCCGCGAATGTGAACTTCGGCTCGCCTTTCCGGTAAAGGATTTCCAGTTGACCGATCTCGCTGAATCGAGCGGAACCCCTCTCCCTTCCAACAACGACCGCACGACCGTAAACTTTTCGCCCCAAGCGGTGGAAACAGTTCGCCTGCGTTTTTGATCCTTCATCCCTATCTTGTCATGAAAGCAAATCCTCCCGTATGCCTTTTCGCTTTGGCGTTAACGCTGCTCCTGCCGGTATTGACCTCCTGTGTCACCGGCAACCGCACCAATCACTACGCCCCCTATCCGGCGCCGGTCGATCCGGTCACCGGAGTTTCGTGGCCTCAGGGTCAGGCGCTTCCGATCTTCGCCCGGCCGGCCGACACCCTGGACACCATCCTGGTGCAATCGCTGTCGAGGGACGAACAAATCACCTTCTCCTCCCTGCAGGGACAGGTGAACCGCACGCAGCCCAGGATCTACCTGCTGAGCAGCTCGGCCGACGAAGGCACCTACACCTGGGCCGAGACCTCCACCGTGAACTTCACCTCGCGCGAACTATACGACCGGACCAACAAATACGAACTGGTGGCAAAGTACGCCGACGAAGTTGAGGGACTGGTCCTTTACGACCCGGAAATAAACCCTCACTACCGCAACCTCGCCGGAACGGTGGCCGGCTTAAAACGAGCCCTGCCCGTCACTGCCGCAGTCCGCCAAAACCTTGAGGACCACGGCATCGAACTCGACGTGCTGGTGGATCTCACCGAACTCGAGTACACCGAAACCCTCGATATCTACCAGTATCTGTACGACAACTACTGGGACCAGTGCGACCGGCGTTTGTTGATCAGCGCCAAACCGCACGACCAGAACGGCGGGGGCGATTACCACCACACCCGCGACATGGCCGCCGCGACCGGTGTGGCCGTCGTGTGGCTCAACACCCTCGACGACACGGAACGGGATATGTTGCGAAAGTTTTTCGCTGATATGACGGCGGGTGAAGCCGTGGTCCTGGGATGGTACACCACCGAGCGCTCGGGAGTGACCACCGCGAGCGAATTCGGAATCGGCACCATACCGGCCGATTTCTACATCAGCGGAAGCGTCTACTCCGGCACCGGCCGCACCATCGAGATTCCGCCGGTTCCACGGAAGCCGGAACTGGAGAACAGAATCTACATCACAGTCTTCATCAGTGACGGCGACAATATTCAATACACCCAGCGCGCCATGCGCCGCATCTGGGACGAAGCCGCCGCCAGCCGCGGCCGGGTCCCGCTCAACTGGACCATCGCCCCGGGGCTGGTCGACGTCGGCCCCGGCCTGCTGAATTACTATTACACCACCGCCACGCCCAACGACTATTTTGTCACCGGACCCTCCGGGATGGGTTACCTGATGCCGTTTAACACCCTCACCGAACCGGGCGCTCCGGTCGGCGATAAACTGACCGATCGGGAACGGATGGAGGGTTACGCCCGTCTGACGGAAACCTACCTGCAAAGATCCGGCCTGCGGGTGGTGACCGTGTGGGACGACGCCACCCCCATGCAGCGTGCGGCCTACGAACGATTCGGACGAAATCTCTACGGGGTCACGGTGCAAAACTTTCGCGACGTGCCCTCGGTTCGCGGCAGCGTGGAGAACAACCGGGTGCGTTTCGACCGGCTGATCATTCCCTACACCGGCACCTACGAACACATGCGCCGTTCCCTCACCAGCCAGATCGACGCCTGGGACGGAGAGTCGCCCCTCTTCCTGTCCTACCAGGTGGATGTCTGGGGTGAAATGAAGCCGAACCGCATCGTCGATCTCTACGAGGACCTGCGCGAAACCTACGGTGACCGCTTTACCTTCGTCCGCGCCGATCACTACTTCAATCTTTATAACGAAGCCAATGGATTGCCCTTCAATCTCTCGATGAATCCCGCCACTTCGTTGACCGCGAGCGCCTCCGCCGACTCGGTCGAAAACGTTATCGACGGCACGCCGAGAACGTTATGGGAAGCATCCGGCACCGGACGGCAATGGATCGAATTCGACCTCGGCGACACTTTCAGCATCAGCCGCTACGTGATTCGTCACGCCGGAGAGCACGGTCTGCCACAGCGGTACAACACACGTGATTTCAGCCTGCAGGTCAGCACCGACGACGGCGCCTCCTGGACCACCGTCGACACTCACAAGGGCAACCGGCTCAATGTCACCGACATCGAATTCGATCCCACCGAAGCCCGGCACGTCCGCCTGGTCATCGACAACGCCGGCCGCGATTCCGTCGCCCGCATCGCCGAGGTGGAACTCTTCGGCATTCGCAGATAAACCGGCCCCTTAGAACGGACCGGGATTCAGGAGGGAGATTTCCGCAACAATCCGAGCAGTGCGCCGACGCAGAGTTCGGCGAACTTGGGATCGTTGATCGCACCTCCGTAATCGACCACCTTGATGCCGTCACGCAGCAGACCACGCAGTTCCTGACAGAAAACGGCGTCCGCCTCGGGATCGTGAAAAGCCCCGCCTTCGGCGCCGAGAACCGAGAAGCCTTTTTGGGGAAGGGCCACCACCAGGGGGCCGGTCGACGCGTTCATCTTTTCCGCCATCCGCGCCGCGATCCGCCGGTACTCCTCCGCGTTGGTCCGCATAAGGGTCACCTGAGGGTTGTGTTGATAAAAAAGCCGGTTCGCGAACTCGGACGGCACCGAATCGCGCTCGCCAAAATTGATCATATCGAGACAGCCTGGCGCGATCACCGCCGGAATGCCCGCCGCGGCCGCGGCGCCCAGACGCTCCGGGCCCGCCCCTAAAATACCGCCGCAAACCTCGTCCGCCCACTCGGTGGTCGTCAGGTCGAGCACCCCGCGAAAATGCCCCTCGGCTATCAGGTCCTCCATGGTCCGCCCGCCGGTTCCGGTGGCGTGAAAGACCAGCACATCGTACCCTTCGCTCTCCATTTGCCGGCGGGCGGCATCGACCAACGCGGTGGTGTTGCCGAACATTGAGGCCGCGATTTGCGGACGAGTGGAAGCCGGATCGGTATCCTCGCCTACAGTAACCTCGGTCATGGCGCACACCGCCGCCGCGGCGCGCTTCAGCACGTGACGCAAGGTCGCGTTGAGACCGGAAACATCGACGATACTCGGAATCAGGACCAGGTCGCGGGTGCCCACGTAAGGGCGGGTGTTGCCACTGGCCAGGGTTGAAACGATGACCTTGGGAATCCCATACGGCAACGCGCGCATCGCCGTGGCGGCAATGCTTGTCCCGCCCCCCCCGCCCGCACTGATCACCCCGTCCAGACGCCCCTCCCGGTGCAACCGGGGCAGCAGTTCGGCGGCAGCCCGCCCGACCGCGGTCACGGCCGCGCCGCGTTCTCCATCGCGGGGCAACTCCGTATCCGGAAGATAATCACACCGCCGAATGTCCACCGGGTGGCGAAGTTCGCCTCCGGTTCCCGCGTCCACGCGCAGTACCGAATGCCCGCGGCCTTCGATCGCTTCAGCCAGGAAAGCCAGTTCCTCGCCTTTCGTATCCCAGGTCCCCAGTACAACAATCATCTTCGGTCCTCCGGTTGACGGGCAAATCGCGCCCGCGCGCCCGAACTCTCCCTACAAATCCAACTTGGAAACGGCGGGCGCCGGGATCTTCTTGAAACGTTGGGTCAATTCGGTCAGCGAAGCCTCAACCCCGAGGCGCTCCAGGCTGGAAGCTCCAACAAAACCGACCGCGTCGGTGTGTTCGTTGATGTAGGCGGCGTCTTCCGGCGTGGCGATCGGACCGCCGTGGGACAGGAACAGAATATCCTTGCGCACCTGGCGCGCGGCATCGATCACCGCCTGGGTGGAACGCACGGCATCGTCCATGGTCACCACCGCCTTGCTGACCCCGATGGATCCACCCACGGTGGTTCCCACGTGGGCGATTATGGCATCCGCTCCCGCTTCAGCCATGTGTTTGGCCTCCTCGGGAGTCGCCACGTAAACAATGGAAAATAGATCCATTCGCCGGGCCAGCGACACCATTTCGTATTCCTTCTTGACGCTCATGCCGGTCTCTTCCAGCACCTGGCGAAAATGACCGTCGACGATCGTATGGGTGGGGAAATTATTCACCCCGGAGAACCCCATATCCTTAACCTTGAGCAGCCAGTGCCACATGCGCCGGCGGGGATCTGTGGCGTGCACCCCGCAGATCACCGGAACTTCCTCCACCGTGGGCAACACCTCGTATTCGCCGATCTCCATGGCCACCGCATTGGCGTCGCCGTAAGCCATCATACCGCAGGAGGAACCGTGGCCGCTCATCCGGAACCGTCCCGAATTATAAATAATAATCAGGTCCGCGCCTCCCTTTTCGATGAACTTCGCCGAAATGCCCGTCCCGGCTCCGGCCGCGATGATCGGCTCGCCGTTGCGCAGGCTCTCGTGAAGGCGTTCCACAACTTCCTTACGGGTGTAAGGGTTTCCTTTTCCAGTCCAGGGATTTGGCATAAAATTCTCCAGATGAGTTTCACCTTGATCGGTGCCCGCAAGCGAGCGCCGGCAATCAGGCGAAACAAAAACCTATTCCCCGAATTGGCAATAGAAATTGCTCATACATATAGATATTTCTTGTCAATCCGGCCCGAAATCCATCTAAAGGAACCATGGCTGATCAAAACCCTAAAGGACACCGCTTCGTCGGGAAAAACGAACTCATGGTGGAGGACGCCGAACGCGGCAGCATCGAGTGGCTGAGCCGCGCCGAGGTCACCAACGCCGACCAGTTGATGATCGCGCGAGTGGTCATGGAGCCGGGCCAGAACCACGGATTCCATTATCACCCGCGGCGCGAGGAGGCCATCTACGTGCTGGAGGGCAAACTTGAGCAATGGATTGAAGGCGAAAAACGAGTCCTCGGGCCGGGCGACGTCGCCCACATTCCCACCGAGGTGGTGCATGCCACTTTCACCCTCCCCGACACCACAGTGACATTTCTGGCCATACTCTCCCCCTCCCAGTTCGGTGGCGATGAAGTCGAGTTCATGATCGACGTCAGCGATCAGGAACCCTGGGCCGGCTATCTGGCGAATCGAAAGGAAGGGTAAAGGCTTACTCCGAATGGCACTCGGTTAAGGCCCGTCGATCAAAGCAGCTTTGCCGAATCGCATCGGCTCTTCCCCTGGAGGGCCATGCTCCCGCATGGCCGCGCGGGCATCCTGCCCGCACCGGCGGCGCGGGAGCGCCGCCCTCCAGGAAAGGGAAGCGTGATCTCGTCTCGATTGGCTTAAATCAAACGAAAAACCGCCTTAACCGTGCCATTCGGCTGACTCCACCTTTTCGCGCACCGCATCGCGCAGGAGTTCGCCGGTGCGAGGCAAGGCTTCGGGCAGAGGCATGCCCGAGGGAGTGACGGGAACCACACGCACGCCGTCTCTTTTCAGGGCGGCTTCGGATTCCGCCGACAACTGAACCGATCCGGCGAACACCAGGACCGGTTTGCCCGCCTCCACCGCTTCCCGCACAACCCGCCCCGGCCCTTTGCCGGAAAGCGACGCGTCGTCGAATCGCCCTTCCCCGGTCAAAACCAGATCGGCGCCGCGCACCCGCTCCCGCAAATTCAACCAGTCGGCCACCAGTTCGAACCCCCCGACCCATTCGGCGCCGCATCCCACGCGGAGCCCAAAGCCCAGACCGCCGGCCGCGCCGGCGCCGGGTTCGTCGACCAGCGAATCCGGCCGGCCGAAAGCCCGGCAGAGCAAACGCGCCATTCTGCCGGTCGCTTCGTCGAGCGATGGCAAGCTATCTTCCGAGGCCCCTTTTTGCGGCGCGAAAACAAACGCGGCGCCGTTTTTTCCGAGCAACGGATTCTCCACATCGCAAGCCACCCGAATCGGAGGCAACCCTATCATGCCGTCCACCGAAAATCCTCCGATACGCCGCCAAAACCGCGGCAGACAAAGATCCCGCGGCGAATCCGGAAGCGCGGCACTGTCCTCGCCGTCCAAAACGGGCTCCAGACCCAGCGCGGTCAAAGCCCCGAGACCGATATCGTGCGTGGCGCTGCCGCCGATCCCCAGGAGCAGGGCATCGGCGCCTTCCCGGGCCGCCCGCAACAGAATCTCACCGGTCCCGAACGTAGTGGTCACCATCGGGTCCCGCTCCGCCGGGGGCAACAGAGCCAACCCGCTCGCCTGCGCCATTTCAACAACCGCCAGCCGGCCGCTGTCCGGAAAACCGCACAACTGCCGAACGGCGGGCGCCAGGTTCTCCAACCGGACGGTCCCGTAGCTTGCTTTCACCTCATTGAATCGCGGTCCACAAACCGAAATCCCGTGCAGTTCACCCCCAGCCGCCCGGGTCAGGATCTCCGCGAATCCCTCTCCTCCGTCGCTCAATGGCGCAAGATCGACCGAAAACAGTCCATCCCGGTCACGCAAACCCTGCGCCGCCGCGTCACAGATTTCCGCCGCGCTGAGCGCGTCCTTGAACTTATCGAAAACCAGTAGTGCTTTTTTCACCTAAATGACCGTTCTGAAAAGCGGGCCGGGGCGTCCCGATTTGTTTACATATGCCTATATGTTTTCGTCGACCACGACGCGACGTCCAGCCTTAATTGCCCGCATCGGCCGTTCGCACGAGGGCCATGCTCCCGCATGGCCGCCGACCTGGAAGCGCGGGCATCCTGCCCGCACCGGCGGCGCGGGAGCGCCGCCCTCCAGGAAGCAGAGGCGCGATTCCGATTTCATCAAACGATGAACCTGCTTAACCGTGCCATTCGAGCCGGGGACCGGATCGCCGGGTTCGCCGGGTTCGCCGGATGACGGAGCTCACTCTTCCTTTTCGGTGTCCTCCACCGGTGGCGCGGGCAGCCGGACCTGGGCGCTGAGCACGCGTTTTTCGGAAACGCCGGTCACCGTGACTTCGAGCAACCCAAGTAGGAACTTTTCCCGGTCGCGGGGCATGCGGCCCAGTTCGGAGGTGATCAAACCGCCGAAGGTGGACACCTCCGTATCCGACAGTTCGATACCCAGTCGCTCGGCGACGTCGTGTATTGGAGTCAGCCCATCGATCTGGTAGGACCCGTCTTCCAACGTTTGAATCTGGGTTTCCTCGCGGTCGAACTCATCATGGATTTCCCCCACCAGTTCCTCCAGAATGTCCTCCAGGGTGATGGCCCCCACCGCGCCCCCGAACTCATCCACGGCCAGGGCCATGTGGATCTTTTGCTGCAGGAAACGCTCCAGCACGTAATCGAGCGAGTCGTCCACCGAAAAGCGCTGGATGTCGCGCCGGAACTTCCTCAAGTCGAGACGGTTCAAATCGTTTTTCTGCCGAAACAGGTCCTTGATGTGCACCAGGCCGACACAGCGGTCGAGGTCGCCCTCGCAGAGGGGAAAACGGGTGTGGCCGCTTTTGCGGGCCACTTCGATGTTGGCGACAATTCCGTCCTCCAGATCGAAGTACTGCAGGCGGTTTCGCGGAATGACGACATCCTGCGCCACCAGATTGCGAAGCTGCAGGGCGTTGCTGAGAATCCGTTCGGTTATAGGCGAAACCTCCTCGCCGTCGGACAACAACGAACGTATCTGCACCTCGACATCGATCAAGTTGGTCTCCTGCCCCGTTTCCGCATTGAGGGTTTTCAGGATCGCGTTGGCCGATTTTTCCAGGAGTGTGGACAGGGGCCGCAGCAGACCGGCGAATATTCGAATGAAAATCGAAGACGCACCCAGCGCCTGGATGGGATAACGGATGCCCAATGCTCGCGGCACGAGTTCCCCGACCACGGTCATAAAAAACCAGGTCACCAGGAAACAGCCCACCCAGGCCGATCCGCGGACCGCGCCGCTTTCCGATGCTCCGGTCAGGGTGAAAACGCGCTCCACCACAAAAACCATCAGGATTCCCACCCCCAATGTGCAGGCGATACTGCCGAATTTGATGGCCCGGGCATGGCGACCCGCAGAGCCCATCAGCGCCACAATGGCCCGACGGCTTTTCGCCTTATCCAGCAGGGCGGTGTCGAACCGGGTAAAGTGGAGCTTGATCAGACTGTAATCCGCCGCGACGAACACGGCGTGCAGAAAGACGAGGCCAAAAATGATCAACAGCGGCCAAAGAATATCCATGATGCAAAACCGGGCGGAGCCGGAACTGAAAGTTCGCGCGGGAAACGGTTCGCTGTCAACGGGAATCGGGACCGGCGGGGGAACCGGTTCCGCCGTCTCAACCCCTCACTTCCAATCCGAAAGGCACGTAGACTTCACGTCCGTCGATCTTCACCTGTGCCCAGATCTTGTAGAAACCCGGCCGGTTCACCTGGAGCATGAACCCGATCTCCGGACGCAACGGATCGAGGTCGTAGCCGGTGCCTTCGAACAGTGGGTGCATGTGGGTGAAACCGCTGCGGTCCGTGTCGAAGCCCACCAGGTGCGCGTACTCGCCCATGATGGGCTGCAGGGTGACCGGACGGCCGGATTCCCGGTGGGCGACGCGCAGGTGAAGGGCTTGAGGCCGCCCCGCCCGGTAGCCTTCCTCCGGGACCGCCAGTTCGAACCGGTAATCCCCCACCTCAATCTCGCGGTCGGTCCGCACCTCGATCGGACGTCCCTCTCCGGGTACCGGAAAATCGGTCACGGCATAGACGGGCCGTCCGGTGCGAAGGGAGTAAAACTCGGCGAAGATCTTGTAGTCCCCACTCGCCCGCGGAGTGAAGGAAAAGCGGTACTCGCCGGGAACATCACCCGGACGCGGGTGCTTGTGATGGTAATCGCCCAGACTCGGATCCACGATCAGCAGGTGCACCATTTCCTCGTGAGTTTCCCGGATGTCGTCGAAGGTGATTGCCTTGCCGCCAACCGTCTCAATGGAAAACACCACCTCGACCTCCTCGCCGGGTACCGGCGGATTCAGGGGGCTGGCGTGCAACCGTACCGGTGACACCCGGTTATTGACCGCGCTGAATCCGAGATTGCTCACGTCGCACAGTTCCACCCGGCGGTCGGTGGCGCCGGCGGCGGCGAGGAACTGCCCCGGCCGTTCGGGCGCCACCGCTCCGGGGGCCAGGCGCAAAAGGAAAAAGAGCATCACCGCCGCGCCCGTGATCAGCAGCGTCTGTTTTTTCCGCGAGGGCTCCAAGTCGTGCCACAGCTTTTTCATCGCGCTCATACGCCTCCCTCCTCTCGCAATCGGTTTAGAAAATCACTGACCAGCCAGCGACTTCCGTCGACCCGGTGGACGACGGAACCGTTCTCATCGATGAGCAGGGTCGCCATGGTGTGCTGAAAGTACATGTCGTCGTCCGGGTAGGAGAGGATGCCGATTTGCGTCATCAGGTCCCGCACGGCGCGTTCGGGTCCGGTGAGAAAGGAAAAATTCTCCAAATCAATCATGCGGTCGGTAGCGTACTCCCGAAGCACTCCCGGCGTGTCGTATTCCGGGTCGAGGGTCACCGACACCAACTCAAACCGTTCCACCCCCGCCTCGGTCGCCGCCCGCTGCAACTGCCGCATGCGCTCGGTCGCCGCCGGGCACATTTCCGGATCCATACAGCGGGTGAAGATGAAATTCATCACCACCCGGTTTCCCGAAAAACGCTCCGGCCGGACCACTCGCCCGAACTGGTCGTACAAGGCGAAACGCGGCAGGCTTTCGCCTTCCAAGAGGTAAGCTCCCTCGCCGCGCAGAACGGTATCCTGGCGCAACCGGCGGTTGACAGCCTCGACCACCCGGGCGGAATCGTCGTCCGCCGGCCACACGCCCTCCAAACGGTAGGCGGTGCCTTCGTCTTCGGCATCCAACAGCAACGCCCGTATGCGCGCTCCGGCCTCGGCGTTGGCCAGATCTCCCCGGCGAACGGAGGCCCAGACTTCCGGTTCGGTCAGGAAGTCGGCGCCCGAGCCGACCTCCACCCGGACCGCTCCTCGGACCTCATCCACCTCCAGGATCGTGCCGCTGAAGGCGCGCGCGTCCCTGGCGTTTTCCGAACAACCGCTCAGAAACAACGCTCCCAGCCCAAATCCGGCCAATAAACAAGCCGTGTAAAGGCAGGTTCTCACTCGCTTCGACTGTAAACAATTCACGACCATACCGCTTTCGAAAAACCTTTCGCGTGTTAAACTTCCTCTTGCCACCCGACAGCACCCATTATTGGCTGTTTGGTTTCGCAAGCAATTCCTGTCGTCAGAATCCATCATCATCGAACTGCCGCACGATGCCGTCAATAGCCGTCCGCCAAAGGAATCAAAATCATAAGCCCGCCCTGGCGTGGCTGGCCTGGTTCACCGTGTCCTGGACGCTTCTCCTGCTGTTCATGGGCGGATTCACCACCAGCATCGGCGCCGGCATGGTTTTCCTGGACTGGCCGCTGTCGGACGGCTCCCTCAACCCGCAGGGGTGGCTGAGCGACCAGGATATGTTCGCCGAACACAGCCACCGGCTGCTCGGCGCGCAGGTCGGCCTGCTGGTCATGGCGATCGGCATCTATATTTTCCTCAAAGAGGAACGCCCCTGGCTGCGCTGGCTGGCACTGTTCGCCTTCCTGCTGGTGACCGTCCAGGGGCTCCTGGGCGGCGGACGAGTGCTTTTCGACGAACTGAACATCGAATCCGACCACAACCTGCTCGCCCAAACCCTGGCCATCATCCACGCCTGCGCCGCGCAGATTTTCCTCTGTGTCATGGTAGCCATCTCCCTCGGACTCACCCGATTCTGGATCGAGCGCAACGCCGGACTGAGCCGGCCGATGCCGCGGGGTCTGAAGCTTTGGGGATTGGCCGCCTGCGTCGCGATTTTCCTGCAGTTGATCGCGGGCGCGGTCATGCGGCACCATCACGCCGGCATGGCCATTCCGTATTTCCCCCTCTCCTCCCCGGACTCGCTGCTGCCGGCCGCCTGGGGTTTTCACGTCGGCATCCACTTCGCTCACCGGGTGGGAGCGGTGGTGGTCACCGTCGTTTTGCTGGCGTTTGTGTGGCAACTCTGGCGACGGCCCGAAGCCCTCCCGGTCCAGCGTGTCCTGGCCGCCTCTCTGGTTCTACTGCTGACAATCCAGATTTACCTGGGAGCGTCCATCATTTGGAGCGTGCGCAATCCCTACCCGACGACCCTGCACGTTATCGTCGGCGCGCTCATCCTGGCGACCGCCTGGGCCATTACCTTCACCTGCTTTCGCCGCACGGAGCCGGTTGCCTACGGGGCAAGGAACGACGTCGAACGTCAAACAAACCCCAGCGGCGCCGCGATCGGAGGATGATGGCGACCTCGGCAAAAACCCGGCGTCCCGCCGAGGGGTCCACCGTCGACCCGGTCCTTCCCGCCTGGAGCCGGTACCTGGATCTGACCAAACCGAGGCTCAGCCTCCTTTCGGTGCTGACCGTGCTGATCGGCTACTTCGCCGCGCGCCCGGCGCTCGACCCCTGGGTGATTTTCCACCTGGCGGTCGGGACCTCCCTGGCGGCCGGCGGAGCCGCCGCCCTGAACCAGTGGTGGGAACGCCGGACCGACGCCGCCATGCGCCGGACGCGCGATCGCCCGCTGCCCGCCGGCGACATCCACCCCGCCCGGGCGGCCGCCCTCGGACTGCTGCTTTCCCTGATCGGAGCGGTGCAACTCCTGCTCTGGGTGAACCTCCTCGCCGGATTGCTGCTGGTCCTGACCGTGGCCACCTACGTCCTGGTGTACACTCCCCTTAAGAAACGAACCCACTGGTGCACCGAGGTAGGCGCGATCTCCGGAGCGCTCCCGCCGCTCATCGGATGGGCGGGCGCGGAAGGCGCGCTCGGACCGGGCGCCTGGGTGCTGTTCGGTGTGCTCGCCTTCTGGCAAATGCCGCATTTCCACGCCATCGCCTGGTTGTACCGGCAGGACTACGCCGCCGCCGGCTTCCCCATGCTGGCGGTAATCGATTCCGGAGGCGCCCGGCTCGCCCGGCACATGAACGCCTACGGCGTTTTGCTGTTTCTCTGCGCCCTGGGACCGGTGGCCCTGGGCATGACCGGGTTGCTTTACCCGGCGGCGGCCGTCCTGCTGAACGGTTATTTCCTGCGGGAAATCCTGCGGTTTCATCGCGGCGCCGATCGCGACGCCGCGGCCCGTAAAATCTTTTTCGCCTCCATCCTGCTCCTGCCACTCCTGCTGGGAGCGCTGGTGGTCGACGTCTGGTTCGTCAGGTAAGCCGCTATGACCTTTACCGAATTTCTTCCCACACTGAACGCCATTCTCAACGGGATCGCCACCGCCCTGTTGACCGCCGGGTTCATCGCCATCATGCGGCAGAAAGTCAAAGGCCACCGCACCTGCATGGTGTCCGCCTTCGGCGTGTCTCTGGTCTTCCTCTTTTTCTACGTTTTGCACAAGGTTCTGGTCCGCGGAGTGCACACGGAGTTCCAGGGTGAAGGGCTCTGGGCCTGGATCTATTATCCCATGCTCATTTCCCACATCATCCTGGCCATGGTGATCGTGCCCCTGGTGATCGTCACTTTCCTGCACGCCCTCAAAGGCCGCTTCAAACGGCACCGCGCCTGGGCGCGGTGGACCTTCCCGCTCTGGTATTACGTTTCCGTGACCGGGGTGCTGGTGTACTTCTTCCTCTACCACTGGTTCACTGGCTGAAAGCCCAAAGGTCGCCATGTACCTGCGCTCTTTA
Source organism: Opitutia bacterium (assembly GCA_050506795.1). Taxonomy (GTDB): domain Bacteria; phylum Verrucomicrobiota; class Verrucomicrobiia; order Opitutales; family T3Sed10-336; genus SLOW01. Next base: position 35,296 of record JBJHCF010000018.1, read on the forward strand.
GCCACCGCGGTTCCGCCGGAAGCCTTCACTCAGAACGAGTGCTGGGACATCCTGCGCGCCTCCGACGTGGGAACCCGGCTGAACGCCCGCTCGATGTCGATCCTGCGGAAAGTGCTCACCGCCGACAACGGCATCGATCGTCGTCACTTCGCCACCCCGGACATCGAAAACATCTTCGACCGCGACGTCGACGCCCTCAACGAAACCTTTCGCCGCGAAGCCCCGCTTCTGGCCGGCCGCGCCCTGGCCGACGCCCTGGAACGCGCCTCCCTGCGGGCGGAGGACCTCGACGCCCTTTTGATCTGCACCTGCACCGGTTACCTTTGTCCAGGCCTGACCAGCTACGTGGCGGAAGCGCTCGGCCTGCGGCCGGACGCCTACCTGCAGGATCTGGTCGGACTCGGATGCGGCGCCGCCATTCCCACCCTTCGCGCCGCCGGCAACGTCCTCGCCGCCCAGCCGGAGGCCCGTGTCGCCACGGTGGCGGTGGAAATCTGTTCGGCGGCTTTTTACCTCGACGACGATCCCGGCGTCCTCATCAGCGCCTGCCTGTTCTCCGACGGCGCCGCCGCCGCCATCTGGACCGGCCACCCCCACCAGGAGACCACTCCCTTACGAGCCCACGACTTTCAGACCCTTCACCGGCCGGCGGACCGGGAACTCCTCCGCTTTGAAACCAAGGGCGGCAAGCTGCGCAATAAACTGGCCAAAACCGTGCCGGGAAAAGCAGCCCAGGCCGTGGCCGAACTTTTTCCCAACCACGGCGCTCCTCCTCCCGGCCGGGTGCTCGTCCACCCCGGCGGACGCGACGTCCTGCTCGCCATCCACGACACCGTGCCCGCGGGCGACCTCGCGGAGAGCCACTCCGTCCTCCGGCGTCACGGCAACATGAGCAGCCCCAGCATCCTTTTTGTCCTGGAAGAATCCCTCGCCTCGCCCTCCCCCGCGAACGACCTCTGGCTCGTCGCCTTCGGCGCCGGCTTCTCCTGCCACAGTTGCCGCCTCAGCACACCAACCTAAAACGGCTAGCGAGAACCAAGGCCCGCCCTTCAACCACAAAGCCCACGACGAGAAGCGGCACCGAACTCAATTTGATTTCCCCAACCAAGAACTAAGAACTAGGTACCAAGAACCCAAAACCGCCCCCTACATCCGATGGGCGTGAAAGAGGGCGTGCAGGTCGTCGATTTCCAATTCGTCCAGTCGATCGACCACCCGGTCGGCGCCCCTAAGGGACTCGCGCGGGTGGGTGCTGGTGACCGCCACCACCCGCATGCCCGCGGCCCGCGCCGCGTGGATGCCGACATGCGCATCTTCGAAAACCACGCACTCGTCCGGGTTCGCGCCGATGCGGCGGGCGCAAACCTGAAACACCTCAGGGTCCGGTTTTCCCCGGGAGACGTCTTCCGCCGTGACCAGGTCGGTAAAAAAGGACGCCACTCCCAGCCGTTCGAGCGTCGTCGTGATATTGAGGCGCTGGGTGGAGGACCCGATCACACAGGAAATTCCCGCCTCGGCCAATCTTTCCAGGAATGGCTTCACCCCGGGAAGCGGTTCAATGCCGCGCTCGGCGACGATCTCCCGGTACAACTCCTCCTTGCGGAGCGACCAACGCCCGATCTCCTCCGGATCCTCGGTCCAGCACAGCAGTTCGGGAATAATGACCTCGTTCTTCATACCGAAGCTGCGCTCGAAATGCCTCTCCGGCAACGGCCGTCCAATCTCCGCCGCCAGCCGTTCCCAGCTCTCCTCGTGCGGCCCGGACGAATCCACCACCACCCCGTCCCAATCAAATATGGCTCCAATCTTCATTGATGTAAAAAAACCATCCTCCCAAACGACACCCCACCGTGGCAATAGCCAACCGCAAATGGCAACGTTAAGATTCCGCAACATCCAACAGGTCCCGTGTTAGGGCGAATGACACGGTTAAGCAGAATGCTACTCGGTTAGGGCCGTTGATCGAGGCAGCGTAGTCCTGCTTTCGCGAGTTCACCCAAAACCACGCCCGGTTTTAAAGCATTGCTGAACTGTGAAGATTCTCACACGGAGCCACGGAGCTCACGGAGGAGGGGCCGGTTGAACTCTCCGTGTCTCCGTGCCTCCGTGTGAGTCCAATTCCGCGGTATTTTTTACTTCATCAAACGATAAAACGCCTTAACCGTGCCATTCCGGTTAAGCAGGTTCATCATTCGAGAAACCGAATCCAAATCGGAATCGCTCCTCTGCTTCCTGGAGGGCGGCCATGCGGGAGCATGGCCCTCCAGGGGAACAGCCGATGCGACTTCAATTCGGTTAAGCCAAAGCGACTTCGATCCAAAGCCTTAACCGAGCGCCATTCGCCTTAGTAATGATATTTCGCTTGAAGAAAATCCACCTTGTTTTCGTAAACACGATAAACCAAGCGATCTTCTTGAGTAATACGACGAGACCAAATATTCCCGGGCAAATGCTTTAGAGGCTCAGGCTTACCCTTTCCCTCGAAAGGCGTTTTCAAAACCTCCTCCATCATATCCAGGATCTTCTTCGTGATCTTTCTATCCAGCTGGATCCACTCTCCGAGGTCCTCTCTGAATTGTTTCTGAACAATACAAACGCGCGCTTCTTCTCTATCTCGAATCGCCATCCAAATCCTTGCGCAGATCCTTCACCGCCACAACGGCACCTTCCTGCTCAAAAGAAGCCATTAACGCCTCCAGCAACCTCCGCGCGTTTTTCGGCGATCTGAGCAAATGCGCGGTTTCCTGGAGGCTCTCCAATTCAGCGGCGGGCAACATAACAACGTCCTCCGCCCCGCGACGGTGAATCCGCAGCGTTTCACGATTATCCACCACTTTGTCCCACAACGACGCGAAGTTTGCTCTGGTTTCCGAATAGGTTGCTTCCATAACGTACAGGACACTTGTACAACATTGCCCTCCTGTCAAATCACAAAAGCGCCCCGAGGCACCGAGACCCGCACGGAGTTTGACCACGCCGGACGACCCATTACGGCCATCCCTGAAAACCAAAATGCCTATTGCCGGAAAACCGATTCCAGCGAAGGAGCATCTAGAATCGCCTCGCCCCATTGCTCAAGCTGGTCGGTCGTGGCTTCTTCCAGGAAGCGACAAACCCATTCGGGAAGCGGACCGAACCGGCGGATGAGTTGACGCTCTAACAGCAGACGTTCCCCTTTCAGGCGCCCTTCCAAGCGTCCTTCCTGACGTCCCTCCTGGCGAAACTGTTGTTCGAGTGTCATAGCCGTTTGCCGAATGCGTTCATCTTTTACCATTTTAATCCTCCCGAAAAAGGCCGGTTTGTCAAGGTCGGCGGCGGAGGCGATGTAGCGCAGGATCTGCTCGAAGAGGTCCATGGATGCCTTGCCTACGAGGTCCTCGTCCCAGACCGGATCATCAAGCAACATGCCGAGGCGTTCGGCTTTCATGACCCGCAGGGTGAGTATCCCGGCCGGGGTGCCGACCATAAGCGTGGTGAACAGCAGGTCGCTTTCGGAAGAGCGATACTGAGAGTCGATGAAGGACCCGGGATCGAGTTTCAGGGTGTCCCAATGGATTAGCAGGAATAGCACGGTTAAGGCGGCATTGTTTGGTGAAGCAAAAAAATACAGCAGGAACTGGACTCACACGGAGGCACAGAGACACGGAGAGTTCAACCGGCCCCACCTCCGTGAGTTCTCGCCGGCCTGAGCTCGTCGAGGGCGTGACTCCGTGTGAGAACCTTCACAGTTCAGCAATGCTTTAACACCGGGCGTGGTGGCTGGATCGCTGAAACTCCGCTTGAAGAGCTTGTCGTGGGGGTTGTGAGGTGGGTGTTCCATGGAACGCATGAAGCCGGGGTTGTGGAGATCATGGGCATCTCGCCAAGTGAATCAATCACCGAAATCGACTATCACTACGGATGCGCGGGCGACGCCGGCGATGCCCTGATCTCGCCCCACGTCCCTATCTGCTGTTGAAGATAGGTTCTTTGTTCTGGATCATCGGACTTCGACGAGCTCAGGCGAGCACGGAAGCGCCGATCCCGACGCGGAGAGTTTTCGAGAACCCCACCCTCATCATTGGACCTACGGTCACAGATTCGCCTGGGTCACCAACCCCGTCTCGGTGATGCGGCAGGATTCCTGGTAGGTTTCGTAGTCCGCGTTGACACCCCACAAATCGTTTTCAGCGCCTGAAACGACGTTCTCCGCCGCCAGCATGCCCATGAGAATGGAGTGGTCCTGATTGTTGTATTTGAACGCGCCATAGCGCCCGATGGCTTGCAGCCCTTTGACGCTTCGCAAATAGTCCTCCACCGGCGCCAGTGCTTCACGGTATCCCCGCCGGTAGACCGGATAACATTTCGGAATGCGAATGACATGGCCGCGGTTTATCGCCGACTCTTCGGTCACCAGACCGGTTTTCAGCAGTTCCGACCTGGCGCGGGCGATAAGGGAGTCGTCGGCTTCAGCCCACAACGCGTCGCCGTTATTACACCAATACTCCATAACCAGAATCGTGTTTTCCGAATCCCCGAGGAGTTGCGGCACCCAGTTGTGAAAATTCGTGATCCGTCCCGTCAGCAAATCGGGACTGTGCACATACAACCAGTTGTCCCGGCATACGTCTCCGGCCGTAACCTCAAGATAGACCAGAACGGTATTTCGAAACGTCAACCTTCGGGCGGCCTCCAGAACACTTTCGGGCGCCTCCGGGAGCCGGGACACCAGTGCGGTCAATGGCATCGAGGAGATAACCTCGTCGTAAGCTCGAAACCCTTCGTCGGGCAGGTCGATTCCTTTCACGGCTCCGCTTTCGGTCACCACTCGTTCCACCGGAGTCCGCAAGTGTACCCGTCCGCCCATTTTCGTCACGGCCTCAGCCATTCGCTCGTACACCATGCCGGTGCCTCCGGTGGGATAAGCGAACTGGTCCACCAGCGTTCGGTGGGTGTTGGACCCGGAAAAAATCGCGTTTTTGAGCGCCTCGGACAGGGAAAACTTCTTGATTCGCTGCGCGGCGAAATCGGCGTCCAATTCGTCGCAGCCGATCCCCCAAAGCTTTTCGCTGTAACTCTGGAAAAAAATTTCGAACAACCGACTCCCGAACCTCCGTTTCACCCAAGCCTCGAAACTCCCGTCTTCGGTAGTGGGACTCACTTGTTCCCAGGCGTAGGCGATCACGCAGCGCGCCGCCTCCACCGGCCCCAACTTGCGCAAAGCCTCAGCGGCCTGGAGCGGATAATGAAAATACCGGCGCCGGTAGAGGATGCGCGTCAAGCGATCCACCATGGCGTAATCGTTGCCCACCACCTCCAGCCAAAGCTCGTTTACCCGCCGGTCCTGACTGAAAAAACGGTGCGGCCCCAGGTCGACCGTCTGCCCCCAAAGCTTTATCGACCGAGCCAGCCCTCCCACGGCGTCCGAGGCCTCGTAGACGTCCACCGGCGTCCCCGCCTTCGCCAATTGATAAGCCGCCGTCAATCCCGCCGGCACCGCCCCGATCACAGCGACCTTCTTTTTAGTGTTTCTCATGGGGTTGGGGTATATGGAAGTCCTGAAACGCCGACCCGCAGAAATACAAATCACTGGGCCTCATCGCTCACTATCACCGCCGCATTTCACTCGACGCTTTGCCAGGCGACGCGTTTCAATTTGAATGCGGAATCTTCCTTCAGGAACGAGTCCACCGGCACAAAAGCCAGGAAGACGACCTGTACGCCGTACCGGTATCGACTTTTCTCCGGTCCGGAAAAGACCAATCGACGTCCCTCCGGAAGAGGCTCAACCGATTCCAACTGCAGTTCCTCCAGGCCGATCCTGGCTCTGATTGAAGCGAAGTCCTCGTCAGACAAAGCCTCACCTTCGGCCGAGGCCACATGTAGGATCAAATGCTTGGGGTCACTGACGAAAAGCACCACCAGGGCATCCGTCGCGCCGGTCTGCCGATTCCACCCCCTGCCATTTTGTCCGAACCCTGTACCCAATGGAACGGGTCCCTCCAGGGCATACTCCGCCGGAAGCGATGCGGCCTCCGGGTTGCCCGGCAACTCGGAGAATACTGCGTCTCTCGTCAGCACTGGAGTCTGAGGAAAATAATGGCCGCCGCTGAACACCTGAACGCCCCACCAAGCGGCAAAACCCGTCGCCACGAACATCTGCAAACGGGGTTTCCACGCATGTCGCTTGACGGCGATATCCCTAATCACGTACACGGCCCCCGCGAGAGCGACCGCGATTCCTGGAGCGAAATCGAGGATATAGCGTGACGACATGGCGTGGAAATCCAGGTAAAATACGGCGATGGGCAGCACGCCCGCCAGGGACCAAACCACTGCCAAAGTGCTTTCGTTCCAGACCACCCCCTTTTTGCGGAAAATCCCTGCAGCCGCTTTCGAAATACCTGCAATCCAAGCGATAGCAAGAAGGACCAGAAACGAGACATCAAAGGTCGTGTGATAAAAGTGCCGCCAACGCGGGGTCGCGGACTGAAGGGGAACCACGTCTTCATTGTAAACCGCCCAACCGTTCAGATCACGAACCAAAAACGTCGACCCAAAGAGTTCCTTGGCGGCGGCCAGGATCGATTCCGAATGATACGGGGCTCCAAACCGGGAAGCGTACATCAGGTCCAACCCGCTCAGATTCAGTTTGTGACCGAATTCGAATCCCGATCCGAAACGCAAACTATTGGTCAGGAACAGAAGACCGACTCCCGCCCCGAAAAGCGCCAGCCCGCCGATTAGCCACCCCCATTCCCCCCGACGGCCACCGCCCCGGCCGTCGTCCGCATCTTCCCTCGATTTCCGCAGAATCAAAAAAGCGAGCACCACCGTCGCGAACCCGTAGGCGAGCATCGGCGGACGAAAAAAACCCGCCAAACCACCGGCCAGACAAAGCGGCACGAAATACCGCACGCACGGTCGCCAGCGAAACGCCATAAGGCCTGCGAACAGGCCGACACTGTAGAGATAACCGTAGGCCACCACCTCTTCGTAGACCTTGAACGGTCCGTTTAGCAGCGTTACAAGCGGTGGAAACGCGATCAGCCCCACGACAACGATGATCTCCTCGGGATGCGCTTTCATCCTACCCACCCACTCCGAAATCGATGCTGTACTTGGGGAACCGGTAAATATGGCGAAAATCAAATAGGCAAACACGGCAAAAGCGGCGAGTAATGCGATTCTGTCGGGAAACATGGTTTCCCCGAACAATCTGGCGGTTGCCTCGAACAGCAAACGCCACGTCGGCACCCCCAACCCCCACACCTGATGCACCCCGCCTTCGGCCCAAACATGGTCGTGCGGCACTTGAGCCGGCGACTCCGAAAGCGCCAGTCGTCCCTCGAAAAACGCGTCCGTCTGCCATCTGTGCTCCACACTCGGCGAATACCATTCTCCCCAATTGGGAATCAAACCCGTGCCGACCGCCAGCAATACCGCAAATGCGGCGGCGAAGTAGACCCACAATAGGCGAATCGTCATATTGTTTCCTTCCCAATAGGTAATTGCGACGAACTTGCCGGGCGACGTTGATCTTCGCGCGGAGCCGGAGGGACGCCGAAAACTTTGTGAGCAAAAAATATCCGCGCCTCCGCACGGGTCACCCTTCGATCGATTTCCCTATGAAGAACAAAATCCATCACATCAAAGCTCCTCCCATTCCACCCGAAGCAGCTGGAATGGCGAGTCTCCGTCGGTCGCCGTTTCAGCGGCAACGAACCCGAGAAAACAAGTCTGAATCCCTTGGCGATAAACCCCGCGCTTCGGGCCCTCGAAGACCAATCGACGGCCCTCCGGTATCACCTCTATGGATGATCGCCGGAGAAACTCCAGTCCGACTTTCGCTCGAATGATCTCATAGTCCTCCGGCGCCAATTCACCGCCGCCCTCCGCCGGAGCCACCTCGATTTCCAGTCGCGCCACCGCCGGCACGAACAGCGTCACAGCGGCTTTGGTTTGTCCGGTCTCGAGATCCCATCCGGCTCCGTTGAAAGGCGGCCAACGCGAATCCACCTCCATCCCAGCGACATACGAGTCCGGCAGTCCTTCGAATGGGGTTTGCGGTTCGGCAACGTTTAACCGTGCCGCGACCTGTTCAGCGCGCAAGACGGGCCCGGCTGGAAAGGCGCCATCGCCGGTGAACACCTGCCACCCCCACCACCCCGCAAAGGCGATCAGTATGATGGCGACACTTCGCCGCCCTGAGCCGATTCGTCGCCTCAAGGATTCCGCCGCCAAAAAGACGAACGCCGACAGGCCCACGGCAAACGCCGGTCCGAAATCCAGCAGATACCTGGAGGCAAGAAACGGCCCGCGCAGGTAAAAGACGAAGATCGGCACCGCCGCCAACAGCATCCAAAGAATCATCAGGTCCGTCTCCGACCAAAGCCTCCCACCCCAAACTCCCCGCCCCTCCGCTTCTCCCACTTCCCTCTTCCCCGCATCCCCGGCTCTCCCACGCTCCCGGTTCCCAATTCCACCACTCTCTTTGCCTTTCACCTTTCTCAAGATTGCCAGTCCCAAAGCGCCGGCCAGCATCAAGGCAAAAGTCGGATCATACGTGGTAAAATAGTACTCCCGCCAACGGTGGGTGGAAGATTGCCATACGTGAAAATCTTGCTCATACCACCCGTATCCGTTGAAAGAGTTTCCGATCAAAAACAAACCGGCGCCCAACTCGGCGGCGGCCGAGTGCAAGGGTTCCGAACGCATGGGGTGATCGAATCGGCTCGTGTAGCGCATCGAATCAACGGTGTTTAAATTGGTGGCGTGACCGAATTCCAGGCCCGATCCGAATCGGTGCGCGTTGCTTACGAATAACAGCGTGCAACCCAGTCCGAACAGAACAACTCCCGCCACCAACCGGTGCCACCGCCACCCTATATGCCAGGCCAAGAATAACGCTATAAGAAGCGATGCCACGCTGTAGGCCAAAAGCGTCGGACGTACGAAAGGCGCCACTCCGGCCAAAAGCGCAAGTCCAAGAAACACCGGTACCGTGCGTCGCCTGTAAAACCACAACGTAAAGGCGAACAATCCCACTCCCGCCAAGAAACTGTACGCCGCCGCTTCCTCGTAAACGACAAACCGGAACCGCGTCATGGTCAGCAGTGGCGGAAACAGCACCAGCAGTGCAAAAACGCAGATTCTTTCCGGGCGCTCTTTCAGCCACGCGACGGGATGAACCGGCTTCGAAGGAATGAGATACAGCCGAAGGATGCCGAACGCCACCAAGGCCCATGCGGCGCCCAGAGCCAGCCGGTCCGGGAACGCGGGCTGACCCGCCAACCTCGCCATCGCCTCGAAGGGCAAACGCCACGCCGGCACACCGAGTCCCCAGGGCTGCTGCGCCTTTTCGGCGAACCAGACCTCATCCCAGCCGATCCGCCGGACATCCGCCCCGACAGCCAGCGTCCCTTCAAGGAAAGCCTCGGTTTGCCCACGATAAGCAAGATAGTCCGAATACCACAGCCCCCAATCCAGAACCAGTCCGGTGGCTACCAGGATACCTGCCGCGATCACGACCGCCAAATATACCGCGCTGAGATTCCTCATGATTCCCGCTCCGTCGCCGCCGCTTCCGTTGTTTTTACCCGCTCCGGAACCAAGCGACCGGCTCGCATCGAAGTTCCACCGCTCTCATGATACTCGGCATCGGTATTGACTTTCCAGGGATCACGGAGGTCACCAAAGACTCGCCGAGCGGCTATCAAAGCGGTCATCATCGAATGATCCTGATTGTTATATTTGTGCATCCCGTTTCGTCCGGCCACCTGGAAGTTCGAGAACCTCGACAACCCCTCCCGGATCACCTTCAACCGGTCGCCGTACCCGCCGTCATAAACAGGATAAGCCTTCTCCATCCGAACCACGCAGGAATCGATCACCGCTTTCGCACGAACGAGACCGATTTTTTCAATCTCGGTTTTGGCCAGTTCGACCAGATCCGCATCCGGTTTGTCCCAGAGGTCGTCTCCCTGGGTGCAAAAATATTCCAACCCCAGGCAAGTCACCCCCGGGCTTTTCACCATCTCGGGACTCCAGTTGTTATAATTCTGCACCCGCCCCACACGCACGGCGGCATCATGAATATAAATCCAATTGTCCGAGAACAAATCCTCACCATCGACCATTAAGGCCACTGTCAAAAAATCGCGGTATTTCAGACCCTTCGCGGCGGTCTCCACCTCCCCGCCCAACCCCGGTCGCATCGCCAGAATACAATCACGCAACGGCATCGAAAGAATGAATTCGTCGCCCTTCCAATCCTGCGCATCTCCATTCCCGTTTACCGTCCGAATTAAAGTCACACGACGTTCGCCGTGATGAATCTCCACCACCTTCATCCCCATGTGAACGGGGATTCCATTTTTCGCGAGGTCGTCACGAGTCTTCTCCCACATCATACCCGGACCCAGGCGTGGATACTGGAATTCGTCGATCAAAGTCTTGATGACCCCGTCGCCTGACCGCTTCCGCATCAAACTCCCCAACAGCGCTTCCTTCAGTGATAGCCCCTTGATCCGCTGCCCCGCCCAGTCCGCGCTGATCTCCGAGCACGGCATCCCCCAGACCTTTTCCGTATAAGTCTTGAAGAAGATCCGAAAGAGCCTGTCTCCAAAACGATTCGTCACCCACTCCTCGAAGGTGTTCTCCGGTTTGATCGGAAAAACCCGACGCCAAAGGTAACTCACCACACAGAGGGAACTTGTGAACACCCCCAGATTTCCCAACGCGTTCCCGGGACGCAACGGATAATCGAAATACCTTCCCCGATAATAAATCCGCGACTGCCGGCGGACGCTCAAAAAGTCATCCGGCAGCCGCTTCTTCCACCAACGCACAACTTCCGGGTTCTTACTGAAGAACCTGTGTCCGCCTATATCAAAGCGAAAGCCCTTATAACGCACCGTCCGGGAAATGCCGCCGACATACTCTTTGTCGGCCTCCAGCACCTCCACAGCATGATCGCTGCCAATAAACTCCGCCGCCGCCGTCAATCCAGCCGGCCCAGCGCCAACAATGATAATCTTTTTTCTATTTTCCATGGAGTAAATTCAGAAGCAGATTTATTGGAAACAACCTTAAACGAAAACATACCACCGGTACCATGAAAAATTCCACACCATAGCCATCCCGAGAGCCATTGCCTTTACCAGGTTTCGCTCCCAAAAATCCGACAACTTCCACTTTTCAGAACCACCCCCAATTCCGCACAATTGACGCGCCCTTCCCACGCCCACTCGCCCACTCCCCACCTCACCCCTCGCCCCGCGTCCCATCCCCTCCTCGCCGATTCGCCTCCTCGCCCGCTCCCGGGTTCGTTCTCCCGTCTTCTGCTTCCACCTGCTGAACGCCGAAAGCCAATAAATAACCGCTGATTGAATACCATAGGCTGCAACCAGGGTCACCACAAGAAACTCGATCACCGGCCAACCCCCATCATTCAAATCCGCAAACGCCCAGTTTCTGTTCAACGTAAAGCTAACCGCCATGGCAAACGTCACCGCCACAAGGTTCGCCCGAACCCGTGCTCCGTAACCAAAATATCGTACGAACCCATTGAACCCGACAAACTCCACCCCGGCCGCTATTACCCCAACAACCATGAACCGCATCACCTGTTCGTCCAATCCCGACATTATCAGTCAGTACCCAGCATAAATTTCAAAAACCTTCACAAGACAGCACAAAATCCAGTTCAATTTTCTCCCGTGAATTCATCAATCGTTTCTCCCTATTGTCTCGTAGGGAATCTCTAAAGAAATTTGCCGCTCTCCCGATTCTCTTCTCAGACGATATGACAACTCCGGTGCCAAAACACCATCCTTCCAACCAAAGATAAGCCGATATATCCTGACAACCATCATCCCTCATCTCTCCACCTCACTCGCAACAGGCGAAACCGCGACCACCCCTCGTGCAACTCCTCTGCAGTCATAAACGCGATAAATGCGACTTGGATCCCACTCTGGTAGCGCTTCCTCCTCGGACCGGAAAACCGCAACACCATGCCCTCTTGCGTCGGCGTCATGCTTTCAAGGTTAAGAAACTCCAGCGCGACCTTTGCCTGAATGGTTTCGTAGTCCTTCCGCGAAAGTTCGAAGCCCTCGGCAAAAGTTACGGTCAACTCCACAAATTCCGGGTCGTCAACAAACAAAGCGATTGCCGCCCGAGTCTTCCCCGACTCCGAACTCCATCCCGAACCGCTAAAATAGCTCACGTACTTCTCAAAAGCCATCCCCAAAGTATATTCTTCAGGCGCTTCGAGAAATAATGATGGATCCTGATCAATTTTGCGAAGAAGATCTTCGCGCGCGATGGGGGGATCAACCGGGCTACCGATCCTATTTCCCGTTGCAAAAATCAGCTGATATCCCCACCATAAAAAAACTACTATAGTGACGCTCCATCGGAACTGTCGCATAAACCTTCCTACGGACAACCCACTTAAAAGATACAAGAACGCCAGAAGACCCGCTCCGAATCCAGGTGCGAAGTCCACAAGATATCTAGAATTTATAAACGGAAATCGTAGGTAAAAAGCCAGCAGCGGAATAGTGCAGGCAAGAAACCAAAATGCAAGCACTTCCGCCACACCAAACGAGACCTCTTGACTGCGAATCATTCGCCAACATCGAACCGCAAACCACCCGGCTACAAACAGCAATGGACACGTGTAAGCGAGATTATAATTAGGGAAGTATAGTTGGCGCCATCGCACTGTCTCTGAGATATACCCTTCATCCAAGAACAAAAGCGTAATCAACTCCCGAGCCGCCGAGAACAACGGTTCCGATTCAAACGGAGCCTCAAAACGTCCCGCAAATCTCATAGTAGGAAAGTTATTAAGGTGAAGATTGTGTCCGAACTCGAATGCGGCACCAAAACGAATCCAATTTACTATCAACAAGCAAAATCCTCCAAACAAAAACAAAGCAAGACCGGTAAGTAATCGACCTTGCGACCACCGAAGTAAACAAGCCTGCGCGAATATAACGGCAAAAGAGGCCACTCCATAAATGCCTGCAGTCGGTCGGACAAAAGCAGCAAAACCCGCTACAGTTGCGATCAGTGCAAACGCCCACATCGTAGAGTTCCGAATAAAGTATATAACGGAACTCAATAGTGCCACGCCTAGCAGAAAGCTGTAGGCCTGCACCTCCTCGTAAAAACTGAACCTTGGTGTGCTAAGGAGAGCCACAAATACAGGAGAAAAGGCAAGAAGAGGAAGAATGTTCATTCCTATAGGATCTTCCCTTATCTTCTGCACCCATATCGATATCTCACGGGTACCAGATGCCACAAGAAAAACGAGGCAGGCAAGAGTCATCACCAACACCATTGCCACTCCGAGCGCCAGACGATCAGGAAAAACTTCACGACCAAACACCTTCGCCACGACTTCAAATGGGACCCGCCATGCGGGGACTCCTAAACCCCAAACCTGCTGAACTAGACCGTTGTCCCACACTAGTCCGAGCCCGAGATCTGCCGGTGAGTCCGACAATCCTAAGCGGGCCTGAATCAGGACATTGGCCTGGTGCCGTAGAGTCAGGTGAGGAGAGTACCAATGCCCCCAATCAAGGATCACATCTGAAGAGATTAGCAATGTCGCTGAAAGAACTGTACAAACATACAGAATTCCAACCGGAAACAATAGATAAAAGTTTCCTTTGTTAGCAGACGTCACAACTTATTTTCCAAACATTATAATGCCTGAAACCTTTACGGTTAGCTGGACGCCAAGAGCTTCTCTTTTTTGTAGCCCAGAGGGACAGGGCTTCTGGCCTCTTCCAAAGCTTGGCTCAGCCCTGTCCCAAGGGATCTAACAAAATTGGATTAACGAATTACTTAAGTCAGGAAGCGCACTTGCAATTTACGCCGTAACCACCATCACCAGTCCACTCGCACGACCTAGTCCTTATCGTACTCCTCCCGCTACATACATCCGGATTACAGATACCTATAAATCCTTTACAACCTATCTCCTCCCAGTCCTCTTCACACACGCCAAGCCCACCACATTCCGGTTCCGTTACGGCTTCGCCGCAATCCGTTATAACGTCGGTTCCTGAGTCAATCACCTTACAATTTCCCTTCTCAGATCCTGTTCCTGCATCGGTTGAAACAACCATAAGCAACAAACTACTAACAGTTAATAATACCGCCGCAGTGACCCATCTCGCTCGAGTATTTCCAACAATTCTCATAATCATATCGCTATCTTTCTTTCTGTTTCTTGTTATTGTTTGGATTCAGGATGAATCTCCTCCTTTGTTGGTTTCAGTTTCCACATGTAAAGCAGAAGAGGAATTCCTCCAGAAATTAAAATCAATACAATTACGACAAGCTTCATACCATCAGGTCTAGGACCTGTTGGTATACTAGCCTCCATAGCATACTCCCGAAAAAGACTGGTAATAAAAGGATCTTCCTTCGAGAACCATCCGGTTTCGCTCTCACTGGAAATCACGTACATCAACTCGTTTACATCACCAGCTTCACTCTTCATTCTAAGTCGGGAATCTTGAACAAACACGTCACTATTAATCTCCGGTCGATAGGACATGCCCGGATTTGAACGAAATTCCCACGAATTAAACTCACCTTTTACTATCCACGTCGAGTGATCTTCGGGAGGATAACCCAAATAGGTTGTCGACGTAAATTCTGCTGGAAGGGTGATGCCATTCTCTAGTATTACCTCATTATTCCAAACGACCTCTGTTGTGAGGGCTCCGTCAGTCGAACCGCGTTTGCTTTCCCATTGACGTATTAGCCGATCTGGGTTGCGAGCAAATCCTATCGAATCAATATCGATCCGAGCTACCTCTTCCTCAGGTGTTAGCATATCAAAGCTCTTCTCCCTAATTATTGAAAGGTTCCGGGCCATAAGTGGCTCTTGTTCTATAATCTCTGCTTCATACCGAAATCCGTAAGCATTTATGTTTCCGCGTGGTTGTCTAAAAAGATTAATGATCTCCCCGGAGTCTCCACGCTTTTTTAAGAATTGTACGTTTCCAAGTGCATACCACAATGCATCGCGTGCGCAATCTTGTATTTTATTTATTGGAATATCACCTGAGCTTAAAAAAGCCGTGTCATTCGGTGTTCTGCCTTCTCGGATTATGTAGAAAAAATCTTCACCATCAAATGAGAACTCGATGTCGTGATCTTCGTGATGCCAATGATTGTTGAGCCTGAATAGAAAATTTCCGGACTTAGAAATTATAACAACAACATCCGCCGAATAACGCACACCTCTGGAGTTCACCTCGACGATTCCTCGACCCTCCCACGCCCCAACGTGATTCTCTGGGGCCACATCCCCGGAAGGCTCTAATGAAGGCGCGTCTTGCGCGAACACGATTATTGGGCTCATCGTTATAATTCGAAAGAGTATTATTCCTCTTAAAATTAATTGATGAATTCCCGTTTTAAATCGTCGTTTTCGCATAAAAGAATAACTTTATTAGGTTAACGCACCGGCGCTGGACGAGGGACTTGACGGCACTCTGTACATTGAAGCCAAGAGGATACCGTAGCTTCCCACCAATAAAACTCCCAGCAACCCCATTGAGATCCATTCAGCCGCTTGTGGCGAGATCCCAAGTACATCAGTCAAATTTCCCAGGCATCCGCAGGGCCTTTGCCAATCGACCGCCCATATACCGACCCGATATACCAAAAACCCGGAGGCAATCCATGCCACCATGAGAGTACTTAAGGCTTCCCGCTTTGAGAAAAAGCAGAATCCTGCAACAACAAGCTCCGCGAGCCCGACAGCAAACATCAGGTACCGAAACTCTACTCCAAAGATCGGATCGGACACCTGGAGCAGAGTCGTGTCGCCCGTGACGGTGAAGAGCTTCGCCAATCCCGTAACCGCCAAGATGATTCCCGCCGCAATCAAGAACCGGCGTCCGTTGGGACTGACTTTGGCAGTAAGAAGATTCATGGGTTAGGTTTTGAGGCTCAGGAGGTATTTCTAAGTTTCAAGTTAGAGGTTCAATTCGTCCTGTTCCCTATGCGACAAGAATGAAAATGAAGGTATTTTCATCTCATTCAAGGAAAAGGTTCGACGCTTTTCGGACATTTCTACGTTTTCCGGACATTATCGATTATTTTTTCCTCCTTAAACGTACGAATTCCACGCTGCATTGTGCCAGTTTCGATAGCTCGTCCACCGGTATGCTTCCATCGGCGTCCAATAGGCCGGGATTCTTCGCGAGCATCCGTTCGACCGTTTTGTCCGGGTTCACTATGAACTCACGCGGCGAGCAGTCGAATTGACGGCGAAATGCCGCGGTGAAGGTGCCCACCCGATCGAAACCCAACTCGTAGGCTGCGCCGGAGATGTGTTTGGATCCAAGAAGGAGCGGCAGGGATTTCCAGATTCGAATTTGATTGAGCCACTTGCTGGGAGAGGTCCCACAGCGAACCCTAAAATACCTTCTGAGTTGACGCCGGGAGACACCGCACTCCTCCGCCAACCCCGAAACGCCATACTTGGCGCGTTCCGCTTTCTCCATCCAATCCTCGATCAAGTCCAGGGTACTGCTCATTTGGGATATCGGGGTTGATTCTAAAATGATTTCGAGCGATCCGCGGATCGCATTCCTATTGGAAGCTCTTCTCCCGAATCGTCCCGTCGCTGCCGTGGGCAAAAATAAGCTCGCGCAGGCCATTTGTTAGAGAGAGAGAGAGAGAGAGAGGCGGGCTGGGTCCGGTTGTCGGTTATTCTTTGTTGGTTAATGGGTTGAATCATTCTCGGTCTCCTTTTCGTGCTTTTTGTGTGTTTCGTGGTTGATCCGTCTTTTTTTTATTAAACCAAACACCAGGAACAAAGAACCAGGCACAGTCCCGAGACAGCGGGACTTTCACCACCAAAAGGTCGGGTGCGGGGGATTGGGTTCGAATTTTTCATCGTCCATGTCGGCGAAATCGCGCCAGGCGACGTGGCCGTCGAGGAAAAGGATGTTTCCGCCAGCGGGCGCCGTTCCTTCAAGGTGGTTGCTGCTGTCGGGGAAGCGGGAGCCGCCCGGTATCGCGTGGAAATTCCCGTCGCGCCCGTCGATCGACAGAGTCGCGTCAACCGCCAATTCTCTTTGGCTTGCGGATACAAGCTCGTATTCCGGTTGGCGGCCTTCCGACACCAAAACCCGCACCGGGTCTCTGAGGTGAGTGTTCGTGTAACGGGGATAAATCGAGGGAGTGTGTTCCAGCAGCAATACGTAACGGATCACCCGAAACCCTTCTTTGGCGAATTCGTCACCCGCAGTGTCGGTGACCGCGAAGTCCCACAATTCAAAGCGATCTTCGTAGCTTCCCGAGCGGCAGAAAAACATATCCCGCTCTCCCCCGCCCACCCGTATGAGCGCGTCGAGCACGTTCACCGTGACATCCCACGGCCACAGCCCTCCCTGCTCTTCATCCATAGCCGGCAGTCGATCGTTGTGGTCGTTGGCGTAAAGCTGGAAACTCGTTCCAATCTCGCGCAGGTTGTTCGCGCAATGGGAACGCCGGGCGGACTCGCGCACACGCGAAGTCACCGGTAACAGAATCACCGCCAATATGGCGATCACCGCAATGGCGGTCAGCAGTTCCAACAATGTGTAGCCCGTATTGAGGCGTGGTAAATTATCTCGCAACGGCGTTTCCTGTGAGTTGTCCTTAGCTCCTATAACTCCCCTATCCGCCGCGAATTCAGAGCCCACACAGTAGGTCCGAGTTTCAGCCGGACCGTTCGGAGCGCTCCGGTCTCCGAGTGCTGCACCCCTCGAACCAACTCCAAATTGTAAAATGTCGGAATGCGTCGCTGTGCTGAAATTCATAGACTTCATCCTTCTGACTTCGTAATCCATCCTTGCCCTCTCACCACCAGAACATCGGCATGCCCCGTACTTTGGTGTCGTCCATGTCCTCGAAATCGCGCCAGGCGACATGGCCGTCGAGAAACAGGATGTTCCCCCCGGCCGGACGGGTCCCGTCAAGATGGTTCGTGCGGTCGGGCCGCTTCTCGCCAGGGTAGGTGTTGCGGTCGAAGGTTCCGTGCCGGCCCCCGGTGAACGAAATAACCGCGTCCACCGCCAGTTCCTTTTCCCCCGCCGCCGGGTCATTTCCCGATAACGGCAAACGCGCATGCGTGTGTTCCGGACGCACCCGGGGAACTCCCTCCAACAGTAGAACGTAGCCTATCACCCGATATCCCTCTTCCCATTGTCCGAAACCTCTCACGCCCAGATTCCAAAGCTCCTCGCTCGCATTCACCGGCCCCGAAGGGCAGTAAAAGGTGTCCCGCACCGTTCTCCGTTGCAGGAGTTCCCTCAGCACCGCCACCGAAGTGTCCCAAGGCCATTCCCCGGCACCCTCCATAACCGGCAAACGCCCTCGGTGCTCTGAGGCGAAAATCTCCAAGGCGCCCCCGATATTGCGCAGATTGTCCGCGCAAGCGGCCCGCCGCGAATTTTCCCGCACGCCCGAAAGCACCGGAATCAGAACGGCCGCCAGGACGGCCAACACCCCAACCACCACCAACGCCTCGACCAGGGACAATCCAGCGCAGCTTCGGAACCTGCTTTCAGATAACTTACTCATGGGGAGAACTTTCTGTGATTTTCTACCGAGGGCTGGGTGCGGCGTGGAAAAGTGAACTAATAACCGTCAACAGCACATTTTATTGAGTTTCCAGCCGGACGCAAGACTTTCTTTCTCAATGACCAAAGATTTTTCCAACGGAATTGCTCCCGAAAATGATAGTCCGGCCTGAGCAAATGTCGCGGCAGGCTTTCGGTCGACGTCTCGATCTCCAGAACCCGCAACTGAAACGTTGAAACCGTCGGGTTTCCGTCTTCATCGAGGTTCCAATTTTCGATGATACGCGGAATTCCATCCGGACCAAGCCGCAACGTATGGTACAGCCTCATTCGAATCGCGTCTTCCTGAAGGCTGCCCGATGTGTAATTCACGTGAATCGTTTCCAGGGAATCCGCGTCCAACCACACTCTTCCATCTTGCCGATCATAGGGGCCGACGATTGAAAACGATCCATCGTTCAGATAGGTCTCTTCGACCAGATAACCGCCTCTGATTCCCAAGGTGATAAACGAGCGATCCAGCCGGCTATTAGTATCGCTCAAGAGCAACGTCTGGCTGTGTCTCGCTTCGTCCGTGGACGTCTCGATCACGGGATCATAAAGATCGGTAAGGGTAAGAAATCCATCGTCCGCTAGCGCCCAAACCGTATCCCCAAATCTCCCCGCTGCCCTCACACCTGAAACAACCGCCTCGGAATCGAGATCCTCCAACCGCTCCGCAACTTTGGAGACAAAGTCGCCCGAGTCGTAAATCAAAAGAAAATATCGTTTGCGTTCGCCCCCGGTTGCTTCGATGACCAACCGTTCAATAACAGGGGGTGTCCGCATTCGCTCAAGGAGTGCCGCCGCGTCACTGGCAGAATAAGCCGGCGATTGTGACACGACAAGGACGCCGAAAACCGGTAATATGAGCGCAAAGGCGTTCCGGCGAGCCCGCATGATCCACGTAGCGATCGAAGGCCGGTTGCGACATCCTGGTCCCGTTGGAAAATTCATGGATTTGCTTGAGGTTCGAAGGCAACAGAGCGAAGAATCGACGCCATGTCGACAGGATAAACGTTAAAATGTGCGAAAAGCGTACACGCTAGTCGTTGAGATAGTACATGGTCAATTGATTACATGAGGAAAAATGTTTTTGAGAGGAAGGCTAAAAATGTCGTCCGGATATGGATTTTGAACTGAACTTCCGCCTCCTTCGAGACAATCTCCGATTTTATTCGAACCTAACCATCGTCTTTCTTGACCCTATTCTTCCCGCCGCGGAACAGCCAAAAAAGCATGGCGGGCAATAAGAGAGCCACAGGCCCCACTACAGCGACGAACGCCACTGGATTAATACGACCTCCGAACAGTGCTACCGGTCGCACCTCATCGACGATTTCCCTTCTTCCGATGGACCGCTCGGTCAGGTTGCTTATAATTATAAATCCCCCCGTCAAATGGCCTTCCGGAAGAAACAGGTGGTCGGCGATACCGTCTTCACTGGTTTCGATCTCCAGGATCCTCCCTCCTAACAATTTCCGCATGGCTTCGCCCTCCGGATCCATTTCCCAAAACTCGAATGCTCGAGCAATTCCGTTGTCATCGATCGTACCCTCGACCAAAAAGCTTCGCGCGGAATCCGGAACCTCCATTCGTTCGGAACGGAAAGTGGTACGGAATTCGGTTTCTCCCAATTCGCCGCTTCGAAACTCGATTCGTCCTTCCTGTTTATCGTCCCTGCCGACAAATAGGAATGAGTTACCTCTTAACTCCACATCTCCTACATAATCAGTCGGAACTCCATAGGTGAGAAACGCACGCCCCAATCGCGAGTTGTACATCGTTCGGAAGACTACGGATTCGTGCATCCCTTCGTCACGCTCATCTTCGATTATCGCCTCGTCGAGATCGGTCGCCAAGAATTCACCGTAACTGTCGATTGACCAGATAAATCCCCCCAATTTTCCTTGGGCGAAAGAAATTCCACCTCGCACGAAGCTGTCGGAGAATAAGTCCTCCCGGTCGTCCGCTGCTCGTATAAAGAAATTTCCGGAACGATCGTAAATCATGTGGACGTAAAAGATGTCCCCATCAGGTCTGGTTCGTTCGGCCACCATTCGGGTTATGGTCGGCGGATCGATAAAATTCACCAGGATTTCTTCGTCCGACTGAGCAACTGTATGACAATCAAGAAGAGGAAGAAGGATAAGAGCACCCAGCCATTTCTTGAATATCCGGGACAAAGGTGAAACCCTGGAAACTCCACTTACAGGAACACTCATGTCAGCCTTTGTATTACCTCGTTTGCTGATGATTGCAGGAATAGGTTGAATCATTCCAGGATCCCTTTCCGTGTATTTCGTGTATTCCGTGGTTTATCCCTCTTTCCCATCCCTTCCGATGCCCTAGCCTCATCGGCGGAAGCGCCGTTGCCACTTTATGATTGCTCCGCCATCTTCGTCACGCCTCATCCATTCGCACCGCGAGATGCACGCTGGAAGCGTGCCCTACTCTTCTGATTCTTGGGTTCTCATTGGCTCCCTTGCCACTCGTCCCTCGACCAGCGAGAATCCACCGCCGCTTCGGAATCCGCGTTCAGATAACTTGCTCATGGGGAGAATTTTCTGCGATTTTCTGCCGAGGGTTGGGTGTGGCGTAGAAAAGGTGAACTAATATCCGATAACAGCAGCTTTTAATGATTTTCCAGACTGGCGCAAGCATTTCTGTTCCAGGGTCAGGATCTTCTCTCGCGCGGAAGCGCAGCGACGCCGAGGGGGATAGAAATTGTCGGTTGTTGGTTGGTCGATTAAACAAAGGCCGAAACGGGGTGCCACAAAGGGTGCGACGAGCGCGATCTCCCCGTGATAAATCCTACTTTGGCAAGTTTACCGAAAGCCACGCCGGGTTTTAAGGTATTGCTGAACTGTGAAGGTTCTCACGGAATTTTTGCCCACAATCCAGTGCCTTTCCCCTTTCGTGTGTTTCGTGCCCTTTCGTGGGCAAATCAAGCCGTCGTTCTCGCAGGAAATCAGCCCACGAAACACACCAAACACACGAAAAACGAACCGCTGACTCCCCGCGGAAAAGAAGTTTGGTTGCGGCTACGCCGCCCTGGGAAATCTGTGGTAGACCGGTTTCCGGTTCGGATCATCGGACTTCGACGAGTTCAGATCACAAGATACCCGCGCGGCCATGCGGGAGCATGGCCCTCGAGAAGAATGAGCATCATTGTAGGAGAAATCTCGGTGTGCTCTCACCGGCCTGAGCTCGTCGAGGGCGTGACTTCGTGTGAGAATCCGTCCCTTTGTCCTATGAGCCCTGCTTATCCATCAGTGTTCATCAGTGGTTAAATTCTCTTCTCATCCAACAAGTTCATTCGCTAATTTCCAGGTTGAATCCGCTAAATCGTCGCTCTTGACAATGTGTATAATCCATGAATAACTACACATGATGAGGACCAATATCGAAATCGACGACCAGCTGCTGCAAAAGGTCCGGAAGATCCGCCCGCACGCGACAAAACGGGCCGTTGTCGAGGAGGGACTCAACCTGCTCGTTCAACTGGGCCAACAACAGCGCCTGCGCAAATTCCGTGGCCGCCTGAAATGGGAGGGCGATCTCGAAGCCATGCGAAGCGATGGTCCTCGTTGACTCAACGGTCTGGATCGACTGGTTCAACGGCGTCGACTGCTGGCAAACAAACGCCCTCGACGACTTACTTGATAACGAATTGATTGCGGTCGGTGACCTTATTCTGGTCGAGGTTCTTCAGGGATTCCGGTCGGAAAAGGACTTCCGAACCGCCAGACACCTGTTGTCGTCTCAGATCACCGTTCCGCTTTGCGGTGTCGATGTGGCCATCGAAGCCGCCCGCCACTTTCGATTCCTCCGCACAAAAGGCATTACCGTCAGAAAAACGATCGACACAGTTATCGCGGCCGCATGCATCCGCGCCGGATGGCGACTCTTGCACAATGATCGCGACTTCTACCCTTTCGAAGAATTCCTGGGCCTGCAGGTGGTGTCTCCGGGAACGGATGAAGATTGAGGTGAATACGCACGGAATCGATACGTTTCACTTCGCCGATGACGGCCGCACGCCGAATCATCCGCGATTTCCGGTTATCTTCTATCGTGCCGCGTTTCCGGGGACCGGCGACCGGGGCGACGCGATCGAGCGGTGCTTCCGCGAGAACGGCTGGCGGGGAACGTGGCGCTGGGGCGTGTATCCGTTCCATCATTACCACTCCGAGGCGCACGAAGTCCTGGGTTGCGCGCGCGGGGAAGCGCTCATTCGTTTGGGCGGCGAAAGCGGATGCGATGTCCGGCTGACCGCCGGCGACGCCGTCTTGCTGCCCGCCGGAACCGGCCACTGCTGCCTGGAGAACTCGTCCGATTTCCAGATGGTCGGCGCCTACCCTCCCGGTCAATCGGTCGACCTGATCCGATCCGGAGAGGGCGACATCGCCCGCGCCCGGGAGCGGATCCTCGCCGTTCCCATTCCCTCAACCGATCCCGTCACCGGCCCCGACGGCCCGCTCCATCGGTACTGGGGGAAAGGCTGATCCGAATGGCACTCGGTTTAGCGCCTCGTCGTTATCATATCCAAATCGGGATCGCTATTCTGCTTTCTGGAGCGCGGCGCTCCCGCGCAGCCGGTGCGGGCAAGATGCCCGCGCTCCCAAGTCGGCGGCCATGCGGGAGCATGGCCCTCCAGAATTTTTTGCGCGATTTGCGCAAGATTTCGGAAATAAGGGAATAAGGTGAATGGCGCTCGGATAAGGCGACGTATCGTTCGATGAAGCAAAAAATACAGCGGAGATCGGGCTCACACGGAGCCACAAAGACACGGAGATTTCTACCGGACCCACCTCCGTGAGCTCTCACCGGCCTGAGCTCGTCGAGGGCGTGACTCCGTGTGAGAACCTTCACAGTTTAGCAATGCCCTAAAACCAGGTGTGATTTTTGGTAAACTTGCCACAGTTGGACAACGCTACTTCGATCCACCAGCTTAACCGTGCCATTCGAACTACCGGGCGGGGACCTGAATCTCGATGACACCGAGGTCGTACGGTTCGCGGGTGGGTTCTTCCGGTGATTCCGGAATCTCAACTTCCGTCCCCATGGTGATCATCGGCAGGATTCCGGTGAGGTTCGGCTCGCCTTCCGTGAGACCTTCCCCAATCCTGACGACGAGCCTGTAATGGCCACCGGGTACATCCTCGATCCGAAAACTTCCATCCTGGGAAACGTTCAAGACAAATTGACGCTTGGAAAAATGGTAGCGGCGCCCCTCTTCGGTTGCGTAGAATTCCCGCACGCGTTCGTTCATCTCCTCGCGGCGAAGTTCATACTCGGCCTGGATCGCCTCCCTGTCCTCGTCGGTCGTCGCGGAAGCGAGCGCTTCTCGAAATTCCCGGTACAACGCAATCGGTGCGGCTACGACCGGCGGGGTTGAAGGCATGGATTCCAGGAAATGCGAATGTGCGCGCCAGTCGATTTCTCCATCATACCCGTTGACCGACAGCCGTCCGATAACCGTGCGACCTGCGCCGCCAAGAACGAGACGACGCGTCTCCCCGGGCGCGGCGGTGAATCTCGTTGTCTGGGTCATTGGCACCACCCTGGCGCGGCCATCGCGTATGTCCAGGGTGTGCGCGGCCTGAAGGTGAATCGGGGGAACGCGTTCGAAGACAAACGTTCCGTCGTCGGCGGTGGTGGTCCGGAGGTACAATTGAAGAATATGAAGTTGGCGCGGGTGATGTTCGTATGGCAGATGGGCGACCCCAAGCCATATCGATTCATCGCCGGCGGGCTCCGTGCCGACGAGCAGTTGCCCTTCCACCCGCGCCCAGGCTTCCAGGCGGATCGGTCCGTCGTTCAGTTCTTCCATTCGTGCTTCGCCATAGCCGGACTCATCCATAACCATAACTCCGAAGGCGTCCTGTTCCGACGAAAAGGAAAACCGCCCCTCCGTGTTCGCGATCGTCTTGCGCGTGCCGACTCCCTGCCCGGGCTCGACGGATTCGCCTTGAACCTGGACCCCGTCTACTCCCGCGGGAATGAGGTAAACGGTCGCTCCGGCCGCGGGGGTCCCGTCGGGGCGCAACACGGTGCCCCCCGGTCCACCGGTGAGGAGGACCGTTTCGGTTGGGGATTCCGCACCGCGCAGGGGCGTTTCACGGAGACCGCTGGAATCGCGATACACCGGATCGGGATTTTCTCCCGGCTCAAACTCGATTACCAAATCCGTTTTGTCCGCCTGAATCATCCCGAGCAACTGGGACCGGCTTTGCGGGTTTACGCTGGCGTTGCGCGATGACAAATGGTATCCCTCGATCCGGATGGAAAGCGTTATGGGTTCTTCGGGGACTCCCGCGAAATGGAAAAGCCCGTCACCGGCAGTGGTGGTCTCCAGTCTGTCCCACCCGTCCGGTCGTCCGAGGAGCACTCGGGTGCCTTCGGGTACGGGGTTCCCATCCGTCAGGTGAATCCGGCCTGCCAGTCTATGCCCCGGTTCCACCATAAGCGTTCCCATGTCCAGCGTTCCGTCGTCCAACGCGCGGACCTCTCGCGGAGTCGTGATTGGATAGAGCATTGATCCAAACACGCTCATCGTCTCGTCCAGCAGCACGCGTTGCACCGGGATGGCCCCCAGTTCTCCGAGAGAGTCCATCATCCCGTACACGAGGTACTCCCTTTGCGGGGGAAGATTCTCGAAAAGAAAACGCCCGTCTTCATCCGTACCGACGGAGAAGTTGCCACCCGCGACATCAAAGCCTTGCGCCGCGCCCGACATCCCGACTTCGACGCCCGCGAGCGGCTGGCCGTCCTTCATTACGCGACCACTGACCGAGACCCCTTCGGTCAGCGTGAATTCATGCACGGTGTCCCCCGACGCCATGAGCGGGAACACGCGGCGCGCCAGGCCTCGCGCTTCGATCGTAAACCCGGCCCTTTCGAACGGATCGCGGCTATGAATAACGAACTCCCCGCGTTCATCCGAGATGGCCAATGCATCGATCCCTTCGTACCGCCCGTACCAGGTGCGATCGTTCCGCGTCATTCCGTTAATCCGTACGACCGCCCCGGATACGGGGTGACCGTATTCATCCAACACACGTCCGCGAACCCGGTGGTTCGGGGTTTCGCCTTCGTGGACCGGTCGGAGCGGCACCTCCAGCGGTTCGGCGGAGGGATCGACATCTGCCACGAATTCCGGCTGGAACCCCGTGGCCGCGACCAGCACCTCGAACACAAGACTCGGGTCGAGACTTTCGATTGTGAAACGTCCCTCCGCGTCGCTGCGGGTCTCCTTCGCGCAGTCGGGATAACACGATGGGCAAAGGACTCCCGGTCCTTGTTTCGGCGAGGCGGTGTTAATGAAGATCCTGGCGCCGGCGAGCGGTTCACCGGCCTCGTCCCTGATCACTCCGGTAAGATCCGGTCCCGCTTCCGGCAACGCGTCCTCACCTGCTCCACCGGTCCTGGCGTCGGTCAAACCAATCACGCCCAGAGCCACGAGCAGAAGCGTCGCGGTGACCGACCAGCGCGGGTGTTTTCTGAAACGCGCGATCATGGTAATACGCCTGGTCATCTGGCGGCGCTCCTCCAGGATGCCGACCATTCCGGGAAGGGCCGTCGATCGCGGGGCGCGCTCCAGGAGCCTGATGATTGTGGCACCGTAGGGACGGTTCTCATTGTCGGGGGCGTGGGAGAGAGCGAGTTCGTCGCACGCCAGTTCGCGGTCCGCCGCCATGCGCTGGAATCCGTACCAGAGAATCGGGTTGAACCAGTGTAAGGTTTTAAGCACGGTCGCCAGCCAGTGAGCGGCGACATCGCGGCGTTTCACATGCGCGAGTTCGTGGAGGAAGACGCAGCGCAACTCCCGTGCGTCGAAGGAACGTGTGATTCCCGCGGGAACCAGGATGCGGGGACGAAGAATCCCGCACACGGCGGGACTCCTTACGGCGTCGGTTTCCAGGAGCCGGATCGAGGCGCGCAGGCCCAAGGCGGACCGGCATTCGTCAAGAACGCTCAGCACGCCGGCGTCGGTGACCGGAGTGGCGATCCGGAGGCGGCGGTTGAATCGAGCGTTCTGAATAAGTATTCGCGTTCCCAGTACGAGAACTCCGGCAATCCAGATGCCCATGAGGACCAATGGAAGACTATTCGCGGTGGAGAGCACCGGGCGGGTGTCGCGAGCGGGAACAGGCTCCGCCCGCCTGTTCTCATACATGTACGCTGAAGGTTCCCTCGCCGGATCGTATTGCCAGGCGGGAGGCGTTCCCCACCCATAGAAATCCGGGTTCTCGAATTGCCCCCCTATCGCGGCCTCGGCGTCATCGGCGGACGCGATCGCCGGATCCGTATCCACGGCCATCTCTCGCGTTGTGTCCGCGACACCGATCCCGATGGCCGCGATGTTGAAGATGCTCACCGGGCTTTCCGGAGAGAAAGGGACGGCGAGCCGTACGAGAACAACCAGCCAAAGCGCATGGCGCCAGCGAGCGCTAAGATGATTTCGGAACGCCCATTGGATCGCGAGAACGATCAGGACCAGGACGGAGGCCTGCCACGACGTCCGGAGCAGCCAGGTGAAAAAGATCTCGAGGTAACTTTCCATGTCATTTCTCCTTTTCCTCCAGGATTTTCTTGAGGCTCTCTATCTCCTCCTTGCTCAGATCGGTTTCCCGGACCAGATGCAGGAGCATGGGGCCGGGGTCGTTGCCGAAGACACGTTGGGCAAAGGACCGGCTTTCCCGCCGGATGCATTTCCGCATGTCGATGGCCGGATGGTAAAGGTACCGTTTCCCGTCCGCAACGGTCTTCAAGGCCCCCTTCTTCACCAGCCGGTCGATCAAAGTTCTCACCGTGCGCGAACGCCACTCCTTCTGTGCCGATAAGACTTCGACCACCCGGCTGGACGAAACCCCCGGCTCTTTCCAGACCAGGTTCATCACCTCCCACTCCGAGTCCGATATTTTGATGGATTTCATGGGCGCTTGTTCTCGCAAACACCACTTGTCATGCTACAGTTGTAGCACGTTTGCAAGAGTTTTTTTAAAAGAAAAATCCCAGGGTCAACGCTCAACGCCACAGACATTTTTCTATGAACGTTTTAAATCAATGGGCACCAATACAACCGACTCCGCAGACGCTCGGATTAGCACCAATGGAACTCGGTTACGGCTGTTCATCCATTGATGAAACCGAATCGGGAAAGGGATCCTGCTTTCTGGAGGGCGGCGCTCCCGCGCAGCCGGTGCGGGCAGGATGCCCGCTCTCCCAGGTCGGCGGCCATGCGGGAGCATGGCCCTCCAGGGAAATAGCCGATGCGCTTCGGTTATGATGTTAACGAATCCATTAATACAGCCAATCAGCCGTCCCTTCGGGACTATTTCAACTTCACATAGAAACCCGGCGTTAAAACGCCGGGCTATTTTCACCCGTCCCTCCGGGACAAAAACAAAAGCGTGTAAGGTGCTTCGTTCTCACATATCGACTTCGAGAACGAGGACTTCGCCGGTGCCGGTGGTCACCGTTTGGTTCCGTGATTGGACGGGTCTTCCGCGGACGTTGATTTCATATTCGCCGGGAGGGAGGTTGCTGAAACGGAACCGGCCGTCAGAGGTCGTCGGTCCTTCCGGTTCGAACCAGACGGGCCAATCCTGGGGACGGTGCGAGCCTCTTCGCCGGGCGTAGACCTCGACTTGGGGAACGGGTTCGCCTGCTGCGTGGTCGACGACCTGTCCCTCGATCACCGCTCCCGGTTCCAGGTCGATCTCGATCGGTTGGCCCGGGGTGACCCTTCGGCGCAGGGGCTGGAAGTCACGCTCGAAGCTCAACTCGATGTGATAATCGCCCGGCACGTCGCGATTGACACCTTCAATTAAAAACCGTCCGTCCCGGTCGGTCATTGCGTCCGGCATGGAAAAGGAGTGCGAGCCGACCGGGCTGTACCTCAAGGTGATTTCCTCGCGGGCGAACGGTGTTCCGTCGGGCCGACGGACAATTCCCGATATATTGCTTCCCTCGGGCAGGGTCAGTGAAACTTCGTGAAAGGGAGTTTCGGAGTTCACGGCCAACACTTCCGACACCGCGTACGTTGCGCCGCGCCGGGCGACGATCCGGTACTCGCGGTCGAAAGGAAGCGGGCCGGCCATGAAGCGGTTCATCCGGTCGCCGGTCGAACTGCTGTTCTTAACGTCGATTCCGAGGAGCGGCTGACTCCCATCGGGGAATGGACTTGCGGGGATCACGGAGATCATGATTCCGCTCGCCGGTTCGCCGTTCCGCTCCAAGACTTCGCCGTGTATCGCCCCGGCGGGACGGAGATCCACTTCCAGTTCGAGCGGCGATTCGTCTTCGGTCACGATTGAGCGTTGGAAGGCGAACCAGTGTCCCGCGAGGCCGGACGGCGACAGTTCGAACCAGTTGGATGCCGGAATCGCAACTTCCGCAACGCCGTCGATAACGTCCACAGGAATGCGGTAAAGGCGGTTCTGGTGGTGGTACCCAACCAGGACGGTGCCACGCGGTCCGGCATCGTTGTCGGGCACATTAAAGAGGATGCGGACGTCCCTCATCAAGGGTTCGTGAGCGGGCTCAGGCAGTGATGTTTCCGCCAGGTCAATGAGGACCGGTCCCTCGGATCCGGCGATCTCATCCCACGTCATTCGAATCGTTCTGTCGGCAACCTCAAACGCGGCGTCAATTTTCCACACCGGTGCGATCTCAAACTCCGCGACGGTATCGTACGGTTCGCTGTGGAATCCCGTGCCGTACCCGTAGGAGCTATTGTCGTAGCGAAACGTGGTCGAATACCTCAACGAGAGTCTTCCATTGGAATCGAGGTGGTCATTCGTGACGTTTTCCACCCGCACGGAAAGCGATTGCACTCGTGGAACCTCAAAACGTAGATCCCGTTCGCCGGGGCGAATTGGGCCGGCGACGATCCCGGTCGCTTCCGGTGCCGCGATCAGCAGATAGTACCGCGCGTCGTCCCGCAGAGTACGCAGTTCGAATCGGCCGTCGTTGTCGGTTTCCGTAAGAAAGTTATGTGTATCCGTGCGCCCATACGAAGTGGAGAGCGCACCGGTGCGGCTTCCCAAAAAAATCCGCGCGCCGGGAACCGGTTCCCCGGTGTCTTCGAAGACGACCACGCCGCCCGCTGGTTCCGCTGGCGTGAGCGTCCAAGTGTACACCTCGCCGGGTTGAAGGGCGACATCCCGCAGAGAATCGAGTTGGTAGCCGTCGGTCTCCGCCTGGAGGACAATCGGATGTTCTCCCAAATCATCGAACTCCACCAGACCGTTCGCGTCCGAGACAACTTCCACTCTCCACTGATTTGACGGCTGGTCGATTCGCGCGGAAACGCGCGCGCCGGCCACGGGCTCATCGTTCGAACCGACCAGGCGGATCGAGCCGCTGAATCCAGGCTTCACGACAAGCTCGATGTTTTCCCGTTCTTCCTGGTTCTCAAAAGGTCCACCAAAGACGGGCGCGTAGCCGTCGAGATAGGCGCAGACGTAGATCGTGCCGGGACGCACGTTCATGGAGAACCGGCCGTCGGCGTTGGCGTGTGTCGAGAAAGACGCGACATAGCCGGGAACTCGCGATGTAATCCCAATCCAGGTGCCTCGCGGAATCGGCCTTTCATCATGGGTCCGCAAAACACCGCTCACGGTGATCGGCTCGGCATCATCGGGATCGGTACCTTGCCAGCGCTCCGCCTGGTAGTCGGGATACGTTTGGCGCAATTCGGCGAACCGGTGCAGACGTTCCTCGGGCGAGAGGATATCGATCGCGGCCCCGGTGGTGGTTTTCAACAGAAACAGGCTGGTGCCGCACAAGAGCAAAACCGCGGCGAGGCTGGTCAGCGGAATCCGCATTTCCGGCGCTCCGTCTGGTTGGAAAAGGCGACGAATCCGTTCGAAGAGTTGTCCCTTGTCGGTTCCCGCCCCCTGGGCGCCGGCCGGAAGGGGGTTATTGCCGGACAGTCCCGTTTCTGCGATCAGGGTGAGGGTTTGGGCGTAAGCGACGCGCTCTCCGGTCAACTCCGCCGCCACGGCATCGCAGCAGGCCTCCCTCTCCTGCCGTATGCTTCGGCTGATCCACCACACGAACGGGTTGAAAAAGAACAGTCCCTCCAGCACCATCTGCACCAGGTTGACCGCGAAATCACCACGCCGGATATGCGCGAGTTCGTGCGCGAGAATCGCCTGTATTTGAGCCGGCGCCAGGCCGGACAGGTAGGCGGAGGGAATGAGAATCGCAGGCTTGAACAGCCCCCAGACCGCCGGGATCGTAATCGCGTCGGAAACCAATAAGACAACACGCTTTCCACGAATTCCGACCCGTTCCTTCACCCCGGCGAACATCGCGAGAAACGCGGGGTCGTCCACCGGCCGGCCGACGTGGACCAGCCGCCGGCCTTTCGCCGTTTCAATGAAAAGACGTATCTGAAACACCATGACACCCGCGAGCCACACCAGGCCGGTCCACGCCGTCCAATCCCGGGAGACCGAGGGCGACGCCAGCGGCGGAGAATAGGAACTTGCCGCACCGGTCGCTGGAAATCCGGTCGTAACGGCGGTTTCCTCCTGTCCCGCACTCCAAACCGTTTCAACGGTCGCGGCCGCGGCGACGGGGTATGTTTCACCCTGGAGGGAGGGAGACGCTTCGTTTCGTTCGATCCAGGACCATGTGGTCAGCCAGGCCAACACGAGCACCATGAGGGCGCCGAGCCCGAGGGTGTAACGCAGGTTGGCATGGCGGGCGGGAATCCCTTTCAGACAGAGAAAGAGCACGCTCGCGATCAGGCCTCCCTGCCACAAGCTGTGGAGGAGAGATTGGACCAGCCCGGACCAGAGCGAGGACTCAATAAGCACGTTCATGGCTGCTCCTTTTCGTTATCGGCGAGCTGTTTTTCGTAATCCCGGATCAACCGCTTGATCGATTGAATCTCCTCGCGGTCCACCGGCGTGCCGTCGAGGAGGTGCTGCATGACGGCGCTCGGGCGCCCGGCGAAGAGGTTCGACACGATATTCCGGAGAAAGGGACGCATCACCTTTTCCTGTTTCATCGCCGGACGCCAGATGTCGGTCATGCCCTCGCGGCGACGCTTGAGGAAGCCCTTTTTATCCATCACCTGCATCACCGAAAGGACGCTGGTATAAGCCCGTTGCTTTTGGTCCGGGAGCGATTCCAGCACCTGCCGCGCGGTCATCGGCCCACGCTCCCACAGTAGCGAGAGGATTTTCATTTCCAATTCGGTGGGCTGTGATTCTTTCATAATTCTCCTACTGTTTAAACAGTATCTACGGTTCTTGCCGTAGCTTCGTCAACGGAAATCTTAAAAAATCGTGCCTGGCCCGAATGGTGCTCGGTTAAGGCCAAAGTAGATCACGCTTCCAGCGTGTGGTCTCAGGCTGGAAGCCTAAGCTACTTCCCACCCGCGCCGTAGGTGCGGGCAGGATGCCCGCGCTCCCAAGCCGGCGGCCATGCGGGAGCATGGCCCTCGTGCGAACGGTCGATGCGATTTTGCTGTGCGCCTCCGATCCACCTCCTTGAACGAGAGCCATTCTCCCTGGTTCTTTTGCGAACGAATATGGCGGGTTGCATACCTTCCGACCTCAATGTTACATTTTCCAAATGAATCGGGCCAAATCCACACATCATAGCCCCCTAACCTTTTTTCTTCCAAAAGTTTAAATAGACCCATGAACCGCCGAAGCTTTCTCAAACGAACCTCTGGTTCGCTCGCGGCCCTTACCGCCGCCTCGTTTTTTCCGAATATCGCTTTCGCCGCCGACAAACCGATCCGCGTCGGTTTGATCGGAACGGGCTGGTACGGAAAAACCACCCTTTTGCGGGCGCTCCAGGTGGCCCCCGTCGAGGTGGTTTCATTGTGTGATCCGGACGAGAGATTGCTGGAAGAAGCCGCCGATCTGGTCGCATCCCGCCAGCCTTCCCGAAAGCGACCGCGGATCTACTCGCATTTTCGCGAAATGATCGCCGAAAGAGACGTGGAGGTCATGATTATTTCCACCCCCGACCATTGGCATGCCCTGCCGGCCATCGAAGCCATGCAGGCGGGCATGGACGTGTATTCCGAAAAACCCACCGGTGTGGATGTGATCGAGAGCCAGGCGATGCTTGCGGCGGCGCGGAAATACAACCGGATCGTCCAAATCAATACCCAAAGGCGCAGCACCGCGCACCTGATTGAAGCCCGCGATGAAATTATTGGCTCTGGCAAGCTTGGAAGGATTCACAACGTTGAAACGGGCGTCTGGTGGCACATGCGAAACCGAACGACGAAAGAGGCCGCGCCGGACATTCCGCCGCCCGAATACCTTGATTATGATCTATGGACCGGTCCCGCCCCGCTGCGGCCCTATAACCGCATCATACACCCGGGCGGCTGGAGAGGCTTCATGGAATACGGAAACGGGATTGTCGGCGATATGTGCGTGCACATGTACGATACGGTCCGATGGATGCTCGACCTGGGTTGGCCGCAGCGAATCACCTCATGGGGCGGTATTCTGGTCGATCGGGAGGCGCGCGCCAACATCACCGACACACAAACCGTCCTTTTCGAACACGACGATTTCAACGTGACCTGGGATCACCGCACCTGGGGGCGTTCGCCGGAACCGGAGAGCGATTTTCAATGGTTCGCGACGATTCACGGCGAGCACGGTGTGCTCAAGTGCGGCGTCTTCCGCTACGACTGGATTCCGCACGCAACCGGAAAGGTTGAAAGGACACGGCGCGCATTGGTCGAACCCGAGAAATATCCCGAGGACGAAACCGATCGAAGGGATTGGAGGCTTGAACTTCACGTCGCGGCCGCCCTGCGCAAACATTTACGGAACTTCTTCGAGGCGCGCGAGCGAAGGGGCGAAATGCTGCCAGTCGCGGATATTAAAGAGGGGCATATTTCAAGCTCGTGCTGCTACCTGGCGAACCTTTCGCTCGAACTCGGACGGACGGTCGCCTTCGATCCAGATACCCACACCGTGAAGGACGATCCGGAAGCCAACCGGCTCCTCGCCCGCCCCTACCGCTCGCCATGGGAACACCCCGACCCAGACAACGTATAAACACGCGCAAACACGCTTTTAGGCAAAATCCGAGTCACCAGCACCAGATCATTCTCTTGGGCCGGACAGGCAAGGTTGAATACCCCCAATCGCTGCTCCT
This sequence comes from Opitutia bacterium, assembly GCA_050506795.1. GTDB lineage: Bacteria > Verrucomicrobiota > Verrucomicrobiia > Opitutales > T3Sed10-336 > SLOW01. Next base: position 69,075 of record JBJHCF010000018.1, read on the forward strand.
TCTAAAATCGGCACGGCCTTCCCATACGGGAATCTCTGTGACAGGAACCCTCCCCCAAGCTCAAGTTTCAACCAACGCCCTCCACTCCTCCTCCTTGAATCCCGCGCTCCCTTTTCCACCGGCGAGCAAAAACGGACGGCGTACCAGGCTTCCGTTCGCCGCCAACAACCGCAGCGCCTCCGCCTCCTCCATCTCCGGCAGCCGCTCCTTTAGCCCCAGCCTCCGGTACTCCTGCCCGGAAGTGTTGAACAACCGGCGAATGTTTCCGTCGTAAGCCGACAGGACAACCCGCAGTTCCTCCTCCGTAGGAGGCGTCTCCCGGATCGGCCGTTCGTCGAAAACAATGTCCCGCTCCCGCAACCATCCAACCGCCTTCCGGCAGGTGGAGCACTTATCGTAAGTGTAAACAACGATCATAGTTCACCCCAATATTTCAGACGCGGTCTGGCAAACATGAAGTCAAAACGCGTTTCTCGCCACCCGCCGACTCATGGCTAACATGCAGGAATGCCTGTCTCACCGCCCATCACGCACGCGACAGCTGCGAACGGTTTAGTCCAGGTTAGTTCTCCGCGGGGGCCAGAAACTGGGCGCTCTCGAAAACCAGGCCATCCCGCGTGGTGAAGGCCTGGTTGACCCCGATTCCGAAGGCTTCCTGGATGATCTCCGGGTCGAGAATTTCAACCAATTGCTCGACGGTCCGCGGTGAAGGGCCGTCACCATCGTGGAATAATTCCGCCTGGAGCTGGCCGGTGACAATTCGCGCGAGGTCGCCGAGTTGTTTCCCGACATCCTGGATGTCCCAGTAGATGCCGGAGCGAAGGTCCAGCAGGGTCTGCGCTTCACGAAACTTCTGGCTCCGGGCCAGGGCGGTTTGACCGTCCGGCGGGCTGCGCAATGCCGAAAGGACCTCCTCGACCGTGCCGCGGCCCATGCCTAATACCAGCTTGCCGTCTCCGAGAAACAAGCCGCCTTCCATTCCCGCCTGTTCGAATCGCCAACCATTGAAACCCTGTTCGTCCGCCGGTTGCAGGGCGCCGCCCATGATCGGAGCGAATGCTGCAATCGTCTGCATGATACGCTGCCAGAGGTCTTCATTCTCCACGCTCCAGATCATGGCGTTGCGGCCTGCGAAGATTCCCGCCACCGCCTCCGGGGAAGAGAAATCGGTTGCCGCGTCTACAGGAAAGGTGAGGATGGTGTGCTGAGTTCCCAGGGAGGAAAGCAGGCTGGCGACATCGGTTTCGAGCACGGAGTTGACCTGCATCTCGACCATTTGAAAACCTTGCGCGACTTCGTCACCCCCGATCTCCACCGCAATTTCGCGTATCTGCTGAAACAGACCGCCGAGATCGAGGCTGAAATGGGAATAATCCATCACATGGGAGGGAACCCACGCCGCCGGGGCCGCCGGCCGGGCAGGCTGATCCATCAAGGCGCCTACGATTCCCCGGCGCGGAGCCGGGGCCGATACCAGGCCACCCCAGCGAAAAACACCGCGGTCCACCGCTCCACGGAACACTGTCGTCCGCAGGTCCGTGACACCAAGCGCATGCAAAAGACGCCCAAGGTTTTCATCGTCACTTGATGCAATGACCGTTGAAACAACGCGCTGCGTATCCAATGCGAACTCGAAGGCCGGGACCCCGTCGGGCAAAACCTCGCCTAGCCCGGCCGTGGTGTGCAAGGTTCTGGAAAATCCGCCCGCTTCTCCGTCACGCGCCTGAAGAAAACGGGCGAACACGCCCCGCAGTTCCTCGCCTGGCTCGGTTTCCGGCTCCGGCAGAACGATCGACTCATCTGTCAAAGCGGCGCGCACCATGTCCGGATCGGGGCCGCTCATTAATGTCAATGCACCCTGGATGCGATTTCCGTCGCGATTCAGAAGAGTGTGCGCGTTATGGCTTACGCGGGATTGACCATCGTAGGAATACACGACTTGCGGCGAAGCGAGGTGGATGACCTCGTGCCCGGCGAGGGTAAAGTCCACCCGACTCGTCCGGTGCGGGCCCTCTTGATCCTCAATCGTGCTCAACAGACCATCGAGCAGACGGGCGCCGAGACCTTCACCGGGCTCCGCCCAAAAGAGTACATACATCCGCGGCCTTTCTCCTTCGGTTCCCTCCAGCACCAGAGCGGCACCGGATTCGCCGCTCAGGACGCGCGGGAAATCTTTCGGCTCCAATTCGAGTTCCCCCAGCCTTTGCCGGAATGCCTGCCAGTCTTCTTCCATTTCTCTTTCGAGAATCTCCAGGAACTCGGCGATTCGTTCTTCGCCGAAGAGATGGCGGCCGATCCGGGTGTTATGAATGGCGCCATAGAAAGCATTCCCATCCGGGATTCGCATGGCGAAGGCGGTCTCGGCGGGAAGTGAGTCCCATCCCGAACGCGACGAATCCGCGGCGGCGGGAAGGGCGGCAAAGAGAGCGACGAGAGGCGCAAGAATAATAATGCGATACATAATATTTTTTCGGGTTGTTCGAAGCTGTTGACTGGCAAAAGAAGAAGGACGGGGAATCGACCGCGAGTCAATTCCAACCGGTTCCGGCCGCGTCGTTATCCGGCACGACCGCGTCCCCTATTCTTGATCCTCGGCGTCGCCCACGACCGCCTTGCGAAAGGGCGGCGGCAGGTAGGTGATGCTGTTTTGCGGCTGAAAAGGATTGTAGAGGTAGGCCTCCCAGTTGTTGAGAAAATCGACCAGGTCAACGGCGGGAATGCCGAATGCGAGGCCCTGGAAGAAAACCGCGCCCGCGCAGACCACCCCCACCACCTCGCCGCGCGTGTTCAGAATCGGCCCTCCACTGTTGCCGGGATTGATCGAGGCATCCGTTTGGATAAAACGAAGATGGCCGATGGTGCGTGTCGTCGAGCTGACGATTCCCTGGGTGACCGAGCGTTCGAGTCCGAGCGGGTTGCCGACTGCGAACACAGGATCGCCGACTCGAACATTCAATTCAGACGAAATCACCAGGGGCATGATGGTATGACCGCTTCCGAGTTCCTCCATGTCGATCTGGAGCAACGCCAGATCGCGCAGCGGGTGCATTGCGAGGATGCGCACCTTGCGCAGTTCCTTTCGCTCGTAACCCTGGCGGGTCGGGAGAAAGAGAGTCACCGTGACCATGGTTTGGCCTTCGATCACGTGATAGTTTGTGATCAGGTGACCTTCCTCGCTGATAAAAAATCCGCTTCCGATTCCGGCCGGGGTGCGGACCATAAAAATCGAGTCACCGTGCCGCCGTACCAATTCCGAGACCGGCGCGGCTTCGAGGCGGCCGAGGGAATAGATGCCGTGTTGCGCTGTCAGTTCCAGCGCTCCCTCCTCGCGCTCGGCACTCAGGTCAAGGATGCGGTCCCCCGGAATCGAAATCACGTCGTGGCCCAAATCAATTACAATGCGTTCGGCCGTTCGATGGAGAAGTTCGCCTTCGATTCGGGCGCCGCCCGAAAGCGTGACGGTGACCTTGCCGGAAATCTCCTCGGCCGCTGAAGGAATGCTCGCGGCGAGGAAAAGCCCAAGGAACAAACCGGCCGTCATTTTGCGTAGGCGAGCGAAGCCCATTCCGCTCACTGAAACGCGATCGATCAAACTTCTATCTTTTCGTGTAGGCATCAACTTCGCTTTCCTCTTCTTTTTCCCGTGCCAGGTAAATGACAAGCCGGTCATGACTCAACATGGCGAGATCCTGGCGACCATCTCCGTTGATATCCAGACCGATCAGGGCCCGGGGTTCTTCGACCGTGTTGTTTAGTCCTTCGTTCGCCCCATAGGGATAGGAACGATCCTCAAAGACCTGCCAGGAAATCAGTGGGCTCAACCCATTCTCACCAAGCGTCAGCGCGGTAAGGTGGTGCCGGCGATCGTCCGAAAAAATGACTTCCTGCCGGCCATCACCCGTCAGGTCAGCCGTGAAGACACGGTGAATGGTCGCTTCCCGAACCCCGGTGGGCCGTCCGACCCTGCTGTCGATGCTTTCGGCGAGAACGAGGTCCCACGGTGCCCCGGCCGCCAGCCTGACAAGCTGGTCGTTGCCGTGAAGGATTAATCCAAGATAGGGATCTTCGATCAAACCGGTGCCGCCGGGCAGGGCGTGCCTGTCTTCAGCCCGGGGGATTCCCGCTTCGTCCGGTTCCATGCGGTGCAGGGTGCGTCCGCCCTGTTCGAGCACCCACGCATTGCCGCCGGCGAGAGGAAGGTATGCGGCCATCTGCAAGCCCTGGGGCAGCATGATTTGGTCAACCGTTTGGAGGTTCTCGTCCAGCCATTGCCAGACTCCGTCGGTCAGGCGGCCGATCCGGGGTTCTTCGTCGACCATCACCGGAAAGAATTCCTCCAGGCGGCTTCGACGCAGCCTGGCCGGTTCGGAGACGTTGACCGTTCCGTCTTCCTGCAACACCACCAGCTTCGGGTCGCGGGCGTAGGTTTCCATCAGCAAAAGGGTTCGGTCATTCAAGCGATTCACTCCCGAATAATCGCCACCGATCCCCTCGAAGCGGGTTCTGACCGGGTGTTCCGCATCGGCACTCCAGTGGTAAACATCGAGATCGCCTTCGACCTTCTGAGCCCACCAAACGGTGTCTCCGGTCCGCGACAAAGCGACGATTCGGCGATCCTCGCTTTCGGCCGATTGGATCATCGGCATCGGATAGGTGAGGCGTTCATTCTCCCAATGGCTTCGATAAAGGTCGGGAGCGTCGTCGGCCCAGATCAGGAGCGAACCGGGGTCGGCCATCGGAGCCGCAAGGGCCTTGATGCCGCGCACCGCCGGGAAATCACCCCTCGCCGCCCAGCCGTCCCGGGCCAGAGAGAAGATTTCCAGGCGCGGCTGGTCTGGACCGGTGGTCACGAGGACCGGCGCGTCGTTCAACAAAAAGCCGGTCCAGGCCGCACGGCCAACCAGGCTCAGCATCTGCTGGTCTCCCACCGGGCTTTTTGCATCGCGCTCGACCCGGTAACGCCGCAGGATCCCTTCCTGGGAGCCGCCGAGCAAAAGCAGTTCGTCTTTTTCCCCGTCCAGCGCGAGTGTTTCCATGGCCTGAAAATTTCGATCGCTCAAGCTGCGTGCCGGGAGAAGTTCGTTTTCGTCTGACTTGTACCAACGCAAGGTCGGTCCCTGGCCGCGCACCCACTCAATGATGTCGGGTTCTCCATCGCCATCCAGGTCGGCGACCCACCAGTTCCGGCGGTTCAGTCGTTCCTTCGGCTGAAACCACCGCACGCGGCTTCCGTTTTCGATCCGAAGCCGCTGGATTCCTTCCGAGAAGCCGATCAGGACTTCCGCCGGCAATCCATCCCGACCCGCGTGGAGCAAAAGGGGGTTGGGGCCTGAAGGAGTTCCGGGCAGCAGGTCCCAGGAAGCGACTTCCCTCCAGCCGCCGGTTTCCTCGTCGGAGGCCCGGTAGCGGAGCAGGCGGTTTGGGGGACCGACCAGAACAAAAAGGTCGTGCGCTCCGGTTCCGTCCTCGGAATAGAGAACCACGTCTCGCGGCAGTTCCTCCAGCGGCAATTCAAGCACTTCAAGCTCCGGCGCCATCGGCAATTCATTCGGGCGGTTCGGGTCCGGCGCCACCGGGCCTTCCTCAGGTTCATCCCGCCAACGGTAAATATCCAGGCGGGATTGACGGGTGTTAACAGCGATCAATTCGTCGCGCCCGTCACCGAAAAGATCGCCCGCACGGAGTATCTGGGGGCGGCTTTGTTGATGAATCACCCGCATGCCTTCCCATCCTTGAAACGATTCTTCGGGCGCGGACCCGGCAGGATTGCCAAACGCCAGCACAATGCCGGCAATGAGGAATGGGAGTCTGGGATTCATGGGACGATTAAAATCGGAACAGAAACTGTATTAACTCCCTGATAGCCCCGGTTGTCGATGCTGAAGTTTGATCAGGATGAGCTCGGGGGCGCGTCGGTGGTGAGGCATGGCTGCTTGGGCGTTCGCGCGGGTGCGACGACGCCCTTCAGAGTCAGGATTCCTTAAACCGGTTCACCAACGCGGTAATTGAGTCCTTGGCATCTCCGTAGAGCATACGCGAGTTCGGCAATGTGAAGAGGCGATTCACGATTCCCGAAAACCCGGCACCCTGTCCCCGCTTCAAGACCAACACCACGTTTGCCCGGTGTGCCTCGATGATGGGCATTCCAAAAATGGGTGAGCTCGGATCGTCCATTGCGGCCGGATTGACGACGTCGTTGGCGCCTATCACAATCGCGACGGCAACCTGATCCATCACCGGATTCACATGTTCCATCTCGAAAAGTTTTTCATAGGGAACATCCGCCTCGGCCAAGAGAACGTTCATATGCCCGGGCATTCGCCCTGCGACCGGATGAATCGCAAATTGAACCTCGCATCCGTTCTCCTCCAAAAGGGAACTCAGCTCCTTTACCGAGTGCTGGGCCTGAGCGACCGCCATTCCGTAACCCGGAACGAACACCACCCGGTTCGCCGCCTCCAACAGATACCATGCGTTCTCCGCCGTAATCGGCTTCAGTTCTCCGGTTTCCCCCACACCCGCTCCCGATTTGACGTCCTTGCCAAAACCGTCGAAAACAACGTTAAACAGGTTTCGATTCATCGCCTTGCACATGATGACGGTTAGGATGAACCCGCTGGCGCCGACCAGGCACCCCGCGACGATCAGTACGTTGTTCAGGATCACAAAACCGGTAGCGGCCGCGGCGAGTCCCGACAGGCTGTTCAACAGAGCGATCACCACCGGCATATCTCCTCCGCCGATCGGAATCACGGCCAGCACTCCGAAAACCAACGTCAACCCGATCGCCGCAAGCAACCAGCCGTAACCAGATCCGATCGAATCGCCCCACGCGAAGGCGATCAACGACGCGGCCACCACCACCACCAGCATGCCGTTCAGCGTGTTCTGCCCCCGGAAAAGCAGCGGTCGGCCGGACAGCTTGCCCGCCAGTTTTCCAAAGGCCACCAGACTCCCGGTAAACGTCGTTCCACCTATCAAAACCGCAAAGGCCGCCGCAGCGGCAACAAAGCCCGGAAGCCCAACCCCGGCGAGCGGCTCCGAGGTCGCCGCGAAGCGATACTTCTCCACCTCGGCAACCGCGACCAAAAGGCTGGCCAAACCGCCGAATCCATTAAACAGCGCAACCATTTCCGGGATAGCGGTCATCCGCACGTTTCGGGCGATCACGGCGCCAATCAGACCTCCCACCGCCAATCCCCCGAGAATGACGGGGAAGGAAACGATCTGCCGGTCGAAGAGGGTGATTGTCACCGCCAACAACATCCCCACCGCCGATAAACGGTTCCCGCGGCGAGCTGTGTTGACGTTTCCAAGACGCTTGATCCCCAGGATGAAAAGTATCGCAGCTGCAATGTAGCCCAGGTTTATAGCGTAATCGCTCACTGTTTGCCTCCTCTTCTGTTCTTGCCGAACATGCCCAACATGCGATCCGTCACCATGTATCCGCCGACCACATTGATTGCGGCCAGAACCAGGGCGAGAAAACCCAGCGCCGGAACCAGGATGCCGGCAGACTCCAAAGAAGATCCGGCCGCCAGTAAAGCGCCGACGATCGTTATTCCGGAAATCGCATTGGCTCCCGACATCAGCGGTGTGTGCAACTGCGATGGTACCTTCGAAATCAACTCGAAGCCAAGCAGGGTCGCGAGCGCGAAAACAAAGAGAAGCAGGATCAGGGTTTCCATAGGTGCCTCCGGTTGAGTCGATGGAATTCTTATTTGCCGTTTAGACGCGCGTTCACCACTTTCCCGTCGCGGGTCAGCAGACAATCCCGCAGAATCGGGTCATCCCAGTTCCAGGAACGTTGCGTTCCCTCACCCGATCGGATGTGACGCAAAAAATTACCGAGGTTTGAGCTGAAGAGGATCGAAGCGCCACGAGCGACCTCACATTCCATCGGATCGTTCCCAATCAGCATCACCCCATTGGCTGTCACGGTCGTCTTGCCCGGCTCGCTGCCCTCGACGTTTCCACCCGAACCCACCGCAAGGTCCACCACCACCGTCCCCGGCCTTAACTGCTCCAGCATTGCCGCCGTAATCAGGCACGGGGACGGCCTTCCGAAGACCCGGGCCGTGGTGATGATCAAATCGCTTTCGCGCAACGCTTTGAGCAAACCTTCCCGTTGTTCCATTAACTGCTCCCCGGTCAGTTCGCCGACATAACCGCCGGCCTCCCGCACCTCACCGAGGTCGAGGTGAAAAAACTGCGCTCCAAGCGAACGCACCTGCTCCTCCACTCCCGGGCGAGGATCAAATGCCTCCACACGTGCCCCCAAACGTTTCGCGGTGGCAATCGCCTGCAATCCGGCGACTCCTGCTCCCAAAACAAACACGCGCGCGGGCCGTAGCGTCCCGGCCGGGGTCATCATCATCGGCAGCACGCATCCCAGATTACGGGCTCCCAACAGAACCCCCGCATAGCCGGCCAAACTGGCCTGGGAACTCATTACGTCCATCGTCTGGGCGATCGAGGTGCGAGGAACCAACTCCAAAGAAACCGCGGCCACTTTCGACTCAGCCAACCGATCGCCCCAGTCGCCGCCCCGGAACGGGTTCATCAACCCCACCTGAAGCGACCCCGGCTTTGATCGACCCAAATCCTCCGGCTGAGGCGCCCGCACCCGAAGGACCACTTCGGCACGCGGAAGGGCTTCCTCAGCCGACTCCACGATTACCGCCCCCTCCCGTGCGTAGGCCTCGGTTGCAAATCCCGCCGCAGCGCCGCATCCTTTCTCAACCCACACTTCGAACGAAAGCTCCGCCAATGTTCCGACGCCGGCCGGAACCACGGCGACACGCTTCTCTCGATCGTGCACCTCTTTAGCTACAAAGAGGATCGGGCTCATATCGTGTCAGCAGATTCTAGATTAGCAGATCAACAAGTCAAGCCCATGTTATATTAATTTTTCTAATGGCAATTCGGGTCTGTGTCCTCACAGTCGGCTTTGATTCCCTCGGCTTTCCGCTTCTTCCTTTCCTCTCGCTTCTGCTTTTGTTTCTTCACCAATTCCTCAATGGAAAACACCTCGTCCGGCTTTTCCTTGCCAAAACGCTTGAAGTACAGGGACTCGATGAAATCGGGCAAGGGCGCTTTCCACGGTTCCTGTTTGTGGTTGGCGAGTTTGCCGAACTTTTTTGGATTCAACCCGATCTCCCTAGCCATCTGCACGTGGGCGTGCGACAGGCGGAAGCGCTTCCGAGCGTCCACCCAAACTTGAAACTTTGGCGACAATTTCTTTTCCTTCATTTTCCACAACTCTTCCTAACGAGGCATAGCCTCAGACCAGCAGTAGTGCACGCATCTTGCGTGCGAAACTCACGCTAGAAGCGTGATCTACTTCTTTCAACCTGATTTGAAAAACTTGACTCAACTACAACAGGTTTCCGCTTTTCAGGACTCCAGTCCGAATGGCACTCGGTTAAGGCGGTGGATCGAAGGAGCTTAGCTTAATCGCATCGGCCGTTCCCCACGAGGGCCATGCTCCCGCATGGCCGCCGGCCCGGGAGCGCAGGCATCCTTCCCGCACCGGCGGCGCGGGAGCGCCGCCCTCCAGGAAGCAGAGGCGCGATTCCGATTTCAATTCGGTTTCTCAAACGCTGAACCGCCGCCACACGATCCCCGGCCTTCAGTTTAATCGGTTTCAGCATGATTCTTTTGTATCGAATCGCAGGATATTTTCCATACGAAATCGCTCAAACTCAACTCCGCACCTGGTGGCCGTTTCCACTTCAACTATTCGAAAACCCTTCTTTTCAAAAAAGGGCCGGCTGATCCGGCTCGCCTCGGTAAAGAGCCGCTGCACTCCCGTCCGGGACGCGTGGGCTTCCAGGTCGTCGTAAATATCAGAGCCGATCCCCTTTCGGCTGAATTCGCCTTTGCAATACAGGAACGCCAGGTGATCGTCCGGATCGAGTTGCCCAAACGCCAGGATATTCCCTCCGCGTTCGGCGACGACCGTTCGGCCACGCGAGAGGCGGTCTCGAAACTCCTCGATATCCTCCGGGTAACGCGCCCATACCGCCACCTGCCGGTACGAATACGCCTGCGGCCCGAGAGTCCGGACCGCGTCCCGGTACACCGAGACCAACGCTTCGGCATCGGTCGATACAAACGTACGCAGTTTCACGTTTTCCAGAACGCACTTCTGACGTTCGTCACCCATACATCTCGCGGATCTTCCCGCACAACTCCTCGCTCTTTTCCGGGGAAAGCTGGTCGATGCAGGACAAAATCCAGCGTTTGCTGAGCGTGCGTATCTGATCCACCGCGATTTCGGCTGGACGGCCGTCGCATTTGATCCGCACTCGACTGCGCCACTTGGGATGGAGCCGGGAAGTGAGCGGACAACCGACCACCGTTTCCAGGTGCCGGTTCATAAGATTATCGCTCACAATTACGACCGGACGCGTTTTATTGATTTCGGAACCGATAACGAGATCGAGATTGACCCAGTATATCCCAAACCGCTCAATCTTCATCGGCGACTCCCTCATCGGCCAAAGCTTCCCAGTCGCTCCAATCCTCCGCCTCCTCCGCCATGGCCTTGTAGGTCTCCTCCCACGTATATTGTTTGCCGCGCGAAGGCTTAAGAACGATTGCATCCGTTGTCTCCTCCAAAATCAAGCTGTCTTCAATGCCATAGCGTTGCAAAAGTCTCTTGCTCAGACGAATACCGCGCGAGTTTCCGATCCGTGTCACCTTGATCGTCGTTTTCATTAGTTATTACTGTTATTACATCATCGCCGGACGTCAAGAGCCATCATTTCAGGCGGCGCTTTATTGACTCGGATTTTTCTTGAACGTCATCCTGCCTGGTGTTTCAAGAGGAATGAGGGCGGGTCCGACCCCCTGCTTTCGCTCCGAAACTCGAACAGTCATGATCGACCATCTGAGAATCTGGTAAGACACCCATCGTCCTGGCGGCCGGCTGCAAGCGCCGTGCCGCGGGAATCGTATTTGTGTGTCCCATCCGGGACACGGTATTTACCTGCGGCCCGTCCGCACATTCTCCAGATTTGTCATGACTATCAAGACCCTTTTCGTGAAGGGATTGGACTTCGAGTTCGAGTCCCTTCCCCATCCCCTGTTCACCAACTTGAATCTAACCTGCACTCCCGGATGGACAGGAATCTGCGGGGCCAACGGCTCCGGGAAAACGACGCTTCTGCGCCTGATCATCGGTGAATTGACACCGGATCGCGGAACGATTAACCGACCCGACTCCTGGCTCTACTGTCCGCAGCGAACCGACGATCCTTCGGCGGGGATGCCGGAATTCGTGGACGATAGCGACCCGGATGCGTGCATTCTTCGAGGCAAGCTCGGCATCGGCGAGGATTGGTTGTCCCGCTGGCAGTCCCTGAGTCACGGGGAGCGCAAACGGCTTCAGACCGGCACTGCGCTTTGGCAGGCGCCCGATCTCCTGGTTGTGGACGAACCGACCAATCACATCGATGGCGAAACGCGCGGCCTTCTCGTCGATGCGCTTGAGTCCTTCGCCGGAATCGGACTGATTGTCACCCACGACCGCGATCTGCTCGACCAGCTGTGCCATCAGTGTTTGTGGCTTGATGGCGGTCAATCCACGATCCGATCGGGCGGCTTTTCCGCTGGCAGGGAAGCAATTCGGCTGGAACGGCAGCACACACTCGACAAACTCAAGCAGTTACGAGCGGAACAGGAGAGCCTCGAAGCTACCGCCCGGCATTACCGAAAGGAGGCTTCCCGTTCGCACAAAAAACGATCGAAACGGGGCCTGCCGATCAAGGACCATGACGCCCGTTTCAAAAAGAACCGGGCACGGGTCTCGGGCGCCGACGGACAAGATGGGAGGCGGTTGCGTCAGTTGGACGGACGCCTGGGCCAGTTACGGGAAAAACTGGATGAGCTCTCTGTACAAAAGGATTATGGAACCGGCATCTGGATGGGAGGCCCGCCTTCAAGGCGAACCCATGTCGCTGCACTCAACGAAACCGTTATTCCGCTCGGTCCGGCACGCTCCCTGACGATTCCCAGAGTGGAAATCAATCCGAAAGCCCGCATCGCGCTAACCGGTCCCAACGGCTGCGGAAAGTCCACACTTGTCGGTCATATCCTCGATCACTTGTTGATTCCGGCCAAAGATGTACTGTATCTGCCGCAAGAGGTTTCGATCGCCGCGTCGCGGACTCTCCTGAAATCCTTGCGATCTATTCCCAATGAGCGCCTGGGTATGCTCATGCGAATTGTCCGTCGGCTCGGCTCCGACCCGAAGAACCTGTTGCGGACGGCAACCCCGAGTCCGGGAGAACTGCGTAAACTCCTGCTGGCCGAAGGCATCATGAGAAAACCCGCCTTCCTAATACTCGATGAACCGACCAATCACCTCGATCTGCCCTCCATTGAATGCCTGGAAGCGGCGTTGCGCGAATGTCCATCCGGATTTCTCATTGTGAGTCACGATAACAGGCTCGTGAATGCATTGTGTTCTGATGAATGGAGGCTGGTACGCAATCGGCACGAGGTGGGTGTCGTGTTGAAAACGCTTGAGATTTAGACCAATGGGACGGTTAGAGTCCTGAAAAGCGGAAACCTGTTGTAGTTGAGTCAAGTTTTTCAAATCAGGTTGAAAGAAGTAGATCACGCTTCTAGCGTGAGTTTCGCACGCAAGATGCGTGCACTACTGCTGGTCTGAGGCTTTACCTCGCTGGGTTTCAAAGCAGCTCCCGTTAGATAAAACATGAGCAATGTGGACTCACGCCTGGAGGTCCCGTTCCCGTTGGTGCTCTGTGATATGTTCCCGCGGCGGCGGGAGTGTGCCGGTCACTCCGGTGGCAGTGAACCCATTCCTTTCGTAAAATGCCGTGGCGGGCAAATTGTGGTCTCCCACGTCGAGGCGAACCTTTGAATAACCCATCTCAATTGCCCATTCAATCACCGCTTTGACCAGGATCGTTCCGACGCCCCGCCCTCTCGCTGCGGGATCCACCCACATGGAGAAAAGACCGGCGTCGGCGCCATAGGGCGCCCCGCCTACAAGTCCCAGGTCTTTTCCCTCATCAGAGGCCGCGACAAAAGTGACCGCATCTTTCCGATCCAAGCGCGAAATCCAGTCGGACTCGGAAAACAAAACCTCTCTCTCAAGAGTGGAACCAAACGCATCGGGTGAATCCCGAAGCGCTCGCAGGCGAATATCCCTTCCCCTTTTCCAATCTCTCCCGGTGAGCCTATGTATCTTCATGATATCAGCATCGTTGCTCGTTGAATTCAGAATTCGCCTTCCTAAGAGTCTGTCGGACTTCGCCGACAGACTCCTAAAACTCATATCCCACCTTCACCCAATAATGCCAATCCTCGACTGCCTCGATCGTTTCATCATCAGTACTGTCGATCGGTAGAAGCTGAGACAGCGGGACGCCCAATCCATCCTTCTCCCACTGGATCATGAAGAATATTTCTCTTTCACATTCCTCTTCGGGCGCCATGCGCAAAACGTCAATCTGATCCCCTTTGCGCAACGGCGATGTCATGCGCCTTTCGGCGCAGATCTCGGTAACGGGAAATTGAATACGCTCTTCCAGGTAGTAATACCAACCCATCGCTTGCTCCTCCGCACCATACACATCGACAATCGCCTCGGCGGCGATCCGCTGTTCGCGCTGTTCGTCTCTTTGAATCTCTGATTTCTTCATGATCAGTAAAACCATTTCGACCCTGCCGCACGGAGCAATTCCGAACACATAGTTGGCAAATTTTCCGGAAATTTGCCAATTCATAGGACAATCCTACTGCGCCATACCGGCTTCCGCTCCGATTATGAGATCAAATCCCACTTCACAAAATCCGCCGCAGGCCGTAACTATCGAAAACCGGATCCGGGGAGATAACCCTCCACCCTCGGCGACTCGCTTGACTGTGTACTCCAGCCCGTATGATGGATCGTAATATTTATACCGAAGAGCTGTTGTAACTTACAAACTGGTGGTTTTCAAACACCTTTTGGAATGGAGGGGCAGTCTACGGCAGCATCCCTTTTGCCTCGTCAGGCAGCTCGTAAGGACTCCCGGGAAACTCCACACGAAATCTTTCTACCAATGGTTTTACGACGTCCTTATCCGATCCCGCCCCTATATGAGCTACGATCATTCGGTGAAGGACCAGTTCACGGAACAGACCGGGATAGTCATCCATGTCGATTCTTTCAAGAAACTCCAACGCTCGTTGCGCGCGTTCCTGTCGCCGCCATTGATCGCGCCGCATTGCTCCTTCAGCCATTTCGAACAAAAGATAAGCGGTATAGCGGCTTGTGGAGTATTCCTTAATGAAATCTGGGTTCTCTCTCGTTGCGACATCAAACATAAGCGCATATCTATATTTCCTCTCGGAACCGCGAAGGGGCACCCTGAGTCGATCCAACGCGTCGATATCAACCGTTTTTTCCGGATCTACAACTTCGAACATTCCAAGATCAAACGTTAACCTTCCTTCCCATGCCGGATGCCATCTCAAACCACCCTGAGGTTTGGTCTCAAGATACTTTCCTCCGCTTTCATAGAATACCTTTACTTGGTACCTTCCGGAATCCACGATGGCATAGTGATACTTCAAGTCAAACAAGTGTATGTATTTCGAGTTCGACGGAATTGTAATAGCCCTTGCGCCGTCAGCATCTGCCATTTCATGAACAATACGTTCAATTATTCTTCCATCCTGCCCTCTTATATCAAATTCAATCTTCCCCCTACTGCCGAGACTCCATGGGATCGTAATCGGCTCGTCCTTACCGTTTATAAGTAAGGCTCTCGCAAATATAGGCTCTCCCACCAAGTATGGTCCTTCATCACGCTCCACCCTCAGGGTCACTTCATTTTTTCGTGTTTCATCATCGCTTATCGGCAATGTATTAATCCATGCGAAAAGTTCGTCGCTCTCAATGCCCACATTGCTTCTTCCGTCTTCCGCCTCCACCGCTTTCGCCACGTCAATTCTCCCCGAAAAGGGCATGACACTACCAACCAAAGTAGCTAATAATATGTATTTTATTGACACTCCAGCTCCCAATTTGACGCTTTGTTTTCCCTCCGAGACATTGATGATAATTTTTGGCGGAACGCCCCTGGCGACATAAGTCCATTCGTCCAGGTCAGTCGTAATTACCCGGATCTTTCCTCCTGATACTTGAAAAGCCGGGAGCGAATCCCGTGAAGTCCGCTCTCGATAAACTCCGGTTGCCCACTCACTTGACCGTAAATGACTTCGTGAAAGGGCATAAGCAAATAATTAAACCGCGCCCGCTTGTGGAATCCCGCATCGCGCTCGATGCAGGCAGCGTCGAGCATGCGACGGCCGATTTCCGGATACTCTCCGAGCATCCAGGCAAAATCAACTGCGGGATCTCCCGCGGCGAGTTCCTCCCAGTCGATCACGCCGGCGAGCTTGCCTGACTCATTGACGAGAATATGCGCGGGTCCGAGGTCGTTGTGAGCTAGGACCGGCTCGAACTCCCACAGCGTTTCCTCCCGGATGTGTTCGCTGAAAAGCTGCTGGAGTTGCTCTCGCTCTTCGCGTCCGAGAAGCGGCAGCACCTGTTTGCTGAAAACGTCCAGTTGTCTGCTCCGCTGCTGCCGGAGCTCATCGGCGGACCGGTCCTGCAGCCCGAGTAAGGACGGCGATATCGCCTGGAGCTCCCGCAACAGGATTCCCAATTGCTCCGGCCATCCCGCTTCAGGCTGTTCGGTAAACGCCGCCCCGTCGATTTTCCAATAAAGCGTCGCAGCCGCATCAGGATCTGAAGCCGGAACAGGGGACGGTATGGGCGCTGGCAATCGCCGCGCGAGTACAGGAAGCACCCGTCGCTGCTTCAACATCGCCTCTTCGGCATACGCCGTTCGCGGAAACTGAACGATCCACCGTCCGTCCACCTCATAGGTGTCGCACGTCCATCCATCGCCAATCGGCGTCAACTCCTGAGCCCCGACATTGGGCCACAAACGCCGAACTTCCGCCATCGGCTCCTCCCGGCCGACCGTCCGGCCAAGTGGTTCACCGGCACCGTCATAAGGGGCCCAAAATTCTTCGATCATAACCGCTCAAAACTATTATCCACCACACCCGGCAGCAAACTGTAAATCGAACGGCCAAGGCGCTCCTCGAACAAGTCTTTGATCCGAAAGGTCGCGCGCCACTTTTCAGCTGTATCGATACCGGGAAGATTCATTTGGAACCACGAACCTTCCAAATTAGAGCATTCCCCTTCTTCTCCTTTCGAAGAAGCCCGATTTCTCTTTCAAGCCTGCCAACCCATTCCGGACACGGTCGGGTGTAAGGCAGTTCGCGGGATTGCTTCAGTTCCTTCCAGGTCATCCCGGACGGACACCGTTGAAGTGCATTCCGAATCGAATCTCTAAATTCCGTATATCTCATGGCAAAAAACATTGGTAGCGGTCAATTCGCAACAGATTACGGCCCACTTTTCATAAAGGATAATCCCCCCCTCCCTTAAACTCCAGGCGAGGTCCGCGCCGCATATCCTTCTCCGGCCAGTGAGCGGCGATCGGTGTCATCCAGAACAGCAAGACTGATGTGCGGCGCACCGCCGATTTTCGACAAAGTCGATCCACATCCGTTCATCAGACTACGGATCGCGTCCGCGCCCGGCTCATCGAGATGCAACTCTACAGCAAGTCCCATAATTCAAAAAGCACCGCTCAATCGCGCCCAATTCCACGACTCGCCAGATAGGCCGCTGGAGAAACTATCCGCATGCCGCGACTCCGTGGAAAGTCATCGACGTTGCGGGTAATCAAATGGGTCGCCTTCCACGCCCGCGCAGCCGCCCATTGAAGACCATCCTCAAAATCGGGAAGTCGGCGACGAATCGCATTGTCGACGATCACGCCGTTTAGCAAAGCGACATCGAGATAGGAGCGCATTGCCGAGAAAGCTGAAAGAACCTCATCATAATCCTGTTTCCTGCAAACGTAGGAGGCATCGGAAAGAGTGAGGGCAGTGACCGCGCCAACGGCCCTCTTCGCTCGAGCCAGTGCTATACAGCACAGGGAATCAGTCAAATGGGGCGCACGACGAGCCAGCACGTCAAGGACAACGTTCGTGTCGAACAGCAGCCTATCCATGCTTCTTCAGTATATGTGCCGACCGTTCATCGAAGGGCTCCATTTTTTGAGCAACGCCCACAACCTTCCGCATGTCTGGAAAACGCTTCAACAGGTCTTCCACTTCCTCGTCCGATGAGGCCAACTCCCCAACAGACTTGGCGAACAGCGCCGAAACGCTCGTTCCGTGCTTTCGGGCGTAACGTTTCGCCTTCGCAATAGTTTCCTCGGGCAAGGATAGAGTCAACTTCGTCATACGTGTAATCCTAGCACAGGTATACGTATCGTCAAGGTCCCATTTTAGCCCGTTAAAGAACCTTTTCCAGAATCGGAAGGAATCGTTCTTCACCATCCATCGATGCCGGGTTCCGTCCACATACCTTCGCTCCCATTCGGCGGTAGAAACCCTCGGCGTTTGCTTCACTTTCGATTTTCAAACGCGTAGCGCCATTTTCGCGAGCGACCCTTTCGACAACCTCGAACAGGATCCGGCCCACTCCACGCCCCATCCAGGGTGAGCGGACCCACAGATGTTCCAGAACCGCCTCATGGCCCTTAAAGCAAAGTCCGCAAAACCCGACGGTCTCGCGATCGATAACAGCGATAAAAGTGGGATTCGTCCTGATAAAATCCGGCGCGATGGTCAGAAGGTTCGTCCATCGCTGAATCCACTTTTCCGGATACCCCCAGTGCCGCTTCGCCTCAAAGGCTATCCCGGTGAGTTCGGCGGCATCCTCAGGGCTGGCTCTTTCTATCCTCATTTCCCAAATGGTAGAATTTTCATAAGAACAATCCCGAATAACGTAGCGGCGTGCTTCAGCCGCCATTCCTCAACCATACTAAATAGCTTAATGACAAAGAAGTCTCCAAAGAAACACTTCACCACGCTCGAAGCACCGGGTATTCGTCAAAAACAGGATCTTTGGATATAACTCCGATCCGTCGGTCAAGCGCCTGGGCGATCAGCATACGATCGAAGGGATCGCGATGGTGTAGGGGCAAATCCTCCATTCTCCTGCAATCGGGGGCCTCGAGATCGATCCGTATGACTTCGGCTTTCTTCAATTCACGAGGCAGAAGCAAATCCCAATCATCTTCGATAAAAAAATCGAATCCCTGGCCGGAGCGCTTTAGACCGATCTCCCAAAAACTGACCGTTGAATAAAAGACTGGCAACTCATCGTCGATCCGATTTCTGGCGGATTTGCTCAGACGCTTGTCGCCGTACAACATCCAAAGTACGGCGTGGGTGTCCAACAGCCACCCATTCACGGCTGTCGGCTTCATTGCTTTGGGACGCCGAAATCGTCGGCGATCGCTGAATTTCGAGCCGGACTATCAAACCCTTTTCCCATTCGGAACGGCCGCCCGGTCAGTCCGCCGATCCGCGAACGTTTGGGCCGCTTCGCCGGTACGATCCGCGCAACCGGCTTGTTGTGACGCGACAGGACAACCTCCTCGCCGGACTCAACGGCGGCAATCAAACGGGATAGCCTCGCTTTGGCTTCGTGGATTTTTACCTGCATGGAATAAAAATGGTCATATTGACCAGAAATGTCAAATCTTGCCAATAATTCTGCTTTGTTATGTTGTTATGAATTCTTTAGTACATCGGACGAAGCGCGGCAGCGCGTAGATGGTGAGCGAACGCGAGTCCCAAAGGGACGGTTTCCGGCGGGTGCCCTCTGGGCGACGGGAACCGCAAATGCGGATATTGGGCTCACACGAAGCCACAAAGCCACGGAGAATTCAACCGGACGCATCTCCGTGAGCTCTCACCGGTCTGAGCTCGTCGAGGGCGTGGGTCCGTGTGACAACCATCACCGTTCAGCAAAGCATTGGTCCGGAGCCTGGTTTTAGTCCCTTAGTTCTGAAATCTTGCGCAAATCGCGCAAGACCTTCTGGAGGGCAATGCTCCCGCATGGCCGGGGGCGACCAAAAAGCGGACGTGGTGATCACTCCCCTTCGCAACGGCCACCACGTCGGGCACACCTTGCGGCGGCGCGGGAGCGCCGCCCTCCACTCCTGATTGGTACCGGCTACGCCGGGTTGGGTGAATCTGACAAGGTAGGAATAAGGGTCGAGAGAGCCCAATCCGGCCACTCAGACCTGCTTCATAGATCCCTGGCGTTCCACTCCCGATGGAGACAGACCACAAACGCGCCCCATTCGAAGCCACAAAACATTCCCGCTCGCTCCGCTCGATTCCGTTATCTCTTGCCATATTTACTGATAATGGGATTTATCCCCGCGCAACCTCTTCGTCGCTGTTCGCCTCCCGAACATAAAGCTTCATCAGAACGGCCGTGTCGAAATAACGCCTCACCGATCGCCACGGATGTAATCAACCGTTTCTTCGCTCCGGCCATTCAAGGAGCCCTTCGGAAATGCCTTCTCCAGCCGCTTCTTCAGATCCGGCCAATTTCGCGGAGTGTCCGCCTGCCTTTCAGGCGGAGAAAGTATCGCGAATATACGGCCGCGCCGGGTAATCTGGGCCGACTCGCCTTCGTCAATCCACCGCGCCACGCGGGGAAATTCATTCCGCAGATCGGCCGCCTTCGCTTTCTTCATGATAGAAAATGTACCTCCAAATGGATTTGGATCAAGGTCTGGTTATAGCCAAGGTCTCGATTATCTCCGGGACCTCGGCCAGAGAGGAGATCCTGATTTTCGCCGTCTCCGAGATGACAATCGCATCGAATCGCTTTTCCAGGTTGAGCGCTTTTATCTTCGTCCGTCGCGCCGCTGTTATTGTTGGCCTGTGGACGAAGGGAACTCCGGATAATCCTTCCGCTTCGCCCGGTCTTCCGAGAAGGTGCCGTGCCGATAATGAAACTCCCGGTAATAGTCGCCCGTCCGGGTTCCCCCGTCCCCGCGCTCGTCGATCCATTCCGCGCTTACGACCACGTCGACGTAGCCATTTCCGGTCACGTCGCGGTATTCGATTCGGGCGAGGGACGGAGAAAAACGCAGACCGCCCAGATTGGTCCTGACGCGAGTATTCAAGTGCTTTCTAACAAAGCCATCCTTCACCTCGTAAAGATACAGCATCCCATTCCCCTGGTGCGTGCGATCTATAACCTCCAGCCATGGGCGACCGTTCAGGTGCAGTACCCGAACGCGTTCGATGCTTTGCGCCGTAGGCGGCTGGAGTATATCGTACCAGTAGATCGGCTCACCATCCGCGGAGATCTCAACAACGTTGAAGCTTCCCCACCAGCGCAACTCCCAGTCGAACCAGAGAACTTTGGTCGTGGGAGAAAACTCGACGACCTTCAGGCGTTCGATCGGTGCATTGTATTTCTTTTCCAGGATGAACCGATAGATTCCTCCCTCCAGTTCGGCCGAATCAGACGGTTCGTGAATGAACTCTCCAAACAATTCCTCCATTCGCTCCCGGCCCTCCTCCGTTCCGCCGTCACCTCCGCGGATTACCTCCGAGGACACCCGCGCAATTCCCTGCTCATCCCAATAATCGAGCTCCTCAGCAAACGACGCATTGCTTGCCCAGCAGAGAAGACCCAGCCAAAACGCCTTTCGAAAACCATTCTTCAAACTGATCCCAGAAGCAAACCGAGCCCGTTCTTCGTCAATCGTCAGCTGAACGTAAACGAGCGACAGAAATTGTGGAGACAGCAGCCTGACGCATCTTGTTTTCATTTTACACTCCTGACGGTAACATCCTTCAGTCCCAGATCCTGCCAGGTAAATCTTCCTCCCATTAGTCGCTCAGCTCGCGGTCAAACTTCTCCGGGTCGTCCAAAGCCGGCTCGGCTTTCGAAAAATGTTCGCGAAGAAGCCCCCGCCATCGGGCCAGGGCCTCGGTGTTGTCTCCTCGTCGCCCATCGAACATCTCGTCCGGCGAGACCAACGGCCGACGTAACTCCGCATTTGTCATCTCCAACATGACCCGGAGGACAGGCCAGTCAGTCAGGAAAAAGCGCTCGTCGGCAGCGAGTACGGCGAGTAGATCCGATTTCTCCGCACGATCGGACTGGTCGACCAGTCGGAGGAAGCCCGCCGGACCGTGGTTTGGTTCGTTTCGGCCTTCCCGCAGCACCAACTCCTGCGCGGCGTAGAACCAATCGACCAACAGGTTCTGTTCGCCCATACCGTTCATCGACCACACCACTCCCATCAATACAGCCTGGTCTCTGTCT